>CAWEXY010000031.1:0-4323 GCA_963813135.1 uncultured Verrucomicrobiae bacterium | reverse complement strand
TGGATCGTCAAAATGGACAATTTTCAAGCCAAGCTTTCCCATGCAAGTGGGCAATGTTCCCAACTTAAATGATGGTGTTGTCGGCTATTTTAATGAGCAGGATTTGAGTACTTTTTATGCCCCTTCTACCCCCATTCCTCTCAAGTCTGATCCAAGATCCAATGCTCTCACTCTTTCCATGATCGTAGATCCGAGAGCAAAAATCACGGTAGCTCCAGGGATACTCCCATTAAAACCTTAGAAATCCCTTCTGCATGCTATACCGATGCCATGAAAAAATTCGCGATCCAATTTCTAGCGGCCCCTCTTTTAACCGCCCTCAATGGTAAGAAAGATTCTCTCTTTATCCCTATTCCTGGAGGGAAAGGAGCTCGTGGTTGGTCATGGATCTATGGCGATCCTTCTAACCCTAAGGGATATAACACCCTGGCTGTTCTGGACATGTTAACCAAAGCTCCCTTCGCTATTTCTACCTGTGAAATCAGAGAAGGTTGGATGCAAGCTCTCTTAAAAGAAGAAGGGGTTTGATGTTACTGATTAGCGACAGAGAGCATTTTTGGAATACCCAAACCCTAAGTCAAAAAACACAGTGGGCAGAAGTTTCAAACAATCCATCCCCTTATTGCCCAGAGCAAGTCAACCAAACCCTCCAGAGCTTAGAGGAAAAAGTACTCTTATTCATTCATGGCTTTGATAACACAGGGCAAGAGGTTATAAGCAAGTACATACTTATTGCCTCTAACATGCAAAAATTTGTCATCGATGAGACGAAAAAGCCTTTTTATGACGCAATCATTGGGTATGTATGGCCGGGGTTCAATCTTTTTGTGGAATACTATTTAGCCAAAAGAAACGCCAAGAGCTGTGCCCCTCGCCTAAAAAAAATTCTGGAACAAATTTCCACAGTTGCTCACCTTGACGTTATTGCCCATAGCATGGGCAACCGAGTGCTTCTAGAAGCTTTAAGATGCCCCAAAGACAGCTTCAAGAACTACCCTCTCTCAACTTTTTTTTCAGTGGCTGCGGCCATTAATGATAGAAGGATCGATCCGGACTCTTTGTTTTACCAATCAACAACCAACATGAAAGAAATGGATATCTTTTTCTCATTGAACGACCCTGTGGAACGCTGGTTCTATCCTATAGCGGAACGCGCAGAAGCTCTTGGTTATGAGGGTGATGGCAACCCTAGCCTCCTACCCGGAAATATCCAAACCATAGACTGCTCTTCTATCATTCATTCTCATAGTGGTTATTTCTCAACTCCATCGGTGTACGATTGGATTCGCAAGAAAAAAATGGGGGAAATCGACGGCCCCCGAATTATTCAGGATATGACCCTAGCTTCCGATGGGAGCATTACCGTCAAAAGATGGAGAACTCAAGTCGCCACACCACAGTTTGAAAGATCAGTTTAATCAGCTCTTGTCACCCTATTTCAATCTAGTTGAAAGCCACCGCATTCATACCCAAAAAATGGACCGTAATTTTTTGCTGCGCGTGTATTCTAAAAAAGAGTAACGCTTACTTATTCTTTTTTGGGAAAAACTCTTGCGACAGTCCAGACCAAGTAGCTTTTACTTTCTTCAATGGAATTAGCTCACTAGTGTTTCGATATGTAGGATCAGGCAAAGTCTTATCTTTCCATTGTGTAACGCTGTAGCAAGGGCCAAAATCTCCTCCTGATGTCACCGTAACATCTTGCAGAAGTTTGAGCCCCAAAGTCTTTTGAAGGGAATCGATCATTTCCGTAACTTCAACCGGACCAGCGCTGTGACTTATTATGCCCGTGCACCACTGTCCAAGGGGAGTATCCAAGGCAGGCGAACCATAGGATATGTCTAAGACTAGACCTATTTTTGTCTGTGATTCCCAAGAAGCGCGGCGCCATGACGGTCCTGCTTTAAAAAGGTCGGCTCTAACACATTCCATTTGTTTACCTTTCAAGCAAGGCAGTTTTAACTCTTTGATATGGCACAGTATGGCGTAGGCAACATGCATAGTATCTTCGATGTTAGCATCATCTAGATCGAAGGGCTTAGGAGATGTGTGCAATTGAGTTAATCCACAAATTGAATCGACGCGCCCTGCCATATTAGCCATAAATCACCGCCTCAACTTAAAAAGTTGGAACTATTCTATTGGCTGGTGCCATTTTCAGTATAGGGAAAATGCATGAGAAATAGACGGACGATCAATTTTTGCAACGGCGCCGTTTAGAGGTCAAACTTTTGCAGCATCGTCTTCTCTCAGAGCAATGGTGCGCACACCGGGCAATCTCATCCACACCTTTTCAAAGATGCGGCAAAGAGCGCCATTGGCAACGACGTTGGAGGATGTGACTAGAGGATCGAGGATCACATTGAACGCGAGGATGATCGCGATCATCTCAGGGTTGAACGAAAGATACGTCTCGTAGATCGGCAGCATGATGAAGATCGCCCCGCCCATAACGGCCGCCGTAGCAAAACGAGCGAGAACAAAAATGACGCTGAAATTCATCCAGGTGATGACATCGGGATTCACACCAAAAAACTGCCGGTAGATGAGAAAACACAAGAAGGTATTGATGATGCAGTCGCCGATTTGCTGGATATTTGTCGTTGCAGGAATGACGGCCCGGGCAAGCTGGGGATTTTTTAAATTTTTCGCTGTGCCTTCCATCGTCCATGGCATCGTCGACAAGCTGCACCCTGAAGTAAAAGAGATAGCGCCAGCAGGAAAAAGATTACGCATAGCCTGCAAAGCGTTGCGGCCGCTGCCGATGAAAAACAAAATCGCGATATAGGCTGCCAAAAGGACGATGAGCCAGAGAAGGAGCAGGCCGTAATGGGCCATCACATGTTGGAGAAGCTTGGTTTGGTGCATGCGGGCGACAAACCCTAGAACAAAGAGAGGAATGAGACGAGAAAAAATCCGCGTTAAAACCCACTGGGCCCGCTCTTTTCCTTGAAAAATTAAATTTTTTAACTGCACATTTTTGCTAAAAGCTGCAGCAAATCCGAGCACGAGACCGAGCAAGGTGCCTTTATCAGCGGACCACCAGGAAGGTTTGCTAAACGGCATCCGCCATAGGGGGCTAAAATCGTAATTAGTCGCCGGCAGCTGAATCGATGGCAGAAAATCGGCAGCTAAATTTCCGCCTCCGTAGGCATACCAAACGCTGGTAAAATTGGAAAGCGCTTCGAAAAGGATAATGGTAATAATGAAAAGCGGCGCCCTGCGCTCAAATGTACACACTGTATGAGCGATGAAAAAGCTCACCGTTACAGGAAGCATCCACACCAGAAGGTCCTTGATGAACAGACTAACGGTATAGAATCCTTGGTGGATGGCGGTTGGGAGCGTGTTGGCGAGAAGAAGATAAAGGGCAAGCAGGAGAATGACCTGTATCCCCCGAATGCGTAATGCTGAACGAACCATGCCCTCAGCATAAACCGATCGCAGGTTACCTGTCTACTGGCACAACTGCGGGCACAGGCCAGGACTTGACATCTGTGAGGATATGGATCGTCTCCGCTTTCGGCGCATAGGAACGAGGAATGAGATAAAAAGCACCGGACGGCGCAGGAAGCCAGTTGGATTCTTTGTCTTTGCCCGGGCTTTCTTTTTGGATATAAATCGTAAAAGAACCGTCACTATTTTTTTTCAGCTCCGGAGTATCGCTGCCGAACATATACCGGTCCAGAGGATTGGAAACCGTGTAATTATTGGTTCGATCGTACATGGTGATCGACCAAAAGCCAGGTTCAATGAACGGAATCTCCTCTTTGAACGTCATGGTATATTTTTTGGTGCCCGTCAAAGGCTCGCCCTTACTGTCCACCACATACATCCAATAGACGGCCTCGAAAGGAGTATTCGCTGTCAGGCCCACCCGAGCCACGATCGCCCGCGCCATGTAATCGTTCCCGCAGTTTCCAATGCTGGGGGCAGGGAAAAATGCGCCTTTATAAAAGGTGCCAAAGGGCAAGATTGAGAGGAGAGGCCCGATTTTCTGTGCAGCGAGGCGCATGGCGTCTAAAACTTCAGGCACCATTTTCGTTCTATCCCAGGGCTTGCCCATCTCAAGTCCGAGCGGCTTGAAAAGAGGAAGGAGCGCTGCCGTCTGATCAGGAGGAGGCGGGTTTTCATTTAATGCCGCCATCAATAGCTCCCAAAATTGGAGTGGATCCTTATAAGCCATCATGCTTACAGGCATATCGGGATTTACAGGGTCTGGCATCGGATAATCGTAAGTGCGAAGAGTCGATTTCTTTAATTCGACGACCTTGATTGCTTCGAGAATTTTTTTTGCGCCAACAATATCGATCTTGCCTTGGG
>CAWEXY010000030.1:0-26431 GCA_963813135.1 uncultured Verrucomicrobiae bacterium | reverse complement strand
TCTCCCCGAATCTTATCCCAACGGACACGATTATGCCGGTCGAGTCTATGTGGTCTTTGGGACTGACAGTACTCGGCTCAATCCCGTTGAGCTTTCAAGGTTAAACGGTTCTAATGGTTTTATCGTTAACGGGGAACATTCAGAAAATTTCTGTGGTAATTCCGTAAGTGGAATAGGCGATTTCAATCGTGATGGTTTTGACGATATCCTTATGGGAGCTCCTCTGGCAGGTAAAAGTTATATGCTTTTTGGCGGAAAAAATTGGACCAGTCCTTTTAATCTATCAAGTTTAAATGGAACTAATGGTTTGATCCTAATCGGAGAACGCCCAAATGATTCTAGTGGTTGGTCCGTAAGCGGGGCGGGCGATATGAACGGTGATGGTATTCCCGATATCGCTGTGGGAGCTCCGAGCTTGAATCCCCCCCAGGGACCTGGTCGAATTTTCGTAATTTTTGGCGGAAGAGGCCCTTGGCCGAGCACTTTTAAGCTCTCGAGTTTGAATGGGACGAATGGATTTATCCTCAATGGAGAAAAAAATGGAGATTGTTGTGGTTGGTCCGTCAGCGGAATTGGCGATTTCAATGGAGATGGTATCGGCGATCTCGTTGTGGGAGCTCCGACTGCCTCCATCTCTAATGTTGGAAGAATCTATGTGGTCTTTGGTTGGAGAGGTTTTTGGCCTAGTCCTTTTGATCTCTCGAAATTAAATGGGACTAATGGGTTCTCTGTAGTTGGGGAATTTCCAGTTAATATAGGGACTGCCGTTAGTGGAGTGGGCGATTTCAATGGAGATGGCATCAGTGATCTTGTTGGAGGCGCTTTCTCAGGCTCTTCCAACGGTCAAAGCCTTGTATTGTTTGGAGGTTATAAGTGGAATCGTACCATGTCTATTTGGGATATAAACGGTAAAAATGGTTTTCGCATCTTTGGAATAAACAGTTTAGATCTGTGTGGTTTTTCCGTCGGTGGAGCAGGCGATATCAATGGAGATCGCATTCCTGATCTAATTATAGGGGCTCCAAATGCTTCTCCCAATGGATATTGGAGCGGCCAAAGTTATGTGATTTTGGGCCAAAATGGTACTTGGTCCAGTTTCTTTGATCTTTCAAAGTTGAACGGTCAAAATGGCTTTATGCTCAATGGAGAAGGAGTAAAGGATGGAAGCGGTTTTTCTGTCAGCGGAATTGGCGATGTTAACGGTGATGGGATTGACGATCTATGTGTCGAGGCGCCTGATGCAATTGGCGGTACCGGTCGGAGCTACGTGCTTTATGGACAGAAAAACGTAACCCACCTGATCAAAGTCTGAGGGCCCCGGATTCCTATGTAGTAATTAGCTTCCAGTGGAGCGGTAGTGGCGCACGCCGAAGTGCCAAAGCTGGCAAGAGAGGAAAAGGAAGGCAAAGCCAGCACAAGGGGCGATGAGGCTAAGCCATAAAGGAAAATTTTCATGGCGGAGGAGGATCGCAATCGGATAATAGCCGACGCAGGCGAGGGGAATGAGCAGGGTGAAGACGAGGCGGAAAGACAAGGGATAGATGCTCATCGGGTATTGGCCCGCATGCAGGCCGCCGAACGTGGTGATGTTCATGAGCTCGAGGCTTTCGATGGTCCAAAACGAAATGGCAGCTTGGATAACGAAGAGTCCATAGAAGAGGCTGGCGATGCCTAGGATAGAGAGCAGGATAACGATGGCATGGAAGGAGAAGAGAGAAAGAAAGGGCATGCGCGCTCCAAAGTAGGACGCAGAGGCCTTGGAGGAATCGCCCGATGCGGATGATGTGCACCTCGCGCGTTGCCACTTGTAGCAAGGGGCTGACAGGCCTGAGTAGAAGCCGGTCGAAATCTCCTTGTTTGATCACTTGGGAGAAGGTATCAAATCCTCTAGCAAAAGCTTCAGCGATGGCAAAGCCCATGTGCGCCATGCCGTAAATGAGGCCCACTTCAAAGAGCTGTCCATCCTTGGATGATCTTAAATCGATCGAACAAAACCCAGATGGCGGCGATGTCGACGAGCGTGCCGAGAAAATGGCTGACCGCGAGCATTAAAAAGGAGGCAGGGTATTGCATCTGCGACCGGACAGAAACAAAGATCAGTTTCCAAAATAGCATCTTATCCTCCCTGAATCACAACTTGACGTACGGCTTTTTTCAGTAGAAACTTACCAATGAAGATAAAGAAAAGGATCCACGCCAGCTGAAAGAAATGTAATAAGCCCCTTCCGATGCAGGGATTATCCTGTGTAGAGCCGGCAAGGAATATCCATGACGGCCCGAAAAGGCTGAATGATTTAAAAAGGATTGCATCCAAGTTAGGAAATAGAGGCCAGGGAACTAATATGCCAGAAAAAAGGAGGTGATATGGGGCAATAGACGCTGGATCCTTCGCCAGAAACTGTCCAAAAAAGAGAGGTGAGGACAAGGTCGTCATCGCAGATGAAAGTAGCAAGGCCAGCAGACTGAAAAGAAAAAGACAAAACCCGCTTCAGCAGAAATGGGAGCAGAAAGGCCCAAGAAACATCCCCCGATGATAAAAATGGGAAGGCAACGCAGGATAGTAGGGAGAAAGCGAAGAGCAAACTTCTGGCGAACCACAGTCCGTATAAATGGTAAGGACGGACGAGCTCGTAGGCGACGTTCCGCATTTTGACCTGAGCTTCGACTTCTTTATCGATGTTCCAGGGGAGCAATTGCAGAAGGGCTTGGCCGAGCCAGATGAAAGTGATAGTTTGGCTTAAGGAAATAGGTTCGGAAGAGGCCCCGGTGTAAAACGCGCGGAAGATCATCACCTGGATGAGGCCCCAAAAAAGCTGCAGTGCCGATGCCGGCGATGGCAGCAGCCCGATACTGAAACAGCGCTTTCATGCGGATCTTGAGAATGGCCAAGGCAGCTTTCATCTGTGGTTCCGATACAATTTGGCGATGGTCTCTTCGATGGGAAGATTTTCGACAAACAGGTCGGCCACCGCATGTTAAGATGAGCTTACTCGTGCGATGAGCTCTTGGACAGGCGCTGCGTGAGAGTGGGATTGAAGCTGAGCCAAACGCGATGCCCTTTTTGACGTATCACCTGGGCATGGGTTTGGCTAATGGTCTCTCCTTCATTGACCAAGTCGATCACGAGGCGGCGCTCGGGCGATATTTTTTTTCTCAGTTGGCCCAGCGGACCATCAAAATCAATCTGGCCATCGCTCAAAATGATCACGCGGTCGCAGAGGGCTTCGATATCGTCCATGTCATGCGTGGTGAGAAGCACGGTCACCTTCTTTTCTTTGTTGAGGTGGCGGATGAAATCGCGCACGGCCAATTTGCTCACAGCTTCGAGGCCGATCGTTGGCTCATCGAGGAAAAGGATTCTGGGAGAGTGCAGGAGGGATGCTGCCAAGTCGCAGCGCATGCGCTGGCCGAGGCTCAGGAGGCGGACGGGACGTGGAGAGCGGGGCCAGTTCGAGCGCGTCCACAAGGGTTGCTAACGTTTTTTTGTATTCGCTCGCAGGAATCTTATAGATGGCTTTGAGCAGCTCGAAGGACTCCATCACTTGCAAGATCCCACCACAGCTGGGTCCGCTGTCCGAATACGACGCCGATCTGCGAGACGACTTCGATGCGATGCTGCCAAGGAGTTTTTCCGAAGACTGTTACGTTTCCGCTATCGGGAACCAGAATGCCCGAGAGAATTTTGACGGTGGTGCTTTTGCCAGCTCCATTGGGGCCGATATAGCCGACGAGCTCTCCCTCTTTGATGTCGAAAGAGATGTTGTCGAGAGCGATTTTTTTCTCATGAGCGCGGGAGAACAATCCGGCGATTTCTTTCCAAAAGCCCTTGTGCCGTTTTGGAACACGGTACGTCTTGCAAAGGGCTTGTACGGAGAAGACGGACATAGCGCGAAAGATTATACAAAAGCTTAAGGAGTTAAGTGCAAGAATTAAAAAAGCCTAGAGCCTTTTTCTAAAATTAATACCGATAAATTACCAACAGATCTTAATTTAGGGATCTCATATTCTTTAGAAAATCGAATGTTCCGCAGTTCAATGCCTAGCGAATCTTTCATGGCAACAGCTACAAAAAGACTGTGAAGAGTTTTAATGTTGCTTCGACAATTTTCATCGACAAGTTGAGGTATAACCAGTGCAGTTCATTCAGCTGGTAAAACTCATTAATTTTTCTCTTAAGTAACTTTAAGGTTGTTGCGAAACCTGTCTGTTGTATATAAATTAGCAAGCGTTAACTCGACATATTTGCTAAATAATATTTGGACTTTTTTTTGTGTATCAAATCCCTGTAAAACTTGTGAATTGTTAGCCAATATCTGAAAAAATGTTTGAGAATTTGGGGGAGTTTATAAGTCCTGATGGATCTCGGAGTAAAAGTTATCTGCCACTTCTTCCAAAACGCGCATTTCGGGAAGGATATGGATCATAGCTTCTATATGTGCGACATCTTAAGGCTTTTCCATTGACACATACTTTTAAAGCCATATGAGCCTCCTTTTAGAGAAAATCTATGATATCAAATTTCTACCTAACGAAGTAGCGCTATTTACTAACCGAAAAAATCGTATTCTGCTTCAGCAACATCTCTGGAAACATTCTTTTCCTTCATAACTTTAGAGATAAAATATTCTCGTTCTTCGTCTTTGGAAGTTTGCACAGGGTCACTAATTTCCTTTTTAAAGACTTTAGTAGCTTTGGGTAAATCTTCTTTTGTAATTTTTGGCGAAGAGCCTAAATGTTGATGGTTTATTTCATTATCACTCGTAACTTTTGCTGTCATAAAAACTCCTTTGTTATTGCCACGCACTGCGTGGCAAATGTCTAGACAGCGTCTGGACTATTTTCTCACCATAATTCATCGCGTTTTTCTTTTGAAATTACTGTAGCCAATAGGGGATTATTTTTTCAGCTTCTTTATATAATTTTTTTGATCATTGATTGACCAAGTCGGAGCGATTATAAAGGTAAGCATGACGGAAAAGAGCCTGCCCGTAGTCGTGATGAAGTTTGGAGGAGCAGCCACCGAGAGTCCTGATCGGTTCTCCGCCATCGCCGATCTCATCGTACAGAAACAAGAAGAAGGGAGACAGATTGTCGTCGTCATCAGCGCTGTCGGAAACACGACGGACCAGTTGATGGCCATGGCCAAAACAGTCCATCCAAGTCCGCCGAGCCGCGAGGTCGATATGCTTGTGTCGGTCGGCGAGCGCATCAGCGCCGCCCTTCTTGCCATGGCCCTATCGCTGCGGGGAAAAGAGGCGATTAGCCTGACGGGCAGCCAGTCGGGGATTATCACCACATCTCGCCACACCGATGCTAAAATTTTAGAGGTGCGCCCCGCACGGATAGAACGGCATTTAGAGGAAGGAAAAATCGTCATCGTCGCGGGATATCAAGGCGTCAGCCGCGATGGAGACATCACAACGCTGGGCCGCGGCGGCTCTGACACAACGGCCGTTGCGCTCGGGATCGCTCTCAATGCCGAGAAAGTGGAGTTCTATTCGCAGGCGCTCCCTGCTTTGCAAATGAACTATGTCGAGGCTTATAATTTCGCTCTGCAGGAGTCTCATCTTCTCCACCACCGCTGTGTTGCTTTAGCGGCCAAAAATCATCTCCCGCTCCAACTATTTCCATTCGCCAAGAAAAGAACCGCCGGGACTTTAATTGGCACTATCCCGAGAAAATACACGGCCCCCATTTATGAGGAGTCTCTTCCCCAGGAGGAAGAGGAGTGATCTCTCTTGAAGAGGACATCGCGCGGGTTTTTCCTGAACTTTTCGCGAAGTCCGATGAGAGGGAGATGCGGCATCAATTGCCTGCTCTCAAATGGACGCATAAAGAAGGGGAAGTATCGATCTATTTTGTCGCTCCGCAGCAGCTGCATATGGAGCGTTTCTTTTATGATCTCATCACCCGGTGGATCGCACCCGGCCACAAAGTCGAAGTTCCTTTCTTTTATTCGTCGGAATGGGTTTTGAGCGCGCCCTACATTTATATCGAGATGCGCCTTCGCCTTCCCCGCGAAGTGGAGTTTTCTACTGTCGACCGGACGATGCGCATTCTTGGCACCGAAATCCGCCTGGGCATGGTGTCGATTTACCATGCGAGCCGGCTTCTCGAGCTGCCGGGCCGGGCGATGGAGCCTAAAAGTCTTCTCATCCATGACAAAATTACAGCCCTGTTGCAAAGATGGCCCGAGGCGATCGACTATGACATCTACGGCGACATGCAGCAATTTTTCGTCTTAAGCTGCGACGAGTTTAGGGCTGTGCGGTCGCCGCACCATTTGAGCCGCCTCATCGCTCTCTTTTACCTTTTCCGTCGCCGCAGGGATAAAAAAGTATCTTGCAAAGTAGCGCCGATCGATCTCGATTTCCCCTGGGGGCTCCAGCGCGCCGTAGGAATTGCTGTGGGGCTGTCTTCCCTCCACGAAAAGGAACGGTTTGAAGAAAAACATCTGTTGCAAGCGGTACAGAGCATTGTGCCTGAAGCGAAAGTCGTTGAGGGGAGTTTTTTTTCGCTCGGCACAACGTTTTATGTCGAAGTCATCCAAGAGAAAGAGATGGCCAATCTCAAGAAAAATCTTCCGCGAGAAATTTTGCACCATATCGAGATCGCTTTAAATCCGCTTTTCAAACCGCGCAACGAAGAAGAAGTCCTGCGGACGATCACGCAGCTTGCCCGCGAGCTCAAATTTGTGCGCGATACTCCTCAGCTCGCGCTCCTGTTCGATGAACAAACGGAGGAGAAGCTCTCCTACGATGTGATCATAGTCCGGCCCTGTCCGCCCGGCAGCATTCCTATCGCCGATTTTTTTGCCGCGGCCGGAAGCTTTCTTAAATGCACTGTCGATCGGATCCGCACGGTGGGCCTCGTGCGCAAGCGCTATCCCAAAGAAGCGACGGTCTTCCGCGTCGAATTCCCCAAAGCCCCTTTTGTGCGCGAAGACCAGTGGGTCGATCTTTTTCGTGCGCGGCAAGCCGTCGTGGCCGAGCTGCAAAGGGTATTGGGGCAGCTGCGCGATTATAGCGGGGGGATGATCGCCCGGCAGATCGACCTGCTGGCGGAACTAAAGAAATTTTTTCCATCCAGCGAAGAATTGCTGGTCGAGCGATTTTTTCATGCGCTCTACCCTATCGAGATGCGGAGCATCTGCCCGGTGCTGCCTTTGAAAAAACTCTTTACACTCTGGCGGCAAGGGGCGCCGGCGACCTTGGAAGAAGACGTCGTTTACAAGCTGGGTGAAGGGGAGATCCATTTTGAAGCGGGAGAGAATGAGCTCCTGGTCGCGAAATTGGAAGGAGTGGAAAAAACATATTTTGGATATATCTATTTTGGAAAGGACCCCGCCGCTAAAAAAGCCTTTCTTGACCAGAAGGCAGAACCTACGTAAAATTTAACATCTGCATGAAGAAAGAAATAAAAGTAGTTCCTTCCATTTTAGCCGGCGATTTTGGCTGTCTGGCAACGGAAGCCAAGCGTGTCGAGGACGCTGGCGCCGATGCTCTGCATCTCGACATCATGGACGGCCAATTTGTGCCCAACCTCACTATGGGGCCCAAGGCCGTCGCCGCCATCAACCGGGCGACATCTCTTTTTTTGGATGTCCATCTGATGATTTATAATCCGTTTGACTACGTCGAGCGGTTCGTCGAAGCGGGCGCCGACCGGATCACGTTCCATTTTGAGGCGACCGAAGATATTCCTGAAATTATTAATTACATCCGCAAATGCGATGTGGAAGTAGGCCTTGCCTTCAGCCCCGAGACATCGCTCGAGCTCATCCCTAAATATCTCGACCAGATCGACCTCCTCCTGATCATGACCGTCCACCCAGGATTTGGCGGACAATCGTTCATGCCCGAAAATCTTGAAAAAATCCGCTTTGCCAAGGCCGCTTGCGAAAAACGAGAGCTCGATGTCCGCTTCCAAGTCGATGGGGGCATCGATGACAAAACAGCACCCGCTTGCGTCGAAGCCGGCGCCACCGACCTCGTTGCGGGCACCTATGTCTTTAAATCGCATGATATGAAAGAGGCCATTCGCCGCCTCCGAGGGGCTAAAAAGTGAAAAAAATCGTTACCATCGGCGGAGGAACGGGAAATTTTACCGTTTTGCGCGGCCTGAAAAACTACGAAGTCGACATCAGCGCCGTCGTTTCCATGGCCGATGATGGCGGCAGCACCGGCATCTTGCGCGACGAGCTCGGCGTCCTTCCTCCCGGCGATGTGCGGCAATGCCTGATCGCTCTATCAGACTCCTCACGGCTCATGCGCAGCCTCATGAACTACCGTTTCGAGCAAGGAGGCCTCGAGGGCCACAGTTTTGGCAACCTCCTTCTTTCCGCCCTTGAAAAAGTCACCGGCAGCTTTGAAAAAGCCGTTGAAGAAGTCGGCAAAATTTTATTCATCAAGGGCAAAGTCATCCCTGTCACGACCCACCAAGTGCGCCTTAAAATGATTCTCAAGACCTGCAAGATCTTGGAAGGCGAGCGCGAAGTCTATCTCTCCGAAGAAATTGAAAAAGGATATAGCAGCATATATTTAGAGCCCTATCCTAAGGCCAATCCCCATGCCATCAGCGAAATCATGAATGCCGATCTCATCGTCATTGGCCCTGGCGGCCTCCATACCTCCCTCATTCCCAACTTTCTGGTCGAGGGAATTAGCGAAGCGCTCCGGCGCAGCGACGCAAAAAAAGTCTTCGTGGTGAACCTGATGAACCGGCGCGGTCAGACGACCACTTTCAAAGTCAGCGATTACGTGAATGAACTATCTCGTTTTATCGGAGAAGATGTCTTTGATTATGTCGTCGTGAACGACCAACAGCCTCCTAATGAACTTATCGAGTTGTATTCGGCGGAAGGCGATCTCGTCGAAAACGACCTCCATGACGGCCGTGTCCGCTTTGCCCCGCTGCTGGGCGAGATGAAAGTCGGAGCCAAAAAAGATCTCATCCGCCGCAGCCTGATTCGCCATGATTCAAAAAAATTAGCCCAAGAGTTGATGAACATTGTTAATAATCTTTGACCTAGACGACACACTCATCGATACCAGCGGGTCGATCACCCCCGTCAAACTGGAAAGTGCGCTCCGCCGCATGATCGAGGAAGGCCTTTCTATCCCTAATGTCCGAGGCGCTTCGGACATTTTGAAACGGATAGACAGAGGGGCCGATAGCGCTAAAAGCGCCCTATCGGAATTTCTTGAAATCCTGGATGTCGAGGAAAAATTTTACCCGATCGCTTTGGAAGAAGTCTATGGCCCCATTTCTGCCGACCTGCCCATATTCGCTCAGGAAAACGCCGCCGAGGTCCTTTCCGAACTGTCTCAGCACCATACTCTTGCGCTGGTCTCCATCGGACGGCGCGAGCAGCAGCTCCATAAGATGGAAAAAGCTGGTATCGATTCTTCCTTATTTAGTAAAATCGTTATTACCGAAACGCGGGACAAAAAACCCCACTATGAAGCCCTTCTCGAGCAGCTAGGAAAAACTCCTGCCGAGACCGTGGTTTGCGGAGACCGCATTCCGATCGATTTAGCCCCTGCCAAAGAGCTGGGATGCAAAACAGTCCATGTCCGCCAAGGGCGGGGACAAAGGCCCGCAGCGCACTTAGAGCGTGAAGTAGATTTTACGATAACCGAGCTCAAACAATTAGAAGAGATTATAAAGCAACTATGCTAAACAGCAACCAACTCTCCCCAGGAACCACGATATCCGTCGACAATAAGATTTACCGCGTCGAGTCGGCCGTTAAAGTTACCGTCGCGAAAGGCAATCCTTTCATCAAGACCAAGCTGAAAGACCTCATCACCGACCAGCTTGTCGAAAAAAACTTCAAAATCGGCCAGACCATTCAAGATGTCGCCCTCCTCGAACGCAAATTGGAATATCTTTATTTGGAAGGGAAAGACCATCTTTTCCTCGATGTCGGCACGCTTAACCAAGTTGTCGTTCCCGCCTCTATCATCGGCGATAAAGTCCACTACCTTAAAGAAGGGATCGAAGTTAAGGCCATGTTTTATGGCGATAGCGTCTTCTCGATCGACCTTCCCCAGTTCCTCGAGCTCATGGTCGTTAAAACAGATCCTCCCCCTCAAGGAGCGCCGACCATGTCCAACACCACCAAAGATGCTGTTCTCGAGACCGGGGCCAAGATCGTCGTGCCCCTCTTTATCGATACGGGCGATATCGTTAAAGTCGATACGATCACCAATGAATACATACAGCGAGTCTAATTATGGAAATGAAGCAGATCAAAGAACTCATGGCCGCGATGGAAAAAGCAGGCATCAAGCGCCTTCGCATCAAAGAAAAAGAAGATTATGAAATCGAGCTTGAGCGCAAAGATGATGCCGTCCCAGCTCCCGTCTACCATTCCCATCCTGAACCCAAACACCACTTCCCCTCCCATGCTACTCCGCCTTATAAAGGCCACCATGTCGAAGAGCATCCTAAGCCCGAAGAGAAAAAACCTGAAACGCCGGGCAAATATATCACATCTCCTATGGTCGGAACTATGTATGCCGCAGCCTCTCCCGAAGACCCTGCCTTTGTCAAAGTCGGCGACAAAGTCGATGAAAATACCGTCGTCTGCATCATCGAAGCGATGAAAGTCATGAACGAAGTGAAAGCCGGAGTGAGCGGAACGATCGCCGAGATCCTCTCCGAAAATGCCCACCCAGTCGAGTTCGGAACCAAACTCTTTAGAATCACATGAAAACCGGAAGTAGAGATTTTTTAACGCTAAGACGCAAAGGCGCTAAAGCAATCTTCGCGCCTTTGCGCCTTTGCGTTAAAAATCTCTTTCTCAATGGGGATGAGTATTCATGAAAAAAGTTTTGATCGCTAATCGCGGCGAGATCGCCGTCCGCATCATCAGAGCCTGCCACGACATGGGGCTGCAGACCGTAGCCGTTTATTCCCAAGCTGACGCGGAAGCCCTCCATGTGCTTCATGCCGATGAAGCCATCTGTATCGGAGAAGCGCCGTCCCAAAAATCGTACCTTAAAATTTCCAACATCCTCTCTGCTGCCGAAATCACCGGCGCCGACGCTATCCATCCCGGCTACGGGTTTCTCTCCGAAAATGCCAACTTCGCCTCCATTTGCGAAAGCTGCGGCGTGAACTTCATCGGCCCATCTTCTAAAGCGATTTCTCTGCTCGGAGATAAGGCCAATGCCAAGGCCACCGCCAAAAGCGTCAAATGTCCCGTCATTCCCGGTTCCGACGGCATCGTTGCCGACGCGCAGGAAGGCCTTAAAGTCGCGCGCAGCCTCGGCTTCCCCATCTTCATCAAGGCCTCGGCCGGCGGCGGCGGCAAGGGTATCCGCATCGCCTATGACGAAGACGAGTTTACCCGTCAATTTGCCGCGGCCCGTACCGAAGCGGAAGTCAGCTTCAACAACCCCGATGTCTATCTCGAGAAGGCGATCGTCAATCCGCGCCATATCGAGGTCCAAGTCATCGGCGACAAGCATGGAAATTATCTATATCTGTTTGAGCGCGACTGCACCATCCAGCGCCGCCGGCAAAAACTCATCGAAGAAGCACCCAGCCCCATCCTCACCGATTCTCAGCGCCGCAAGATCGGCGAGTCCGCCGTCGCCATCGTCAAAGCGGCGGGCTATTACTCCGTCGGTACCGTCGAGTTCCTCCTCGACAAAGACAAAAACTTTTATTTCATGGAAGTCAACACCCGCATCCAAGTCGAGCACACTATAACTGAAGAACTCGTCGGCCTCGACTTAGTCCGCGAACAAATCCGCATTGCGAATGGGGAAAAGCTCCAGCTGCGCCAAAAAGACATCGCGATCCATGGACATACGATCCAGCTGCGCATCAACGCCGAGAACCCCGCGAAAAACTTCGCCCCATCCCCTGGAACCCTTGAATATTACATTCCGCCGGGCGGACCCCATGTCCGCGTCGATAGCGCCTGCTATGCCGGCTATCGCATCCCGCCCAATTACGATTCGATGATCGCCAAGCTCATCGTCCGCGGCAAAGACCGCGCCGATGCGATCGCCATTGCCAAGCGCGCTCTGCGCGAGTTCCACATCGGCGGCGTGCACAGCACGATCCCGTTCCATCTCTATATGCTGAATGATGCGAAATTCCTCAGTAACGACTACACGCTCACCTACATCGACCAGCTCATGCAGGAAGGGTGTACGTTCACCGACAACGGCGAGAAATCTTAGTTCTTATTACGATCCGTTTACTAGCATGAACTGACAAGGATTATTCTTGGTGCCGTACATAAAAGTTACACTCTTGCCCTGCATTAAATCCGAGATCTGCTTTTTCACATTCTCCCCTACATTGAATAAATATGGGGTGGTGTTCTTCTCATTGTTGGGCGCCCAACAAACCTCAGTTTTTCTAGAGAGGAGGGTATAAGAACATCGAATAAACAAAATCCCCTCAGTTGCATACTGAACCCATTGCGTTAAGATGGCGAAATTTCGAAAATCGGAGGAACAAATAATTTTGTCTTTTTTTAGTCTTTGATAGAGCTGCGGCTGGTTAAGATCTTCTTTCGGAATCTGGAGGAGGCGATTGAGCCCCATACTCTCCAAGAAAAGAGGATCACAGTTTTGTACAGGTTTCAATATTTTGTCAAAAACAGCCCTAGCAATCTGATAGCATTTTTTGTCTGCCTGCGCAAAATTTTTGATATCTTGTAGGGAAAGGTGTCGAGCGAGGTGCTCGATCAGCGGGTCTTGTATTTCGGAAAAAGGATGGCTTTCTAGGACAGGCAAAAGATTTGGTTTGGGGCGGCGGAGAAAGCAGGTGACCATTTCTTGATGCTGTTTATAGAGCGTCCGGCTAAAACACAGGGCAGTTATTTTGAGGGCGGTTCCCGTTACCAGCCATGGAATCAATAAAATGGTGGCCCCTACGTAGGCCCGAAAGCGGCGCGGAATTTCCGTAGTAGATGTTAGGGGAATGAGGGTATCATCCTTGCGTTTGATAAATACCGTTGCGTCGCCCCACAGGGGTTTTCCCCAGAAATTCAAGGGGGTAAAGCAGCCAGCTGTTAAAGTATTAATCTTTTTAAGAGTGTCATCGGATTGCATTACCGATGTCGCAAAAAAAGCCCTACTATGTGCTTTGATTAAGTTAATAAACATAATTATCTATTATATAAAAAAATCTATTAAAATTAAATGTGTAATAATTTTTTTAGACATAAGCGCAATAGCCTGAATGCTTTATGTTTATCGACAAAAGCGAAAAGAACTAATTAGCTCATCTGGTAAGCAGATGGATTTTTGAAGAACCCTCCCATAAATGGAAGGGATTCTTCGAGGATTTAAGGATGTACGTTCACCGATAACGGCGAGAAGAGCTAATCTTTTTTAAGCCATGTGGTAGGCAGAGGGATCGGCCAAAGCTATTTTGACGCATTCTATGAATTTGCTTGAGCTATGATCATTATAATCAGATCCATAAGTACAGGGTTGTGGGGAAAGTTCCATCGTGAGAATGCAAGAGTGCGCTCTTGGCATAGGAATGTAAGGCAGTCCATTTTGCATCATAATGGTGATATTTTTATTCGCCGGTAAGCCAGGAGCGCCAACGACATAAATTAAAAAGGCTCGAATCTCCCCCGCCGTCGCGTCGTTTGCTAACCAGGACTTAAGCCATTTTGTTTTCTTTTGAATCTCAGCATCGCTTTTGCAATGTTCATTCAACGAAATTCGATTGATGATTTGATTTCTATCGATGCTTCCTTGGACCATGTTCGTCAGATCTGTTGAAGAAGCAATCACATTGTCCCAATAAGCATTTACTGCTTGCAGCGAAGGATTGCTCATTGTTCTTTGGAGATAACGACTGAGGCTATGTTTCATTCCCACAGCAATCGAGAGGATGGCAGAAATCTGCTTGCCTAATTGTCCATGGCTGCCGTTTACATCTAACACTGTTTCGGCAAAAGATGTCATAAAGAGGTCAGGGAAGAGGCGTATGGCGTTCATGTTGGGTTCATCCTCGAGCATGTAGGCTTTGCAGCAATCAGCCTCGCAAGCGATCTGTGCCGCCTTTTCAAGATCCGTGCCAGTAAGGGTTTTCTTTAATAGAAGATTGAGCCTTTCCTTTAAGTAATCTACATGATAGTTTGTACCCGACCTGGCATCGACCAATATCCGCGCTAGTTCTAATCGTCGTTGCAAAGGAACATCCCCATCTATGTCCGCCGCTCGCAACGAAAGAAGAACTTTAAATAAAGCCTCATCAAAATGCCATCCGATCATGATGGACCTAGAATCTGGATCCGAATTTGTAAGATAGCAATACATCAAGACTTTTCCTAAGGCTTCATAAATGAAGCTTGCTCCTGTGTTGGGTTTATCTAGCTGGGGGAGGGCGAGGGAAGATTCTTCAAACTTAAAAAATAATTCTTTTTCCTGAAGCAGATAGGTCATTAGATCGTTTAGATAATCTTTTGACAATCCTCCTGCATCACGACCGTTCTCGAAAGTTAAATCGTTTTTCAAGAAAGAGACGAGCATGTGGGGAATTTGGGAGCGGTTCCATTCTAATTCGAGACTGTTAGCGAATTTGGTAATATGAGAACGGGGATCTATTTTGAGGGATCGCCGTAAAAGCACTATTTGGAGTATTGGAGTGATTCTAAAATCGGGTGTTATTACAGTGTCGCTATTATAATGGCATACCTCCAGAAGGATAGTTTTAGATAAGTAATTAATGCGTGCATTCCAAATGGGCGGCGGTATAAGGGAGGGTAGCAGAGCGCCATTTTCCGTGATCGAGAGTATTTTCCCTTCCGCGTCGATTTGTAGTTTTAGTCCGCTTATGTAAGTGGATCGAATAGCTGTAATATGAATGGTTGAAGACGCATTATCAAATCTGTAGTAGAGGCGACTTGTGCCGAATTCATGACTTATTGTTTCTGGAAGATTGGGAAGAGTGAGATACGACTTAATGAGTATCAGGTCCTCTTCGGGAATGGACTGTGGATTTATCGGAGCGCTCTTGGATGCGGAGGCTTGAGAGGGCGCGATGGGGGCAGGCTGCGCAGAACTAGAATGTGGTTGCGGTTGTGAAGGAAATGAGGGATTTTCTAGATTTCGTCTTTCTAGGGAAGACGGATTGATAGGTTCTGCGATGCGAGTTTGAACACGAGTGCTAGGGCGAGATGGCCTTGCATCCGATGAGGAGCTGGAAGAAGGTGACGGCCGTGAAGAAAGCAAGGGATTTTCTAAAATTCGTCTATTAAGGGAAGACAAGTTGACTGGTTCCGTTACGCGAGTTGGATCAGGAATGCTTTCGGGTGGCGGATCATCCTGCTGGCGTACGTTGCGAGTGTTCCAAAAATCCACAAAAATTTTTAGAAGGAATAAGGCAGTAATTCCGATTACGACAATTGAAAAAATTTGGCCGACTTTGAGGTCAAGATGGGCAGCATGGAGCATTTGCTGAGGAGGTAGAGGCCGTGGAAAGTAATGAATAGAACGAATTTTTCCCATATGACCAAATTTCCAAAGTCAGCTTAACACAAAATTTCAATAAATTGCATTAGAGCCAGGCAATTAAAAAAATTCTAACCGCTTGGTCTATAGGTAGCGGCGATAAGCCATAAAAGATACCGATCCCATAAGCTAGGTTTTTCCCACGCAATTCATTTTTCTGATTGGGTAGAATAGATGTTTTTTAGAAGTTCTCGAGCCACTTGGTCTGCTGGTAGTGCTTCTCGATGCCGTTCGCGACCTCATCGAGACTATCGGTCACGGTGAGAAGGTTGAGATACTGCCGCTTGATCTTGCCTTGGGCGACAAGGGTGTTTTGCATCCAGTCGATGAGGCCGGCCCAGTACGACTTGCCGACCATGTAGATGGGGAAGTGCTCGATCTTCTGTGTGCTGATGAGGGTGAGGGCTTCGAATAGCTCGTCGAGGGTGCCAAAGCCGCCGGGGAAGACGACGAAGGCCTGGGCATAGCGGACGAACATCACTTTGCGGACATAAAAATAGCGGAAGCGAAGAAGATATTTTCGGTCGATGAACGGGTTGGGAAGCTCTTCGTTGGGAAGATCGATGCACAGGCCGCAGGATTTTCCGCTGGCAGCTTGAGCGCCTTGGTTGGCCGCTTCCATGATGCCCGGGCCGCCGCCCGTGATGATGCCAAAGCCTTTCTTGACGAGTTTGGATGAGAGGACGGCCGCTTGGTTGTAATAGGGGTCATCGCCGGTGGAAATAGCGGAGCCGAAGATGGCGACGGAAGGGCCGAGCGATGTCATCGTCTCAAATCCTTCGACGAATTCCGCGAGGATGCGGAAGATGCGCCACGCGTCCCAATGGTGCGATTGTTTATCAGGCATAAGCTTGTAGATAGCTTTTCTTCGGGAAGAAATAAAGAGAGATTTCTAACGCAAAGACGCAAAGGCGCAAAAAATCTTAGCGACTCCGCGTCTTTGCGTTAAAATTCTTTCTTCAGTGGGGAGGGAGAATGCCGCGCCATTTTTTCTTGTAGGAAGAACGGGGCGCTTGTTTGCCATAGACGACCTCATGGAGGTTTTCGATGGCCATAAAGGCGGTCGGATCTTCACGCAAGACGATCTCTTTGAGCTCGGACAGATCGAGGCGTTCGATGATGATGAAGAGGATTTCGCGCGTATCGCCGGTAAATCCCCCGCGTCCATGGACGATCGTAAGGCCGAGGCCGAGTTCCTTGGTGATGATGCCCGCGATCTCTTGGGGTTTGGAGGAGATGATGAGGACCGACTTGAGCTCATCGAGGCCCATGATCACGAGGTCGATCATTTTAAAGGCGACGATGTAGGTGATCAGCGATTGAAGGGCGATGTGCCAATTGAAGAGAAGGCCGTAGGCTGAAAAGATGAAGATGTTGCAAAAGAGGACGACTTGACCGACGGTGAATCCTTTTCTGCGGTTGATGATGATGGCTAAGATTTCTGTGCCATCGATGCATCCGCCGCTGCGGATGATAAGCCCTGCGCCAATCCCAAGGAGGGCGCCGCCGACAACGATGATCTCGATCGCGCCGCCTTCAAAATGAGGAAAACGGTTCAGCACCCATAAAAAGCCTGCGAACAGCAGAAGCGCGACGAACATGTGGATAAGAAAAGTCCGCCTTATGAACTTATAGGCAAGAAAGACGAAGGGGATATTGAGGACGATCAGGAAAAAAGAGAGATAGCTAGGATCTGTCAACCGGGCAATGATCAGGGCGACGCCGACGATGCCGCCGTCGATAAGCTCATTGGGAAGGAGGAAAATACGGATGGCGAAGGCAGCCAAAAAGGCGCCGACAGTGATCCAAAAGTAGCTCCAGACATGATGGGCTAGTGATCGGGGTCCGTGTGCAGGCATAAATTATTTCTTATATACTTTTTGGTATTTTGAAAAGAGGGAAAAAACGCGGGAGACGGGGCTCGAACCCGCAACCTCTGCCGTGACAGGGCAGCGCTCTAACCAATTGAACTACTCCCGCAAACAAAAAAAAATACTCTATGGGCGCAACAGGACTCGAACCTATGACCACCTGTGTGTAAGACAGGCGCTCTACCAACTGAGCTATGCGCCCATAAAAAACATCAAATCTTAGCTCAAAGGGGGATAATCGGCAATGGATTTCGGAAATGGGCCATAGCGTCATTTTCTTTTTTGAGAAGCTCTTCGTTGGCCATGGCCACGACGACGCCTTCGCGGACTTGGGGTAGAAGTTCTTTTTGAACAGCCAGCTTGATTTCTCTGGGTGTCGCTTCGAGGATAGCTTTACGAAAGTTTTGCCGCATCTCGGGGGTTTTCCCTTCGCGCCGCCAGGTATAGGCGGCAATAGCGCGTCCGCCGGGGGAAATGGGGTTATCGAGTTGTTGGATCATGCCGAGCTTGGCCTCTTCGAGATCACGGTCGGTAAACTTCCCGTCGGCGACATGGGCGATGGCCTCTTCAAAAACCCGGAGCGTGTGCGCTATCTGCGGATCGCGGCCGGAGTAGAAGGTGAACTGCCCCGTTCCTGACATATACGTGGATCCCGCTTGATAGGCGCCGCCTTGTTCGCGGATCTTAGGGTGCAAGACTTTATTGTCGAACAAATGCGATGCCAAGCTTAGGTAGGGGGCGTGCGGATGGATGTAGGGAGAGACTTTGAACGCCATGCAAGTCGATGCGATAGGCGTGGCAATCGCCCTGGCTTGTGAAGAGACAGGGACGAGCGGATAGGATCCTGTCCATACGGGCACGGAGCGCGCAGGAGCCTGCAGGAGGCCATGATAATTCGTTTTTTTCAGGCGGCTCATCATCGCGCCATCGCAGCTGAGCACCAGGTGGGGAGAGCGCAGAGATAGGATTTGTTCTTGCATGCCTTGGAGGCGGCGGCAGACTTTTTTGATGTTCTTTTCTTCGCAAAGTTCATTGATCATATGGAAAAAAGGAAGGCCGTACCATAGATGGGAGAGCTTGGTAGCGATCGACGTTCCCGATAAGGCAAGCTGCGTCGCATAGCGGAGCGCGTTGCGGGCAAGGCGCGTCTGCAGTCCGCTTTGGGTCTGCAGAAGGAGTTCTTCGATCCGTTCTTCTTCATCCAAGAGAGGAGATAACACCATTTCTTTTAGTAGAGTGAAGAGTTCTTTAGATTTGCGGTAAAGAGCTTTTCCCCGGATGGCGACCCCGGGCCGCAGAGCTTTCGAGTCTTGGGCCAGAACGTAAGGAGCAAAGGCAGCCCCGATCCCGCCGATATGGGCTTGAATATATGAAAGATTCTCCGTGTAGGAGCGGCCGCCTGCTCCCAATTCTGGAAGAATAGAGATGAAAAATTGGGCCAAGGATAAATCCTCTTCTGGAATATGGGAAAAGTCGAACAGGAAATCGGCATAAACAATTTGGTTTGTGAAGTTCTCATGGGTGAAAACATGGCTGTGCTCCTTTAGCTTATAGTCTCTGATCAGGACAGGCACATCGTTTAAAGTGACTTTGGGCAAACATTCGAGACTTTTGTCCTTCGATCTCTTTTTGGTACTGGTGCAGCCTCTCCGTCCTGCTGAGAACTTCTTGCTTAGCTTCGGGAGTTAACTTGGATTCGATTTCGCGCAGCAGGAGTTTTTCGGTCTCTTCCTCCTTCGAAATCAAATGGGGATCGGGTTCCATCACAACACGAAGGCGATGGGGATTATCGATGAGGTATTTTTTAACCAGCGATGGTAAATACGCAGGATCGGCGATGCGCTTCCTCAAGCTATCGAAGAGCTGATGGATGAGAAGGGCGTTTTCAGGCGGGCAATTATGCTGCTTGGCCAGGGCCGAGCGGAAAAAAAGCGTCAGTCCAAAAGGCGACTGGTCTCCGACGATCTCCGTGCGCGAAAACTCGAGCTGGTGGAGCGCCGCCTCAATGAGTTCAGCGTCGAACACGACGTCTTGTAGCGCCTTTAAAATGAGGTCTTCGATCGCCGAAGCGTCTTTTTCCCTGCAGCCTCGACAGATGATCACGTAGGGCAGCTCCGACATCTCGGTGTCGATAAAAGCATCGGCCGTCACGCATAGCCCCGATTGCAAGAGAGCGTATTTAAGAGGGGAGGCATCTGTTTCCATCAAGATGGCGTCGATGAGCGTGAGCGCCAGCGCTGTTTCTTGATCATGGATGGGCACCGTGAGCCAAGCAAAAGAGACGTAACATTTTTTCTCCAGCTCATCGGTCTCCGTTGTCGGGTAGAACCCTTTAAGTTCTTTGGGCTGTTTCCACCGGCTTTGCACGGGAAGCGGGGACAGCGGAGGTTTTTTGGCCACATCTTTCAAACAGTTTGCATCCAGAAAATCGAGGTGCTTTTTGAGGGGCAGATTTCCATAAAAGAAAAAGAGGCAGCGCGAGGGATGGTAATACTGATCATGGAACGCGCGCAGCTCTTCATAGGTCAGCGTCGGAATGATTTTCGGGTCGCCGCCGGAAATATACGCGTAGGGAAGGCCGGGGACCAGCCCCTCCATGATGTAGTGCCACAATCTTGTTTCAGGGCTGATGAGCGCCCCTTTCATTTCATTATAGACGATCCCTTTCCACTCCAGCGTGTCTTTCACAAATTCCAACCGATGGCCTTCCTGCCAAAAGCTCTCTTTCCTCAAATTGGGATGGAAGACGGCGTCCAGATAAACATTCAGCAAATTATAGAAGTCTTTTTCTACTTGGCTCGCCGCGGGGTAGCAGGTGAAATCAGAGCCCGTGAGCGCGTTCATGAACGTGTGCAGGCTTCTTCGCGTCATCGCAAAAAACGGATCTTTTACCGGAAACTTTTTCGACCCGCAGAGCACAGTATGCTCTAAAATATGGGCAACCCCATTTGAATTATGCGGCAGCGTCTGAAAGGAAAGGCAAAAGAGGTTTTCGGGATCGTCATTGGCGATATGCATGACGGTCGCGCCCGTGGACTCATGCTCAAGTTCCAGGAGCTGGGCCCGAAGCTCTGTCAGGGGAAGGATGCGCTTTACGGCAAAGCCGCGGTATTTTTCGCCCTCGTTCATAAACGGCTCATTGTAACCCTCTCCTGGATTAATCGACAACACATTATTTTAATTTATGTTTTGACATCAAGCCGAAAATCTAGTATAATTTTTTCAAATTATAGGAAAATAGATGGATCTCATTCAAAAGATAAGCGGTTACTTTATTCAGAGGCCTAATCCTATATCCCCGGGAATGCTGCCGGCTGATCAGAAGGTCCAAGGAATTTTCTCAGCTTTTATTTCTCAAAAAATGAGCTCTTCTTCGAAAGCATTTGCATTTGCGGGTCTTCTAATTTTGACGGTGGGTTTGGCGGTTTATATGCTTTGGAATAAAACAAAAAGTAACACAACCCAGGCTCCTAAGCCAAGACGATCAATATCGCAACCTCAGAAGCCTTTTACTTTCCGCACCCATGACGAAAAGTTGATGTCTGTTCTAAAAGAGATTTCTATTTTAAGACCTGCCCCTGTTTTAAGGCCGATTTCTATTTTAAAATCGATTTCCATTTTAAGACCGGCCTTTGTTTTAAAGCCCAATTCTTTAAAGCCGATTTCTATTTTAAGGCCTGGTGATTTAGGCGAGGGCAGTGAGAAAGCGGCAGTAGACCACTCCTTCAAAGAAGATCTCCTACAAATCGTTAAAGATGAGAATGGGGGCGGAGCTGAGCTGAAAAGCGAGGTTGCTGCAAAGCTCATCGAGCGAATACAAATACTAAAAGCAAAAAATCCCGATTTAACTGCTGTCTTGAACATGCTTGAGGAAGGTAATAAAGCCCTTCAGTGTATAGCAAACTGCGAGGTGGGTCGAAAACTATTAACACCGCGCAATCTGTTGATAGGTTTTCTCAAGATTGAGATCCCGCCAAATGTGCAGCCGAGAATGGAGAGTCCTGATGCGAACCAATCGGGCGTTACAAATCTTCCCAGAGATACGATTGAAGATATGTTATTCCAAGTTCAACCCGAGTATCTAACAACTCTTCTTCAACAGCTCTATAGGAGTGATCTGTCTTATTTTCAAAATAAGCTTTTCAGAGAAAATGCTAAGCATGTTGAAAGAGTGCTTCTCGCCATTGTTGTGGAGTTAAGCCAAAGGCCTTCGTAAAAAGCCTTGAGGTTTCTCCTCGGGGTTCTAGTTAGATCCAGTGAGGTTCGCGGCTGATTTATATAATGATCGATGATCGAGAGGCGAATTCATTGATCGTCAAAGAGCAATACCAGATCATGCCCCGCGAGCAGGATGAAGGAACAATCAAAATAATACCTTTCAGTGCTTTGATGCAGCTTCAAGAGGTCAAAAATCCTACAGAGCGTCATGCTCCCCGCAGTTTAGTTCAGGGAATGATCAAAGAAGTCGTCACTGTGGAAGGAGCAACTCCCACGGCCTTATTAGAAGGCAGCACAGTACTGTCTAACGAATTTGTTCGTTATAACCGCACGGTCAAGGACCAGAAGCGGTCGATTGTTGAACTAGAGTATACGAAAGATCATGTTCCCGTTGAAAAAATAGAAGAATATTCACAGATGATGGATAAGATTAAGGTGGATATTCCCTGTATCAACATTGAATTTCAAAAGGAGCCTTGAGGTTTCCCTCGCCTGGTGGGACACTGATTCTGAGTAGGTTAAGTTGTAATACTTATTGTTTTAATTAGTTTCAATAATTAATAAATCTATTATAATAGTTGCATTATGAATACTATAAATCGATTTATTAAGAGTGGTTTGTCTTCTTGTTTTAAACACGAGGTTCGTAAGAGCCATCCGGGGTTGGAAAGATTTATCCCCCGCGGTAAGCAGGCCTATTCCCAGCAGAAATGGAAGAGTTCTACCACTTTTTCGCCAAAACCTCCTGTCTCATCTTTTTTTAATATTACACGGCTATTTCGGAGCGGGCTGGCTTTAACAGGACTTGGATTTATCATTCAGGCTTATCACAATATTGTTGAAGCAGAAGGTGTCAGCGGAATATCGATCGATCCCAACATCCCGGATTGGACTGTTTCGGCGCAAGAAAAAGTCGATATCACCTGGAAAGAACAGCCAGAGTCGAATCCGACTTTTGCTTTTGTTGAAGACTCATGCCATATTGATTCCCACGCGTATTTTTATCGGGGCGTAATTTATATCGAGGATCCCAAAGAAGATTTGAAGAGTCTATCCACTCCCCATTGCAGTCGTTTTGAAAAATGCACGATACATGCGCTCAAGGGTTATCACCAAAAATGGAATAGAAGATAAATTACATACGACCACATTTACAGAAGAGGGAGCCTTGTCTTTAGACAATCTCCAAAAAGGAGATATGGTCGAGTTTTCCTATTCCGTTCAAGGGAGAGCCCACGGCCCTCTGCATTATTTAGTACCACTAAAGAACAAACAGATGATTGTGAGAAATATGTTTGTCGCATAGTGGGAGATGCTCGTCGTGTGCTGCGTACGAAGACGTATAATACGACAAGCGTGGTCAAACAAGAATTTTGCGCTCGGGCTGCAAAGCCTATACTTGGGAGTTATCAAATACCGGGGATCTGGATGAGGAAGAAAGTCCACGCGTAGAGATTTCCGAGTATAAAAATTGGAACGAAGTTGTTCAAGAGCACCTGCCGCTCTATACGTTGCCTCAAGATTTTAAGCCTTCAGAGGAGATGGAGAAGCTGGTGCAGAAGTGGAAAGGCGAGTCGAAAGGAGATCTTTACGCTGCAGCCAATCTCGCCCTCGAATTTGTACAAGATGAGATCATCTATGGCGACCATGAAAAAGAAGGGAGCCAATGGGAGTTTACTCCTTTTCCTCCCGAAGGGACCCTCGGCAGCAAAATAGGGAATTGTAGAGACAAGAGCTTTTTACTCCACGCGTTTCTTCGTATGATGGACATCGATTCTCAAATAGCCCTGACAGATTCTGATGAAATCCCGGAACTTACAGATAATCTTCCAGGCCCCCATATGTTCGATCATACGATTCTTCGCATCGCCATTGAAGGGAAGTATTATTGGGTGGAACCGATAGATAGGCGACAAGGAGGGGACTTAAAAACAAAATCCTTCCCGGGATTTGGGCATGCCCTTGTTTTAGATCGCGCCATGCAAGGTTTAATTCCTTGTTCTTCGAATAAACAATCGACGGGGACATTCGTTGAAACGGCTATTAAAGCCGATACAGCAGCGCAAAAAGTTTTCCTCACCTACGCAACACACTTCAGCGGTAACTATGCTGATGGAATGCGCGAAGAGATCAATTTTTTCAAAAACCGTGAGGCATCTTTCCAATCTAGCTATTTACCTTCCCCTCGAAATGGTAAGTATCTTCTTGAAAATACCCATCCTGTAGAAATTTCCGATGATCGAAAAAAGAACATTGTGGTTCTTAAACAACAGTTCGACCTGCTTCCTATTGAGGAGGGCGATGAGCGCGTTGTCGAATTGGCCCCGGCCCATTTGATGCGCACGCTCCGTCGAGGTGAACATTCATACGATGAGCCTCTTAGATTGCCTTCTGGAGGCACGAAAGAAGAAATGTTGGTTGAAGGAATGTCCTCACCCGAGATTCGTAACGTGCAGCTCTCGAATGATTTTATGCGGTATCAAATCGCGACCGCGCAGGAAGGAGAGCGGACAAAATATTCCATGGAAACAGAATACTTCACAGGTTCCGTTCCCGCTAAAAACCATATGGATTATGTCAAGATGTTGGGGCAAATCAAATCATCTGCCCCTCTCGTCCGATATTCCTTTTCCAGGAGAGTTTAGCGTCAGGTCCAGGTGAGGTTCGCGGCCGATTGGTATTCGGTCACGCGCGTCTCGAAGAAGTTCTTCTCTTTGCCCAGATCGATCGTCTCGCTCATCCAGGGGAATGGGTTCTTGGACTTGTAGAGCGTCTTAAGGCCGATGCGCTCTAAGCGGCGGTCGGCGATGTATTGGACATACTCGCGGAACATCGGCGCGGTCAGGCCTAGGATGCCGCGGGGGAGGCAGTCGGCAGCGTATTGGTACTCGAGCTCGACGGCATGCTGGATGCGCTCGGTCATCTTCTTTTGGAACTCAGGCGTCCAGAGATGGGGGTTCTCTTCTTTGATGCCGTTGATGAGGTCGATGCCGAAGTTGAGATGGATCGTCTCGTCGCGCAGGATGTACTGGAACTGCTCGCCGATGCCGGTCATCTTGTTCTGGCGGTGGAACGAGAGGATCATCACAAACCCGCTATAGAAGAAGATCCCTTCCATGATGATGTAGAACCCGATGAGGTTCTCGAGGAACTTTTGCGCGCCTTCGGGGGTGTTGGTGTTGAAATCCCTTCTTTCATCATTTCTTCCGTGAGCTGCATCTCGAACTTGTCTTTGTTGTGGATGGAGTTGACTTCGTTGTACATGTTGAAGATCTCGCCCTGATCGAGGGTGAGGGACTCGACGATGTAGTGGAAGGTGTGGGTGTGGATCGCCTCTTCGAACGCCTGGCGGAGGAGATATTGGCGCACTTCGGGGTTGGTGACGTAGCGGAAGATGGCGAGGACGATGTTGTTGCCGACTAAGCTCTCCGCGGTGCTGAAAAACCCGAGGTTGCGCATGATGACGCGTCGCTCATCTTGGCTCAGAGCTTTTCGGACTTCCAAAGCTCGATATCTTTGCCCATGGGGACTTCGGTGGGCATCCAGTGGTTGGCGCAGCCGTTGAGGTAGTGCTCCCAGGCCCACTTGTATTTGAAGGGCATCAGCTGGTTGACGTCGACGGCGTTGCAGTTGATGAGCCGTTTTTCTGCGACTCGAACGCGCTTTTCTTTACTGGATTTTTCATTGTTATTCTCTTTTTATTTTATTGGCAGCTTTCGCAGGCTTCGCCGAGGTTGCATGCCTTAGGGGGCGCCTCTGCTCGATCGACCTGGATATTGCTAGAGGCCGATTTGTTTTTCATCCAGCGGGGTTGCATTCCGCGCTTATTGATGTCGGTGGTCGACTTCTCAATCTGGGTCGCCGCTTGCCCGCGGAGATAGTAGAATGTTTTCAGGCCCTTTTCCCAGCCAAGAAATAGATCTGGTGGAGTTTCTTTCCGCTGGGCTCAGCTAGATACATGTTGAGCGATTGTCCCATATCGATCCATTTTTGACGGCGGGAAGCGCATTCGATGATCCACTCGGAGTCGATCTCGAAGGCAGTGAGGATAGATTTTTTTGACGTTATCGGGGATGCGATCGATTTCGGCGATGGACCCATCGAAATATTTGAGGTCGTCGAGCATCTCTTGATCCCACAGGCCGAGCTTTTTGAGATGATCGGCAAGATAGATATTAGGAATCGTGAACTCGCCGGAGAGGTTCGATTTGACGAAGAGATGTTTGTACATCGGTTCGATCGATTGGGTTGTTCCAGTGATATTGGAGATGGTGGCCGTCGGGGCGATCGCCATCGTGTTGCTGTTGCGCATGCCGGTATTTTTTGACCATCTCGCGGACAGGCGTCCAGTCCATGCGGCTGGGCGGTCCATGTCGATGGGCATGCCGCGCTCCTTTTCGAGGAGGGCGATGGTGTCGATAGGAAGGAACCCGCGGTCCCATTTAGAGCCTTTATAGGTAGGATAGGCGCCGCGCTCTTTGGCCAGTTCGGCCGAGGCGAGGATCGCATAGTAAGAGATCATCTCCATAGACTGATCGGCGAACTCGACAGCGGCGTGGCTGGCGTAGCTGATATTTTGGATATAGAGGCAGTCTTGGAACCCCATGAGCCCCATGCTGAGGGGCGATGGCGGAGGTTGGAGTTCTTAGTTTCGATGGTGGGATAGAAGTTGAGGTCGATGACGTTGTCGAGCATGCGCATCGCCGTGCGGATGGTGCTTCCCGGTTTTTGTTCATCGAGCCCTTTTTCAGTGCATAAGATAGGGGAGGTTGATCGAACCGAGGTTGCAGACGGCAGTCTCATCAGCGGACTGAGTTGAGGAGGATCTCGGTGCAGAGGTTAGAG
>CAWEXY010000029.1:0-6068 GCA_963813135.1 uncultured Verrucomicrobiae bacterium | reverse complement strand
AACAGTTCACAGTAAGAGTATGAAGATCTTGTTTGCTCTCAAAAGCAATTACGGGCGGCAAATTTAATAGATTGACTAAATCATAATTAGAAAGGATCGTCTCGCCAAAATTTTTCCCTTCAAATTCGGGGTCTTGAAAATTCACCCAATTTTTAAAATAAACGCCGTTTATGGGGGCCAGTTCTAAGGGAAAGACTGTATTTTCAGCAAAAGTAGATCGGACTTTCATAAAAGGGGGATTATCTTTTAAATCGTTTTTAAAACGTTTTGAAACAAAGCCCAAATGATAAAAAATATAAAGCTCTTGCGTATTATTGGCTTGAAAAGAAGGAAGAACTCCCTTTTCTTTTGCAAAAAGCTCTGCAACAACTTTCATATAGAGCTCGAGCTTACGCTTGAAATCTATGTCTTCTTCTCCTTCAATTTCTAGGCTTCGCATTTTAATTTGCTTTTTCTCTGGGTGAGTCTGTATTTCGACACGTAGCGTTCCTTCTTCCTCAGGCAATATACGTCGGATCTTTCCGTAATCCACCCGCAGCGACAGTTGAACAAGGCCTCATATTTTTTTTGCCCACTCCTCTTCGAGCCAGGTTATGGGTCGAAATGCTTCCATTTTTCGTGCTTTAAATTGCGGAGGCTCTTCGTCGTTCCGAATATTCGATAATTTGAGGATAGGATTCTTTACACAAGAGCGACCAATATTGCAGCCAAAACGCTGACGTATCTGCTAAGGCCTTGTTTTGAGCGATTTCTTTGGTGCACGCCTTTTGCCATAATTTCATTTTTTCTTTTAGGGCTCGAGGGCAAAAACTAAAATGGCTATAAATTGCGGCCTCTTCGGGGAAATTTGCCTGTATTTGCGCCTTCGCATCCAGCGGGGCCTAGCGTATTCATTTTCATTTTGACGGACGGGAAATTTGTAACTAAATTTAAAGATTTTGTACGTCGCGCGATCGTAAAGAAAGAGCTTTTGTTCCGGCGTCAGGCTTGTATCATCGGCAACAACTACATTCCCTGTTTGGACTCTTCCATAGAGACCTTCGAAAATGAGGGTGTTGCCTTTTTTCCTGATTTGCAGCCATGCCTCTTTATCTCCATAAGCGATGACAAACTTGGGATCCGTCGAGTTAGAAATGATCCCGTCGCTGACGGCACTTTTTTAGGGGAACGGTTGACTTTGATTTTCGGGGCCTTTTTTGACTCTGCTTTTGGAACCGAGTCCACCAGGCTAAAGAATTCATTCTCCGTTTCCGGAATACGTTGTGCGACATTAGACACTGCATCCATAAAGCCCTCCGATTAAGTCGGAAGATCATAGTTTTATAGAGCTTTTAAGGCTAGATCTAAGGTTCCCAAATTAGAAAACTAATCGACGTCGTTCACTTTTGTGGTAGATGGCCGATTGCCCAAGGCATTCGCATAGAGCTTAACTCTTTCACCGAAATCTTTTCTTGCAGCAGCGACCATGACTTCGATGTCGATCTCATCGCGTTTCAAGATTTCAGGAAATCTTAATTTTCGAAATTCATTTAGCATCTTTGACAAGACCGTTGGATCAGAGTGCCAATTTTTCACAACAGGCAGGCAAAATCGTGCTTTACCCACCAAATCCAATTCCTCTTGAGTCATAGGATATTGATGCTTTTTTTTATCTACAATAGCCACGATTCTCTCCGCGTTGGCATACATAAATTCCATTTGTTCTCTCGTAAGGCCTTCTCTCGGCAAAATCGCTGAAAAGGCGCTATCATTTTCGGGTAAAATAAAGCACAACATCCAATAGAGAAAGGCTTCTTCAGCCGAGTGGACTTGAACATCCCATTTAGCATCCCATTGCATGGACTCATAAGTACCGTCAGGTTTTTTTTCGGTGGGGAATTGTTTACACCAAATACGAATTAATTCTACGGCGTTAAAATAAAGAATAAAAGTCTCCTCGCCGGGGATATTTTCGTCAGCGAGCGGAATCGTCAAGTGTACGCTTTCCTTATTTTCCCATAAATTCACTCGATTAAGCCTCAGAGAATTCTTTGCCCTATCGAAGAGGAATTCAACGCGGGCTGATAATCCTTGGTGTTTTACAAGAAATGCTTTCGTAAAGGGTACTGTAAGAGAAGAAATTGCTGCCATAATGAAAAAGGTTATACCCTTTAGAGGGATTTTAAAGCCATTTCATAATTCGGCTCTTGCGTAATCTCAGGAACCAGCTCCGTATAGACGACTTTGTCATTTTCATCGAGAACGACGATAGCCCGGCCGCAAAAGCCAGCCAGAGGGCCATCGATGATCAGGATCCCATAGTCCTCCGCAAATTTTTTAGAGCGGATCATCGATAGGGTGAGAATGCTGTCGATTTTTTCGGCGCCGCAGACGCGCTTTTGCGCAAAAGGGGAGTCGGCCGAGATGACGAGGATCACAGCATTTTTCTTTTGGCCGGCCGCTTCATTAATTTTTTTCGCCGACATGGAACAGACAGAAGTGTCGAGGCTGGGCACGATAGAAAGAAGTTTTTTCTTTCCCTTAAATTCTTCCAAAGTGCGCTCTTTGAGATCGCCATCCACAAGACGAAAAGAGGGGGCTTTGGTCCCGATTTTGGGGAGATTGCCGCTCGTATTGATAGGGGAGCCTTTCAGGGAAATTTGCGCCATAAGTACCTCACTGTACCTAAGATAACACCAACCTTTACGCTTGTCAAAAATATTAAGAAACGGTAAAATTTCATAAAAATTTTGGTAATACATGTCGCTAAGATCGATGGCAAGCCGGGTGAAAGATTTTTTCCAACGAAAGCCCTCCAAGGAGAGCGGAGAAGAGATCGCCATGACCCAAAAAGTTTCGCCCCTTCGTCCCGCCCGCCTCCCCAACGAAATCCCCTATGTGATTCCCAAGATTGTCCAAAAGCTAAGAGAAAGACGGGCGAAAATGCTCTCGCGCGAGTCGCAAAAGCCGCTTCCTTTGCCCAAAGAACCTGAGGGGAATCAAGAAATGATCCCCGCGAAGATCTATCGATGGAAATTGCAGGAGCACCACTACGTCGTCCAAAAAATCCAAGAAATTTCTAAATATCAGCCTTCTTCTCGGCAATACAAGATTGACAAGCTTGCAGACCTATCTGAGGACAATCAGGCCAGCAGCTCTCAATCTGAGCTGTGGGAAGAGGCCCTCAAGTCCAAAGAAGAGCGGCATTTTCAAATAGGCCGCATCACAAACTATTTTTCCTGAACAAAAATCCAACCAATTTTAACGCAAAGACGCAAAGGCGCAAAAAAAACTTAGCGGCTCTGCGCCTTTGCGTTATAAATCTATCTTTTTGAAGTAGCCGCAGTAGCCAGTCTTGAGCGACTTGGTGAACCGAAACGCAAAGTCGTCCTCGATGCGCCGTTTAATGACCATCCGCCAAAATGCCTTCGTCGCCATGCAAGGGGCGACCCCTCTCAAGCAAGAAAGAACGAGGCCATGCTCTGCTCCCATCCCGATCAGCTCTGCGGGACGCAAGAACAGGGGATAGACGTGCATGCGGGGAGGCGCATGGGGAACGCACCAGTCGACGCCCTTGATCACAACGAACCAACTCCAAAAATTACGATTGAAGGTGTGAAAGAAAAAAAGGCCATTTTTTTTAAGAACGCGGCTCCCTTCCTCGATGAGGCGGGAGGGGTTTTCGACATGTTCGAGGATGTCCATCGCGCAGACGGCATCAAAATGGCCGTCTGGGAAGGGGAGGGCCATGGCATCGGCTTGAGTATAGGTTGCCGTATGGGTAAGGTCATGCGCGCCGGCGACCTCTAGGCTAGAAGCCGAAAGATCGATCCCCTGTACGCGATGGCCTTGGGCGGCAAGGTGGTTGCTCAAAAAGCCTGCGCCGCAGCCGATATCTAGAACATCGGAAGGCGTTTTAAGAACTGAGGCTATCCAGGGGGCGCGCAGACGATTCTCCGCCCGCAGAAGCGCTATGGGGTGGCAGTTCGATGTAAACCACTCGTCCTTCAACTCTTCATAAAAGTCATTATTGATAGAGCCAGCTGCGGAACTCTTAAGACCCGCTAAAACCGCCTTTTTCGGATTCGCCGCAGCGTCCACGCCGCTGGCCAGACTCCTCTCGTCGCCTACCGTAGCCGGGTATGTCTCCTGGTCACGGATGAAGTTCCAATAGATGACTTGGTAGAGAAAAAAAAGGAAGACGAAAGCCGCTTGGGACGCGATAAAAACGATAATAGGCGCCCTCAATGCGGGCCACAGAATGCCCGTGACGATGAGGACGATCGAGTGGTTCACAAAGAGAAGCGCATGGAGCCATTGTTCAGAGGCGGGACATACTGCTTATGGACAAACTCGTCCTTCGTGATGAGAAGGCAGGAGAAGATCGCGAGGCCGATATAAAACTTGAGGGCGAGAGGGGAGTAGGGGACGTAAAAGACAAAGAGGAAACAGGCCAGGACAGAAAGAGTATCGAGGGGATGGCCGATGCGCTCCCACTTAGGGAGTCCGCGTTTCACATGGAAAATAAACTCATCGAGGCCGATGGCCATCATTTGAACGAGATAGGGGAGTAGATCAGTATCCACATCGAAACACAGCTCCGCAAAGGGTGAGCCCAGGTCCAAAAGCCAGGCTTGCAACGAAAGCGCCCGAAGGGATGTCCTTCCTCATCGCATCCCATATATGAGGCAGTGTCGCAGACGACATGTTGCCGCATGTTTTTAAAATAGCTAGACTATGCGCAAATTGGGATGGATGCAAGTTTAAAAGCTTGGCCACATTTTCGATAATCTTCGGCCCCCCGGGATGTATAGCAAAATAAGCATCTCGCAAGGGGACGCCCGCCTTCTCTTCGAGGTGCTTCATGAAGCCGGGGAGGGCGCTGACGATGTGCCCTGGGACTTCTTTAGAGATCGTCATCTGCAGGCCCCAAGAGGCGGGCATCCACGTCATGGCCTCTAAGGTATCAGGATAAATTTCCTCAGATAAGGCCAAAATTTCATAGCCGGGGGCATCTTCGGAAGAAATACGGTACCGGGCAAAGCCATCGGCAAAAAGGCTTTGGATGACAAGCTGATCGATCGAATGGAGCTGGGGGTTCATGTGCAAGCTGCTGAGCTCTGAATGAACGACAAGAGCATTGCCGTGGGCCATGCGGATCGCGGGGATCGCCGCATAACAGCCCATGTGGTAGGCGTGGGTTACGCTGGTATGGGGCGAGCGGACAGAGATGAGTTTTTGCGCCGGGCTAGGGGCCGCATATCCCGTGCACGTCACGTGGATGAAATGGGGAGGAAAGGAAAAATCTTGGGGAAACCAATCGAAAAAGGCTTCTGTAACAATCCGATCATAGGCGGCCGTTTTCTTTCCGAGGCAACTGATCGGATAAAGCTCCATCTCATCCCATCTCTCATGGGAGCAATCGGTAATTGCAACCCCGCGCGACTCGATCTTGCCAGGGCCAAAGCCCAACTTAAAAAGCCGTTCGCGGAGGGGCAGATAAAGGTCGGGATTTTGATCCGCTTGGGCGTGGGCCTTCGCTACCCAATCAAGAATATGCTCTTGTGAAAATTGATGCTGGGGACGGCGAATTTCAAGCTGATGAAGGATAGAGCGTGCCACCGCACTAATCTACCAGGCAGGCAGCAATTTTAAAAGAAATACCTACGTTGCTAGTTAGGTCTCCAGAGAGATTGGCCGAGATCACCGATTAGGAAAGTAGCCTTAACAAAGATACGTTCACTCTAAGGGCATGATCTCTATTGATTTTCTATGAGTTAAAAAAGCATCAAGACGCCAGCTGCCATTAAGGCGATGGCAAAGTACTTTTTAAGCCGCTGAGTCGAAATGACATGGGTCAGCCGGGCGCCAAAAGGAGCGGCAAGAAAAGTCGTGACCGCCAGAACGGCGAAAGCCGGCAGATAGATATATCCAATGGAATGAGGATAAAAATGGCCTGCTTCCAGCCCAAAAAACAGATAGGCAAGAGCCCCGCTTCCCGAAATGATAAAGCCTGTAGCTGCGGAAGTAGCAACCGCTTTTATCATCGGTATGCGAAAAGCCAAAAATACAGGCATTGTCATCGTTCC
>CAWEXY010000028.1:0-6035 GCA_963813135.1 uncultured Verrucomicrobiae bacterium | reverse complement strand
GCCGCCTATCCCTAAGATACTCGAAATGGCAGCGACGACGAATCCAATAGCATTCAGCGTTCCCTGTTGGGCGGGGATGGTCTTTTTCATAGAAGGGCCTTTGCATATAAAAATGAAAGCCCACCACGCAAGCGAACACGCCGAAGAGGATCTGTAAAATGACGGTAGGCATAATGTGCCCTAAGAAAGCGCCGATGATGCTCCCAAAACGAGGCTCCATAGGATGCGTCTGACTGATCCCAAAGCACAGTGCCGCGCCGATTGTGGGACCAGGTCGCCGCCAGCGCATTGAAGGTCATAGCCGCCAGAGAAGTGCCGATCGCCATTTGCATGAGATATACAGGGGCAAAATCGAGAAGAGTGAAGATCAAGACGAGGCAGGGGATTGTTATCAGACCTCCGCTGATCCCTAGCAGTCCAGCTAGAAGACCGCTGATAGCGCGAGACGACGGCGTAAGCAATTAATGCTAAGATCATGATAGCCTCAGGAATAGATTTTTCAAGGGAACTAAATAGACTGTCACAGGAAGGGCCGTCTTGGCCGGGTTGTGGAGCCAAAGCTCCAGCGCTTGGACAGTGCTGTGATAAAGCTCAAAGAACTCTTCCACATGTCCGCCTGGCACAAAATACGAAAGGCGCCGTAATTGTCCTTCAGATTGAAAATATTGAAGGAGCGCATTCGCAGAAACAGCGCTGGGATTGTATTCGAACTCTTCGCAGGCTGATTCAAATCCATCGAGAATAATTTCAAAAGGGTGGGGTAGCGTCCATTACCCCACATAACGGGAGGCTCATTTTCGCTCAAGAACTTAAAAGACCGATTGCGAATTTTTTAATATTCAGTTTAGACTTACCTGAAAAAATATCACTCGGGGGATGTTATTTATGTTCTTGATCAGTGTAGGGGTGGTTAGCGCTTCCACTTATCGTCTTCGGCGCAGCCAAAGTCTGGAGAAATCCCTCCCTTTGGCCTTCCGACCAATTTTTTAAGGATTTTGCCGGCAGATTTCCTTCCATAAATACAGGGCGCAATGTGATTATGCTCAATTTCAAGAGCTTAGAAGATAAAACAGCAAGTGTCCTTTCAGCACATCCGATCCTCAGCATTTTAGTGGCGGTAGGAATATCCTATCTTGTCGTACGGCATCTATCGTCGCAAATTAGCGACCTCAGAGAGGAACCACAGCCACGGCAACATAACTACTTTGCAGACATAAATAAGCTGTGGGAGGCCATAAATAGAATTGACGCGAAAATAGCAGAGCTGGAAAAGAGAATTCCGCCCCAGCAACCCAATGCACCTCTTACGGATGAAGAATACCGCAAAAGGGCAGCAGAAATCCTCAAGCAAACCAAAAAAAAACGGGACGAATTAGCGTAAAAGAACCTCAGAGGACTAGTTCGGGGTGAGTGAGTTTAAAACAAAACGTCTGATAATCAATCTTATGTTAACTCTCGAGAGGGCTGAGGATCAAGGTTTTCGATCATGACGGTATCTTGGGCTGTAGTGTCGCCATATCCCAGATATCTCATGAAATCAGCCACGTCCTGATTGGAGATTCCCCCGTAACTATTTTCAAACATCCGTCTTTTATCCTGAATCTCGACATAAATCATACGGACATACTTTTCATCTAGACGCTGGCCTGTGAGGGCAAAATTCCGGAACCGCTCGAACCACCCCGCATCAACGAGATTCTCGACCTTCATGGCGATAATCTTCCACTGAATGGCTATGCCTGAAAGACCCTCAAACAAAGACCCCCTTTGGCTAAATTCGGCGTATTTTGTTGCATCTTCTTTGGGGAGCCGGTCGCTATTCGGTATCCATGCGGCATGCTTTTTGGGGCTGTCCATATCGACATCATAGGCAGCACGTTTTTTGGAGTTTGCATCTATATGCATCATACGATTTTCCCTCTGTATTAAAATATTAATTATAACACAAAACAAAGGAAAATTCAATAAATTAATTGAATTCTAAACCATTGATAATCAATTGATGGGCGAGAAGCCGCTTACCCAAGAATCTTGTTTAATTCTCTATGGAGCAATCCATAATGAAAAACTGAGCGCTTAATTTAGGCATGAGGCTGTCCGTTGCTAAGTTGCCATATACGATCTCATCTCTGACAGTCTTTGGCGCGTACCCGAATATATAGCCTACCCTTTCCCAAACTCCCGGCTTTTTCTTCGGCGCAGCAATGAGCTGGCCTTCCGACCTCGATATCACGTCTAAGAGACATTCATCTTTCAAACAGAGTCTTGTATTTCTCACGGCCTCATCATATTCGTTCTGATTTTGCTGCTTAAGGGTCTGTAAAGCAATTTTTTGTAAAGAGTTCTGCACAGGATTTCCCAGCCGCTTTTTGATGAACGAGATCATGGCGGGATTAATCACGAAAATGAATTTGGTGATTTTTTCCATTTTTCGGGCCCACGTCATCCTGCCACAAAGGTCGCTGTCGAAATGTAAGGGACTTGCGAAGATCTTTTGCCACTTCAACTGTACAGGTTCCCAAAGGCAATGGGCGCTGCGCAGCCATTTTTCGTAAATTTGACCCATAAGGGTCTTAAAATTGATACTATCAAAAGTGTCTCTCCAAAGCTTGCAGACCAAACGCAGCCTAGTATCAGGGATCAAGGCAAAGATCTCTGCTCTGATAGTCTCAGGAAATGTATTAATAGTCGCCATATCCCATCAATTATACTTAAAATTTTAATTTGACGCAAGGGGATTTAAGGATTTTGATTTGCCACAGACGACTGAATATGATATGGTTACGCGTTATGAAAAAATCTGGGATGCTTTGGCAAGTCTTGATCGCGATCGTGCTCGCCATGATCGTGGGGAAAATAACGGGCCCCGATACCGCTATTTTTGGCGTCACCTTTTATCAGATCTTTTCATTCCTAGGAAAGCTCTTCCTTAATGCCTTAACGCTTCTTGTTGTTCCTCTCATCGCATCGTCGATCATCCAAGGCCTCAGTCAAATGGGAAAGGACCAATCGTTTGGCAGGCTAGGGGCTAAGACATTCTTTTTCTATATTTTTACGACATTTCTGGCGGTGCTGACCGGGGTCCTGTTCGTCAACTTGATAGAGCCGGGCCTGGGCAATATGTCCATCCCGCAATCGGCATCGGCCACCGTCACAGCATTTGAGAGCACGACCGATGCTCATTTAAATGCCTTTGCCCAGATTTTCTATAAACTCATTCCGTCCAACATCATCGATTCAGCGGCGCAGGGCAATATGCTGGGTGTGATCTTCTTTAGCCTGCTCTTTGGATTTGCTCTGGCGAAGATCGATAGCGAAGCTTCCCATACGATGATCAATTTCTGGCGCGGACTGTTTTATACGCTCATGAAAATGACCCATTATGTGATGAAGGCCATGCCTTTCGGCTCTTTTGCCTCGTAGCTAAGGTGATTGCTTCGCAGGGGTTTGAGTCTATTCAGGCGCTGCTTCTCTTTTTCTCGACGGTCCTCTCGGGTTTGGCATTCTATATGTTCTTAGTCATCCCCTTTTTGCTGCGTATCATGGGCCTCAGTCCCCTGCGCCATATTCGCGCCATGGGGCCCGCCCTTGTGACGGCCTTTTCGACAAGCTCGTCTGTCGCCTCTCTTCCGATCACGATGGACTGTGTGGAAAAAGAGCGGGCGTCTCGAACCGCATCTGCAGCTTTGTCGTTCCTCTGGGGACATCGATCAATATGTCAGGATCTGCCCTATACGAGTGCGTCGCCGTGCTCTTTATCGCCCAGGTTTATGGAATTCATCTGACCTTCGTGCATCAAATTTTAGTCGTCTTCTTGTCGCTGTTGACGTCGATGGGAATTGCGGGGCATTCCGTCGGCTAGCTTGGTGGGTATTTTGATTATCTTGAATGCGATGGGATTCCCGGCCGAAGGGTTGGCGCTCATCCTGCCTGTGGACCGGATCCTCGATATGTGCCGGACATCGGTCAACGTCTTCAGCGACTCGACCTGCGCGGTGCTCGTGGCCCACACCGAAGGCGAGCCTGTCTTGAGATCTCGTCCATGATCTGAGCTGCTATGCATCTAAAGAAGATTTAACTCTAAAGGGCGATTCTTCTTTTTTAAGCCCTACACCATTGAAACTTTGAAGAACCCTCCCATAAATGGAAGCGATTCTTCGAGGATTTAAGGAATAGACCAACTACAGGCCTGCCTAACCCACCCCTAAAGGGATGGGATTGCGGCATGGCAATCGTTCAACGCTGAACTTTGTTAGTGAATTTTCTGATGTTATTAACATATTCCCATTAAACAATGAACATTCGGAAGGATTTTCTTTTTTATAAATCACAGCACATTTAAGCTGGCCATCCGACATATCAATCACTTGTCTGTGCCATTGCGAATTGAATTTAAAGATCACGGTCAAGATAGTCCCGACTATACTGAGATCAACTGTATTTCTGCCCATGGAAACACTAACACTAGTAGCCGTCTTGACTGATTTATTTAATAAATCTAGATATTTTACAGTACATATATCGCACGGTCCATGGTCTAACCAAGCAACGTAGTTTTGATTTGCAACGATATGTTTGGGTGTTCCTTTTTCGGCTCCCGCGGGGAACTGTTCCAAAATTCTCCCCTCAATCAAATCATAAATGCAAATAGTCGGCTCAACTGGGACTGGAAACTCATATTCGCTCCGACGAATTACATATTTTCCATAAAATAAACGATTTTGGATAATACAAGGGGAAGAGAACTGTTCCTCTTCTTGAGTAAGAGGCAACTCAAACGTTTTCATCATACCTGTTATTCGGTTGACAACTTCAATGATAGAAGCAAGAGGAGCTTTTTCGCTGGCCGAAAGGCGCACCCAAAAAGTCTCATTCCATGTAGCTATGCTAGTCAATCTCCCTCGAGTATGATCTAGTTGATGGCGGCTTAGAGAAGACCCCGTCTGATCCCATTCGCCAAAAAAACAATGCGACTTTTCAGGAAGATCGCGGTCGTCATTTGGGTCAAGTTTTTCATACCAAGTACCGAGGATTCGATTTCCAATAGGAAGAATCCTATTTATCTCTGGGAGCAACAATACCCCTGTTTGCTTACCATCAAGTACAATAATTGAGGTAGTAGACCCCCTCCAACTCATCAAGACCATTCCGCATTCACTGAAAGTAAATTCCGCAAGATGCATGTCATACTTTCGATCTAACTCAAAATCCCACATTTTGCGCACGGTGATTAGCGACCAAAGAGCTATACTATGCACTTTTCCATCAAAGGCCGAAATGACTGCAAAATCTCCATTTCTAGAAATGCTGTATCGCCGTCCTGAAGGGAGAATGACTGTTTCTGTACGAAAATGATCTTTAGCCAAATTGTCGGCAGTTATCTGATCCATCGCAAGCATGATTTTTGATTGCGCTCCAGACAACCCCAGTTCTCGCTCCGCTAAAAGCCGCGGAAAATGCATATAAAAACCTAAAAATTTCGCTTAACTAAAAGCCACTTTCAACGGAATCACCTGAAAGTCCTTGCCCCCGACTTGCTGCAGGGAGAAAGAGAACTCTTCGCGCATACTATCTTTTTTGACATAGATGATGCGCTTAACGGCCGCATAAGGAGGAATCACCTCATCTTCGGTTTTCAGCGTTTTGGCTGTGAGATCTTTCACCAGGGCGCGATGGCTTTTATAGGTCCGGACTGTGTCAATAGTGCTAGGGATCGTCAGAGGCCAAAAGAAAAGACTCGCAATCTTAAATCCAATCGAACGGGGAATAGCGCCTTTCGTCACGCTCCAGGCTACTTGGTTGGGTGTGGCGCATGCGAGCGGCACGCTAGCGCCGGAGATGGCATACGACTTGGCTGTGTTATTATTGATGCTCACTTCGACCGGAACATAGCCCCGGGAGATCAGATCGCGATGAAGATATTCTTTACTATCTTCGGGCGTATAAACCTTCGCGGACAGATCTAAACCTTCGCTGTTAAAAGAAACCGCTTTCGGGTTTGAGAGAGACAATGTCGGTTGGTTTTTCCAGCCGGC
>CAWEXY010000027.1:0-54197 GCA_963813135.1 uncultured Verrucomicrobiae bacterium | reverse complement strand
ATCGCCATCGACGTCAATGGTGCCATACCATTTCCCATCGAGATAAACCTCCAGGAAAGTTTTACTAGATCCTGCTAGAACTAGATAAACGCGGGTCGCTAAGAAGTTGTAATCGAGATAGCTGTTATCACTTTTGGCTTGGATGTATTCGTCTTCGGCGCGCCAAAGTCCTTTGAGTCCGACTTGATCATCCTCCAGCGGGGGTGTGTAGCTGTAATTGAATGTTTGGCCATTTTGGAGGTCCATTGCATAGCTGCGGCCTCTAGATAGTCCCAAATAGGTTTCGGGAGAAATGGGGCGTGTCCTTGCAGTGGGCTCTTGCATTTCCAAAGGGGGCAAGTTGAGGAGCTGACGGATCGCATTTTCTGTTTCGACATAGCCTCCTTCGCCAAAATGCTCCATGCGGATAATTCCTTCTTGGTCGATGAGAAAATGGGCGGGCCAATAGTGGTTGTCGTAGGCGTTCCACGTGTCATAGTTGTTGTCGAGGGCGATGGGGTAATCGATGCCGAGGTCCTTGGCGGCCTTTTTGACGTTGCCGTAATCTCTCTCAAAGGCAAATTCTGGGGCGTGGACGCCGATGATGACAAATCCATCGTTTTTGTAATCATGGTACCAGTTTTTGAGATAGGGGAGGGTTCGGAGGCAATTGATGCAGCTGTAAGTCCAGAAGTCGATCAAAACGACTTTGCCCTTCAGTTCGGACAGGGTAAGAGGAGGAGAGTTGATCCAACCCGTGATGCCGGATAGTTCAGGGGCTTTTCCATTTTCGGGTAGATTCTTTGTTTGTGAAGGAATGGACAGTTTTTTTTCGGAGAGAAATTCAGGAAAAATGCGAGAGAGTTTTTCATTGAGAAGCATATCCCAGTTAAACGCGAGGAGAAGAGCAAAGAGGAGCATCAAAACGCCAAAAAACTGACGGATGCGCTCAGAGCGGCTTGAAAGAAAATGAGATGTTTGAACGAGCTTGGCACTCCCGTACGCAAAGAGAAGCAGAGGGATGCCGGCTCCGATACTATAGGCGAGCGTCATTAAGATGGCCATTGTGTTAATGGACCCCGTGGCCACAAGCGTGGTGATGGCCCCGAGAATAGGACCCGCACAAGGCGTCCAAAGAAGTCCTAAGGCCAATCCGAAGAATATCCCTCCCCAAAAGCCGGGGCGGGGCACTGTTCCTTGGACTTGTTGGCCCAGGTTCGCAATCGGAGATGTTGTTTTGGCAAACCAATTCGACAGCTTAGGAAAAACCATCACGAGGCCGAAGAAGAAAATAAGGGCGATCGCGACGTATCGAAGTATGTTGGGCGAGAGTCCTGTGGCATGAACGATCCCCGTGAGCGCCAAGGTGAAAAAGGAAAAGCTGCAAATAAGCCCCACAATGGTGCCTAGCGGACGAAGCCGCCCTTGACCGACGCTGGAGGCCAAAATAGCGGGGAGCACAGGTAAAATGCAGGGCGAGAGGGCTGTGAAAATTCCTGCTAAAAAACAAAATCCCAGCAATAAAAGCATAAGTATTGCTATACCTAAAAAAGGGTATAAATGGAAAAAAAATCGATTCCTTTATCGCAAGTTTACCGGCTCCTGGAGCCGGGGCCTGTCACTTTGGTCACGACTTCCCACAATGTGATGACAATGTCATGGCACATGATGATAGATTTTGAGCCGCCGATTTTTGCCTGCGTCATCAGCGATCAAAACTATACGTTCAATATTTTGAAGAAAACCAAAGAGTGCGTGATCAACATTCCTACGGTCGAGCTGGCCAAAAAAGTGGTGGGAATTGGAAATGTGTCGGGGAGAAAAGTCGACAAATTCGAGAAGTTTCATCTGGGTGTGGAAGCCGCTTCAAGAGTGAAAGCTCCGCTTCTTAGCGAGTGCTATGCCAGCCTTGAGTGCAAGGTGATCGATATGAAAATGGCGAAGAAGTATAACATTTTCATCCTGGAAGTTCTCAAGGCCTGGGTCAGGCCCACTAAAAAAAGGCCCCGCACGATTCATCATTGCGGAAAAGGGATATTCGTCGTCGATGGACAGAGGATAACTCTGCCTTCCAAAAAGAAATAAGTCTTAATTAAGTGTCATCAGTTGCATAGTAAATTTCCGTTCCTTATATGAAGGTAAGGATTTTATGAAAAAACTGCTGTGGTTTTTGCCCCTATGCCTCATCTTGCTATTAGCGATGTTTTGGAGGAACAGGCCCACCGATTGGGAGCTTTTAAACACAAGCGTGGAAGGCCGGTTGATCCCCGTCAATTCACCCCTATCGGCCGGACAGGATATTCCGAAGCTCTTAAAAGAATTACAAAATCCTTTCGTGATTGAAGAGTACCCTTGGGGCACGCAATCAACAGGCTGGCTTGATGCTTGGTCCACATCGCCAAGCTCCTATGCCGTCGCCGTGCAGAAGACGAGCGATATTGTAGCGGCTGTCAATTTTGCGCGAGAGCACGGCATAAAGTTGGTCGTAAAAGGCACGGGGCATGATTACCTAGGCCGCTCCAATGCGCCCGATTCTCTGCTTGTATGGACGCATCCTATGCGCGGCGTCCAGGTGGTGGATGCTTTCATTCCCCAAGGAGCGCCTGCAGGGCAAGCAGGAGTTCCTGCGGTGGCCATTGAAGCGGGCGCCCGCTGGATCGAAGTCTATCAAGAGGTCACTACCAAGCATGGCCGCTATGTCCAAGGGGGCGGATGCGCCACAGTGGGGGCAGTCGGCGGCTTTTTGCAGGGAGGAGGTTTTGGGAGCTTTTCCAAAAAATATGGACTGGCGGCCGCCAGCTTGCTAGAGGCGGAAGTTGTGATTGCCAGCGGAGAAGTTCTTACGGTCAATGAATATCAGCATCCCGACCTTTTTTGGGCGCTCAAAGGGGGAGGGGGAAGTACTTTTGGCATCGTGGCCAAGGCCACCTTGCAGACGCATGAGCTGCCTCATTATTTTGGGTTTCTTCATGGCCACATCAAAGCTAAGACGGACGTGGCCTTTGAAGAACTTTTAGAGTATTTTATCAATTTCTATAGAGAAAATCTTTATAACGAACATTGGGGCGAACAAGTCGCTGTCAAACCGGATAATTCATTAGAACTATCTCTCGTTTTCCAGGGGCTCAATGAAAAAGAGGAAGAGGCCATTTGGAAGCCTTTCCATGAGTGGATTGGGCAGCGATCGGATCTATATTCGATGAAATCACGGTTTTCTGTCATCCCTGCGCACAAGTTTTGGGACTATGATTATTTAGCAGAGCACTTTCCGCATTTTATTACACTCGACGCAGGTGGAAAATTCTACTGGACGTCGAATCAAAGCGAAGTGTTGGCCTACTGGTATGCCATGGAGTCCCGCTGGCTGCCTAAGTCGCTTTTCGAGAACGCAGCAGAATTGGCTAAAACGTTATTTCAAGCGTCAAGGCACGCCGAATTTTCCCTCCATTTCAACAAGGGTTTGGCTGGAGGATCTCCTGAAGCGCTGCAGCGTTCGCAAAATACCTCCATCAATCCTGCTGTTCTAGACGCGCCGGCCCTTCTCATCTTTGGCGCCAAGGCGCAATACGTTTTTCCTGGCATCAAAGGCCGCGAGCCGGATATGAAAGAGGGTTTGGAACAAAGGAATAAAGTCGATATCGCTGCTCAGATGATCATGGACATAACGCCTGGCTCTGGCACGTATTCCAACGAGGCAGATTATTTTCAAAAGAATTGGCAGCGCGATTTTTGGGGGAGCATTACCCCCGTTTACTGGAGATTAAAAATAAATATGACCCTGCGGGGTTTTTCCAATGCCACCACAGCGTTGGAAATAAAGAAAAAAGGAAATTATGAGCGCAAAGGATAGCAATGGAAACCCTCTCAATGAAGGAGATTCTGTTCAAGTCATTAAAGATTTGAAGGTAAAAGGATCTTCTACGACTCTCAAAAGAGGGACAAAATTTAAGAATATCCATTTGACGGACAATGAAGAAGAGGTGGAATGCCGGGATGGTAAAACTACTCTTGTGCTCAAAACTTGCTTTTTGAAAAAATCATGAAGGGGAATCTATGGAAGAACCACATAAAGAGAAAAGAAATCTCAAACGATACTGGCCTCTGCTCGCCCTCATTCTAGTTGCAGCCTTAGCTGCGATGGCTTTAGCGCATGGCGCGCAGAAAGGGGCGCATGATAGAATGCACTATTTCATGGGATTTTTTTTCTGTCAGTTCGCGATGTTGAAATTGTTTCATCCTGCGGGTTTTGCGGAAGGATTTCAAATGTATGACCTGGTAGCCAAAAAATTTCGAGGCTATGCGTATCTCTATCCGTTCATCGAACTGGCCTTAGGCCTCGCGTATCTTTCCTTTATCAATCCCATAGGCACCTACCTCATAACGATCATCGTGATGGCGATAGGAGCGATCGGTGTGGTCCGCGCATTAAAAGCGGGGTTAGACCTCCGATGCGCGTGCATGGGAACAGTTCTGGATGTGCCCCTTTCCACTGTTACGCTGTCAGAAGACATCGTGATGGGGATTATGGCATGCTGGATGCTATTTTCAGGCATTTAAAATTGAAATTTTGTTCTGCGTGGGCTAAGGTATGATTAGCTTCGCTCAACCTTGGAGGTTTTATGTGGAGAACAGTGCTAGTCTTAACCAGTTTTTTACTTCAGCTAAGTGTCCTCTCTGCCACGGATATTTCATGGACAGCGCCGGTGACAGTTTCATCCCCAGGGGAAAACGCTTCTCTTCAGAAAATCACGATCGATGCGCAAGGAAATGTCGTTGTGGTCTGGGTGGGATCGGGGGTCGTTAAAGCCAATGTGAAATTAGCCTCAGTGTCATGGAGCGGGCCAACTTCGCTTTCCGGCGCGGGCTCCACTTCTCCACAACTCCTCTGCGACTCTTCAGGCAATGTTGTCGCAGCATGGGTCGATAGCGGCGGTATCATTAAAGCAGCCAGCTTGCCCGTGGGAGGTTCTTGGAGCGCTTCCTCGACCCTGTCTAGCTCGGGAGCGGAATCTCCTTCTTTAGCAGTCGATGCATCGGGCGATTTTGTTCTTGGTATGGTCCAGAAATGGAAATATAGAATGCGCGAGTAAAATGTTTGGCCAAAATTGGCAAGCGCTTCCCAACATTGTCACAAGTGCAGGAGCTCAAGAGCCGAAAGTTGCTATTGGAAATGCGTCGCCCAATTACCAAGTTACAGTTGTTTGGAAGGGACCTGGAATGAATAGCAACACTGTAGTTTATGCAGCGGGAGCTATTCTCGGAGGCGCTTGGAGCGCCCCCGCCGTTATTTCTGGCCAAGTAGAAAATGTATCCTCCCCCCAAGTGGCCGTCGATGGCCAAGGAAATAGCCTTGCCCTATGGTTCACCTCGAGCACAGATCAGAGAAATAATACATCTGTCACAGTGGACTCCGCCTATCTTGCTTTAAATGGTTCATGGACTGCGCCCGTTGCCGTATCGAATGCCGGCAGCCGAAATCCTGAGAGCCTTATGCTGCAAGTGTCCTATGATCCGCTTGGAAATGCCTTAGCCGTGTGGACCATTTCATTTGACGATACGACGTATAATGTTCAGTCTTCCCTGCTGCCCGTCAATAAATCCTGGACAAACCCCCTCACGCAGGTTCTGCAAGATCTATATTCCTATCAATTTGGATACGCCCTAAATACCCTTGGCAATGCTTATTTGTGCACCATGAGGTATGATAATTCGTCCCATTATCAATACATTGTTGTTAATAGCAGTTTGGTGGGGGGCAATCTTTCTCAAGCATGGTCAAACTTTGATATAATCTCTAGCGGAACCTCCAATGGATATCCCGTCTTGGCCGCATCGCAGACTTCTCCAAATGCTGGCGCTATAGCTGCTGCCTGGATTTTTAATAATGGAAGCAACAATGTTATCAACGTTTCTATCGGAGCCGATCCTGTCGTAGCTCCTGCTACTAACTTAGGCGTTACTCAAAATCTTAAAACGGTAGGAGTGGTAACCGAATATTATAATACTCTTACTTGGCAAGATAGCACCGCTGCCACTGCAAAGAATTACACGATTTATAGGAATGGCGTTTTGATGGGTTTTGTCCTCCCTGGCGTGATGATGTGGGTGGACGATAATCGAATTCCCGGGGATGTGAATATTTACAGCGTCTCGGTCCTGGATAGTAGCAATTCTCAAAGCGCTGCTGCGACTATTAATTTCCAGAATACACCTCTTCCATGATGGAAGAGCCAAGTGCGCGTTAAAAATTACTGCGCCACCGGCAACAACGGAAAAGAGGTATGATTTCGTTCCTGCTGACAGCTTTTTGCCGCCGAGAGCACTCTTTCTCTTTAGTTCCAAAGAAAAAAGTCAGCCCAATTTCTCCCTGATATCTTGTCCCAAAAACTGGATCGGATGTCACCATGGCCTTCAGAAACGCGCGATCCTTAAAGGAGAGTGTCAAATTCCCCAATGCCCCAAAAAAATCGCTAAAGAAATAAGGCCCGCCCTCGATCGAGAGATTCGCCCACTTGTTGTCGAGTATCACGGAGGTCACTCTAAAATCGACTCCGCCGAGCGCAGTAGCCGTTTTTTTCTTTTCAAGAAAGAGTCCATCCTCGTAATCAAAATGGCATTTGAAAATCGTCGTATGGTCTTTTCCAACAGGCAGATAGCCGTTGGCATGCAGCTCCCATTCTGGGGTCAAATATTCTATCCCCAACCCTATTTGATTAAAGGAGTGGCCATAGTCATGCCGAAAATCGTAGAATAAATTAAAGCCCAGCGCCGAACAGACATCGGGATAATTGGAGCGGTAGACCAATCCGGCATTGGCTGCATACGAGTTGTCATTCAAAAAATGCCCCCTCAGATCTGCAAGGAAGTTTGCATTTCCTGGCGTTATCTCTAGTGTGGAATAGCCTGAAGGAAAACCGATCCCTTTGCCAAAGTGCGTTCTTGGGACCACATACACGGAATGAGAGGGTAAAAGCTCTAGAGAAGGCGTCAAAATTAGCGCGCAAAGAAAAAATAACTTTTTTCTCAATAAGTCCATCATTGTTTTTTATACAAAAAAATATCTTTTAAGGAAATCCATGCTCATGTAGGATGCAGAATTATTAAGACGTGGAAAACAGCCATTTTTCAGTAAGTAATTATTCTAATGTGTTGTTTATTACCAATTGTCTACAAGTAAAAAGATGAAAAAATATATTCCTCTTTTTGTTATTTCTGCGTTTGTTTTTCTCTTTATTGGGACGATAGAAGGAAGTTCAGAGGGCCATTGCGGCAAGCCTCAGCGTGGGCCTCCAGGACCTGCGGGATTGTCCTTTGCCTCCGATTTTGCCTATTACGTTAACGATACAAATGGTTCGGTAGCTCTTCAGGCAACCACAAGTATAAATCCCGTTGCTGAAAGAATGCCATTTGTCGCTACGGGAATAGCCCCGCCTTCGACAAACATTTCTCTAAATATGGCGACGAATCAAATCATTATAGGTGCCACTGGATTCTATTACATCTCGTTTACAGGCACGCCAATTACTTCTTCAGGTGTATTTGGTTTTAGCATCAATGGATCTGGATATGACATTAATAACTCTACCGCATTTGCTGGCGCCGGCGACGGTCAGCAGTATGTTCTTAATAGCATTATAAATGTAACAACAGTTCCAACGACGATTAGCGTGAATAATTTTAGCCCTACGCAGGATTTATCTTTTTCGCCAGGTGTGTCCTTCATAGATCCAACTTTAGTATCGCATTTGGCATGGATCGTTGTTGTTAAGTTGCAATGAACGCGAGTTGGGGCAGAGTAAGAAAAGGTCATTTTTGTTTGAAAGAAACCCGCACTCAACTACGATTCATAATGATTACCAGGTTAAAAGCAGACCTTATTGTATGCAGTTGATAGTTGCAAGTTTACTAGCGAAAACGAAATGAAAAATTGCAATCCGCTTTCTATTATTTCTGCATTTATTTTTCTTTTTATTGGGACGCTAGAGGGAGGTTCAGAGGGCCATTGCGGCAAGCCTCAGCGTGGGCCTCCAGGGCCCGCGGGATTGCCCTTTGCTTCCGATTATGCCTATTATGTTGTCGATACTAGCGTAGTTCTTGTGCCAGCCACAGGTATAACTCCTATTTTGGAAAGAATGCCATTTGTGCCATCAGGAATAGCCCCTTCTTCGACAAACATTTCTCTAGATACGGCGACCAATCAAATTATTATAGGGGCTACGGGAAGTTATTACATATCGTTTGCAGGTACGCCTAGTTTTAGCGAGGGTGTGTTTGGTTTCAGCATCAATGGATCCGGATATGACATTAATAATGTTGTAGCATTTGATGACGGCGGCGGCGGTGAGCAATATGTTCTTTCTAAGATTGTAAATGTAACAACAGTTCCTACGACGATTAGCGTGAATAATTTTATTCCTACGCTGAGTCTGACCTTTGATCCAGGTCTGGCGTTTTCAGCTCCAACTTTGGTATCACATACGGCATGGATCATCGTCATTAAGATACAATGATGGCGCTCGGGCAGCGTAAGAGCAAGGTCATTTTCGTTGGTAATCTTGATCCAGTTTTGCACCAATTTCTCTAGCCAATTTTTTTTCCGACCCCGGAAAATACGTTAGGTATAGAAGAGGCTCGATCATCTCGACTTCCATGATTGTGAGCTCATTTCCCCTCCGAATCACATCGACCCTGGTTTTTAGCGAAGGCCGATCAATGGTGTCGATGATATGCTGCGCCTCTTTGACCATCCAGTCAGGAGGCTCAATGGGCGTTTTTGTTCCCTTTTGCACAAGAAAGTCGTCTTCAGGCGGTTTCTTTAAAACGCAATGACTGTATTCCTTGTTAAAAGAAAACGAACGACCATTCTCCTTCGGTAATAATTTCTTCTGCAAATGGTTGTACGATAAGCTCTTCCTCAAGGTCTTTAAAATAACTTTGCACCGTTCCCAGGTTAGATAGACTGAATCGATGCGTATGATAACCCGACGCTGAAATTTGCGGCTTGATAACGCAATCGTTCCACCCTTTTTCGACGAGCAGCGGCAGAAGTTTGTCCAGCTCTTTCGAAGAAATAAAAATGCTCTCGATCGTTTTTAAGCCCAGACTTTCAAGGTCTTTTAGGTATTTTTTGGAAGAGTTCCACTCCACTGTAGATGAAGAGTTATAAACTTTTAAGCCCAGACCCTCGATCTCTCTGAGAAAACGAAGAAACTTTGGATAGTTTTCATGGTAGTCCCAAGTAGAGCAAATAATAGCGGCATCAAAGTCGGTCCAAACCACATCCGGTGAGTTCCAGTTGACCGATTGAACTTCGATTTCATATTCGTGTAGAGCTTCGGCTAAAAGCTTGTCGTCGGGTTTATTCGATTCAGGGTAATTATTCGATGTCAATAGGGCTAATTTTAATAATGCTGCAAGTAGAATCATTGTAAATCCCGGATAAGTTGATACCGTTTTTTGAGCTGGTCTGCAAAATAGGCTGGAAGCCAAAGGCTCGCAACAGATAGGCCTATGATCACGAGTTTCCACAAAAAGGGCAGCGAGGTGATTCCTGTGAAGAAAAACACCAGAAAATAGCACAGGGCTGTGTGGTAGACGAATACCTGCAACGAGTATTTTCCGAGAAACGCCAGCGGACGGACGCAATCCATCGATGAAACGACCAGGCTGTGCAGGCGATGGCGCCAAAGCTCACAAGCTCAAAGGGCCGAGAGTATATAGTTTAGCAAGGACGTGGACGTCCGGCGCCTGATATTTCAGCCAGCAGCAGAGTGCGGTTATTGCTATTGCTACGGCGGTAAACGGGAGAGTTGGCTTCGGCAGCCGTTCTTCAATTTTTAGATATCCTGCGACTAGTCCTCCCACAAACAGAACCTGCCATGCCATGAGGTCGAACCACCCCAGTTTAACGGCAGGAAGGGAGGCCTTTAGCGTGGTTTCTAAAATGCGAGGAGGGATGCGGGCCGCCGCCGAAAGCCCCAGGCTGGCGCTGACGACTAAGAGAATCCTATCCTGGTTTAATTGGCCCAAAATATACGGAGTAATCCCTAAGAAGAGGACATACATGGGCAAAATATCCAAGAAGGGAGGGAGATAGAGGAAAAAGCATCCGAGCGCTGCTGCTTGAAAGGGATAGTCGAGGAAAAAAAGGATCCCCTCGTTTCCTTTCCAAACAGGCACAAGATCGTGCACGACTTTCCAGTTGGAGAGGTATAGGCTCGAAATAGACAGGCAAATAGCGACGGCGAAAAATAGACCAAGCTGGCAGAAATAAATCTGCATCACTCTTCGATAAATGCGGGAAGCGGCCTGCTGTGCTTTTCCTTCAGCGACCATCTTTCCGTAAACGATTCCTGCGACGAGGCCGGATAAAAAGAAAAACCCTTCAGCATCAGAAAAAAAACCCAATGGGCCATAGACATAGGGAAGCAAGTGCGAGATGGAAATGAAGGGCAAAATCAGCAAGTGGACCATCATCATCATGACGAGCATTAGTCCACGCAGTGAGTCGATCGCAATAATCCGCTTCATTGAGTGATTAGAATAATCCGGTAGCTGAGTATTTTTCTATATAGGCTTGGTATTGATCGTCGAAATGCTTTTCAAGCTCAGGAAACTTTTCATGAAGATAGGTCTTAAACGAATCGACAATGACAGGAAACTTCTCAGGCACTTTTGGGGAGAAACGGCCGACATCGATTTCGATGGCCCTGTTGTTGAGGAAAGCAAAGTTCTTTTTAAAATTAGGATGGCTATCATGGATTTTCATCTTGCACCGCGCATAGAGCAGCTCTAATAAAGAATCGATGGCCGCTTTGGCACCGGTAATATCGCCTCGCGCCATATGGTCTTCAAGGGTGGGGCAGACCGAATACTGCCACATCTTGCAAAACGAAAACATAGTCGTGCAGGTCAACCCTATGTTCTACACCCGAGTTGTCGATAAGGGTAACAATATGATGAAAGTTATCTTTGTGGTTTAAGTGAACAAATTTGAGCGCTGTTTCTTCTTTGAGCCGGTCAAACGCAATTTGGTAACTTGTAAAATCTCGATCGAGCTTATGCATTCTGCTGTTCATTTTGTGGATGCGGTAAGAGAGGAAGGGCGGGACTAAGTAACGGACCCAGCGAGGAACGTTATACAAGTATTGTTTAACAAGTTTAAGGACGTATTTATTGTCTTGGCTATAAAACACATGGATCTGGTGTCCACAACCAGAGTATTTAAACTTTTGGTTTAAGATCGAATGGATATTTGATTCTTCCGCGCTAGAGATAGGATGGACGTCCCATTTGGGGTCATAAGAATGGCGGGGACGCACATTTGCCAAACTAAATTCGTCCGTCTCGCGATAATCCCCAATGGTGAAGAAGTAGAGGGCCCAAGCCAGAACTAAAACAGAGCCTAAGTAGAGTGCTTTTTTCATAGATAAGCACAAATGATAGCAATCGAAGCAAGACCGTGTCAATAAAAGATCAGGTTGGTTCCTTTATAGAAAAAAGCGGAAGGTGAGAAAAGCTCCCCATTCGTTGAGGTTTCTTTTGTGCAGCCCTAAGGTATGTGAGGCCCCTATAGGTAAAAATCGGTAGTAAGGGGCAAATTCTAACCAGAAATTTTTTACATATCTGTAGGCAACAGGAATATGCACTCCGGCGCCCGTTCTATTTTTAAGAACCCAGGCAGATCCAGATAAACCCTTGATTTTCAGGTATTGATTGAAAGTTGGGAGGCAGTCGAGTTGAAAACCTAGCATCCAGTCGGGCCAGGTATAGTGCGTTTCAACTCCAACGACGGCATAGTAAATAGAGATAATTCAGATGAATAGAAGAGGTGGAGGAATGATGTGTATGATGGTCCGAGAGAAAGTCAAGCCCCAGGCCTGCGTAGGGAGTGATCGTCCAATTCTCATGAGCGGTAAAACAGTATCCTCCGACAAATTCCGAATACCATTCATGAAATTTCGATTTATTTAATGAACTCCGCAATGATCCGAGGTTATAGATAGAACGTGCTTCGCCAAAGAAGGCTTTTGGCTGCTGATAGGTGAGCTTGCCCTGAACACCGCCGGTGCTTCCAGAATAGGTAGGGGGCGTTGAAAACGACGTCCAGGTGTAGTCGCCTCCTATGTCAACAGACCATCCTTGGGGCTTATTGGTATTGCAGGCTGAGGTGTTTGTTTATCTGCAGAGCTGCTAGCTAGGACAACGCTTGCGGAACATAGAGACATCGATAAAAACCACTTGCCAGTTATTCATAATAGTCCTGCTTGATTCAGTTTCTTTATTGTTTTGTCAAGTTGTAGGTTATAGATGTGGCGTCAATCGATTAATGTCATAGAGCTTGGATGGCAATGCTATGACGCTCACTGTGTTAGAAGTATAATTTGTAACATAGGCAAATTGGCCATTGGGGGATATGGCAATTGCATCAGGAGAAAACCCAACTCTCTATGATAGGAGAGATTACAGTATTGGTTTTAATGTCGATAATGTTAACAGTTCCTTGGCCAGATGTTAAATCAGTGAGACAGGCGCCGTTATAAACAGTGCTATAATTAGAGACGTATGCATAGGAACCATCGGGCGTAATGGCGATACCGGACGGTTGTATTCCAAGGGGGATCGTGTCAATAATGGTATTGCTGCTGATATCAACAACGCTCACTGTGGTGCCTACGGGTGTAAAATTGTTGCTTCCAAAATTAGTCACGTAAGCGTGTTTGCCATTCGGCGTTATCGCAATTGCAAATGGTCCCGATAACCCTGTAATTGCATTGAGCTGTACAGTGTTGTCGCTTGTTTTTATGATACTGATTGTGCCAGTGCCTAGATTACCATCGACATAGTTAACGACATAAACATAGGCGCCATCGGGCGTTATAGCCAGCGCTACGGGGGCAGTCCCCACTGTAAGTGTTCCAACAATTGAATTTGTGTTTAGATCAACAACATTTACGGTTGTTCCAGTACCACTGCTCATTCCCGCCCCATAATTATTGACATAGGCATAATTTCCATCTGGGGTTATGACCAGGCCCGAGGGGCCATTAAAACCGCCTATCGTGCCAGTCACAGTATTCGTAGCTACATCAATAATGCTTACCGTTGTGATGTAGCTATTGGTTACATACGCCTTGGTTCCAGCCGCATTAATAGTGACCGTGTAAGGTTCGTTAAAGCTACTATCGTGAATGGTTTTTTCGACGGTATTATACGTTAGATTTAATACGCTGACCGTATCTCCGCCCGGGATTCCATCATTGTTGTTGTTAGCGACATAGGCGTAGAGATTATTAGGGGTGACCGCTATCCCGGCGGGAGTATCTCCCACAGCCATAGTTGCAATAACTTTATTCTCATCTGCGCATGAAAAGGTCGACCATAAAACTAATAGACCTACAGCACAGGCTCTGGATTTTTTTATCATCTACACTCTTCCGTAAAATTTAAACCCTTTTTGATGTCATATTAGATATCGCAAATCCTTGCAATACGAAATGTTTTTCTTAGTGCTGCAGAACTTTTAGGGGGGAAAATAAAGCTTCGTGTACTTTTTCCTAGAAAAAGGGGGGATCTTTGCGATGATAGTTGCCAATTTGATACAACATTTTTCCTTTCTAAGTACGCGGCACCTTGCACCGTTGTTGCGAGCGTTCTGTGTCCAGCTGCTTTTGTTCCCGTGCTTTCCTCCGGCATTCTAAGCAATCTTTTGCCTCGGATTGCACCCAAAATTCAAGCGTCTCATACCAGTGTTTTTGCTCCGAAGCGCTGAAAATAAACGTCCGTTTGCATGTATTGCACGTTTTTTCTTCATCATAGTAGGCAAGAAAGGGAGGATGGTCGCAAAATTTCTGTTTTGCTGGATTTCCCACAATGGCTCTCTTGGAGTGCAAGCAGCCGTCGCATGCCCAATGGAACTCGGACAATTTTTGAACAATCTCCCCCGCAGTCTGCGCCCACCAGATGGCTTTTTGTCTTTCAAGGGCTTCAATCTGTTCAAACACCATCTTGAGGAAAGCAGGAGAGATGTTCTCTTTACAGCAGGGGCATTTGAGATGATTTTTTTTCTGTTCTTTCAGGATATTTCTTATAGACGTAGCGTTAACGGGGGTGGAGAGAATTCCTAAGTTGCAAGGAGCCTTTGTTATTTATAAGTATTCCGGTATGATTGGAAGCATTGTAATCTCCTGCTAATTCTACATCTCTTTGATAACCGCGTGTGTAGAGTTCTTGTCCAGACTCGCAGGCAATCAAAGCTTTTTGAAGGCCGCCAGCAACTAATTCAAAACTCTTTTCTGCAGAGTAAGCTTCGAGTGTTTTCTCGCCATCAAGTGCTGTTAGAATGCTTCCTACGCCCCAATAATCTTCTATGGCGGGGCGGAGCATCTTATTTGAGAACTTTTCACCTGCAGCCACAAAGAGAACGGGAAAATATTTCTTTTGCATTAACAGCTGAGCTAAAGCTAGTGAATTTCTTAGACATCCGGTAAAAACAGGTTTTTCATATTTTGAAGCCAACTCAATTAGGGTAGAACCGTTGGGGGAAGGCAAGAGGACCGTTTGTCCTGGTTGTAATGACTGCATGCTAGCAGGGGATAGAGAAATGCCAGGTTCATTTCTTTTGCCGGCTAAAATAGCACTTTTTTTCTCGGCAAGCGATTGAAGAAGGCGCCCATCTTCGATTGCGCTAGGAATAATCGAACCTCCTCTCGAGATTGCTATATCGACGGTAGTACAAAAAGAAAGTACATCGACTACAACAATTGCCGAGTAGAAATCTCCGTAATAAGCGAGGCCATCTATTCCCCAGCAAAGATGGTGTTTATTTTGGATGGGAAAATTTAAAACTTCCATGCTGACAGTATATCTAAAAAAGTGGTTTTGAGGAATTGTTTAATCAGATCTAAGCTCAGCGCTCCTTTGGACTCTACCCACACTGGGGAGATGGAGCTCTTGGCCTTCCAAATCAGACATTTTCGAATTAACTCCCAAAACGAGAATCTGATTGGGGGAAATTTAAAACTGTTTTAAGCTGAAAGACTCAAAAAAAGGGAGCCGCATATGACGATGATCGAAAGAATCAATGAAGGTATCAAGGAGGCAATGAGAAGCCGAGATCAAATAAGACTCGAAACATTGCGCATGCTCAAGTCGAAAATATTGGCTGTCGACGCTCGGGGTAATCTCCCTGATGCAGAAGTCATAAAACTATTCAAAACTTACTTCGGCAACCTTCAAGAAGCTCTAGGCCAGGCTCAAAGTGCCAACCGTCCTGATATGGCGGAAAAATTACAAGCCGAACTCAAGATCATACAAGAGTTTTTGCCTAAAGCGCTCTCCATTGAAGAAACTAAAAAGATTGTTGCGCAGGCCATTACCGAGTCTGGAGCCAAAACCAAAAAAGATTTAGGGCTAGTCATGAAAGCTGTCATGAAAATCAACAGTACAGTTGATGGGAAGCTAGCGAAAGATTTAGCTGGAGAACTACTGGCTGATTAGGGGCCTTGGGACTTTGCGGGGGTCCATCATAGGAAATGCTTCTCCATTTGGACGGCTTTGATGGCGTTTCCATCCGACAATACCGCCTCTTTTTCGGATATCGTGTTCCATCCTTTTGCGGTGTAAAAAGAAAGGCCTGATAAAGTGGCGCCAAGCGCGCCTTTAGAAAAGCCCTGTGCTTTGGCTGCTTTCTCTGATTGGTCTAAAATCATGGAACCAATTCCTTTGCCGCTATATTGGGGATCGATGAACATAGCCCGTATCCGAGCAGGTTCCGTTAAAGGATTTAGCCGGTCGCCTCCTCCATGAACTTCTGCAGGGCCAGCATATAGTTTGTTTCTGAAGCTCCAGCCGCCGCAGCCAACGAGCGTTCCCTCATCTGTTATTGCAACGAAGAAAGTCTTATCTTCGATGAGCTGCCGGTCCGGAACACAGACAAGTTTACAGCAAGAGTCGATCTGACTTTCAGAATAATGCTCCGCTCCTAAAATCCTCATCGAGCGTTTCATCAAGGCTTCTATCTGTTCTAGATCGGTAATTTCAGCGAGTCGAATCGTGATATTCATGTAAAACATTTTACCAGAAGCTTTAGCAAAAAGAAAAGGCCGGAATTCCCAGCCAGTTGAGATGGAGAGATTCTATGGCTCCTTCTTATTACTAAGGAAGGACTTATAGCCAGTTATAACCGTATATAAATTGGCGTCGAAAGATTTGAAAAATCCCTCAGCATTAGATAGGCTGTTTTCGTTTTAAGTGTCTTCTTCGCGAGCTTACTTATGAGAGAGTTCCTCAATGAATGGGCGAAATTTCAACAAGTTTTCTTCGACATCTAAATATTCTTTCTTGAATTTGTTTTGAAGAAGAAGCAATTCCTTTGTATCCAACTCACAGTCATAAGCATGACGAATAAAATGGCGAAAGGACCGCAGTTTGTCTAAAAATAGTAAACTCGAGTGTGAAATTACAGCAGGGCGTATTTGGGGGATTTCTGTATTCATACGCGATAATAGTTCCTTATGAAAGTTCCCCATATTTTCAATATGATTTTCAAAAGATTTTGCAATCTGCTTTAAAAGATCTTCAAGCGCTGTATAAAACTGTTGAACGCGCATAGCGAAGAGATAGCGGTCCGCATAAGGGCCAACATCTATAGAAATAATCTCTTCGTGGATTCTTTTCACATAACTCATTTGTTTGTCGAAATACCCAAGTAGGATCGCATATTTTTCCATGGAATTTAGATTACCTTAAGACCTTCTTTTAAAACAAATTCCTGAAAGCGGCAGGTTTCAAAAAGAATGATTTCTACTGTTCTTCCAATTTCTCTCTCAAGTTTGGGCCACAACTCAAATCGATCCTGTTTGAAGTTTTTGAGTACAATATCTACATCAGAATGAGAAGAAAAAGAAAAAGGCCTCAAAATGGACCCGACTATATAGACTTCAACGGAAGAGCCTTGAAATTCTTTCTTTAAAATAGAAATAACCTTTTGAAGAACGGCCTTACGATCTTCTTCTCTGTGCTGTTTTTCTTTTTCTTCTCTTGCAAAAAGAAATTTTTTGGCTTCTTCGCTATCAAATTTTTCTTCCATTCAATGACCTCATATAGGCTATATCATAATCGGTCTTTATCAAAATAAAAAGCCCGGGGTTAGCCCCGGGCCTTGTTGTTTTGGAGGTGGAGAGAATTGAACTCTCGTCCTCAGCAAACATTCTACTCATGACTACATGCTTATCGCCTTCTCTTTACTGTAGATCTTGCTAGAAGACGCCCCACTTGGGATCTACACGCCCCATGTAAATCTCGAACTCCTCGCCTACAGAGCAACGGCGAGGCTCACACCAGGGTTAATGACAGTGTTTCTAGCGCTCCTGGTCAGGCCCTAGGACACCGAAAGCTACAAGCGGTTAAGCTTAAGCAGCTAAAAGAGCTTCTTCAGAATTAAATCCGAAGTTGCCACGAACGACTTTTTTGTCAGTTCTTTTGTTGCTGATGGTTTAAAGAGGGTATCAACGACCTCTGCATGCCACGGGTAGTCAGCCTCCGAGTCGAAGCCTGTCACCCCCATAGATTATTTTAACACATAGACGGAAACAGTGTCTATAGTATAGGATGAAGGCTTTTACTGGTATATAGAATGTTTAGTCTCAAGGACAAAGAAAGCTTCCCTGATCGCGAAGAGCGGATCCTGGCCTTCTGGCAGAGGGAAAAAATCTTCCAGCGCAGCCTCGATGCGACCAAGAAGGGAGAGCTTTTCTCGTTTTACGACGGCCCGCCGTTTGCGACGGGACTTCCCCATTATGGGCACATAGTAGCGGGAACGATCAAAGATGTCGTGCAACGATACCAGACGATGCGGGGTCGGTATGTTCCCCGGCATTTTGGCTGGGACTGCCACGGCCTGCCTGTCGAGAATGAGATCGAGAAGACGAAGGAGCTATCAGGGGCTCCCGATATCGAAAAGTTCGGCATTGCGAGGTTCAATGAAGAGTGCCGCTCCATCGTGCAACGATACACGGGCGAGTGGGAGAAGACGGTGCACCGCATGGGACGCTGGGTCGACTTTCAGCAGAACTGGAAGACGATGGACAAGAACTTCATGGAGTCGGTCTGGTGGGTCTTTTCCGAGATTTACAAGAAGGGGCTAGTCTACGAGGGCTTTAAGGTGATGCCATTTTCGGCAAAACTGGGAACGCCTCTTTCGAATTTTGAAGCGAATTTAAATTACCGCGACGTCGATGATCCATCGATCGTTGTGAAGTTTTTCCTCGAGGATGAGCCAGAAGTTGCGATGCTTGCCTGGACGACGACGCCCTGGACCCTCGTTTCCAATTTAGCGCTGGCGGTAGGTCCCGAGTTCGACTACGTGAAGATCCGCGATGCAAAAGGCGATGTTTATATTTTAGCCGAGGCGAAGGCGAAGGTGTATTTTCCTGAGCACGAGGTTTTGGGAGAATATAAGGGTAAGGATTTGGCAAGAAAACGGTACACGCCGATGTTCTCTTATTTTGCGGACCGGCCCAATGCGTTCCGGGTGATCGCCGATGGATTTGTGACGCTGGAAGATGGAACCGGTGTCGTGCAACTGGCTCCCGCATTTGGCGAGACCGACTTTTATGCTTGCATGCGAGAGGGGATCGAGATCGTCTGTCCGATCGATGCCAATGGGCACTTTACGGATGAAATCCCGGAGTATGCAGGGATGCTGTTCAAAGACGCGGAAAAAGAGATCATCCGCCGTCTGAAGAAAGAAAATAAGATGTTCCTCCATACGCAAGTGCGGCATCGATATCCGTTCTGCTGGAGATCTGACACGCCCCTGATGTACCGCGCAGTTCGGACATGGTTCGTGGCGGTGGAAAAAATCAAAGATAAAATCATCGATGCGAATCAGCAGATCCACTGGGTCCCCGACCATATCAAAAATGGCCGGTTTGGCAAGTGGCTCGAGAATGCCCGGGACTGGGCGATTTCCAGATCGAGGTATTGGGGAACGCCTATCCCTCTGTGGAGAAGCGAAGATGGCGATGTGATCGTCATCTCGAGCGTGAAAGAGCTGCAAGACCGAACGGGAAAAGAGGTGTTGGATTTGCACCGGCATTTTATCGATGATTTAACGTTTAAAGAAAACGGAAAAACGTACCGTCGTATTCCCGATGTGTTTGATTGTTGGTTTGAGTCGGGCTCATGCCTTATGCGCAGCATCATTATCCTTTTGAGCATAAGGAAGCCACGATGAAGGCGTTTCCTGCTGATTTTATCGCCGAAGGGATCGATCAGACGCGGGCATGGTTCTATACGCTCAACGTCCTTTCTGCGGCGCTTTTTGACAAACCGGCATTTAAAAATGTGATCGTCAATGGAATTGTTCTGGCCGAAGACGGCACGAAGATGTCAAAACGGCTTAAAAATTATCCCGCGCCTGATCTCGTGATCGAGAAATACGGCGCTGACAGCATCCGCCTCTATCTTCTCAGCAGTCCTGCGGTGATCGCGGACGATCTTCGCTTTTCGGGAAAAGGCGTCGAGCATGTGCTCAGGCAGGTGCTCATTCCGATGTGGAACTCCTATGTCTTTATGGCGACGTATGCCCAAATCTACCATTGGAAACCCTCTGAGGAGCATCACGTTCCCCATGCCGATATCGACCGATGGATCTTGTCGCTCACACAAAAACTCGTGCAAGACGTGCAGCAAGGGCTTGACGCCTATGAACTCCAGCAGGCGGTGCTTCCGCTCACCGAGTTCATCGATCAGTTGACGAATTGGTACATCCGCCGCTGCCGCGGAAGGTTTTGGGCCGATGATGATACCCCTAATCGCCGCGAGGCATTTGCGACGCTCTACACCGTTCTTTTGACGCTCGTGAAAGTCGCCGCGCCTTTCGTCCCATTCTTAGCTGATGCGATTTATCAAGAGCTTAAAGGCCGCAACGACCCTGAATCCGTCCACCTATGTTCATTTCCCAGCTATATTCCCAAATTACGCGACTTGCAGCTCGAGCATGAAATGAAAGAAGTCCAGTCGATCGTGAGCATCGGCCACTCTTTAAGGAAAGAGCATCAGCTCAAGGTCCGTCAGCCACTAGCAAAAGCTCACGTGATCTGCAGCGACGAAACGCGTCTTGAGGCTATGGAGCGGGCATTTGCGCTGATTGCCGAAGAGCTCAATGTCAAAGAGGTGGGTTTTAGCAAAGAAGAGGAGGCTTTTGTCTCTCTCCAGATCAAAGCGAACTTCCGTGTCCTCGGCAAAAAAGTGGGCGACAAAATGCCCGCGATGGCCGCCGCCATCGTTAAACTCTCGCAAAAAGAGATCCATAAGATATTGAAGGGCGAGTCTGTTACCGTGCTGGGTGTGGAAGTAGCCTCTGAAGATGTCGCGATTGAGCGGGTGACGAAAGAAGGCGTTGTCGCCGCAACCGAAGGGGGGCTCACGATCGCGCTCGATACGCATCTGACCGAAGATCTGCTTTTAGAGGGGATGGCGCGCGAGCTCGTGAATAAAATCAACACGATGCGCAAAGAACAAAATCTTGCGATCACGGATCGGATCACTCTTAAACTCGAGACGACAAAGCGTGTGAAAGAAGCTCTCGAAAAGCATCGCGAATATGTCTGTCATGAGGTTCTGGCGAAGAGTTTTTCCTTTGAGCCCATTCAAGCCGAAGAGCTTGATATCAACGGCGAAAAGACTAAGATTTCCTTTTCTAAAACGTTATAATTTTTTTGCTTATTCCGGATGAAAAATAGACCCACGAATAACGATTGATAAAAAAAACTTCGACCAAAATACGATGTATCGTATTTTAGTCGCGACTATTTTACGATATATCGTATTTTAGTCGGCAGAAGTCATTGGTCATTAGGTTCTTAGAATTGAAGGGGCAATCGGGAGCGGCGGCGGTGCACATAGTACCATGTGCCGATGCAGATGCCCGCTAAGATCCATACCGCAACGCGGCCAGGGTTGATGAGCGGGTATCCCGGTTGCAGAGGCTTGCCAAAACGGGAGCCGGGCGGCCAGAAGATAAAGGAAGGGCCTCCGCGCAGATTGTCTTCGGGCACAAATCCAAATTCACGGCTATCGCCGCTATTGGCATGGTTGTCACCCAGAACAAAATACGATTTTTCAGGGATTTTGAGGCCTAGGCGCTTCACGAGCTCGGCATCGAGGCTTCCATCAGGTTTAAGAGGAGGCCCTTGGTCGATGAAAGGGGTGTAGATCCTTTGTCCTTGGAAGGAAACGCTGCGTCTGCTTTCCCGTTCTAAGAAATTTTGGAGGAGGGGATCGTCTTTTGTGAGAAAAGGAAGGCCCATGACGAAAAGGTTTCCCTCGCGGAAGTAAGCATAACGGGCAGGCATGAAGGTCTGATCTTTGGATTGGGGGGAATAGCGGGTGTCAAATTCCATCCCGGTGTTAAAGAGAAGCTGCAAACGAGAGACATCGAACCGCGTCAAAGGATTTGTCTCCGGCAGCTGTGTGGAGATTCCTTCAAAATGGATGCCGTTTCCTTTCCCATAGTAAAATTCATAGGTCCCATCGGGAATGCCCGGTAAATGAGGGAAAAGGGAAGCATTGCCATATCTCTTCGGATCGATCCCATAGCGCCAGGCAGAGCCATTCTTCACTATAAACCGTGAGGTATAGAGATTAGAAAAGAGCTTTTTTAGATGGGTTTCGTCAAGGGGGATGATCGAAGTCGAGACGCCGAGGGTGGGGCGTACGCGGTTCCATTCATCGCAGACGAGATGGGCCGACTCGAGGCTCGGGTGATGGCGCAGCTCGAGGTAGAGGACCCCTTCTTCGAGGGTGGAAGGATCTTGATCGGTATAAAGCCGGACTTGCTCCTTCGTTAACAGTCTGGCCATGGCAAAATTATCGATGCCCCATAGCTGCCCATAACGAATGTTGGGATCCCCGTGGGTGATCTTAGGGAGAAGTTCGCCGCGGACTTGACTGAGCTGATTGACCCAAAGCCGCGCGATGGGTTCGTTGAAATGACTCAAAATGACAGGCGAGAAAATGCCTTGAGCAGGCGAAGGCGTAGTCGTGGGGCGGTTTTCAAAGTTGAAAAAGGGAATGTGGTCGATGAGGGACAGCTCGGGCCGGTTGATCTGGGCGGAAATATCATGGCCGTCTTTATCGACGCCATAAATTTGCCCTCCGTAAAAATAGAGGGTATCGCCGGGTTTTCCGATGAGGCGTTTGACGAGCTGCTTTTTCCCGGGAAAAACATAGAAATAGATCGTATCGGGATCATGAAAGTCCATGTTTTGGACGGTGAAGATCACGATATTGCCCCGCTCGATCAGATCGGGGTTGAAATAGAGATGTTTTGTTGTGAGAGGAACATTGACGCCGAAGGGGGTCTTCGACACGGAAAGGCGATCTTGTTCTTTGAACGTCGGCCGCATGGAACCGGTGGGGATTTCGTAAAGTTCGAACCAGGAGAGGCGCACGACGACGGCGATGGCGAGCGCGACGGCAAGGCCTAAGATGAAATCGCGCACTTGTTCGAAGGATCCCTTCTTTAGATGGACCTTTGCCAAATCGTGCAATTGATGGGCCTTGTCGGAGGCAGCGGCGCGGTTTTTGGCGAGGATTTCTTTTTCGAGGGCTTGCAAGGAATTTTGGAGCTGGTCCTGGGCGTTTTTGGAAAGATTTTTTCGCACCCGTTGGAAGCGGTGATAGGTATGAAGTAAAATCTTCTTTGCCTTCCCAAGGCGATAATTTCTCATAACTTTAGAAGTATATCAGGGGACAGGGAAAAAGCCGATTAATTTTTTGGAGAGGTTGATTAGAGATGGCTAAAGATGGTGTGGAAAACTTGTTCACAACTTGGAACTCTCTTAAGGAGAGCCTTTGTTCAAAAAGTTCTCTAATTGAAGCTCTGGAGTGGGCGGCATAGGGGAGCTCGCTCCGTGTCCACAATCGATGGTGCGCAGGGTTGCTGTATAATGGGGAGATTTGACTTCGATCCAGTGCGGGAAGGCAAATTCCCCAAAGTAGACTTCAATGATACAGTCCGAGAGGAGGGTCTCATCATGGGGCCACTTGCCATTCCAAACAGAGACATTGGGCTTGTCGATTTTCTTTCCTTCGATGACGACAGGAGGAAGCCATAGAGAGCGCCGATCGGACTCCTCAGGCGCCGGCGGGGGCCCTATGCGTTTGCGCTTGTCTACGGGAGTTGTTTTAAGCTGGAGGGAGAGGAGCTTCGTGAGGAAATTGCTAGGATCGTTGGTCGCCATCCAGGCTTTGCGGGAATGGGAATAACATTCGATGATCTGGTTTTTTTTCAGGTCGATCGTATAGGAGGTCCAGGCGGTGTGGCCAGGCGCTTTCGTTTCGATCCAGTTCTTCCAATTTTTGCTGTCGCTTTCGGCCAAGGGGATGGTGATCTCTTCGAGGGTCATCGTCGTCTCCGAGGTGGCCCTTAAGAGGAGGGCGGCTGCCATCTTGCCTTGCGCAAAGACGACATAGTCGCCGACTTTTCCCGCAGCGATCTTATCTTTGACGCAAAAGGCGTTTAAACAAGAGCAGATGATTAGAAATAAAACGATTTTTTTCATTAGTGTAATTCTATCTTATTTTTGAAATCAGAACAATACTTAGAAGAGGGATTTTCTATCTGGATGGTCATATGCCGGATACCATGGGTTTTTTCAAGAATTTTATGGACAGGCGCCATCACATCGGAGTCGGCCACGAGGTGGACGCTGAGGGCGACTTTTCTCGAGCTGATGGACCAGATGTGAAGATCATGCACGGACCGGACTCCAGGAATATTTTGAAGGGTGGTAAGGATGGCCTGAGGGTCAACCCCCTTCGGCGCCGACTGCATGAGGATGGCAAGGGCTTCTCGGATGACTTTACCTGAGCTATAAAGGATGCTGAGGGTAAAAAGAATGGTGATGATCGAATCGAATGGGTTCCAATGGGTGATCCAAATAAGAATACCGCTGATGATCACGCCGACACTGCCAAGAAGATCGCCCACGACATGGAGGTAGGCGGCTTTCAGGTTGAGATTGTGGGATTGATGGGAGTGGAGCAGGCGCAGCATGAGGATGTTGGCGAATAGGCCCACGACGGCGACGACGAAAACAACCGGACCTTCTACGGGCTCGGGAATAAAGAGGCGGTGGATCGATTCGTAAACGAGCACAGCTGAAAGGGCCCAGAGGGAGACGCCGCTGGCGAGCGCCCCAATGACCTCGGCGCGGTGATAGCCAAAGCTCATGGTGGGTGTCGAAGGCCATTTGGCCATATAGGAGACAGCAAGGCCTAAGGACAAAGCTCCAACATCGGTGAAGAGGTGCATCGCATCGGAAAGGAGCGCCAAGCTGTTGGCAAAATAAGCGCCGAGCACTTCAATGAGCATGAAGATGAAGGCAATCCAAAGAGAGCGGTGGAGCGCGCGTTGCGAGTGTTCGTGCGTCATCAGTTGCAATCTAAAACTTTTTGATTATATTAGATAGAATCATGTTTATTGTCTTATTTTTAGCCGCTGCTGTAGCAGCCCCGATGTCTGACGAAGAGAAAGAGCTGAAGCAGATCGATGCGAAGATCGAAAAGCTTGCCAAGCAAAGGGACCAACACGCCCTCCAGGCAGAAAAATACCAGAAGCAGGGGGATGATTGGCAATATGAGACGAATTATATCCAAGATGCTTACGCCAACTGGGCCAAGGCAGATGCTGAACGGCGTCAAATGATGGAAATTCAAGAGCAGATCGAAGCTCTTCAGGAACAAAAACAGCAGATCCTGCAATTCCATCCCGAGCTGGGGCCGTCCCCTTGATCTACAAAGAGTCGCTCGCTCTTTTGACCGATCTTTACGAGCTGACGATGGCCTACGGTTATTGGAAGATGGGCTTTCATGAAAAAGAAGCGGCGTTCCATCTTTTCTTTCGCAAGAAGCCTTTCAACGGAACGTTCGCCATTGCTGCCGGCCTCGAAACGGCTATCGATTTTCTTAAAAATTTTCGGTATCAACCAGAGGACCTATCGTATCTGGCGACCTTGACGGGCAGTGATGATCAGCCTCTTTTTGAGCCGGCCTTTCTGGACTATCTATCTGACTTTCGTTTCACACTCGATATCGACGCGATGCCGGAAGGAACGCTCGTTTTTCCCTATGAGCCGCTGTTAAGAGTCCAAGGCCCGATTATCCAAGCGCAGCTCTTAGAAAGCCCGCTGCTCAACATCATTAATTTTCAAAGCCTCATCGCAACCAAAGCGGCCCGCATCTGCTTTGCGGCGCAGGGAGACCATGTGGTGGAATTTGGCATGCGCAGGGCGCAAGGTATCGATGGAGCGCTATCGGCCGCTCGCGGCGCTTACATCGGCGGATGCCACTCGACTTCGAATGTCTTAGCTGGAAAATTATTGGGCATTCCTGTGAAGGGAACGCACGCGCATAGCTGGATCATGGCGTTTGATGACGAACGGGCTTCTTTTGATGCTTGGGGAGATGTGATGCCGGGCAACCTCCTCTTCCTCGTCGACACGTACGAGAGCATTCGCGGAGCGAAGCGGGCGATTGAGGCGGCCCAAAAACTGAAAGCCAAAAATATCGATATGCTCGGCGTAAGGCTCGATTCGGGGGATTTGGCGCACTTGAGCATCGAAATCCGCAAGCTTCTCGATGGGGCCGGGTTTAAATCGGCCAAGATCATGGCGAGCAATGAGCTCGATGAGTACATCATCAGCGATCTCAAGCACCAGGGGGCCAAAATTGATCTCTGGGGTGTCGGCACGCATCTTGTGACGGGCAAGGACCAACCGGCCCTCGATGGGGTTTACAAACTTTCTGCTGTGCGGGATAACAAAAAAGCGCCTTGGCATTACAAGGTTAAGATTTCTGAGCAACTCGTCAAAGTCACCAACCCTGGCATCCTCCAGGTCAGGCGTTACTGCGACGAAGAGGGCTTTGTGGGGGATATGATTTACGATGTGCCGTCCGCTTTCCCTAAAAATCCCGTAGCCATCGATCCCCTGGATCCCACAGAGGTCATGGAGATGGGCAAGGGTTGTACTTCCACAGACCTGTTGGTTCCCATCTTGCGAGAGGGCAAAATCGTCTACAAACCTCCCTCTCTTAGCGCAGCTCGAGAAAATACGATTGCGCAACTGGCCAAGCTGCGCCCCGCGATGCGCCGATTCCTTTATCCGCAGCCCTACTTTACGGGCCTTGAGCGTTCGCTCTACGATCGTAAATTGTCTCTTATTCAAGAGGCCAAAAAAGGATGAAGGCCCTCATCGTCGTCGATCTGCAAAATGATTTTATGCCCGGCGGGCCGCTGGGCGTTCCTGGCGCAGATGAGTTAGCGCCGATCATCAATCCTCTCATGGAGAAATTTACGCTCGTGATTGCGACGCAAGATTGGCATCCCGTTAATCATTGCAGTTTTGCGAAAAATCATTTCGGCAAGAAAGTAGGAGATACTGTTAGCATCAAGGGAATCCCTCAAATTCTTTGGCCTGTCCATTGCGTTCGCGATACTCCTGGAGCGGAACTTGTGGCCAGTTTAAACAAGAAACCGATCGCCTCTCATTTCTACAAAGGAACTGATCAAGGCATCGATAGCTACAGCGCTTTTTTTGATAATGCCCACCTTCGGTCGACAGGTCTTGGCGACTATCTCAAGAGCCGGGGAATCACCCAGGTCTATCTTGCTGGCGTAGCGACTGATTATTGCGTGCTGTATTCTGCCATCGACGCCCTAGATCTGGGTTTTAAAGTTAAAATTATCTCAGACGCCTGCCGCGGCATCAACCTTCAGCCGGGCAATGTCGATAAAGCCCTCGCGGCCATCGCTGCTCGCGGCGGCGAAATTATCACTTCTAAAAATATCTAATTATCTATATAACGTCTCATATGAATACATAAATACTATTTATTTTTAAACTTGTTAATATGGAAAAAATGACACCTGTAACGACAATTGAACAACAGAATTTTGATTATCTGAGTACATTGCCTAACACAATTTATTTAGGCATGCAGCCATTACAATATAAATCCATAATCCTAGAGGTTAATCGTCTATTTAATGCAGCGCCGTTCCTGCAGCCTGATGCTATTTATGACAAGATCATCGCCATCGGCATCTTTGATGCCGAAAGGAATGAGCATGTCTACGTGTTTGAAAACATTAAGAGTTTTCAAGCTTGCCTGAACTTCGTGTATGGATCGAGCATGGTGATTTCCCGCCGTTGGTATTTAGCTAGGACCGTATGATCGAAAAAGCACGGTTGGTGGTATGTTAGTTATCGTTCGCTAACACCAAGAAGGTCAATATGACAACTGCAGCTGAAATGGACAAACAGAGCTTCGAACAACTGAAATGTTTGCGCAACACCATCTATGTTGGTGTAAAACCAACCGGAAATAAACTAAGCATTGTCACCCTTAATAGAGACTTTCTCTTTGATTCGAGAACGTATCTATTATCGAGTGATCCGCTTGTCAAGCATGCTATCGGGATATTCGATGATAAGAATCAGGAGCATATTCTTTTTTTTGAGAATGTGCATGGCATAAAGGACTGCATCAACTTTTTTTACAGTTCGAGCCACGTGATCCACCGCCGTTGGTATGAACTGTTAGCCTAATTCAAGGTCTTTGATATTTTCTATGCCGTCTATTTTTACTCTCTTCAGCCGGCTTGTCTCTCCAGAGATCAGTGTGATTTGGGATTTGGCGATTCCCAATCGGTCTGCTAAAAAAGAGATGAGAGCGCGGTTGACCTCTCCTTTTTCAGGAACGCCTTTGACGCGGATTTTTAAGTAATCGCCTTCCCAACCGACGATTTCTGTGCGCGACGCCTTAGGAATAACTTTAACAAGTAAGATCATCCCTTAAGCATCCCGATTAAAGCTAAATTTAACAATAATTTCTTTGCGTCTTTGCGTTATAACTCCTGTATCGGCTACAATATTTTCCTCTCGGGGTGTAGCGCAGTTTGGCTAGCGCGTTTCGTTCGGGACGAAAAGGTCGTGGGTTCGAATCCCGCCACCCCGAAATGTCACATCACAAACATTCATTAAAAAGAATAGGAAGCGAAAATAGTGAGCCAAGAGTTTGGCTCACGGTCGGGATGAGAAGTGAGTAGCGTATTCGCTACGAACCGACTAAAGCGAAGCTTTGCGATGGTTGCGAAGCAACCACCCTGAAAGGGCGAAGGTCGTTTCGACCGAAGTCAATCCCGCCACCCCGAAATGTCACATCACAAACATTCATTAAAAAGAATAGGAAGCGAAAATAGTGAGCCAAGAGTTTGGCTCACGGTCGGGATGAGAAGTGAGTAGCGTATTCGCTACGAACCGACTAAAGCGAAGCTTTGCGATGGTTGCGAAGCAACCACCCTGAAAGGGCGAAGGTCGTTTCGACCGAAGTCAATCCCGCCACCCCGAAATGTCACATCACAAACATTCATTAAAAAGAATAGGAAGCGAAAATAGTGAGCCAAGAGTTTGGCTCACGGTCGGGATGAGAAGTGAGTAGCGTATTCGCTACGAACCGGCCCGAAGGGGTTTCCCGCCACCCCGAATCTATGAATTTTTAATCTCCTTCAGAACTTTGCGCATCATGGCGCTGGTGAGTTTGCCGGTGTTTGTGTTCTGCGGACTGGGATGATAGCACGTGTAGAGTGGAGGAAGGCCTTCAAAGGTGTAGCATTCTCCATGGCGGAAGCGGAGGCCTCGGATCGAATGCCCTTTTTGCTTCACATGAAATAAATAAGCATCGAAGGCGCATTTGCCAAGCGCTAGGACGGCCTTGAGGTGAGGGAGGAGGGCGATTTCATTTTCGTAATAGGGATGGCAGCGTAAGAATTCAGCATGGGTGGGTTTGTTTTGCGGAGGAACGCATTTGACGGCGGCTGTCATGTAGCACCCGTGAAGGCGCAGGCCATCGTCATGGCTTGTGGATGTAGGTTGGTTGGCCAGTCCTTCGTGGTAGAGCGCTTGAAATAAAAAACGGGCCGATTCATCGCCGGTAAAGAGGCGGCCTGTGCGATTGCCGCCCTGAATGGAAGGTGCAAGCCCTGTGATGAGCAGCCACGCCTGAGGGTCGCCGAAGCCGGGCACCGGCTTTCTCCAGTGGGGCTCATCGGCAAAGGCTTTTTTTGCGGCCACGGTTTCCCGGAAATGCACAAGCCGAGGGCAGAGGCGGCAGGCTTTGACGCAGGCGGTCAGTGCTTTAAGGCTTTTCTTCAAACAGTTTTTTCCATTGGCGGGCGACGGCCTCCCACGTATACTTTTCGCGGACAAAGGCGCCGATGTTTTTGCGGTCTTCCTCGGATGTTTGTGGAGCGTTTTCCATCGCTTCGAGGAGTGTTGCAAGGTAAGCTTCGCGCTCTTTACACCGGAATCCATGCCGAACAGTTTCTGTGAGGGCAGAGCCATCGAGGATGACGGGGATATTGCCTGCGGCTTGCGCGCGAAGGGCGGTGATGCAAAATGTCTCAGGGGCGATGCAAGGATAGGTCCACAGCGATGTCCGGGCATGGGCATCATCGAGCTCTTGGTGGCTCACCATGCCGTGGTCGCGCACGCCGAGATCGGCAAGCTGTGCGACTTGGGCTTTCATACGGGCTTCTTTTTCAGGAGTCAGATGTCCCCAATGTTTCCACCCGTAGTAAAGATCGAGCGTGGCCTTAGGGAATTTTTGTTTGATCGCGGGCCAGATATCGAGGAGGATTTCGAGGCCGCGTCCATAGTTGGAACTGTAGATGCAGGAGTAGGGGTTATCTACAGAGGGTTTGTTGGAAGAGGGGTTGATTCCGTTCCCAAAGATGGTTGTGAATTTCGCAAAGCCGGGATTTAAAGAGACCCATTGCTCCCGCTGCCATTTCGATAGCCAGAGGACGCCATCGTAGCGGTTAATTTGCGCCTCGGTGAATTTTCTGTTGCAGGGATCGTGGGGCCAAAAATAAACCTTGCAGGCTCTTTTTTTGAGTTCTTTAGCCGCTGTGGCCTTACGCCAAGAAACAGCGATGTCGTATTTGGAGCCGTCATCTTTGTCGATATCGATATAGCGGGGGTTAGCTGTAGGAGAAGAATTTATGGAGGGGTTGCCGAGAACAGTCACCCGGTAGCCTAGTTTCGCGAGCTCCTCGGACATATAGATGACGGCTTCCTCCGAGCCGGATATGCCTCGTTGGAGGCTGCTGGCGTCCCAGGGTTTTTCTCCTGGGACCTTATAGGTCATGATGCAAATTGTTTTTTGATGGCTCTCTGATGAACAGCCGCAAAGTAAAAACAATAATAGCAATAAGTGCATAGAGCGATTTTACCGCAAAATGCCTTTTGAAGGTAGCCAGTAGGAATTCTCCCAAATGCACTCTTTGTCAATATTGGGTGCATTTGGGAGAATTCTCATCCTTTTACGACGAGGGAGGGGCGCAGGCGGGCGACGCGGCCCGCGAGGGCGGCGTGTTCGACTGCCTCGACGACTTCGTCGACGTTTTTGTAGGCATCGGGCATCTCTTCGGCCACCGTGCGGCCCGAGGAGGCAAGCACGGTGATGCCTTGCTTGGCCATGTGCTCAAAGACATTTTTCCCTTGCCATGTCTTCATCGATTGGACGCGGCTGCGGGCCCTTCCCGCGCCATGGCAAGCGGTGCACCACGTGAGGGGATTGCCGAGGCCGACCATGAGATGGCTGGCGCGGCCCATATCGCCAGGGACGAGGACGGGTTGTCCTGTCGTGCGGAAAATAGGCGCGAGTTCTTCGGCGTCCTTGCCAAAGGCTCGTGTCGCCCCTTTGCGATGGACGCAGAGGCGTCGGCCTTGGTGGGTCTCGAACTTGGCGATGTTGTGGCACACATCGTAGAGGAGCTTGATTTGGTCGGGGGCGATGTGAAGGACGTCATGAAAGGCCTGGCGGACGAGGTGGAGAATCTGCTGGCGGTTGTTGAAGGCAAAGTTGGCGGCGGCGGCCATCGCCTGAAAATATTGCTGCCCTTCGGGACTTTTGATGGGAGCGGCGACGAGTTGTCTGTCAGGAAGTCCTTCGGCAAATCCCTTTTTGATAAATGTGTTGAGCGTGTCTTGACAGACTTGGTGGCCAAATCCGCGGGAGCCGGAGTGGATGAGGATGTAGGTTTGGCCTTGCTCGACGCCCCAGTGATCGGCGACTTTGGGGAGAAAAATGTTTTCGACTTCGCCGATCTCCACAAAGTGATTTCCCGAGCCGATGCTGCCGAGCTGATCTTTGCCGCGTTGTTTGGCGTGGAGAGAGACAGCATCGGGATCGGCCTCTTCGATCATGCCGCCGCTTTCGATATGATCGAGATCGCGTTCGAACCCGTAGCCTTGGGTTATGGACCAGCGCGCTCCTTTGCGTAGGAGATCGTGATAATCGCGATCGGAGAGGCCCCGTCCGCGATGGCCGTGGCCGACGCCAGCAGGAACGAGCGCAAAGATGCGCTGGATGAGCATTTCTTTGTGACGGGCATCGAGGGAGTTGAAGGCGATGGGAACAAGGGCAAGGCGCACGCCGCAGTTGATATCGTAGCCCACGCCGCCGGGGCTGATGACGCCGCTTTCCGCATCCATGGCAGCGACGCCTCCGATCGGAAAGCCATACCCCCAATGGATATCGGGCATAGCGATGCTATATCCGACGATGCCGGGAAGGTGGGCGACGTTGCGGACTTGATCGAGGGGTTTTTCGATGTCCATTTCTTCGAGGAGTTTTTGCGAGGCGATGACGAGGCCGGGCACGCGCATGCCGCCTTCTTGGGGAATCAAAAAAGCACCGGGGGCAATTTCTTTATACATCGACGATCATGATCCATTGGTTGTCGCGGTGATCCCCATGGAAGCTCACGGCTTTGAAGGGAACGCCGAGGGTTTGGTCGGCCCTGCCGATGACGTCGTTGAGGGCGATGATCACATCATCGAGGGAGTCTAGGGGTTCTTCCGATAATTTTTCCGTTAAGAGGGGTGGGAAATTAAAGGCAAGAGCTAGGTAGCCATGCAAAAGTAGTTGGCGGGGGGTGGTCCCGCGCACCAAAAAAGCGATGTCGGCGGTGTGTTCGATCTCTTCGAAGGGAGGAGGAAGAGGAATTTCCCAAAGAGGCTTGTAATGCGAGTGGCCCAGGCTTTCGTAGAGGTGAATGCCCGTGGCATAAAAGGGAATGGGCATAGGAAATTGTTTCCATTCATGGAAAGAAAAGGGCTGTCTTGCCAGGGTGATGTGGGGCGCATAGGGGCGCGTGTCGGTGGGATAACCATGGCTTTTTAGCCAAGCTTGCACGAGGGTGTAATATTCTGTGAAAAGGTCGGCTTCTTCTAGCCATGTGACATGCGCTGCGACGACATGAGAAAAAAACTCGATGCGGTCGCCGATGCCTCCCAGGCCCATGGGAAAGGGCGGTCTTGGCATCGAAGGGAGGAGTGAGGAGAGGCGCGAAAAGGATGTGACTCCGAAAAATGCGAGGGTAATATGGCGCATCTCTTCTTCGATGAGATTGCCCGGTGGAAATGAAGGCGGCCAGCTTCCGACGACGTGGACACCTAAAAATAGACGCTTTGCATCTCCCTTTTCCATATAAAGGGATTCTAATGTTTATCCGCCCTTGCTTTCATTATAATTTTTCCATCCGGCAGCAATTTTTTGTAACTTTTCTTCCATTTTTTCTAACTTCATTCCTTCAAAAGAGGGGTACTGCATTGTAATGCATTTTGCGTTAACAGGCCCTAAAATCCACTGCTCTTCGATGAGGCTCTCTACGGGAGTAGGAGAGAGAAGGTGTTCCTGCATGGCTGCAGTCGAGGGCAAATCGTCCTGCAATAGAGGGTTTTCACCGCCAAATGCAGTTCTTTTCAACATCTTGGATTCAATATTAGCGATCGTTAGCTTCACGTGGAGCCGCAGTTGATGATTGATAAAGACCAGGCTTAAGATGTGGCAGCGCAGGACGAAATAATCGACGAGCGATAGATCCTCATCGTTCAATTCAAAATAAACTTTCGCGGTATGGCCGGCTCTCAAATAGTCCAGCTCAACTTGCGTCTTCTTGATATCGACGATCGCATATTCTGTTCGCAGACAGTTTGCCGAGCTTCTGAAGGCATCGCGGATTGCTGTGAGGACATCGGAGCATTTTTTTGCGATTAAAACGCATTGCTGTGGTGAAATTACTTTTTTTTCTACGTTATCCCAAAACTCCCTCACTGTTTTTTTACAACCTTTGATATCTCCCTTGGTAAAATAATGCGATACCATGCTGACATCGATCAATCTAAGCGAGTCGATATTTTCTTTTTTGGCATAAAAAATTTCGTCCTCCGGCTGTGCAAAAGTGAGTTTTTTTGGGACTAATTTTCTCCAGGGAATAACAGCAGGGCTCATAGGAGATTGTCCAGTTGGCAAAGCAGTCGAGGGTCGTATCATGCTGCAACAGTCTATAGAGGAGCGAGAAAAAAAACATCCTAAATCATTTAATTATGGGGAGGTTCGAGCGCTTTTTGGAGGGCTTCATCGATGCCCATCGGCTCAAAGGGAAAAAGAAGTTTTGCTTGGATATCGTGGGCTACGGTGGCGCAGCGCAGGCTTTCTACGAGCTTCATGCCCACCCGAAAGTGGTAAGGCGTCACGAGCGCTATCCAAAGCCCCGATAAAAAAGGCGTCAGAAAAGGGACAGAGATCATCTTCCGCTTGAGATGCTTGAGCTGAGCGTACCGCTGCATCAGCTGCCCATAGGTGACGACATCTTTTCCGCCGATTTCTAAGATCATGCTCTCCGCGGATGGAAGGTAGAGCGCCAGGGTGAGATAACGGATCACATCCGTAATGCTAATGGGTTGCGTGGGCACATGGACCCAGCGCGGCAAAATCATGAAAGGAAGACGATCGACCAGTTTGCTTAAGAGCTCAAACGAAAAGCTTCCTTTGCCGATGATGATCGAAGCCCTAAACTCGATGACCTCGATGTTGGAGCTGCGAAGAATATCCCCGACTTCGTGGCGGCTTTTCAGATGCTTGGAGAGCTTTTGTTTGTCATCTCCGAGGCCTCCGAGATAGATGATGCGGTGGACCCCGCGCTCTTTTGCAGCTTTGGCAAAACATGTCGCGTAAAGGCGGTCCCGCTCGGAAAAATCTCCCTTTTCTTCCATCGCATGGACAAGGTAGTAGGCCATATCAATGCCTGCCATCGTGCGTCGAAGAAAGGGGAGGTCATCGAGGCTTCCCTGGACCCAGGTGATATTTTCTTCGGAAAGCGGGGGATGGCGGCTGACACAGACGATCTCATGTCCCATTTTCTGGAGGAGGGAAAGAAGATTGCGGCCGACATAACCCGTGGCGCCTGTTAGAAGTATACGCATATTTGCAAAATATATTATTTTAAGTTTATGGCCTATGCAACTTTTGCTGCGGGATGTTTTTGGGGAGTCGAAGCAGCGTTTCGCACGCTGCCGGGCGTTCTCGATGTCGTCGTAGGATATACGGGCGGCTCTACAGAAAATCCCACCTATGAAGAGGTCTGCACAGATCGTACAGGGCATGCCGAAGCCGTTCGTGTCGAATACGATCCTCAAAAAATTACATACGAGCGGTTGCTAGAATTTTTTTTCACGATCCATGATCCGACAACGCGGAATCGCCAAGGCCCCGACATCGGGTCCCAATACCGGTCGGCCATCTTTTATCACACGCCGGAGCAAGAGAAGGCAGCTAGGGCATTGATCAAAGGAAAGATTGTCACAGAAGTTGTGCCTGCGGGGCCTTTCTATAAAGCTGAAGAATACCATCAACGCTACCATGAAAAGCACGGCGGCAGCTGCAAATTTTAAGAGATTTTAAAATTTTGGATGAGACGCTCGATTTCAGCGAGAGCATTTAGAAGATCTTGGGCAGAAGCTTTTTTTGGATCTTTGCTTAAAGACCGAAAGTACCGGTCGAATTCTTTCCAGACCTTATCTGCAGCCTTTTCGCCATCATTTTTACGAAAACCGTCAGAAGATTTATGGTGCCAGTTCACCTGCTTTGCGGCACTGATGAATTTTTCCATCTGCTCTTGAAGAAGATTCAGATCTTGGGTGGCATGGATTGTTTTCTTGAATTCGATGCAAGAGTTGCGGAAATAACGATGGGGCTCTTCATGCGGAGCCCCTGCAAAGTTGTTGGGTAAAGTCATATCTTTACCATAGGTCGGGTAAAACTATTTTGCAAGTTATTGGTAAGCAAGTAAAAAAATAAGATGATCTTTCTTGCTTCGCCAACCCCAAGAAGGGGTTGTCTGCATCAAAGGGCTTGCATCTGAGGCTCCGGCGCTGCGAAATCTCTATCTTATTTTTCTCCCTGCCCACCAAGCATTTCCGCGAGCTGGAATTTGTTTCCATCGGCGTCGCGGACCAATTGCATTTTCACATGGCCGGGAATCTCCTGAAGGTCGCCGATGCAGACGGCCCCCTTTTTTAGGAAATCAGCGCGCACCTGTTCGATATTATCGACGGTAAAGGTGACCACTGCGTTGGCTCCGGGGGAGACATTAGGCTCGCCTTGAGCCTGAGCGATCCCGAGGCGGGCGCCGCCGTTGGCCCCTTCGAGTTCAGCCCATCCATATTGTTCATGAATTTCTTTAACCTTAAGTCCTACGACCTCGGTATAGAATTTAACAGCTTGCTTGAAATCATTGACTACAATCCACGCCAAATCCATCGACTTTGCTGACATAATTGCTCCTTTTGAGAAATGCGATTATCTAAGAAATGGAAATAATGGTATAGTTCTTTCATGATTAATTTAGATTTTACCGTAGAAGAAACAACCCATTATGCCCTTGCCGTTCCTAAAGAAACCCTCGCTCCTTTTGCTTTGGAGGCCCGGGCTAAAAATGAGGGCGGCGCGTACCATGAGCTCTTTGCGCTTTTACAGAAAGCGGCAGCGCATTGGTCCGATTTTCTCATTTACTCTTGGGCTTCTCCAAAAAATCCCGACCTCAGAGAGTGGGCTTTTGTTCCCTACACGAGACATTCTTTCTCTTGGACACAACAAATGAACGTGCTCTGGAGGGCAACCCGTGGAGGGTCGGCCCAAACCGATGAACAGTGCGAAGCCGTGAAACAATATTACCGCGAGAAGCACGAGGTTGTACGGCCATCTTCTCCGAAAACCGATGCGTTTTGTCAGAGAAAAGTTCTCGATAGCCAGCGTGTGATAGGCGGAGAAACCGTCGATGTTTTATTCAATTATGCTCCTCTAGGGGAGGAACATTTCTTGATTGTACCTCACGTACATCGCACCGATTTTTCCGAGGTCAAACAGGGAGAGTTTGTCGAAGCGATGATGTGGGTAGATAATATTGCCCGGCACTATCTTAACAAAGGACTTCATTGCCATGTTTTCCATAAGACCGGAATTCACGCCGGCCAGACAGTCCCTCACTGGCATGTGCACGTCATAGTTGTTGATCCTTCCCAAGATTGGAAGGAGCGGCTGCGGATGGCCTGGCGCATGATATTATGGGCAAGCCCTTTACCGCCCCAACAGCTCAAAGACCGTGTCCAAAAGCTTCAGCTCGAGCTGCAGGATCTAGCTAAGTAGTCCTGCTAAGCTCGGGCTTTTTAGTGTAATCGGCAAATCCGATGACGTTGTTCCAAGGATCGATAATTTCTAGCGTCCAGCCAGTGGATATCTCGAATAGTTTGCCAGACGCCAGTTCTTTTTGAGCCTCTTTGGCGCTGGCAACTTCTATCCATAGCTTTGAAGGGACGACTTGTGCGCTCTGGGTGAGGATAAGCCCCGGCTCTTCTGTGCCAATGCGAAGAAGAGCGGCTTGCATATGGGGAAGGCGAAACTTCACCACAAACCCTAATTTTTCATAGAAGATGATCGCTTGGTCCAGATCGCCCACTTGGAAAAAAACATTGTCAATACCGAGGAGATTCATAAATTTTGATTACTTGAAGAGGGGTCTCCATTCTGCGCGATGAGATAATAGGCGAAGCGAGAGAGGTGGTAGTCGTCGAGTTCACTGTTTGTTCCGCTCCCTATACCGGCCATTTTAGCGGCGCCGCTAAAATGGTTTTGCGGGTTATTTCCGGATTGCCTGCAAGATTTAACAAGGTTCATCGCTTAAGGTACTCCTTCACTTTGGCAAGCGGCAACGTATTGAAGACATCTTTTTTCGTGAGCCACCCTTTGCGCGCAACGCCAACGCCGGCGCTTACATATTCGAGATCTTCCGTAGAGTGCGCATCGGGGTTGATGCAGCAAAGAACGCCTTTTTCAGCGGCGCGGCGCCAATAACGCCAATCCATGTCAAGGCGCATGGGATGGACATTGAGCTCGATGATTTTTTTGTTGCGGGCGCAGGCGTCGATGATTTTGGGCAGATTGATCGCATAGGGGTCGCGCTTTAAGAGAAGGCGTCCGGTGACATGACCGACCATGGTCGTATAAGGGTTCTCGATCGCTTTGATGAGGCGGGCCGTCATCGTCTTTTCATCTAAATTAAATGAGCGATGGATGGAGACGATGACAAAGTCGAGTTCTTTGAGGACGGAATCGGGAAAGTCGAGTTTGCCATTATTGTGGATGTCGCATTCGAGGCCGGCAAAGACGTGGACCTTGGGCTTTTTGAGCTTGCGGATGCGGGAGACTTGCTGAAACAGACGGTCTTCATCCATGCCGTTGGCTTGAAAGCTCGATTGGGAATGGTCGGAGATGCCGATATATTCCCAGCCGAGATCTTCGGCCGCAGCTACCATTTCTTGGAGGTTGTTGTGGCCGTCGGAGTCGGTGGTGTGGCAGTGAAAGGCCCCGCGGATATCTTTTTCTTGGACAAGGGCGGGAATCTTTTTTTTGGCGGCGAACTCCAGCTCGCCCGTATCTTCGCGCAGTTCCGGGGGAATGTAGTTGTAACCGAGGGCTGCGTAAATTTCTTCTTCTGTGCGGGGCGTCTTTTTAAGAGGCGGCTCGAATCCGTATTCGCTCAAAGAAAGCTTGAGCTTATTCGCTTTTTGCCGCAGGCGGACGTTGTGGTCTTTATTGCCCGTCGAGTAAAGGAGGGCGAAAGGATATTCCTTTTCGGAGACGACGCGCAGGTCGGCTTGGATGCCTTCTTTCAGGCGCACGGAAGCTTTAGTAGTGCCAACGCCGAGAACTTTTTCCACCCAGGGCTGCTTGGTGAACCATTTCGTGATTTTAGCAGGGGAGGAGGAGGCGACGACAAAGTCGAGATCGCCTACCGTTTCGAGATGGCGGCGGGCGCTGCCGGCGAGCTCGACTTTTTTTGTTTCTTTGAGCGAGGAGAGTTCTTTGAGGACGGGCTGAGCGATCTTCATCGCCCGGAACCAATGAAAGCGGCGGCCGAAGGTTTGTACTTTGGCGATGCTATTTAAAATGTTGATTTGAGTTTTAGAAGCAAAACCTTTGAGCTTGGCAATTTTCCCTGTGCGGCAAGCCTTCTCGAGATCAGCGATGTTTTTGATTTTGAGCTTCTCGTAGAGAACTTTCACTTTCTTGCCGCCGAGGCCGGGGATTTTGAGGATTTCCAGGAGGCCGGGCGGAATCGATTTTTTGAGTTTTTCATAGTAGGGGAGGCGGCCTTTCTTCACGAGGATGGTCACTTTTTCGGCGATTCCTTCTCCGATGCCGGGAAGGGTGTCGAGGCGCTCCTCTGCGATCAGGGTCTCAAGATCTTCATCGATGCTCTCTAATGTGCGCGCAGCCCTCGTATAAGCCCGAATGCGGAAGGGGTTTTCTCCTTTGAGTTCAAGGAGGACCGCGATCTCATCCAAGATGCGTGCTGCTTCATGTTTATCCACTAAGGATTTCTCCTTTTTTGTACAGCCAATCGCCATCTACTTTTTCAAACCAGCTCTTTTCCGTAAATGTGACATCTTTCCCATTTTGCCTAAGGTGGGCGGTAAAAGTGACCGTGGCGACATATTCGCCGGCGTCAAACTCCTGAATGGTAAGGTCTTCAAATTTCGTCGTGTCGCAAAACTGGAGGATCTCAGGGGCGCGATTTTTCCCAAAGTCGGGATGCTCAGGATGCGTCGTTTGGATAATGTAATGAGGCAGGCGAAGAGCGTAGGCTGCATAACGGCTGCGCATCAGAGCCAGGGCTGTTGGGGGAGATTCTCCATCATGAAAAATCTTACAACATTGAAAATAGCTCTTTTTGCTATGACAAGGACAAGGCGGGCTGTTTTTTTCCATATGCTTGTTCGAAGAATAACAAATTGGAGATAAAGATGAAAAAATTATCGCTGCTTCTCGGTGTTCTACTTCTCGCATCTTGCGGCGGAGGCGGAGGAGGAGGCCGGTATTATGACGGCGGTTATTATGACGAATACGGCTATAAGAGAGGGGCACAGGGAGCATCATGAGCATAACGAACATGGAGAGCACCACGGAGGCGGTGAGCATCATGGTGGCGGTTCTCATGGGGGCGGCGGGCATCACTAATGAAACTCCTTTTTTATATATTCCTTTTAGCGGCATTCCATGTTCATGGGGAAGAGGCTTACTTAGCGACGCCTCCAGTAGAAAGGCCCGTCCGTGTTGAATGCGGTATTTTTCTCGTGGACCTCGTTTCGATCTTGGATAAAGAAGAGAGTTTTGTTGCTGATATCTACTTTTCTTGCGGGTGGAATGATCCCAGACTGAGCTACGATGCGAAAACGGCTGACGACATCAAAGTGTTTTTGGGAGAGAGCGCTCAAGATGAGCTGAAAAAAATTTGGTGGCCGCAGATCGAGTTTTTTAACGCGGGCAATATTGACCGCACGGAGCAGGCTCTTTTTATCTATCCCAGCGGACATGTAGAATATCATCAGGGCCTGACTGGCTCCTTCCGCACGCACCTCGATCTAACCCGCTTTCCTTTCGACATCCAAAAACTTGAAATCATGGTCGATTCATTTTTGTGGAATAAGAATCTTGTCGAACTGGTGCCGGCTCAGCAAACAACATCGCCCTATATGAATGTGGGATCTCACATTCACAACGATGAAAAGATTGTAAACGTGCAGGCCTCGACAGGGACCATTAAAGGGCTCCGGCTCAAGAAATTTGGAAATAGCGATGAATTTTCAACCTATGTCACGACGTTTATAGTGGAGCGTAAACCCGGTTTTTTCGTGTACCAGCTTTTTGTTCCTCTCTTTTTGATCATGGGAATCTCTTGCACCGTGTTTTTTGCTTATAGGTCCGATTTCATGCAAACAATCGGTATCAGTTTAGCTTCTTTCCTTGTCTTCCTCGCCGCTAAGTTCACATTGAACCAAGATTTGCCCCGCGTGGGCTACATGACCGTCATCGATCAGGCCTTTTTGGTGGCTTATTTGACCATCGGGGTTTCTGTCATCGTCTGCACTCTGCGCGAGCTGTATGGATCTAGAGGAAAGGAATGGGCAAATCGGCTTTCATTCCATGCCAGCTGGGTAGTGCCGCTGGCTTTCATCATCGCGATCGTTTGGATTTTTATGTCCTAATCGACGTCTAAAACGCACTAAATCGGCCATTTAGTGCTAGTATACTTGCACTAAATGGCCGATTTAGTTATATTGAGGGATATGACAGTATCCAAAGACGAGCTTATCGCGATCCTTTCTCGATTCAATCCCTGGTGGCGCAAAAGAGCCATTCCTGACCTTCCATCATGGCGAAGGGCTGTTTTTGCCCAACTATGGGACTGGGTTACTAATCCACCAACTCATCGAGCTGTTTTACTATCGGGCGCGCGCCAAGTCGGAAAAACAACCCTTGTTTGGCAGATTATTCAAGCGCTCATTCATGACAAAGTGCCCCCAGGAAATATTCTCTACGTCACTCTAGACCATCCTGCATTGAAGCTGGCAGGGATCGATACCATCTTGGAGGCATGGCGCGAGCGAGAGCCTCGCTCTGAAGGAATAGAATACATATTTTTAGATGAGGCCCAATTCATTCCAGATTGGGGAACATGGATTAAACATCAGGTCGATTTTGACAAAAAGCGAAGGATTGTTTTCACGGGGTCTGCGATGCCTATTTTGGTTGAGCAAGAATCGGGGGTGGGAAGATGGCATACAATTCGTATAAGTACTCTCTCGTTTTATGAATATCTTGAAATCAAAAAAATTTCATTGCCTGTTTTGCCTGAAACCTTGCCAACAGAGAACTTTCATGCTATTTCTGAGACTCTCACATCCTATGTAGGCCATTTTAATGAATATCTTGTCCGCGGCGGATATCCTCAAACAGTCCAAATTGAGAGCATCACACAAGCACAGCAGTTAATCCGTGATGATATTATCGATAAGATACTGAAGCGCGATATGACGGCCTTGTTCGGCGTGCGTCGTATATTCGAGCTCGAACAGACGTTCCTTTATTTTTGCTTGCACGATGGTGGAATTTTAGATATGCAAGATCTTTGCAAAAATCTTGGCGTAAAAAGGCCGACAGCACAAAATTTTATCGATCTTTTGGAAAAAGCCCATTTGATCTATCGCCTTCTCCCATTTGGCTATGGCAAAGAAGTTCTGCGTGCTCGTTTTAAGATTTTTCTGTCCGATCCCGCCCTTGCTTCTGCTGTACTCCTTAGAGGAAAATCGGTGCTTGAAGATCCAAAGCTTTTAGGAGAAATCGGCGAGACAGCCGTATTTAAGCATCTCTATGGTAATTGTTACGCTCCAGGCGCGCGCTTTACTTATTGGAGGGGAGATAAAGAGCGTGAAGTCGATATTGTGATGGAAAGGGGAGAGGAATTGATTCCTTTTGAAGTCAAATATCGATCTTCCAGTCCAGATCCTCGTGAGCTAAAGGAACTCATCAATTTGTGCACTGAAAGATCGATTAAACGTGCTTATGTGATTACCAAGTCTCCCCATGATATTGGCCCGTGCAAAGGAAATTTTCCCTGTCAAATTGTCCAGATTCCTGCCGCCTTATTCTGCTACTGGCTCGGCAAATCTGAGCTTTTACAAAGAAATCGCTTTAGCGTATTGTGATTTCTTGTCCGTATGAAAAAAAAGATCATCGCGATCCTAGCTGTTTTGGCCGTTCTGTTTCTGATCACAGAGGCCTTTTTTTTCTTTTCACGCTCGAAAAATAATCATGAGCTTGTTCTCTACGGCAATGTCGATGTGCGCCAAGTCGATATCGGCTTTCGCGTTCCGGGACTGGTCGATGAACTGTTCTTCGAGGAGGGCGATGTGGTGCCGGAAGGGGCGTTGATGTGCACGCTCGATACGACGCCCTATGATAGCCAGATGCGCGAAGCGGCAGCGACGGTAGAGTCGACGAAGGTGAGCCTGGCCAACGCTGAAAAATTACTCCGGCGCAGAGAAGAGCTCATCACGACGGGCGGCGTCTCGCAGGAAGATCTCGATAATAGCGAGACAAATCGAGATCAGCTCAAAGCTAATCTCGTTCAGGCGCAAGCCGCGCTCGCTGTCGCGTGCGACAATTTAGCCTACACCAAGGCCTATGCGCCAACGAAGGGGATCATTCTAACACGCATCCGCGAGCCTGGCACCGTTGTGCAGCCCTCTGATCCCGTCTACACGCTCTCTGTCTCGTCGCCTGTGTGGATCCGTGCGTTTGTCGATGAGCGGCATCTGGGCGACGTCTTCTTTGGCATGACAGCCGAGATTTTCACCGATACGAAAAATGCTCCGACATATACAGGAAAAGTCGGTTTCATCTCGCCGGTGTCCGAGTTCACGCCCAAAACAGTGGAGACGACGCAGCTGAGGACCGATCTCGTCTATCGTCTGCGGATCTATGTCGACAATCCTGACGGATTCTTGAAGCAGGGGATGCCGGTCACTGTGAGGCTCAAAAAGTGATTGCCATCGAGGATGTCTCGAAGGTTTTTACTAAAGAAGGACCGCCGGCCCTCGATGGGATTAAAGCGACTATTCCCAAAGGCCAGATCATCGGCCTCGTCGGCCCTGATGGCGCCGGCAAGACCACGCTCATTCGTCTCATCGTAGGACTTCTGCTGCCCACAAAGGGGGCCATTGCTGTTGCCGGCAAGGACACGGTCCAAGATGCCGAAGCGATCCATGCCATGACAGGCTATATGCCGCAGAAGTTTGGACTGTATGACGACTTGACGGTGATGCAAAATTTGGACTTGTACGCCGAGCTGCGCAGCATATCCTTAAGTGAAAAGAGCGCCGTATTTGAAAAGCTTTTAAAATTCACGGGCCTGGCTCCGTTCACCGATCGACTAGCGAGGAACCTCTCAGGAGGAATGAAGCAAAAACTGGGTTTGGCCTGCGCCCTCATCACCAAACCTGCGCTCCTCGTGTTGGATGAGCCGAGCGTGGGCGTCGATCCTATTTCGAGGCGCGAACTATGGACAATGGTCTACAACCTCCTTGAAGAGGGCATCTCCGTGATATGGAGCACCGCTTACTTAGATGAGACAGAAAAATGCCACTCGGTACTTCTCCTAAATGAAGGGAAGCTTCTTTTCGATGGAAAGCCCCAAGATTTGACAGCGCGAGTGGATGGCAAGGTCTTTAAGATTACGAATATCCAAGGCAGCCGCCGAAAATTGCTCGCAGAGCTTCTCCACAATCCCGATGTGATCGATGGGGTGATTCAGGGGCAAGATATTCGCCTTGTTGTGCGTAATAAAATCGAGGGAGGCGTGCCGACAGCTCCGCGTTTTGAAGATGCGTTCATCGACATCCTCGGAGGCGGTCCGGGCGGAGACTCGGAGCTGGCTCGGATAACGCCGCATGTCGCAGCAGAAACGGAATTCCCCGTGCAGGCCATGGGGCTCACGAAAAAGTTTGGAACGTTTACCGCCGTCGACAACATTAGTTTCGAGGTCAAAAAAGGAGAAATTTTCGGCCTGCTCGGACCCAATGGCGCAGGAAAATCGACCACGTTCAAGATGCTCTGCGGTCTTTTGACGCCCACGGCAGGAAAAGCGCTGGTCAATGGCCTCGATCTCGAAGTGGCGCCGGGCCCAGCCCGCTCCCACATCGGATACATGGCGCAAAAATTTTCTCTCTATGGCACGCTCACTATTCGGCAAAATCTCGGTTTTTTCTCAGGTATTTATAACTTAAATGGTAGTCAGCGGACACAGGCCATCGAAGAGATGATCAAGATCTTTAGCTTCGAGCCTTATCTTGAGCTCACCTCTGCGGCGCTGCCGCTCGGGATCAAGCAACGGCTCGCGCTCGCCTGCGCAACGATGCACCATCCTGAAGTGCTCTTTTTGGATGAGCCGACATCGGGCGTCGATCCGATCACGCGCAGAGAATTTTGGAACCACATCAATGGCCTTGTCGAGAAAGGGGTGACGGTGATGGTCACGACCCACTTTATGGACGAGGCCGAGTATTGCGACCGCATTGCTCTGATCTACCGCGGCCGAGCGATCCATATGGAGACGCCCGATCGCCTGAAGGAGATCGCCAAGACAGATAAAAATCCGAACCCGACTTTAGAAGACGCCTTCATCAAACTCATCGAGGAATACGATGCAAAATAAAGAAATCGGGGAAAGAGATTTCATCACCACAGAGGACACAGAGAGCACAGAGGGGGAAAAAATCAATTTTCTTACAGGATCTATCATTGGTGCAGCTATTGAAGTGCATCGTATCCTAGGCCCAGGGCTTCTTGAGTCTGCTTACGAAGCTTGTTTAATTTACGAATTGAGACTTATCAAACTGAAGGTGGAGCATCAAAAAACATTGCCTTTATGCTACAAAAATATAACTCTCGATTGTGGTTATCGATTGGATTTGATTGTTGAAGATCGGGTGCTGGTTGAGGTTAAATCGGTAAATAGTTTTGCCCAAATACATGAAGCGCAACTACTATCTTATCTGAGGTTGTCTAACTGCAAGATAGGATTGCTTCTGAACTTTAATGTTATTGCGATGAAAGATGGAATAAAACGTATGAAGTTATAATTCTTCCTCCTCTGTGCTCTCTGTGCCCTCTGTGGTGAATTAATTAACCGAACTTTAGCAGTATGAGAATATTAACAGCGCTGATTAAAAAAGAATCGTTCCAGATCATCCGGGATCCGAGCACGATCCTCATCAGCGTCGTTTTGCCGATGATTTTGATGTTTTTATACGGGTTCGGCGTCTCGCTCGACCTCGACCATTTGCGCATGGGGATCGTCATGGAAGATACGGCCCCCGATGCGCAGAGCCTCGTCAAATCGTTTACCGATTCACCCTATTTCGATGTGAAGATCGTCCGCGATCGGCGAGAGCTGGAACTTGATCTCATGAAAGGACATATCCGCGGGTTTGTGGTGATCCCTTCTTATTTTTCGTCGTTCCGCTACCGTCCATCTCAGGTTGCACCCCTTCAAGTGATCGCCGATGGGAGCGAGCCCAATACGGCGAATTTTCTGCAAAACTACGTCCGCGGGGCCTATATGAACTGGCTGGCCGAGGAAGGCCAAGTGGCCACCTTAACAGATGTCGATGCGCGGTACTGGTATAACGAACAGCTGGAGAGCCGCTACTTTCTTCTTTCCGGATCGCTGGCCATCATCATGACGCTCATTGGGACGCTCTTGACGGCTCTTGTCGTCTCACGCGAATGGGAACGGGGGACCATGGAAGCGCTGATGTCGACGCCCGTGAGCATTCGGCAGCTGATTGCGGGAAAGGTCATTCCCTATTTTGTTCTCGGGATGATATCGATGGTGATCTGCGTCATCGTTTCGACGCTCGGCTATGGGCTGCCCTTCAGAGGATCTTGGTGGTCTTTGGGCATGGTCGCTGCCTCATTTTTATTCTGCGCGCTGGCCATAGGACTTTTTATATCGACTGTCTCAAAAAACCAAATCATCGCCTCGCAAATCGCTATTGTTGTCGGATTTCTTCCGGCCTACATCCTCTCGGGCTTTCTTTTTGAAATCTCAAGCATGCCGCTGCCCATTCAATGGCTCACCTATGTCATTCCGGCCAATATTTTGTCCAAAGCCTGCAAACCCTCTTCATGGTCGGCAACGTCTGGACTATTCTTTTTTACAACATGCTTTTTATGATTGCCATTGGAGTGATATTCTTTCTTCTGACCGCCCGTAAAACCGTTAAGAGGCTCGATTGATACAAAGGATCCTAGCCCTCATTTGGAAAGAAATCCTCGCCGTGCTGCGCGATCCTAAAAGCCGCATTTCGATCATCATGCCTCCGATTATCCAGCTCGTCATCTTCACCTTTGCCGCCACCCTCGATGTGAAAAATGTCCCCATCGGCATTCTCAATCGTGATAACGGCGAGCAGGCCTTTGAGCTCGTCCAGCGGTTCCACGGCTCTCGCTTTTTTACCCGCATCGTCTATTTGAAAGGGGTCGAAGAGATACAACCCTTCATCGACGAGCAAAAAGGAGTGATGGTCGTCTCCATCGACGAAGAATTTTCGCGCAAGCTCGATGAAAAGACGCCCGCTACCATCCAGCTCATCTTAGATGGAAGAAAGTCCAACACCGCGCAGATTGTGACCGGCTATACGAGCCAGATCGTCCAGCAGTTCAACATCGATCAGGCCGTCAAGGCCGGCATCCATCCGCAAAATACGACCCTCGTCCCTCGCTACTGGTTCAACCCCAATATCCTTTACTATTGGTACAACATTCCCTCTCTCGTCGCCACGCTTTCGATGCTCATCTGCCTCGTCGTCACGACGCAGTCCGTCGCCCGCGAGCGCGAGCTGGGCACCTTCGATCAGCTCCTGGTCTCGCCCTTGGTCCCTTTTGAGATCCTCATCGGGAAAATCATCCCCGGCATCCTCATAGGCGCCTTAGAGGGGCTCGTTCTGCTTTCCATCGGCGTATTTTTATTCGGTGTTCCCTTTGTCGGTTCTTTTTTCCCTTTTTTACTCAGCCTCCTCGTCTACGTCACCTCCATCAGCGGCGTCGGGCTATTTATTTCATCCCTTTCGATGACCCAGCAGCAGGCGATGCTCGGGACGTTTATCTTCATGACACCCTCCGTTCTTCTGTCAGGGTTTGCCACGCCCATTGAAAATATGCCCGTCTGGCTACAACCCGTTACCTATCTTATTCCCATGCGGTATATGCTGGTGATTTCCAAAGGGATATTTTTGAAGGCCATGCCCGCATGGATCGTTTTGCAAAATGTATGGCCCATGGCTATTATTGGATTTTTTAACTTAATAGGCGCCGGACTCTTTTTTCGGCGAAGACTGCAATGAAGAAAGGATATTTCACCACAGAGGGGGATGAGGGCACAGAGGAAGAAAAATTCTTTCTTCGCATTTCCTCTGTGATCTCTGCGCCCTCTGTGGTAAAAATTCTCCTTCTCTTTCCTCTCTTACTAGGCGGCTGCAAAGTCGGCCCCGACTATCATTCGCCCGAGGTCACCGCTTCCAACACCTGGAATAGTTCCGATCCCCTCATGACCTCCACAGCTCCGCTCACCGACTGGTGGAAGGTCTTTAATGACCCGCTCCTCACCAAATACATCGAGATGGCAGCGAAGCATAACGAAAATGTCCTCACCGCCGAAGCCAACATCTTACAAGCTCGGGGCCTGCGCACCGTTACAGCCTCCGCGCTCTTCCCCCAAGTGTCGGCCGATATCAACGCCACCAAAACCTACTTCAGTAAAAACGGCCCGGTCTTTGCGATCGGCACCGCCGGCGGCAATACCAATGTCACTCCTTCAGCAGCTACCGGCCTTCCCTTTGTCCCCCAAGTCCCGCAAATCCAAAACCTCTTCAATGCCCTCTTCGACGCCTCCTGGGAAATCGATCTCTTTGGTAAAACGCGCCGCAGCGTCGAAGCCGCCGATGCGCAAATCGATAGTGCCATCGAGCAGAGAAATGACATCCTTTTGTCCACATTCGCTGAACTGGCCCGCAATTACATGGACATCCGCAGCGCGCAAAGACAAGTGCAATTGATCGAAAAAAATATCCACCTTCTCGAAGAGAACGCCGCCATCGTCCAAGATCAGTTTACCACCGGCTACGTCAGCGACCTCAATGTCCAAAGCATCGAAGCCGATCTGGCGACCGCTAGGTCCGCGCTTCCCACCTATCTCGCACAAATCTACCGCGGCATCTATGCGATCTCGATCCTCACCGGCCATCTCCCTGAAACCTTTGTCGAAGAGCTCATGCCCTATGCGCCGCTTCCTACGGTGCCTCCCAGCGTCGCCGTTGGAATGCGCTCTGACCTTCTCCGACGCCGTCCCGATGTGCGCCGTGCAGAGCGCGGTCTTGCCATCGCTACCGCCAACCTCGGCGTCGCCGTTGCCTCATTCTATCCATCTCTCGTCTTTACTCCCGACTTCGGCTTTCAGTCGCTTCAAGTGGCGAATCTCTTTCAAGCGGCCAGCCGCACGTGGGCCATCGGCGGCAACCTCGACGTTCCCATCTTCGAAGGCGGCCAGCTTGTCGGCAACCTCCGCGCCTCTCGGGCCGCCGAGCAAGCCACCGTGCACACTTACCAACAAACCGTCCTTAGCGCCCTCCAAGATGCCGAGGCCTCTGTCAAAACCTACACCAGCGATCTCGCCACGATGCAGCAGCTGCGTATCACGACTGAAAAAAATCGCAACCTTGTCGATCTTACCGAAAACCGGTTTACCACAGGCCTCGTTGGGAAGATCGATCTTCTCACGCAAGAGCGTCAGCTCATCACCGTAGAGCAAAACCTCCTCAGCAGCCAGACGACAGCCCTTCTCGATTTGATCTCCCTTTACAAAGCGCTCGGCGGCGGCTGGGAGTCGTTTCCTTCTCAGAAATGATTTCTTGAACCAGAAGTCCTCTTTCTTTAAGCTTTCCAAGCAAACTTTAACCTGAGGACTGCAGTCTTATGGAAAGATCTACCTTTCGTTTCGATTCTTACTTTAGAAAACTCGATATGGTGGGTGTTAATGAGATATTGGACAGCTGTAGTAAAGATCCCGCATTTTCTAAGTTACTTGATGAAGCCAATGGAGATGTTCCTAATTACAATGGGTTGGATATTGTTCCTGAACGTAATCGAAAGGTTTTAGAATCGCTCGTTACCAAACTCTTTCAAACAGCGGTGAAATGGAAGCCCATTCCTATCGTGAACCAGCATTCGAAGACCGACTATGCCCTTGACCTGTCTTTTGATCTTTTAAAGACCGTTTTCCGTACGAATCAAATTTACGACAATTTACGAGAAATTTTTGTGTACACTCCAGCTGTAAAAGAGTTTGATGAGGATATGACCTTAGGTACAATCCAGAGCGATCATGACATGGTGATGTTTTTTGTCACTAAAGGGGACCTTAAATCGGTCAATGGGACTGACAATAAACTAGATATTTCTCAGACTCTCATCGAACATTGCAAACACTCCCAACGTTCAAAAATTTCTTTAAGAAATGTTGGGTTGAAAGATCTGCCTTCCTTCGATCATGCCGCTGACGTCAGCTATCTTGTGCTCGGGTGGAATTCACTCACTGCGATCGATTTGTCTCCATTTAGGAATTTATTGGGGTTATCCGTGAATTATAATGAACTCACCGAAGTTCCCAAGCATTTGCCGGACACTTTAGTGTGGCTCGATTTGACAGGCAATCGCATTCAGTCGCTGAATTTTGACAAGTTGCCTGAGTCACTACTTGAGCTGAATATCTCTCATATGCATGAAATGGTAATTCCAGAGAGTTTTTGGAAGCTTTTAGATGGCAAATTTTTGGTACTGAAATTTTCAAATGACATGCAGCTGACTTTTCCCAATAACATTGATCTGACACGTATTTTAACGCTTAAAACAGAGCACCGCGAAACGATAGGGCAGCCCCGCGCAAAGAGAGGTTTGCTAAGATCTATTTTTAAGTGGTCAGTTTTTGTCGGTTTTATCAGTATCGTCGGTTTCGCTTTCATGAAATTGTGGCAACGCTATAAACCTGCGAGATAAATCCAATGTTGATTCCGCAAAAATGACTTTCCAGCAAACATCTTAATCCTATATAAGATTTGCAAAATTTTATTAGGAGAGAGACGCATTTATGGAACCCGCTAGATTTAATTATCGTTCATTTTTTGACCGCGCCTTAAACGAAAATGAAATTAAACAATTATTTGAAGGATACAAAACAGATCCTGTTCTTGCTGTATTGTTGAGGGAGGCCCACATCGACGTCTGTCCATTCCCGGTGTATAGGAGAGAAGTTTTGGAAATGTTAGTTATTAATCAGTTTGAAGAAATGATGCACTGGTATGCGCCCCTCGTGAAACCCGTTGTCTCGGTGAAATATGGTGAATCATACTTGACGGACCGCCAAGTAAGAACGCTTTTTGACACAAACAACACCTACTTGAACCTAAGGATAATCTTTGCGGACTGTGCAGCAGGTCAGCAATTTGTTGTCCATGCGCAAGAGTCGGGATTTATCGAGCCTGTCTCCATGATGGATTATTTTACCCAAAGGGCCGGCCTTGTAAAAGTTGTGGGCCCCGACCTAAAACCAGCCGTTAATTCGTCTCTATATCAACATTGTGTGGTATCAAAAAGCACATACATCTCTTTGAGGGATTGCGATCTGCAGCACGTTCCACCGTTTGCTCATGCTGGAATCGTTCAACACCTTAATTTGGAGTGGAATTCCCTTCAAGCCGCCGACTTGGCAGCCTATGCCCAATTAAAATATTTGGACTTGTCTCATAATAAGCTGACTGTCGTTCCAGTGAATCTGCCGGATTCTTTGAAGAGGCTTTATTTATCAGGAAATCCCATCCAAAAACTTGAGTTTAAAAGACTCCCCTCCATGCTAAAAGAGCTGGACATTTCCTATATGGAAAAGATGGACATTCCAGAGGATTTTTGGAAACTTTTAGCTGGAAGAGTGATGACGGTTAAAATTTCTTTCAATATGAAGCTGATGCCGCCCGATAACTATGATCTGTCTGGCATAGAGTATGTGGACCAATTTGGCAAGGAAGGCATAATCGAGGACGGCACAGTTGTTTTTGTGCTGCAGGAAGAATCTTCAACGGATGTTACACCGACCCACTCCGACCAAAATTCAGATATGGAAGATGAAGAAGCTGAAATAGCCGGGCGATGAAGCTGTGAAACCCCATTGAAATAAAATTCTTGTCCTCATTAGAATCGCTCCAACAAATTTAAGGAGTGTTATGACGCAAGCACTTTTACCCCTGCATGTAGCCCTTAGAGAGGCTACATCTTTCCTTAAACTATATAAACAAGATGATTTACTCCTTCCCTTATGCGAGAGGGCCGAAGTTGATATCGATGAGCGGTGCGAGGATAGAGACATTATGCTCGTGCAACGAATAGCCAACGAAATTTATCAAGCGGCTCAGAAGTGGTGTAGAGCATTTAAGAGCAAGAATGACTTGTCCTCTGAAGATTTGACAACCAGCAGGCTCCGCCTGGTGTTGAAAGGCAATTATATCTTTCGAAATTTATCTGAGATTTTTAAAGATACGACAGAAGGGAATGCATTTTTAGAGGAAGCACGAAACAAAGGATTTGGCGACAATAGCCAAGAAATGGTGCAATTCTTTAATAAGCAAAATTGCGCTATTGACGCTGACAATCCTGAGTCATTCCTCAAATTTGGAACAAGAGTTTCCTTAATAGGATTTAACCTTTCTACGCAACCTTCTATGGTGAGAGTTTCCTATCTCAATTTAAGTTGCAATAAAATAAAAAGCATAGAATTAAGGTATTTGCCCCAATTGAAAGAGCTTTATCTTGCAGATAATTTATTGGAAAAAGTTGAAGTGCCTGAAACTTTGGAAATTCTTGATTTGTCAGGAAACCCTGCAAAAGTCTTGGATGAGTTGACGATAGGAGCACAGTTGCAGAAATTAACAGTTGCGTACATGAAAGGCATCATTCCTGCATCGTTTTGGGTCAAATCATATAGGTCAAATTTAACAGAGCTTGTCGTTTCTGTTGTCGTGCACGTAGGCATGAGTATCAAGATCACAGATACGCGTGACTCTAGACAACCCAGGATAGTAGAGCTGCCCGCTTCATCATCTGACCACAAATTAGGTGAGACAAAGGAGGCCAATCGGCGAGGTGTGACTCGTAATTATGAGGGTTCCGATGAGGAAGAAGACGACCTCACTGCGCAGTTGCCCATGGATTCAAAGCGAAGTTCAGACGGTGAGGATGGCACATCAGGTGGGTTTATGAAAGCGGCTATTGGTTGGTGCAAAATTGCCGCTATTGTTGCAGCCTTCGGCTATATCTGCATGAAATTATGGCAACGATACAAAAGGGCGTAACAGAAACGAACCCAAAGGATTTTCGTGTTGTTTGGTCATAAAAATCTTTCATTCAAAAAACTTAATCGTATATAAACTCTTGGCAAAACTATAGCTTGAGATCTTCATGGAAAGTACTAAATTTGAATATTCTTTATCTTTTAAACGCACCCTAACCGAACATGGCATTGGACAATTATTTAAAACATATAAAAAAGAGCCTGTTCTTGCTGTATTGTTGAGGGAGGCTCGCATCGATGTCCTTACAGTCCCCGGACGAAAACGTGTAGTATTAGAAAAACTAGTTACTAAACTCTTTCAGGAGGCGATGCTTTGGTCCGAAGATTGCAGATGGACAGAAGAAAGTTTGACCGTATTAAAATTAAGTTCGGTTTTTGAGGGAGTCAACGTTTATCAGAATCTAAGCAAAATTTTTGAACGTAATCAGTCTGGTGAATTGGATGAAGCAGATGATGATTTTGTCGTATATGCGAATGAAGAGGGGTTTAAAAACGCTGACTCGATGGTGGAATTCTTCGTGAAAAAAGAACTCCTTAAAAAAGTCGAGAATGAAGATCCGAAAAAAGGCATTAGTTTGACTCTTGTAGAGCATTGCGCACATTCGAAGCGCAAACAAATCTCCTTAAAAGGTTGCGCACAGGATGTGGTTCCGCGATTTACTCATTCCGCAGAAGTAACACATCTTGACTTGGAATGGAATTCCCTTCAAACCGCTGACTTGGCAGCCTATACTCAATTAACGGTTTTGAATTTGGCTCACAATAAGCTGACGAACGTTCCTTCGAGTTTGCCGGATTCTTTAGCAAAGTTAAATTTGTCAGGAAACCCGATTACTCAGCTTGATTTTAAAAGTCTGCCTCCCAATCTTAGCTATCTGGATATTTCCTATATGTCACAAATGACAATTCCAGAGACCTTCTGGAAGCTTTTAGACGGAAGAGTGCTGGCTCTTAGGTTTTCTTCTGACATGAAGCTTCAGCTGCCCAAGGATGTCGATCTATCTAAAATAAGTTTTGAGGATCAATTCGGTAATGAGGGCATAATTCACAAGGGCACAGTTGTTTTTTCTGAGCCCGAGGAAGAAGAGATCCTTCACGAGAGGACGTCTTCCAGCGCAAGTTTTGTGAGTTCACTCCCTTTAAAGCGGAACTCTCACTTAAGCCAAAGTTTAGATGAGGAGGACGCTCCGAAGTCGGCAACCAACGCAAAACGAAGTACAGATCCTGAAGATGAAGAGAACGCATCAGGTGGGTTTATGAAGGCGGCTATTGGTTGGTGCAAAATCGCCGCTATTGTTGCAGCCTTCGGCTATATCTGCATGAAATTATGGCCACTATACAAAAGGGCGTAAAAAATCTACTTGGATTTATATCCTTTCTTGATTAGAGTTTTTTGAACTCATCCGTGAGATGAAAAGGCTTAAGGTAAATATATGGATGTTGGTTCAGTCGACGCTCTAGATGCAATGCCCGTTACCATGGATGCGATGCCGGAGAGCAAAAGCGACCAGGAAGGGGACCTTCGGATCCTCGAGGCCCTCCAATCCCGAGGAGAAAAGACGGTCGCTTATAGTTTCGATTTTCGACCTTGGGAAATCCGCGTGGTCCGTGCCCAGGAGGGCGAGAGCCTTAAACAGGAGGGCATTCCTTCCGATGCCTCTTATGCGCTGGTTTTTAAAGAGACCCCGCCCGACGCGCTCAAAGCTTATTTAGAGCAGCTTGTGCGCCAAGAAGTGGGCGAACAGGCGAAAGGGTTCATCGGCGCCATCGAAGAGAAGCCGCTGCCTGTTTTGCCTCCTCCCGCGCCAGTTGCAGCCCAGCCATCTCTGCCTTCGGTCGACGAACAAATCTTGGCGTGTTTTCAAAAAGATGGATTTGCCAGTCAAGCGTTTCCCTATGTGTTTGATGGAGTGCGCTACGATGTGAGGGTTATCCATAATCCCGACCATCTTCCGCTCTGGGCTGAAGGGGCAACCGCGGTGGTGGATTTTTACTACGCGCTTACTTT
>CAWEXY010000026.1:0-58857 GCA_963813135.1 uncultured Verrucomicrobiae bacterium | reverse complement strand
TCTGCGCTGTAACAACAGACTCATTCGGAGCAGAGGCAAGCGCTGCGGTTAGAAAAAGACCGATACAAATAATGACTTTCATTTGCTATCCCTGAAAAAATTTCGTTTCAATCAGAGAATGGGCGAATTACTTGTCCAGAGCCCTCTCATATGATATATTTATGGAACATGATTCCTTTAAAAGAGCTCAAGCCTCAAAAAATTATTGTACGGATGCCCAACTGGATCGGCGATCTTGGTCATGGCAACGCCTGTCCTCGCCGACTTGCGGAAGGCCTTCCCTAAAGCCCACATCACTGCTATGTGCCGCAGCCCCCTATGCGAACTCCTGCGCGAAGACCCCCATATCGATGAATTATTTTGCTTTAGTAAGGTCGGAATTTTCACGCGGCGCAATGACCGGAGAGATATTATCGGAAAAACTTCGCCGGGGCAAGCACGATCTCGGTATCCTGCTTACTCGATTCTTTTTCTTCCGCCTGGCTATTTTGGCAGGGGAAAGTGAAACGCCGCCTCGGGTATAAAGGAAACGGCCGGTTTTGTTTCGTGACAGACCGCCTGCCTCTTCCGAAAAATTTGGAGGAACAACATCTCGTCGTCACTTATAAAATGCTGCTGGGGCCTTCTGGGCATCCCCGTTTCTGATACGCTGCCTGAGCTTTATCTGTCCGAAAAAGAAATCGAAGAAGCAAAAGCGCTTCTTCGCCAGCTCGGCATTACACCGGGAAAGCGCCTCGTAGGAATCAATCCGGGTGCGACCTATGGCTCGGCCAAGTGCTGGCTTCCAGAACGGTTTCGTGAAGTGACCCTGCGCCTTCTTGAGGAGAGCGAAGATATATGCGTGGTCTACTTCGGCGATCAAAGCAGCGCTTCTCTCGTCAAGGAAATCTGCCAAGGCCTTCCGCCCCGCGTGATCAATCTTGCGGGCCTCACCTCGCTAAGGGAACTGGCGGCTCTTATCAAGCTTTGCAATGTCCTTTTGACCAATGACAGCGGACCAATGCATATCGCCGCCGCTCTTGGCACGCCTCTCGTTGCGCTGTTTGGTTCGACCAATGAAGTGACGACTGGCCCTTACAAAACAGGCACCGTGATCCATAAACATGTCGCATGCTCGCCCTGCTACCAACGCACATGTCCGATCGATTTCAAATGCATGAAACAAATCGAAGCCAATGAAGTCGTCGCAGAAATCCAAGCCCACCTCAACAAAAAGTTGAAGATCCATGATTAAGAAGTTGTGGAAAAAATGGGGCCCCAATCCTCTCGATCGCGCACTCAAAAAAGCTCAAAAAAAGGGCTATAAAAAAATTCTCATCCCCTGGAATCGGGGCCTGGGCGACATTGCCCTCGGACTTTATGCGATCGTTGATAGAATCCGCACGTTTATTCCGGACGCCGATATCACCTTTCTGACGCGCCCCGACCTCGAAGAGGGATTCGCGCTGCTAGGCGGAGCGCATATTAAAATTGATCCGTCCATGGAGCGAAATAAGCCGTATTCGACACCCGCAGATGGATACGATCTTGTTCTCGACAAAGCCGATCCATCCCATTGGGTGAAATGGCAGCGCGGCGCTTTAACCCCTAAACTCCATTGGAATCCCGCTTGGGATGCCCTTTGCGAGCGTTTCCATTTGCCTGCCAACTGCATCGCGGCTCATGTCCAATGCGAAACGGGATATTATGCGGCGCGCGACTGGCCAGAGGAGCATTGGCATGCTCTCTTTTCTTCGATGGACCGACCATTTGTTCTTTTGGGCCGCAAAAAAGATCCGGTCTATCCTTATCCGAACGTGATCGACCTGCGCGGAGAAATGTCCCTGTTCGAAATGCTCTCGGTCATTAAGAATCGCTGCTATGCCCTCATCGCTCCCGACTCGGGACCTCTTTCGATGACCTACTACTTGGATGTTTCGTTTCCTATCCGCGTTCTTTCGCTCTGGGCCGATCCCAACCACGGCGTCCTCAAGCAAAATGTTCCTTCGCCCAATCCTCAGCTCCATCACATTCCGCTCATCAGCCCCGATCATAAAAATGCGGCCCTCATTCCCATGGAGAACGTTCGCACAGCTTTATCGTTCCCGCCTGAGTTAATAAGCCGGCAGCGGGCCCGGCTGCAGCAGAAAGATCCCCTCCCCGCGATCGAGCCTATAAAAGATTTCACTTGGGCGGAAGGAAATGGCAGCTGCGACCTTCATATTTTTGGCACGATCATCTTAGCGGGCGGCCAAGGCACGCGTCTGGGCAAAGCGCAACCCAAAGGCCTTGTTCCCGTCACTCCCATCCACGGGAAAAGCCTCTTGCAGCTTTTCTGCGAAAAAACGCGCGCCGCCTCCCGTCAAGCAGGGCACGCTCTTCCTCTCGCCATTATGACCTCGCCCCTTAATCACGAGGCAATCGCCGCTTTTTTGAAGGAGCATGCCTATTTTGGCTTGAGCATCGATCTTTTCCCCCAAGAAATGCTTCCTTTTCTCGATGATCAAGGAAACTGGATCGTGGAGGGCGCCGGCAAGATCGTTCAAGGCCCTGATGGCAATGGCCATTGTTTTAAACGTTTTGTAGAGTCCGGCCTTTGGGAGAAATGGAATGCGCGCGGCATCCGGCATATCAATATTCTTCCGATCGACAATGCCTTAGCGGACCCCTTTGACAAGGAGTTGCTCAGCCAGCACCTCATCCAAGGCAATGATGTCACGATCAAAGCAATCCCTCGCGAAAATCCACAAGAAAGCGTCGGAGCTCTTTGCCTTAAAAACGGCAAAGTAGGAGTTTGGGAATATTCTGAACTGTCAGGAGAAACAAAAAATCTCCATCTCGCTAACATCAATCTTTTTTGCCTCTCGATGGCATTTGCGCATCGCCTAGCGGAAAAGACTTTTCCTTGGCATCTGGCGCGTAAAAAACACAACAGCGCTCCGATTTGGAAGTTCGAAACTTTTATCTTCGATATGCTAGATTATGCCGAAAAAGTAGGTGTTGTGGTCTTTCCTCGCGAACAAGTGTACTCTCCTCTCAAAAATGCCGTCGGCGAACGCAGCTTAAAAACTGTCCAGGAATCGCTTTTGGCGCGGGATCGAGCTGTCATCGAGCAGCTCACGGGCAAGGCTCCGCCCGCCCGCACCTTTGAACTGAGCCAAGCGTTCCATTATCCTACGCCCGAACTGGTGCAAATCTGGAAAGGAAAAGACTTGCCTGCTCATAACTACATCGAGGAAATCCCATGAAAAAAATTGGCTATCTCGGCGCCGGCACATGGGGATTTTGCTTAGCCTCCCTTCTTGCTTCGAAAGGACATAAAGTCACTTTATGGACGAGAAACCCCGCGGCGGCCCAACAATTCACCAAAACACGACGCCATCCCAAGCTCGCTCATTTCACAGCGCACCCCGACCTCCAATTTACCAGCGATATCAGCGAAGCAGTCCTCAGCGCCGAAGTCCTCGTTGAATCGGTCACGTCCATGGGCCTCCGCCCTGTTCTCAAGCAAATAGCGGATCTGGGCCCCCTCGCATGCCCCCTCATCATCACTTCGAAAGGGATCGAACAAGATACCTGTCTTCTCCTCCCCGAGGTCGCCGTCGATGTCTTTGGCGATCCCTCGCTTGTCGGATGCCTGACGGGTCCCAGCCACGCGGAAGAAGTCATCGAGAAACTCCCCACCTCTATCGTGTCGACCGCCTATCATGCTCCGCTCATGCATGAAATCCATGACCTTTTTTCGACTCCCTACCTCCGGATCTACCCGAATAGCGACATCCATGGCGTCTGCTTTGGCGGCGCCATGAAAAACATCATCGCTATCGCCTGCGGCATTTCCGACGGCCTCGGATTTGGCGACAACACCAAGGCCGCTCTCATGACCCGGGGCCTCCATGAAATCCGCAAACTTTCCGTCACGAAAAAAGCCAAGCCTGAAACTCTCAATGGTCTTTCGGGCCTCGGCGACCTCTGCGTCACATGCCTCTCACGCCATAGCCGCAACTCGGCATTTGGCCGCCTTCTCGGCCAGGGCCTGTCCGCAGAAGAAGCCAAAGTAAAAATTGGCATGGTCATCGAAGGCGTGTTCACCTGCGTTTCCGCCCGCCAACTCGCCCACAAGGCGCATATCGACGTCCCGATCACGGAGGCCATCTATGCCATCCTCTACGAGGGCATGAATCCTCGCGACGCTGTTAAATCTCTTCTTCAGCGCGCCATCAAAGAAGAACATTTATAATAATTCCTACCCCTTTTACATTGAAATTATGTTAGAGGGGAAAAAAGTCGTCAGCGCGGATGAGATGCGGCGCATCGAGTCTTTGGCCTACCGCCAAGGATGCCGGGACATCGATTTCATGGACAAAGCCGGCCACGGCATCGCCCAAAAAGTCCAGGATTATTGCGACCGCTACGGCCTCGACAAGCATGTGACCGTCCTCGCCGGCAAGGGCAATAACGGCGGAGACGCCCTCACCGCCGCCATCCATCTTCTTTCTGCCGGCTACTATGTAGAAGTACTGCTCGCCTATCCTAGAGACAGCTGCTCTGCCCTATGCAAATCTAAGCATGATCTGTATAAGGCAGCCGGAGGCAAATTCACCTCGGAGATCAAAGGCGCAGGCCTCATCCTCGACGGACTCGTAGGGACGGGATTTCGCGGAAACGCCGAAGGGCCCCTTGCCGAGGCGATCGTTCTCGCCAATCAAAGCGGCCTCCCCATTTTGGCTGTCGATATTCCCTCGGGACTTGACGCGACAACCGGCACGATCGGCTCGGTCGCTATCAACGCTACGCAAACCCTTTATCTCGGACTTCCCAAAATCGGGTTCTTTATCGAGCAAGGATGGGACGTTGTGGGAGAACTCGTGTATGTCGATTTCGATCTGCCGCCCTTCTTTATCGCTGAAGCTAAGGCCGAGGCCTATCTCATCGATGAATCGGCCCTCCAAATGCCAAAAATGCGCCGCAGCCAGCATAAGTACGAAGCGGGATATGTGATCGGCATCGCCGGATCGGCCTCCATGGGCGGCGCCGCAGCGCTCGCAAGCTTGGCTGCCCTGCGCACAGGGGCCGGCATCGTGCGCTTGTTCCATTCGTATGGCATGGAAACGTCGAGCCTGCCTTGGGAAGTGCTGCGCGAGCCGAGAGAAAAAAAACGCATTCTAGAAGAGTCCAAACGCGCTGCTGCTTATTTTATTGGGCCCGGCCTGGGAAGAACGGATGAGGTGCGCCGTTTTCTAAAAAAGCTGCTGCCTTCTTTAAATCATCCGATGGTCCTTGACGCCGATGCTCTTTTTTTTCTTCCGGCGCTTCGTTTCCCCAGAGCGCCCGCTATTCTCACCCCGCACCGCGGCGAGATGAAAAGACTCCTCCAAGGAGGGCAAGTCTCATTGAAAAATTGCCAGCAGTACGTCGAAGAAAATGAGGCCACCGTGCTTCTCAAAGGAGGCCCCTCCTTTATTTTCCATCCGCAGAGAGCCCCGCTGATCATGACGCGAGGAAACCCCGGCATGGCGACAGCGGGCACAGGCGATGTCCTCGCAGGCATCGTTACGGCCCTGCTTGCTCAAAAAGTCGAACCGCGGACGGCGGCTGTTTTAGGATCTACATTGCATGGGACCGCCGGAGAAATTGCGGCTCGTGAAAAAACACCTTATGGACTGATCGCTTCCGATTTAATCTCTTATCTTCCCGAAGCTATCGAATTTTATAGTACTGCAGGTACCATGCAAGAAACTTCTCCATCCCGGCTTCAAGGCTTATCTTCGGAGAAAACCCAAGCCGTGCTTGGCTTTTAGAAATATCGGCATAGGTGACAGGAACTTCGCCCGGCTGAACGGGAAGCATTTCTAATATAGCCTTCTTGCCCGTGAGCTTTTCAATGATGCTCACGAGAGATAAAACATCTTCTGGCTGGCTATTTCCCAGATTGAAGATTTCTAAAGGCGCGCCTAAATCGATCGCAGCGATCATGCCTGCGATAATATCATCGACATAAGTGAAGTCCCGTTTCATCTGCCCTTGGTTGTAAATTTGCAAAGGCCTTCCATGGAGGATCGCATTGGTGAAAGAAAAATAGGCCATATCAGGGCGGCCCCAGGGGCCGTAGACGGTGAAAAATCGGAGCCCTGTCACCGGCGTGCCGAACATATGATGGTAAGAATGGGCGATCACTTCATTCGATTTTTTTGTTGCCCCGTATAGGCTTGCAGGACGATCTGTCGGATCAGTTTCAGCAAAAGGAATTTTGGTGTTGAGACCATATACAGAAGATGAAGAAGCATAAATAAACTTCACATGAGAATGGCGACGCACCACTTCCATCACTTGCACAAATCCATCGAGGTTGGAATGGACATACACCTCGGGGTGTTTAATCGAATGGCGCACTCCGGCCTGAGCAGCGAGGTGCACAAAATGGGTGATTTCATGATCAAGGAGGAGTTTTTCAAGTAAAGGAGCATTGCGTATATCCGACTCGGCAACGGAAATACCCTCTTCTTTGAGCTTTTGAACGCGATCCAGCTTAAGCTGGGGATCATAATAGTTATTAAAATTATCGCAGCCTATGACATCATCTCCCCTTTTGCGGAGGGCCCGTGCGAGATGAAATCCTATGAAACCTGCTATGCCTGTAATAAAGATCTTCATTGCATGAAAAACATTGGTTAATAGATCATCCCATGATCATGCATTGGATTTTTATCTGCACGCTTTTCTTTCTTTCCGCTTGCGGAAATGCTCCTTATACAGGGCGCGACGCCCTTGGCGCCGATGAATTTGTCATGGATTCTTATAAAATCCGTGAAGGAAAATTTTCAATTTTACAGCTCGAGGGAAAGGAATTCCCCTCCCTTTCTGCCGACCTCCTTGAGGAATATAAAGACGTCATCCAAGACGGCGACGTTTTGCAAATTGCGATCTTCCATCCTTCCCGCAGCGATATCATCGCCGCTGTCGAATCGATCCGCAACACGGTGGGGTTTCGCGTCATCGAGGGGAGGATCGTCCTTCCCGACCTTGAGCCAATCGAGGTGCAAGGGCTCACGCTCGAAGAAGCGCGGCTCAAGATTCAAAACGCCTACCTCAATCAGATCCACGATGTCCAAGTCTTCCTTAGCTACAAAGATCGATTAGAGCGTAAGGTCGAACTCGCGGGGCTGGTACTGACACCAGCGATTCCTGTCGACGGAAAGATCCGATTATTCGACGTCTTGGCACAAGCGAAAGTGCCGCCGATCGCCAATTTGTTTAAGAGCTATGTCGTGCGCGATCAAAAAATGCTCCCCGTCGATCTCTACAAGCTTTTGAAAGAGGGCGATATGAAGCAGAACATCGTCATGCATGGCGGCGACAAGGTATATATCGCAGAGCCATCGGCCGCCTCTCTCATGGTCCTTGGAGAAGTCGGGCAAGAAAAAGTCGTCGATATGCCCAGCGGTTTTATGACGCTGAGGCACGCGCTCGCAGAGGCGAAAGGGATTCCTTTTACGGGAAATAAATCGTATATCCAAGTCATCCGCGGCAACATTTTACATCCTAAAATCTATACGCTGACATGGGACCATGTGATCCATCTTCCCAATGACAGCATGCTCCTCATTCCCGGCGATATCGTCTACGTCGGGGCCACACCGATCACCGAGTGGAATCGGTTTGTATCTCAACTCATCCCCACCTTCATCGGCGCCGATCTCGTAACAAAAGGCCTCAAAGGCGTAGGAGTCAACGTTCCATGAAAGAAGATATCTTGTTCACGCCCGCCGATTTCAAAAGGCTGTTCTTTCGCCATCGACGCAGGATCCTCAAAGGATCTCTATGGACTGGCCTCGTTGTTTTTTTATTTCTTTTAACGAGAGAGCCCACCTATTTAGCCGAAGCCACGTTCAAACAGGGGTCAGGCAAAATCGAGCAGAATTTCGATTTGAAAAGCTTCCTGCGCATGACGGCATCCCAAGAATCCGAATCATCGGCTACCACCCTCATGCTCTCTCAAAATCTCCTCCGCAGGACAGTGCAGGAACTGGGATGGCAAATGGAGGTCCCCGCTTCAAAATTCTGGAGAAAGATCACCGACAATTTTCTTGCTGAAAGCGGATCGGAGCTTTCTGCGCAGTCCCGTTTTGTCTTCGAAAAAGTTCATTACGATGGGGAAAAGCCAAAGTCGCTCTTCTTACGCTTTACCAACCCGACCACTTACGAAGTTCTGGACCAAGACAATCGCTTAAGTCTAGCTCAAATCGGGGACACAGTTTCTTTTGACCGGCTCTCCTTTGTCCTTCGCCATGCTCCCGAAGACCTCAAAATAGGAACAATTTATCCGCTGCAGATCCAACCCTGGCAGCCTGTCGTTGCCGCCGCCAAAAAGCGCTTTTCGATCAAACCTACCGCATTGGACAAAAGCGTGCTTGCCCTCAAATTTCCGCATCGATCTAGGTTGGAAGGCGTGCGCTTTCTCAATACCCTCATGGGAATCTACCAAGATTTTCTCAAAGAGGAAAATCAGGCTATCACAGATGCCCAGCTCAAATATCTCGAGCGCAGGCAAGACGAGCTCAACAGCAAACTCGATAGCACACTCGAAGAGCACGTTTCCCATCTTCAAAAAAATCTCGGCGATAAGGGCTTTGTCGATCTCGAGCAGGAAGTAGAGACCGTTTCCAAGCCCCGCGAAGGATATTTGCAAAAGCTCTTCGATGTCGAATTTGAGCTCGGCCGCCTGAAAAACGTCGCCCCCGTAGCAAAAATGGGCGCCGATGAATTCCGCGGCATCGACTCTCAAACCGCCCGCAGCCTTTATCTCCAATACACCCGTGAGCTCGATGCCCTCCAAGCGACCTTGAAACAACTCCTTTTTCTCCAAAGTCAAATGTCCGATCCTCACCTCGACATCAGTTCTTTAGGCAGCATCCTCACCGACCCTGTGACGCAAGAAATGATCCGCAGCGCCAGCACGCTCGAGCTTGAACTGCACGATGAAGCGAATCGAAGCGACAAAGAACACCTGCGCCTGCGCGAAACGCTGGCAACCAAACGGCGGTTTATCTCCTCCCATCTCTCGCAATCGATCGACCTCCACCACATCCGCATCTCCCTCATCAAAGAAAAACTCTCCTCTCTCGAACATGTCATGGTCGACCTTCTCAGCAATGAAAAAAAACTGATCGAAGAACGCCTCGTAGAAATGGGAAATCGCATGTCGGATTGGCCAGAAAAATGGTCCCTCAATAAAAAGTTCAAACTGCGCACCGAGCTTACAAAAGGAATGATGGAAGGGCTCACACAAGTCTTCGAATCTAAAACGCTCAATCGCCATCTTTTCCACGTGGAATCCCGCCCCATCGACCCTGCAACGCCTCCCTTGCACCCGCAATCCCCCCGCTTATTCTATCTGGTTCTCAGCGCTATTTGCGCAAGCGCCCTCCTCATCTATCTCTACTTTCTTTTCCGCGCCCTGCAGCGAGGCCTCCCTTTATCGATCCAAACCATCCACGCCATGGGAGAGCATGTCAGCGGGGAAATTTCCTCTTCGATCTTAGGCCCCTTTGAGAAGCTCAAGTCGTCCGACCTTGAAACGCTCAGAAACATTTCTTCCTTTCTTCTTCAAAAGCAAGAAAAGCTCTGCGTCGGCCTCTTAGGAACACAAATCGATTTCTCTATTGCGCTGGCCCGCCTCCTCCAAATGCATCACAAAAAAACGGTCATCCTCGACGTGCAGTTCGACAAAGTCGTTCTCGCAGAAGATACCCCGGGATTATGGCATTACCTTACGGGAACTGCCGAAACGCTCCCCATCCGCCGCCATGTTGCTTATGACTTTGTCCCTGCAGGCGGAACAACTCGATTTGCCGATGAGTTACTCACGGAAGGAAAGTTCGCCTCGCTCCTTTCTTCCTTAGATTATGATTTTATATTTCTCGTTGGGTCCTCTTCACTTCTCCCTTTTCTCGATGCCGCCATCGTCACGCTGGATGTCGATAACGCTTCTGAGTGGGAAAAAATACGCGCATGGAATCGACAAAAAAACTCCCCGCGTGCTACATTCGTGCAACTACAAATTTTAGAGGCCACATGAAAAAATTTACCTTAGGCTTGCTCGCATTGCTATCGCTGAGCTTGCTCGAAGCCCGGGAAACCGTCGAATTCACCAAAACGCCGCCGCCGCCTGATCACGAGCCTTGGTTCACGGGCCCCCTCCTCACGCCTTCTGCGCAAGTGGTACCTGAAGGCCATGTCAACTTTGAACCTTATATTTATTGGTTTCAGAATCGTAATAAGTACAATCAGCATTGGCATAGCATTTCCATTCCCCATTCCAATGTCTTGCTATCCCAGAATTTCATCCAAATAGGCATCTATAAGGACTTGCTAGAGTTGGATCTTACACCCCAATTTGCCTATAATAAAAATCACGAACAGCACATGTGGCGATTCCTCGATTTCCCCTTTGCTTTGGCCATCCAGCTCTATTCCGACCCGGATAATATCCATACTCCCAAACTCAAGCTCCGCCTTCATGCCAGTGTGCCCTGCGGCAAATACGATCGATTAAACCCTGAAAAACTAGGAACTGACATTGGCGGCACCGGATCGTGGTACCCGAACGTCGGCTTAGTTTTTTCTGAACTCTTCCATACGTCCGGCGTCCACTATTTGTCGACCCGCGTCTTCGTCGATTACGGGTTTGGAACGCCGGCCCATATCCATGGCGTAAGCATCTACGGCGGCACGCCGGATACCCGAGGCACAGCTTATGCGGGGAACTTCTTTCAAGTCTTTACCGCGATGGAATATTCTTTTACCCAAGAATGGGTCTTTGCAATGGACTTAGCTTATATCCACACCAACAAATCACGCTTTTCTGGGAAAAAAGGCGGTCCGCTTGCTCCTAAGATTCCTCTTCCGAACAATTCAGCGTCGCCCCAGCTTTAGAATATAACTTCAGTTCAGAAATCGGCCTCATCGCCGGTCCATGGATTGTATTTGCCGGCCGCAATACCACGCAGTTCGTCAGCTGGATTGCCGCCATCAACCTTTATTTCTGATGTTAGACCTGCAAGCTCTCACATACCTCGCCTTCGGGATGGCCTTCATCAGCCTCTGGATACATAAATCGGCATGGTTATGGGGGAGCTTTCTCGTTATCGCCCTGAGCTTGGCCCTCAACACCAAAACCATAGAGCCTTTTGCGCTCGTTCCCATCCTCACCCTCTTTCTTCTTCAATTCTGGTTCAAGCGAGGAGTGGCGGGCCTTCAACGATGGGTCGCCTTTGGCATCGCCGTAGGCGTGTCGACCGCTCTCATCTTTCATGTGGTCCCCGGATTTTGTAATTGGAAAGTCACCAACCGGTTTTGGATCAACTTCGACGCCCCTTTCGCCGGCTTTTTTGTGCTAGCCCTCAACCTCCCTCTCCTGCGCTCACGGCAGCAATGGTCGGCGATGGCCATTAAGACCATTCCCTTGATCGTGCTCGGCATCGGCCTTATGATCGCTCTCGCCGTGCTGGCCGGCCCCGTGTCCTGGGAGCCTAAATGGCCCCCTCACCTATTCTTACGGCTAGCCTCCAACCTGATTCTCGTTTCTGCGGCAGAAGAAGGATTTTTTGGGGATTGTGCAGGAGGAACTATTCAACAGATTGGGGAAGGGGGCGGTGGATATAGGCGCAGTGCTGCTCGCGTCCCTCTTTTTACGTTGTGCCACGTGAAATGGACCGCCTCATTTTCGCTACTCGGGTTCGTCTTTCTGGCGGGAATTCTTTATGGAGCGATCTATCAATACACGAAATCGATCGAAAGCAGCATCCTCTGCCACTTCACGCTCAATTCGTCCACATGCTCTTCTTCACTTACCACGCGATTTAAATCCACTACCCCAGAATTAGGGGCAGTGGAAAAAAGGAAAGAATTATCTCTTTTCAGTCTTGGTTTCTTCGGGATGGACAGAAACGCGTTGATCTTTCATGACGTTGTCAACAGCGCCATCTGCCGTGAGGGCGGGGTCGGCCGTTGCTTTCATCGCAGCTTTTCTTTGCTCGCCGCTCATCATGCAAAAGAGCTTCTTTTGTCTTTCGCTGAGCTTCGCAGAAAATGCCTGCTCGTCTGTTGTGAGGTTGCTTGCCGAACAAGATGCTTCTGATTTTCCACAGCATCCTTGATCGCCTGCTTGAAGTCCGGCTATGGCCAGAACGCCCAGCATTAGCAGATTCATTTTTTTCATCTGTTTTCTCCTTCTTATATGAACGTGATCGATACTAGTTATTTAACCGGACAGCCTGCAGGGGCTTTACCCGGCGCCATTAAGTTATTGTCCTTAGCGACTTTTTCAACAGCTTGGTCCGGCGACATCGTCACCATGCCCGAAGAGTCCATTTGACCCGTCAGCTGCATAGCCGTATTACGCTGCACATCATCAAATTTACCACAAAACATCATCTTATTCGTAGGATTAAGTTTGTTTGAAAAGGTTTTAGCCTCTACAGACAAATTAGAGCAATCGCCGGCCATGACAGGCTTAGCAGGGGTCTTTTGCGCTAAAAGCACGGTCGTGAAACACAAAACAGCAAAAAATGTTAAAAGATTTTTTTTCATATAACTCCCTTCAAAATTATTCTGATCTGGAATATAGTGGCCTCGCTTTTTTCTGTCCAGCTACCTATTGCAAAATACTATATTTAATTTATAGAGAGAAGAAATGACACCGTCCCTTCCCAGCTCCTACCTGAAGAAAAGCTTAATCCTTCTCTGGTTCAGCCATCTCTTTGTCGATTTTTTTACAGGCATTTGGCCCATTTATAAGACGATCGCTGCCATCGATATCGCCACAGCCGGGTTCATAGCGGGAATTACCGGGTTCATCGGAGAAAGCCTTCAAATCTTCTTTGGGCACCTGTGCGATCGAGGGCACCGCAAGAAAATTTTAATCCTGGGGCTGGTTTTAGCCTCTTCCATCGTATGGATTACATTCTGCGACAGCGTTGCCAGCTATTTTTGTGTCCTATTATTGCTGACGCTGGGGTCTGGAGCTTTCCATCCTGCGGCGGCGGGGCTCGCCAGCAGCCTCTCCCGCTTTTCCAAAGGGAAGACTATTCTTTTCTTCGCATCGGGAGGATCCATCGGCCTTGCCATATCCCAACTCGTGTTCAGCGCCCTTCACACATCCAAGGGCCATATCCTTCACCTTCTGATGCCTCTTTGCATCGTTGCCGCCTTTTCATATATTTTTATCGCTTTCCCGATATACCGTTCTTCCCGTCCCATGCAATCGCTGCGCAGCGTGTTTGTTTCGAACCCGCACCTCCGAAGCCCCTTGCCCTCCTCTACGTTTCGCAAGTGTCCAATCAAGCGATCGTCATGTCATTTATGTTCCTCCTTCCCGATGTTCTTTCCTTTAAGGGGATGCCATAACTGGTTCTTCTTTTGCAGCAGCCATCTTTGCTTCATCCTCGGCGCTGCTTTTGCCCTCGTCCCGGCGGGATTTTTGTGCGACCGTTTAGGCCATAGAAAAGTCTTAATCACCGTGCTGAGCGCGTCCATTTGCCTGCTCTATCTATTCCTCTTCCAGCAGACCCTCACTACCTTAGGCACCATCTTCCTTCTTCTCACTCTAGGCGGATTCGTGGGGACCATCAATCCGATCATCATCTCGTGGGGCAACCACCTCGTCCCCGACAGCCCCAGCACCATCTCCGCTTTCCTTATGGGATTCGCCTGGTGCATCGGTAATTTCAGCCCCATGCTGGCAGGGTTCATCGTGAAAGGACTCGACAATGGCTACATCCCCGCCCTCTGCATCATGGGAGTGTCTTTCTTTATCTGTTTAGGATGCGTCCTCAAAATCCAACGCGAAATTTCTCTTTCCATTGAACCGACTGTTGACTAGAATCCAACAAATATGGCCGAACGTCCCGTAGAGTGCAGTCAGTGCAAAAAGCCCTTGAAGTATTCCTATAAGGAAATCGTCGATGACTCCGTCATTTGCACGGAAATGTGCGCCGATTGTCCCGTCCTCCAAGCCAAGCTCCATGGCGAGCCGCGCAAAGGCCAGCAGCCGGGCAAAGAAAGCACGCTCTGCTGCGGCAATTGCGGGACCCCCCTTCGAAGCCGTTACGCGGGGAGAGCCGCTAGGCTGCAGCGAATGTTATGCTGTGTTTGGAGATTTTCTGATTGGGCAGCTGATCGAAGCCAAAGCCATTCCTTCAACGTTCAGCCAAAAACTCGCCGCAAAAAGACTGCAGGCCATCCACATCGGCAAATCGCCGGACAAACCCTACGATATCACTCTTTCTTCGCGCCTCTCTTCTCTTAACGAGGCGCTCAACGAAGCTCTCAAACGCGAAAACTATGAGCAAGCCGCTTGGCTGCGCGATCAAATCAAAGCCCTAACGGACAATAGACCTATTGCGTAACTTCTCAGCGATGCATGGCGCAGTGCCGGCGCAGAAGATGTTTTACTTTTTGGCTGAAATTAATAGCTGAATATCTATTAATCAGGCAAAAAGTAAAATAGATTCAAGCCGCCACAAACCAGGCGCGCTGAGAGGTTACGCAAGAGGTCTAACAAAATGTCAGCTAAACTGCCCGCCGCACTCCTCCAACATACTCCGTGGGAAAAAAACCAGAACCCCATTTGGCTCGCCACATCCCTCACCCTGCTGCGCAATTTTGGCAGATATAAATTTCCCTCTAAGCTCCTTCCCCCTCAAACCACCGGCCTCCTCCAATCCCTTCAGAAGCACTTGCCAAAGACGCCATCTTTCTTCCCGCAGATCAAACCACTCCGCTCGATAAAGAAACTCTCTTCGAGCACTTCCTCTGCCAAGAAAGCTTCCAAAATGCTACAACCGGCCAAGGATTTGCCCTCGATCCATCGGGACAATTGCTCATCCTCTGCAACATCAAAAATCATCTCCAGCTTCAAATGCTCGACTCTCAAGGCAATCCCGCAGAAGCCTGGTCAAAGCTCAGCCGCATCGAAACGGAGATCGGCAAAAGCCTCGATTTTGCCTTTTCCCCTAAATTTGGATATCTCACCTCTGACCCTACCCAATGCGGCACAGGCCTCATCGCCACAGTCTATCTCCATCTTCCCGCCCTCGTCCGCACCGGACAGCTCCTCGAAATTCTCAAACAAAAAGACGAAGATCTTCTTCCGATGAGCTTCGAAGGCCCCCTCGAAGAAATGGTCGGCGACATCCTCCTCCTCCGCAACCAATACACGCTCGGCCTTACAGAAGAAAACATCCTCCAATCCGTGCAGAATTTTGCCTTCAAGCTCATGGCCGCTGAAAAAGCCCTCCGCTCCCAGCTCAAAGAAAAAAGCGACCCCTCCATCAAAGACCACGTCAGCCGCGCCTACGGCCTCCTCGCCCATTCCTATCAGCTTCAAGCAAAAGAAGCCTTAAACGCGCTCAGCCTCATCAAGCTCGGCATTGACCTGGGCTGGATCACGAACCTCCCTTCGGCCAAAGTGAATCAAATGTTCTTTCAATGCCGCCGCGGCCATCTCGCCCATCTCCTCGGCGAGGCTTCTCTGGATTTTCAAGAAATCCCCCGCAAGCGCGCCGAGTTCATCCACAAAAGCCTGCAGGGCATGCAGATCCAAGAATAGCGCTTGACCAAATCCGCAATAACTACTAATATTATTAGTAGTTACGGAGTAAATGACAAAGTGCAAACGTTTCTAGCTCAGCATCAGATCTTTACAATTGAAGAGGTCAGAAAGGCTCTCCATTTCGACGGTCAAACAAGCACTCTTTATAACCTTCTTGCTTACCATGTAGAGCGAGGGCATATTTTTCGAATTCGTCAAGGACTCTACTATACGGTTCCGCGAGGATCTAATGCTGAGACCTATCCCGCTGATTCTTATTTAGTTGCTGCCAAGATGACCGACGATGCTGTTTTGGCCTATCATACTGCTTTGGACTATCATGGCCATCTCCATACAATGCGCAATGATCGTGTTTATCTCACGCGAAAGAAGAGCCCTAAGCCATTCATTTTTCAAAATGTTGCCTATAAGGGAATTGCCATTCCCAAAAAAATTACTGCCTCTCGCGATCCTAATTTCGGCATTCTAACTATTGATCGCGCGGGAATTAAAATCCGCATCACCTGCTTAGAGCGCACGTTCGTCGACATTTTAGACAGGCCAACACTCGTTGGAGAATGGGAGGAAATAGTACATTCGCTTGAATCGATTAATTATTTTGATCTTGAAAAGATCGTGGAGTATACTCGACTTTTGGGTAATGCTATAACATGTGCTCGCGTAGCTTTTTTCTTAGAAATGAATAAAGAGCAATGGCATGTCTCGGAGGAATTATTAAAAGTGTTCGAATCTTATATTCCTAAAAAACCTTATTACTTAAATTATCGAAGCAATGAACCTCAACGATTAATCTCTCGATGGAACCTCATCATTCCTCATTCATTCTTAAAGAGAACTTGGGAAGAGCCTCATGGAGATTTCTAAAGATTCCCTTATAAAAGAAGCCGCCTCAGCAAGATTTCGTCCTGAAATCCTCGAAAAAGTTTGGCGGCTAATGGAAATATTAGATGAGATAAACATACATCCTTTTCTCAAAGAAAGGCTCGTACTCAAAGGAGGCACAGCACTTAATCTCTTTATTTTTGATTTGCCCCGTTTATCGGTAGATATCGATCTCAATTACATCGGCTCCATAACACGAGAAATCATGCTGCAAGAGCGTCCTCACGTAGAAAGCGCTCTTGAGACAATATTCGCCCAAATAGGATTAACAGTCCGACGAATTCCCCATAAACATGCAGGAGGAAAATGGCGGCTCCAGTACAAAAGCGTTTTAACTCAGAAGGCTTCCCTTGAAGTCGATCTGAATTATATGTTTCGAGTACCTCTCTGGGAGATTCAGAAAACCGTCTCCAAATCTGCTGGTGGTCGTAAAACAAGTGCGACTCCTATCCTCAACCTGCATGAACTTGCAGCGGGGAAGCTAACAGCTCTCTTTGCGCGCAATGTCGCTCGCGATCTTTTCGATGCCCACCACTTCCTTACCCAAATAACTTTCGAGCCATCTCGGCTACGCCTCGCTTTCGTCCTTTATCTCGCAATGAGCTCGGTCGATTGGCAAAAAATATCTGCGGATTCACTTTCATTCGATGAGAAAGACTTTCGCCAGCAACTATTACCAGTAGCACCTCAAGATCTTATCGATATGCAAAAAGGATCTCATTCTTGGGCAAAAACCATGCTGGCTCATTGCAAACAAGCGCTCCCCATCCTGCTTCCCTTTCAAGAAAATGAAAAGGCGTTTCTTCGTAGCGTTTCTGAAGAGGGGGAAATTGATCCGTCGCTCTTGACGAATGATCTTACCATGCAAACAAAAATCAAAAACCATCCTCTGTTAAATTGGAAAGCCTTTCTTAGAAGGGAATCTGCTAGGACTCTTGTTACCTGAAATATTTACACAACACCCATTGTAGGAAACAACATGAAAAATTGGAATATGGTGCAACAAGTTGGGGTCTTCGTTATCTTGATAATGAATACCTTACTACCTCTGCCACTCCTCGCTCTTCCTGCGCAGATTATCATAGTCCGGCACGGAGAAAAACCGCCCGGCGATGAAGATAATCTTAATACCAAAGGACGCGAAAGGGCCCAGGCCTTAGCTGTTTTCTTCAAAGAAGATCCCTTCGTTTTAGATTTTGGACTTCCCACGGCCATTTATGCCTTCAAGGCTGCAACAGGCAGAGCGCCCGAAACCATGACCCCCCTCGCGCAGCAACTCGGCATCATCGTCGACTCTAATTTTACTTCTGAAGATCCTGAAATGGTCGCGCAGGTTATTTTGAACGATTTGAGATATGAAGGTAAAATGGTGCTCATGTGTTGGGATCACAGTCGCGTTCCACTATTAATTAGTGCATTAAATGGACCGATGATCCACAAACCTCCTAACCATCGATTCGATTTGATTTATAAATTAACCTACACCGATCCTGCCAATCCCACTTTTTGCATCGATGTGCAGAACTTAATGAAAGATGATGAAACGAAGCTCCCCGACGAGTATCAATCTTACGCTTGTCCTTTAACGCCCAATTGATAAACCGGGTAGATATCGATATTAGGACAATAGCAAAACTTCAACATCCAAAAAACATATTTGGCATATTACAAAAAGCTAACCATCAGTAGGTTATGATAGTTATCCCAAAAAAATTTAAGTTTGTAAAGAGATTGCCTAAGACAGGACTTGAACCTACAACCTTCGCATTACGAATGCGCTGCTCTACCAATTGAGCTACTTAGGCAAAACGTGTATATTGTAGCGAAATGACCATCGAAAGAAAAGTAGGAATCTCAGCGATCATCCTAATGGCCGGAACGGGCAACCGATTCGGCAGCTCTCTCCCTAAGCAATTTCACCTTCTCGATAACAAAAAGATTTACTTGCATACGCTCGGGACATTCACGAACTCGGACCTGTTTGATGAGATTCTCCTTGTCTGTCACCCCGATTGGATGAAAGAAGTGGCCAGAGAATCTTCCTGTCGCGTTATTGCCGGTGGCGCCACCCGTCAAGAATCTTCTTACTTTGGGCTAAAGGCCTGCAGCCCAGGCACTCGCTATGTTGTGATCCACGATGCTGTGCGCCCTTTTGTCTCTGGGGAAATTTTAAAGGCAAACGTCGACGCTGTGCAGGCACATAAAGCGGTTGATACATGCATCCCCGCCGTCGATACGCCCGTTATTTCCAAAAATGGCAGAGAGATTGATGACATCCCTCTGCGCGATCACTACTGGCGAGGACAAACTCCACAGAGTTTTGCCTATGAACTGATTTTGAGGGCGCATGAAACGACAACTAGAAAAAATGTGACCGATGACTGCTCCCTCGTCTTAGAAATGGGCCATCCCATCGCTATCGTTCATGGATCGGAGGAGAACATCAAAATTACCACCGAGTTCGACTTGCTTTTGTCGAAATTAATAACTATGCGTGTCGAGCCTTACCTTACCGTGGAATAGGCGATAGATATAGAACCCGTAGCCTAAAACAAACGGTATGCCGATTCCCACGATGATAAGGAGCACTTTCAAAGTTAGGGGGGAAGAAGCTGCATTTATATAGGTCAGGCTGTTTTCTGCAGGGTTTAAACTCGAACGAACGAGCGTGGGAAAACTGCCGATCACGAAGAGGCTGAGCAACAGAGCAATCGCGAGACAAGAAGAGAGAAACGCCCAGCCATCATTCCCCTTCTTTACTTGCCGCGGGATGTTCAAAATCGTCAACAAAGCCAAGAGAGGAACGCAAAATAGCCAAGGATACTCTTGCATATGCGTCGCCATATGAGGAGCTACGACAAAAGTGGCAAACGTCAGAAGGACATAGAAGCCAAAAAAGATCATCACTGTCTTAGCGATCCACTTGCGAATGGTATTATGAAAGCTCCCTTCTGTCTTCATCACGAGATAAATCGAGCCATGCATTGCAAATAACGCAACTGTCGTAAGACCAAACAGCAGCGGATACGGCCCTAAAAATCCTAAGAAACTCCCGACAAAGTCATTATTGGCATTGAGAGGAATGCCGATGATGATGTTGCCAAAAACCAGACCCAGGCCAAAAGCGATGATAATGCTGGCAGCAGAGAAAACGACATCCCACGCATGACGCCAACGGGGGGATTCTTTTTTGCTACGGAACTCAATCGATACAGCGCGGAAAATAAGCCCGCAGAGTAAAAGCATGACGAAATCATAGAAAGCCGAAAAAACGGTCGCGAACACGTCGGGGAACCCCGCAAAAAGGGCTCCTCCCACGATGACGAGCCAGACTTCATTCCCATCCCATAAAGGGCCGATGGAATTGAGAATGGTTCTTCGTTCGATATCTTTTTTAGCAAATAAGTGGAGACACCCTACGCCTAGATCAAAACCATCCAGGACAGCATAAAAAATAAGGGCCACCATCAAAACTAAATACCACATGAGCTCGAGCGTCATGACCGCTCCTCTTTTACGACAGCAGAAAAGCTTCGATACATATCCTCGGTCTCTTCACCTTCTTTCTCAGGGCCTTGTTTGATCTTTTTATCGAGCAAGTACATGAATAGCACAAATAGAAAAGTGTAGATGACCGCAAACATGACGAGCGAACGTGCGACTTGGGCGGCACTGATCGATTTAGATATTCCTTCAGGAGTGCGGAGCAACTTATACACAATCCACGGCTGCCTTCCCATCTCTGCTGTCATCCATCCAACTTGGTTGGCAATCTGCGGAAAAATAACAGAGATCATCATGATCTTTAAAAGCCACTTTGCCTGATCCAGACGCCCTTTTCTCCAGTAATATATTCCAAGAAGCGTACAGAGGAACATAAAGCACCACATCGCCACCATCGCGTGATAGCTTTGAAAGACCGCTTGGACATTGGGCCATTCGTCCTTAGGGATTTGATCCAACCCCATCACCGGCTCTGAACTATCGTGATGGGTAAGAAAGCTTAAAAGGCCCGGGATTTTTGGGCCTACCACCCTCTGCGTTTTGGTGTCGACCCAGCCAAACAGTGTCATCGGGGCCGATGTCTCCGTTGTGTATATTCCCTCCATCGCGGCTAATTTAGCCGGTTGATTGACTGCCACTCCGCGCGCCGTCGAATCGGCAGAAATCAGCTGCAAAACGAGCGTGATCATGCCGACGATGAGCCCCAGCTTCATGCACGTCTTAGCAAAACGAAGGTGTTGCCGTTTGAGGTAATAATAGGCGCTGACGCTGACCACCAAAAAAATACCCGCAAGCCAACAGCCCAAAACGACATGGACAAGGCGATCCACCGATGAAGGATTAAAGACCATTTGCCAAAAATCGGTCACCACAGCCCGAGCTTGCGCACCCTCTCCGACGATTTTAAAGCCCGCAGGGGTCTGCATCCAGGAATTGGCCACCACGATCCACACCGCGCTAAAGTGAGCGCCGAGGCACACCATCCACGTAGAAAAATAATGGATTTTGGCGCTGACGCGGTTCCATCCAAAGAGCATGACACCTAAAAAGCCCGATTCTAAAAAGAAGGCAAAGACCCCTTCAGCGCCCAGCGCGCTTCCAAACACATCGCCCACAAAGCGCGAGTACGATGCCCAATTCGTCCCGAATCCAAACACTTGCACGAGGCCCGTCGCCACGCCTAGCGCAAATGTGAGGGCAAAGACCTTTACCCAAAACTTGGTGACTTCTTTGTAGTGGGGATTTTTGGTTTTGATGTAGATCCCCTCCATGATGACGAGCATCAGCCCCAGGCCGATGCTCAAGGGCGGATAGATATAGTGGAACATGCTCGTGAGGGCGAACTGGATTCTCGAAAGGAGTACCGCATCCATAAACTTAGCACACTGTACTACTAATTTTAGTTTTGATGCAATGCCGTCATTTAAACCAGGGCTCGAAGCCCCTCATATCTTACTTTGAGGGCGTGATTGCCACACATAAAGGACTTCTTGGTAGCACAGTAATTGTTTTCACCACCGCTTTGGAGCGGGTATCGATGGCGTACACAGTGCCCTTATCGTTCCCAGCTGCCACATAAGCCGTTGTGCCATCGGGCGTAATCGCAATCGCTGTAGGCCCATGTGTTAGAGGTATCCTATTCGTGATGGTACGAGTTTGGGTATCGATCACCACAACTTCTTTGCCATCAACGGTACTATTAGCTGTAACATAGAGATATTTTTCATCGGGCGTAAAAGCCATTGACATAGGAAAATTGCCGATCGGTATGACGCCAACCACGGAGTTCGTGCGGGTGCTAATGATATATATGGAGTTTAGTCCATCCGCCACACAAGCATATGCGCCATCCGAAGTGATTACGACGCCCCAAGGATAAGAAGCACCTAAAGATAATGTTTTGATGACGCTGCCGCTCGTGGTGTCAATTACACTCACATTTCCATTGTGGAAGAATGTTACATAGGCATATTTCCCATCGGGTGTAACGGCAATGCAGCCCGGAACGTCGCTAACAGGTATCGCTCTGATGACTTTCCCGAATGTTAAATCAACCACGCACACAGAGGTATCGCTGGCTATATAAGCATACTTTCCATCAGCCGTGAGCGTGATCTGGCCCGTCCGAGCCCCTGTCGGTATCTTACCGATGGCCTTGCGTGTAGATGTGTCGATAACGGTAATATGGTAATTCGTGGACTCGCTGTAATGCGTTGCATAAGCATATTTACCATCCGGAGAGATGACAATTCCCGCCGTGAGAGCATGCATCGGTATGGACGCCACCACTGTATTAGTGTCCGAGTCGATCACGTTAACGCTGGCAAAACATCCGACATAGACATCATTGGCAAAAGAGGAACTCAAGCTGAGCAGTACTGTAAAAAAGGCGAATAGATTTTTCATGACGAGGAAGACTAGCTGGTTTATCAATTTGCCGCAATAGCCACACTCTGGGGAAAGATTCCCACAGGGATATCCGCAATCACTTTTTTAGAGTTGGTATCGATCACATAAACCATGCCCGAGTTAACACCCGATGACACATATACCCTCGCACCGCCCGGCGCAATTGCAACCCCGAAGGGATCTTTTTCAAAGTGTACTGTTTCCACAACGGCATGGGTTCGGGTATCGATCACTGCAACTTTGCTGTTCGGGGCAGAACCGGCTGTAACGTAGGCATATTCCCCATCGGGCGCAAAAGCAATATAGGTAGGGCAATTGTCAACAGATATGCTGCCCACTATGGAGTTCGATGGAGTGCTAATGATCCGCACTGTGTCTAACCCATCCGGAACATACATATACGCATTATCGGAAGTCGCTGCGATGCTCCAAGGAAAATGACCCACTGCTACTGTTGCAACAACCATTTGGTAAGTCGTGTCAATAACATACACAGTCCCATCTAAATGGTTGGTTACATAGGCGTATTTTCCATCACGACTAATGGCAATGCCGCCCGGGTTCTGGCCCACCCGAACTTTCGCAACGATTTTTTCCTGGCTCAAATCGACTGCCCAAACAGAATCCTTGGTGGCGACATAGGCGTATTTGCCATCCGGCGTGATCGCAATCGCTCCCGTCCCAGTGCCGATGTGTATCTGAGCAACAATTTTGTGCGAAGATGTGTCGAGCACATGCATTTTGGAATCGATACGATTGGTTACATAAACATATTTGCCGTCGGGAGAAATCGCAACGGAACTGGAACCTTTTCCTACAGGTACGGTCGCAACAATTTTATTGGTATTTGAATCGATCACATAAACACTATCTACACATCCAACGTAGACGTCGTGGGCAAGAAGGGAACTCAAGCTGAGCCAAGCTATTAAAATCGCAAATATGTTTACCATGTCGAGGAAGACTATCCGGTTTATCAATTTGCCGCAACCGATGAAAGACTTAGCTCTATCTGCTTCTTTTATGAAAAAAGCTGTTGTAGCTCGCCGTAAGGCACAGCTTTTTCAGAGAGCTTGTTGTAAGTCCCATTTTGGAGGAGTTCAGTGGAAATTTGTTCTAAAGTTCCCAAAGTCGCCCGCATCGCTCCAGAGCCTAAGCTTAATCTTCGCACTCCCATGAGCTTTAACTCGGCAACGGGGGGCACGCCTGGACCTGCTAAAAGGTTGACAGGTCCTGGGATTGCTTGGACTAGCTGACTGAGCACATCTTTGTTTGCCACGCCAAAGATGAAGATGCAATCGGCGCCTGCTTCAAGATAGGCATGGGCTCTTTTAATGGCCTCTTGAGTTGCACGTTGAGCATCATCGTAGAGTTTTAGATAAAAGAGATCGATTCTAGCATTGATCACGAGAGTTTTTTTAGCAGCAGTGACCATGTCGCGGATCGCTCGAATTTTAGCAACTTGCGAAGGAATATCCAAAATAGGATTTTCTTTGTTGCCAGTAGAGTCTTCGATGTTAATCCCGACAACTCCTATTGCCAACACTTCTCTGACGACTTCAAGAACTTTTTCAATCTCCTGACTGTACCCCGCCTCGATGTCGGCCGTCACAGGAAGTTTGACAGCAGAAACAATGCGTTTGATGGCGTCCATCATTTCACGAACAGGAATCTGCTCTCCATCTTGATACCCCAAAGAAGCGGCAATGCCGGCACTAGTTGTTCCTATCGCGGAAAAACCTGCTTTTTCAAAGATGCGGGCCGATGCCGCATCCCATGCATTGGGGAGGATAAAAAGGTCTTGCCTTTGATGCAAAGCTTGGAAAGCTTCCGCCTTGGCTTGTTGAGAAATCGAAGGGGTGGTTGCCATATACTCTCTCCTATATTTGTGAAGAAATTAATAACGATTTTAATGGACTTTGTTGATCTTAAGCAAGAAAAATAGAAAGTATCATTTATAGCTTCTTTGCCGTGTTGAAAGCAGCCGTGGTTAAAAAAAGAGACTTGGGTGGACTCCTTTCTGGCGGCTGGACCGCCCCGAAAGCCGGTTCGCTGCCAAGGCAGCTTCACTTCGAGTTCCATACGTAAGCCACGTTTAGTGGCTTACTCAAGTCTCGAAATTTTTTCGAGAACAAAAAATTTGAGACTTGATGGACTCCTTTCTGGCGGCTGGACCGCCCCGAAAGCCGGTTCGCTGTCAAGACAGCTTCACTTCGAGTACCATACGTAAGCCACATTTAGTGGCTTACTCAAGTCTCAATTTCAAAAAAAAACCCAGCTTTTTGCTGGGTTTGAAATTGAGACTTGATGGACTCGAACCATCGACCCCCTCATTAAAAGTGAGATGCTCTACCGACTGAGCTAAAGTCTCAAAATAAACTTGACCCCAAGGGGATTCGAACCCCTGTTATCAGAATGAAAATCTGGTGTCCTAGGCCGGGCTAGACGATGGGGCCAAGAGCGTAAGGTTATAGCAAAGCGCGAATTATACCGCCAGGATTTCCTTCTCTTTGGCTGCAAAAAGGTCGTCGATCTGCTTGCAAAATTGGTCTGTATAGTCCTGGATCGTTTTCTCGGCCTTCTTCATAACGTCTTCGGTAATCTCTCCATCGGCCTTCTGCTTACGGACTTGCTCGTTGCCTTTGCGGCGGATCTCCCGGATGGCCACTTTGGACTCTTCGGCCTTCTTTTTGCCTTGCTTGACGATCTCTTGCCGGATGGCTTGGTCCATCGGGGGAACGTGGATGCGGATCGTGCTCCCTTCGAGGACAGGTTGGAGGTTGAGGTTGGCCTTCTCGATCGCCTTGGCGATGGGACCGCCCGTTTGGGGATCAAAGGGGGTGATGAGGATCTGGCGGGATTCGGGTGTAGAGATCGTTGCGAGCTCCTTCAGACGCATCTGGGAGCCATAGACCTCGACCATCACGCCTTCGACCATGCCGGGATTGGCGCGGTTGGTGCGGAGGTTTTTTAGTTCGACCTTAAAGTGGTCGATGGTCGCTTGCATTTTGGTTTTGGTTTGATCAGGAACTGTCATGTTTATTCTCCAGAGACGAGAGTCCCCCCTTTCTTTTCGCGTACGGCAGAAAGAAGAGCTCCCTTTTTAAAAAGGTTTATCACATGGATCGGGATGGCATTTTCACGGCACAAGGTAATCGCTGTGGCATCCATCACCGCCAATTTTTTGGCCAATACCTCGGAATAAGTGAGGGTGGGAAATTTTTTGGCGCTGGAATACCGCATCGGGTCTTTATCGTAGATGCCATCGACTTTGGTGGCTTTGATGAGCACTTCGGCCTCGATTTCACTGGCGCGGAGCGCGGCAGCTGTATCGGTTGTGAAGTAAGGGCTTCCCGTGCCGCCGACAAAAATGACGACATCGCCATTTTGGAGATGTTTCATGGCTTGGGGCCACGAATACGGATCGACGACTTCATCGGCGCTGAGCGCACTCATCACGTGGCAGTTGACACCGAGGGTTTCGAGGCATTGATCGAGGATGAGGCCATTGAGGGTCGTAGCAAGCATGCCGACGTGGTCGGCAGGCGTGCGTGCGAATCCAAATTCTTTGGCTTGATTTCCGCGGAAGATGTTGCCCCCGCCCACCACGACTCCAATTTGCACACCCATGCGATAGATATCGCGGATGTGCTCAGCAATAGTCTGGCAAGCTTCTTTGTCAAAGCCAAATTTCTGCTTTCCCATCAGAGCTTCTCCTGATAACTTGAGAAGAATCCTCTGGTATGCCGATTTGGCCATCTATTCTCCGATTTTCCAGCGAATGAAACGGCGAAGAACGAGGGGTTTGCCCAAACGCTTTCCTTCTTTCGCGACGAGATCAGAGATCGTTATCGAGTTGTCTTTAACGAATTTCTGGTCCAGGAGGCAAACGGAAGCGTAGAATGTTTTCATCTTCCCTTCGACAATCTTAGCGATGATATTCTCGGGCTTTCCGGTGATTTGGCTGCGGGCGATCTCTTCTTCGCGCGCTTTGACATCAGCGGGGACCTCGTCGGCATTTAGGTAATCGGGAGACTCGGCCGCAATGTGCATCGCGATATCGCGGGCCAGCGCTTCGACGCCGCTCGCTCCTTCGATTTCAGCGAGCGTGACAATTTTACCGCCCATATGGGAATAGACACCGAGCGAACGATCTTTGGCTTTCGGGTAGATGCCCAAACGTTTGATCTGGATATTTTCGCCAAGGCTTTGAATGACGAGGGCTCGATATTGATCGATCGTAACCGATGGATCTTTGCTATATTTTTGAGCGAGGAATGCCTCTAGAGAAGCGGGCTTGGTATCGGCGGCTTCCGCGGCGATGTCGCGGACAAATTGGCGGAACCGGTCGTTTTGCGCGACGAAGTCGGTCTCGGAATTGATTTCGACGAGCGCGATGGCATCGTTTTCTTCCGCATGCCCAATAACACCTTCTTTCGTCTCGCGCCCCTCTTTTTTCACAGCGGAGGCCATGCCTGCTTTACGCAGGATCGTGATCGCCTCTTCCATATTTCCGTGGGCCTGATCGAGGGCTTCTTTGCATTTGCCCATGCCAACTCCGGTACGTTCTCGGAGTTCTTTCACCATATCAGGAGTCACTTTTGTCATTCTTTCTCCTCTTCATCTTCTTCGTCGACGACTGCTTCCTCACTGCCTTCGATAGGAGCTTCTTCTTTTGTCGCGACGTTGATGTCCATTTCGTTTTTCTTGTCGATGATGGCTTGCGTTAAGGCTTGCAAATAAGCTTGATGCTCTTGAGCGCATCATCGTTGCAAGCGATCACGTAATCGATCGGATCGGGGTCGCAATTTGTGTCGACGAGGGCCATGATAGGAATGCCTAGCTTGCACGCCTCTGCTACCGCAATATGCTCGCGGCTGGGGTCGACGACGACGAGAAGTCCAGGAATTTTTCGCATAGCGCGGATTCCGGACAGGTTGCGGTCTAGTTTAATTTGATCTTTGCTGAGAAGTCCGATCTCTTTTTTCGTGAGGCCGTCTCCTCCCGTCGCAATCCTTTTTTCGATGCGCTCGAGAGTTTTGACAGATTGACGGATTGTGGAGAGGTTTGTAAGCATGCCCCCGAGCCAGCGTTCGCAAACGTAGAACTCGTCGCAGCTTTCTGCGCTTTCACGCACAGCATTTTTAGCTTGTTTTTTTGTCCCGACGAACAGGATCGATTTGCGCTTTGATACGACGTCTTTGACGACATCGATTGCATTGCGGATCTGTTGAATCGTTTTGGCGAGATCGATGATATAAATGCCGCCGCGCTCTTCGAAAATGAATCGTTTCATTTTCGGGTTCCAGCGGTGTTTTTGGTGCCCGAAGTGGGCTCCGCTTTCTAATAAATCCTTAATGGTTACTTCTGCTGTAGTTGCCAAGCCTTGTCCCTTTGTGTTGTTTGACGCGGCATCTTCCCTTCAGGGAAGATTTCGGTCTTGGTTTTTGTTTTAACTAAGCGCCTGATCAGAATCGAACTGACACAAGTAGCTTGGAAGGCTACGGTTCTACCATTGAACTACAGGCGCAAAGAGGTAAGTGTACCTTTAAAAACTCTTTTTTTCCAAGACAAAACTTAGTGAATTTTAACGCAAAGGCGCAAAGCCGATAAGATTTTTGCCCCTTTGGGTTAAAAATCTTTAATTGAGAGGAGTTGCACAACTTACGAACTCCGGCTAGTATGATCGTATGACCATTGAGATCCCAGCTAAGGCCAATCGTGTCCTTAACTTGATTTTGCTTTGTTTAATTTTAATTTTAATTCGCGTTTGGTACTTGGGTGTCGTCCAGCACGACAAATACGTCGAACAGGCAAGGCGCCCTCAAAGAAAGGTCGTCATCGAGCCCGCCCCAAGGGCCACGATCAGCGATCGGTTTGGCATTCCTCTGGCAGTCAATAAAATGCAGTACAACGCGGCTGTCTGTTATGCGCATATCCGCGACATTCCTTCGGTCCAATGGACCCACGATGAAAAAGGAAAGTCCAAAAAAATTCTTGCCAGATCGGAACACATCGCGCGGCTCGCCCAAATGCTTGCGGCCGAGCTCAATTTGGACCCGCAGAGCGTTGAAGATCTGATCCACGGCAAAGCTTCTCTTTTTCCCCACACGCCTTTCCTCGTCAAGGAGGACATCACCGAAGAGCAATACTACCGCCTCCGGATGCTGGAAAAGGACTGGATCGGGCTTCACATGCAAAAATCGACGCACCGCTTTTACCCTCAAGGAAAAGTCGCGTGCGATATCATCGGCTATTTGGGGCCCATCAGTCAAAAAAAATATTTTAACCTCTCAGAAGAAATACAAGAGCTTGAGGAATATCTCACAGCCCGCGATCGCAATGAAAATCCGATTTTGCCTCGGGGATTTGATAATCCCCTCCAAGTCCGCAAACGCTTCGAAGAGCTTCAAGAAATGTCGTATACCGTCAACGATTTGGTGGGCAAATCGGGAGTGGAGGCCAGCTACGAAGAAGAGCTGCGCGGCCTTTATGGAAAAAAAATCTATGAGGTTGATGTTAAAGGAAATTTTCTGCGAGAGCTCCCCATTTCAAAGCTTCCCGTTGGGGGCAAGCATTTAACGCTCACGATCTCATCCGAACTGCAGAGGACAGCGGAAGAACTGCTCGCCGCCCTGGAAGGGCCCCATACGCCCGAGAGAAAAGACAGATGGATCCGAGGAGGCGCCGCGATTGCCATCATCCCGCAAACCGGCGAAATCGTGGCGATGGCCTCCTACCCTCGTTTTGATCCCAATGATTTTATTCCGACCCACGATTTAGACGAAAAAAAAGAAAAGGAGATGGCGGTCCAGCAATGGCTCGAAAGCGAATCCTATATCGGCGAGATATGGGACGGCAAAAGGCCGCTCGAGAGGGAATATTTCTCCTTCGCGACCGGCAAAGATGAAAAAGAAAGCGTCATGCTCACGTGGGATTATTATCTTAACACCGTCCTGTCCGAAGGCGAGCTGAAGAGTGCCATGCGCCGGATCACGACGCTGGAGCAAGCCTGGAACGCCTCTGTAGAATCGATCTCTTCGGAAGAAGACCGTCTTCTTTTGCTGGACCTCCTCCGCTTGCAAATCGATCCCGGAGATATTTCCGCAGACCTCCGCTCTCAAATCGGCTCTCTTTCGCTGGCCGACTACCATCTGCAGCGGCAAGCCGTCATGCGCATCGAAAAAACTATCAAGGCCTCTGTGCAAGAGTTGTTTCATGATACCGATTTAAGGCCTGGCGCTCCAACTCCTTCAAAGATTATCTCAAGCGGAAAAGAAAAGAAGAAAAACAACAAAAAAAATATCCCAGGCCTTACACCGAATATCTCGACCAAGCGGAAAAAACTCTTTTCTCCGCTTTTTGGGAGAACTACAAACCGATTTTTCTCTACACCGCTATCGCCTCTAGATCTCCTATCGATCTGAAAGATTATCCGCAGCTCACGCATTACCTCGCCGCAATGACGCACAAAATGCAGCAGGACAAGGCTCTGAAGGACGTCGAGCAATTTTTAGCGAGCCAAACTCCGATGGTGGGCCTCGGCTATTTAAAAACAATGCGCGGCTTCCATGATCTCAACGCTCCTCTTTCCCGCCATTACCCCCGCCTCCGCAAGGGCGGGCTCCTAAAAAATCTGGCGGCGGCCTTTTATCCCAGGAGCGGTTATGGGTACGGAAGGTCCGTCGCTTTCCGTCAACAGACAGCGCCCGGATCTGTCTTTAAAATCGTCACGGCCTATCAAGCGATGATGGAGCGGTACAAAAATGGAAAATCCGACCTCAATCCTCTGACAGTGGTCGATGATTTGCATGGCGACCGTAAAACTTTTTCCCCAACCCAAGTCCTCGGATTCACCCTTGGCGGCAACCCGATAAAACGTATCTACAAGGGAGGCATCCTTCCCCGCAGCTCGCACACCGGCTTCGGAAAAATCGATATCCTCGGCGCCCTGGAGCAGTCGAGCAACTTGTACTTTGCCCTCGTCGCTGGAGACCATCTCGAAGATCCGAATAATCTGGCGAAGGCGGCCCGACATTTCGGCTATGGAAAAAAAACAGGAGTCGATCTTCCAGGCGAAGTTGCCGGCTGCCTTCCAGACGACCTCGGATTTAATAAGACCGGCCTTTACTCCTTTGCCATTGGACACCACACTTTTGACGTCACCCCTCTTCAAACCGCCCTGATGACCAGCTTCATCGCCAATAAAGGCATCGCCTATCAACCGCACATCGTCCAATCTTTATCGGGCGAGCAAAAAGGGCGCGACGAAGACTGCTTAATTGCTTCAGGGACTTTTCGTTTTCAAGAACCTCTCTCTCTCGTCGGCATCGACTTTCCCCTCTTTACTCAATCCAAAGACCTTCAATCGGTCTCGCTTGCCCATCACAGCCCCCTTTCTACGACCCGCCGTATCGATTTGCCCGAGGAGGTCTACGACCTGCTCACCGAAGGCATGCGCCGCTCCGTTCAAGGCGCCAGGGGCACGGCGCGGCCCGCGGCAATGCGCAATTATTTAGAACATCCCACCGCCATCCGCGACTATTATGCCCTCCATAAAGACCTCCTCGTAAAAACCGGGACCGCGCAGGTGATGTACAAAGAGACCATCGACGCTGCCAGCAAAGCTGTCATGAAATCTAATACCTGTTTTGCCGCCATCGCCTATCCGTCCCATTCAGAAGATCCTGAACTCGTCGTTGTCGTCGCCGTCCGCCATGGACATGCCGGTAGCGACGGGGGACCGATCGCCGCTCAGATCATCAAAAAGTGGCGCGAACTCCAAGGGCGTAATAATACAAAATAATCTGATTGCAATTTTTGGTTATGCTAAAGCAAAATCCATTTTCGATTTTGTGGAGTTTTATGATCCAGAACATAGATTTTGCGACTAAATGGGTTCCTTTTTCAAATCTTCAAAAGTATGCCTATTATCAAGACTCCCTTGACGACTTCCAACAACCTCTTAAAGAGCGCGCTGGACTTGATGATGTTGAATGGCATTATATTTCTCAGATCGAAAATGATCATGAACACTACACCAATTTACTCAAAAAGAGTTTGCAAAAAGCCAATAAGATTTGGTACGAAGTTTTTGCCAAGAATACATTGCTATTGTTCTCGATCGCCTCTATCACAGGCCACAATATGCAGAAAAACTTCGTGCATATTATGACAACGGAAAATCTAAATCTTTATCTACCAATCCTTGCAATCTCTCTTGTTTTTATTGCCTCGGTCTTTGCCTATTACAAAGCCTTGCCCCAACTCGAAGCAGCTTATCGATTAGAGGCAGAGTGGGCCAGAGAATGGTTAGGAAAAGTCTTAGAAACGTCTAAAACAGAGAAGGACGCTCAAAAGCTCGCTCAACTCAAACGACTAAAAGTTTATTTTGAAATGATCATTGACAAACTACCTCAATCATCGACGCCTGCAACGCTCTCTGATAAAGACAGGTGACTTCGCCTTTAGGCGCAACAATAAAAAGGGCAGTTTTTCTTTATTTGTTTTTATTTGCTCATGAGCACGCGCTCAAAATAAGTGATCGTCGCCTTCAATCCCTCCTCAAGAGAAACTTTAGGCGTCCACCCTAATTTTTCGCGGGCCAATGAAATATCCGGCTTGCGCTGTTTCGGATCATCCTGGGGAAGCGGCTTAAAGACAATCTTTGAGGATGACCCCGTCAGCTTCAGCACAAGCTCCGCCAGCTCCTTCATCTGAAATTCTCCTGGATTGCCGATATTCATCGGCCCTGGGAAATCATCGGGCAGCCCCATGAGCCGCACAATCGCTTCTATTAGATCATCGACATAGCAAAACGACCGCGTCTGCGTTCCATCGCCGTAGATCGTGATGGGCTCGCCTTTAAGCGCCTGCACGATGAAATTAGAGACCACGCGCCCGTCATTAGGATGCATATTGGGACCGTAAGTGTTGAAAATTCTTCCCACCTTGATCCGCACGCCATATTGCCGATGGTAATCGAAAAAGAGAGTCTCCCCCATGCGCTTGCTCTCATCGTAGCAGGATCTGGGACCGATGGGATTAACGTTCCCCCAGTACGACTCGGGCTGAGGGTGGACGTGGGGATCGCCGTAAATTTCACTCGTTGAGGCTTGGAAAATTTTAGCCTTATATTGCCTAGCGAGATCGAGCATGTTGATCGCCCCTAAGATGCCCGTCTTGGCTGTGCGGACAGGATCAAATTGGTAATGTACGGGAGAAGCAGGACACGCTAAATTATAAATTTCGTCTACTGCAAGATCGATAGGATTGCAGACATCATGCTCTATGAGCTGCAAAGGCAAATCTTTAACATTTTGCCTGTTGCCGGTGAAGAAATTATCGAGGCAAAAAACATCATTCCCTTCTTGGGCCAGCCTTTTGCAAAGGTGCGAGCCTAAAAAGCCCGCACCGCCCGTAACGAGTATCCGTTTTTTCATCAGCCGATTTGGTTTTTAATTTGCATGATCATAATCACGATAATGAAAAGGATCAGCAGGCTCAACGTTAACTTACCGCCCGGAAGCTGCGGATTTTGCTTTTCATAACGCTTCACATAACGCCCGATCCATGCCATAAGTGGAGGGAGCAGCCCAAATAGCAGCGCGCAGCTGATGCCGCCCGCATACCCTAAGGCCGTGATAAAAATCCCTGGATAGACCAACGCAAAGAACGTCGGAACACCGAAGATCGCCAGGCATAAGCCCACTTTGGTCATGCCCACCTTCTTCACCTTTAAGCCGTCGGCCACGAAATCCAGGAATGCCAAAGCGAGCGCAACATACGAGGTGGTGAGCACAAAAAAGGCAAACCAGCTGCCGACTTTGTAGATCATCGGATTTTGCAGAATTTCTTTGAGAGGCATCGTGGCGATCTCTCCCGCGGCTTCGGCTTGGAGCAACCGCTCCATCGGAATAGTGCCTAAAATGAGGACCTCCCAGATCACGTAGACCACGAGAGGAATCGCGCTTCCCAAAATGATCGAAAGGCGCACTTTCTTGACATCTCTCTTCATGTACGTCATGAGCGTCGGGATGATCAGCTGATAGGTAAACGCTGTTAGAAGAATCGGCATCGCCGGCCAGGCTTTCGCCCAATTGGAGTACTTGAGCAGCGCCGTATCGACATGCCCCGCTGCAAAATAGATGAAGGAAAAGTACGTAATCAAAACCCCTGTCATGAGCAGAAGGTTGAAGCGGTCGACCATCTTTGTGCCGAGGTAGACGATCGGTGAAAAGATCAGGACGTAAATGATCATCGCAGCCCAGTGGGGAATAGCATCGCCCATGAGCGAATTCATCGCGCCGCCGCCCCCGGCCACGTGGGCGATCATCACTGTCACGAAAAGAAACAAGTAGACCGCCCAGCAGATCGACTTTCCAATCGGGCCGAGCAGCCGATGCGTCATCGTAATGAGGTTGGCCTCATTGGGCATCCAAACGCAGACTTCTAAGAGGAGCAGCCCCGTGCAAAGCATGAAAAACCATGTCAAAAGATAAATAAGAGTGGCCGGAACGAATCCGCCCGCACCAGTTACGATGGGGAGGGCAAGCATTCCAACACCAATGGTTGTAGCGGCAATCAGGAGAGTTCCTCCCACGACATGCCCAAAGCGGTGCAAGATTTGCATATTCTCCTCCTATAGAGAAAATTTAGACGACTTATTGAGGATACAGAGGTCTTTAAAAATAAAGCAAGATTAAGTTATCATGGATAGACAATGGATATTGAAAAATTAGCCATACCTGGCGTTCTGCTCATCAAGCCCCGATCGTTTCCCGATACCAGGGGATTTTTCCGCGAAACCTTCCATCAGGACCGCTATGAAAAAGCGAATGTCCCCACCACCTATGTCCAAGACAACCTTTCCTTTTCTAAAAAAAATGTGATACGCGGCATGCACTTTCAACCAGGGCAAGCCAAATTGGTCTCCGTCGCGATGGGCTCTATCTTCGACGTCGCGGTCGATATTCGGCCCTCATCACCTACCTTTGGTCACTGGATCGGCGTTATCCTCGACGCGGAGACGGGAGAGCAGCTCTTCATCCCCGACGGCTTTGCCCATGGCTTTTGCGCCTTGAGCGATGCCGTCCTCAGCTACAAAGTAAGTTCTTTTTACAACCCTGACACAGAAAAATCTTTCCGCTATGATGACCCCGAGGCGGCAATTGAATGGCCCATTACCGATCCAATTGTTTCCTCCCGAGACCTTAATGCACCTCAACTAAAAAATTTATATGAAGCTTTGGATCACCGGCGCTAAAGGCCTCCTAGGATCAACCCTCGCGAGGCTCTGCAAAGAGCGAGGGATCGAATATGTTGCGACCACGCGCGAAATGGTCGATATCTCCCAGCTCGCCCATGTGAAAAAATTTATTCACTCTCGCGAGGGGATGGACATTACGCATATCGTCAATTGCGCCGCCTTCACCGAAGTCGATCGCGCCGAAACCGAAAAAGACCTCGCCTTCCACATCAACGCGATCGGTCCGGAAAATCTCGGCATCGTCGCCAAAGAGATCGGAGCTAAGCTCGTCCACATCTCCACCGACTATATTTTTGCCGGCGACAAAGAAAAACCCTACCTCGAGTCCGACCCAGCCCAGCCTCTTTCAGTCTATGGCCACACAAAATGGGAAGGCGAGAAACGACTCCTCGACGTCCTCCCCTCTGCCTGCATCATCCGCACCTCATGGGTATTCGGCCCCGGCGGCAAGAACTTCATCTCCTCCATTCTCGGCCGCATGAAGACCGACGCCTCGCTGAAAGTGGTCTCCGACCAAATCAACCGCCTCACGCTGGCCCAAGACCTTGCTGAAACAGTATTGTCGCTTCTGTGCCACAGCGGCATCTACCACTTTGCTAACAGCGGCGCCATCTCCCGCTATGCCATCGCCCAAAAAATTTTCTCCTGGGCCCAATCACATAACATTCCCCTCTTGTGCAAAGAAATCCTCCCCGTGCCCGCATCGACGTTTCCCACGCCCGCCAAACGCCCTCTGCGCTCGGTCCTTAGCACCGATAAGATCACAACCTCCCTCGGCATCTCTCCCCGCTCCTGGGAACAAGCATTAGAGGAGCACCTGTCCAATGAAATATAAACGGCTACTCGTCACCGGCGGCGCCGGCTTTATCGGCTCAGCTTTTATCCGCTACAGCCTCAAGAATTTTCCAGATCTCGAGACCATCGTCAATCTCGATATCCTCACCTACGCCGGCAATATCGATAACCTGTCCGAGATCGCCCACGATCCCCGCTACCACTTTGTCCAAGGCGATATCCGCAATCAAGCCCTCGTACAAACCCTCTGTGAAAAACACAACATCGACGCCATCGTCCACTGCGCCGCCGAAAGCCACGTCGACCGCAGCATCGCCAACCCCGAGCTCTTCCTCGAGACCAATGTCCGAGGCACCTTCGCCCTCCTTGAGGTCGTCCGCCGCCTGCCCCACATCCACTTCCACCACGTCTCTACGGATGAAGTCTATGGTTCGATCGAAGACGGCTTTTTCACCGAACTCTCCGTCTACCGCCCGAACACCCCCTACGCCGCCTCGAAAGCAGCTTCCGACCACTTCGTCCGCGCCTGGGCCGTCACCTACGGCCTCTCCACAACCATTTCCCATTGCTCCAACAACTATGGCCCCTACCAATACCCGGAAAAGCTCATCCCCCGCATGGTCCATGGCTGCGCCGAGCGCCAAAGGCTCACTATCCATGGCAATGGCCTCCACATCCGCGACTGGCTCTATGTCGACGACCATGCTCACGCGCTCTGGCTCATTTTAGAAAAGGGGAAGCCCGGAGAAATCTACGATATCGGCGGCAAAGCCGAGCATCACAACATCGACGTCGTCCATGCCATCCTCGAGCATTACGCCGATGCGACCCAAACGCCCCTTAGCGAGCTTAAGTCTCTGATCACCTATGTGGAAGACCGGCAAGGCAATGACATTCGGTATGCGATCGATGCAGCAAAGATCGAGCAGGAACTGGGCTGGCAGCCGCAGCACCCCTTTGAAGAAGGATTACGCGCGACGGTGACTTGGTATGCAAAAAGACTCGCCGAGGAAGTGGAAGCCACCCCTCAGCGAGTTTGATGAAAAATCCGTTATTATTATTCTTGTTTATTCATTTTGCTTAGCGCTGTTTGGGCTCTTTCTTTGAGCGCTTGCAGTTTCCCGACCAATGCTCCATTTTTCGGATTTTCAATCGCCGTTTGAATCGTATTGATATAACGTTCTAGGTCATGAGCTTCGTTCAGGGCTATAGCTTCATCTACCCAGCCAGATAACTCTTTATGAACATCCGCTTCTTCCATTACTGGGACGGTTGTGGATTTTGACTCACGAGCTGCTTGACTTTCTATCAGCAAGTTCTCAATCTCTTTTTTTTGAGCGGGATTTAATTCCACAAGACCAGTCATTTGTCTCAAATAAGTTTTCATATTCATCTCAAGTGACCGAAGGTCTTGTTTCTTCTCCAATTGTTCTTTAAATTTAGCTAGAGCTTGCTTATGTTTGAAGTCAATTAGACCATTCACATTCGGTTCATGCTCTGGCTTTTGTTCCTCTTGCACGCTATTTGACACAACCGGCTTGCTTACCGCGGCGGTCGCAACAGGTTGTTGTGCAATTTCATGGACTAAATCGGGTGTCGCAGACTTGCCAAACATGGATCCCAAGAAGTCCGTTCTCTGATATTCAATAGCTTCTTTAGCTAGAGCTTGCCTATGTTGGGGGTCAACTAGACCATTCACATTCGGTCCATGCTTTGGCTTTTGTTCCTCTTGCACGCTATTTGACACAACCGGCTCGCTTACCGCGGCGGTCGCAACAGGTTGTTGTGCAATTTCATGGACTAAATCAGGTGTCACAGACGTGCCAAACAGGGATCCCAAGAAGCCCGTTCTCTGATATTCAATAGCGCCTAAAGCGGCTTGCACTTCGACATACATTTTATGTATGGCTACAGTCGTCTCATCTCCTTGACCTTGGAAGAAGTTCTCATAAGGCTTCATCCGGACGGTTAAAGCCTTGAGTTCTTCTTCAGACTTTGTTTCAACAGCCCGAGTGAATTTCTCAACAAAGTCCGGATCTGTCATCATGGCTATACCCGCATTTCGTTGCTCGTGATTAGCAGCTAGATTTGTTAAGCCGGATTTAACTTCAGCATGTGGAGCAAATACGTTTTTGTTGTTGCCCATCATCATCAGCGCTTGATTTACCTGCGCCTCTACTGCGAGCATAGCTTTACTTATCGCATCAGTTTTTTTCTCATAATTCGCCATTACGGGAGTCAACGCCCCGGCAATGAATTTGAGAGCTTCATGGCATTGGCTGAACTGTCTTCTACCTGACGTCATTTCTGAGATAAACGCAGAAAATCCCGGATTCGTTACGAGATTAACAAAAGTCTGTTCCATCTCAGCGACCAATTCTTGGAATTCTTTAGATTTTGTTGCTAAGTGTGTTGAATAGGGAGACTTTTGCATCGCTGCCAATATGAGCGACATTTGTCTCATTTTTTCTTTTTGCTCTTGGAACTGCGCAAATATATCGATGACTTTATTACTCACGATTGCGCTCACCAAAGTTCCCTGGCTTTTTTGGTTAGCATTTAAGGTCACTAAGAAAGAATTAATGTTGGCAATTTGCTGATGGAAAACAGGGATCAGCACATCATCATAGACTTCCATGCGTCCTTTTGTTCGAGCCTCGTGCATGAGCATCTGAACAATTGGATATTCCCTGGGTGTATTACCATTGGGTTGGAAAATATCGACTTTTTTTCCTACCAGATACTGAACGATCTGGAGATTTGTGACACCGTGGAGCAGGTTCTCTTTTGTGTTCGTTAGAACGTTGATATCAGCTCCCCAAATCACTAACGTGTAGATAAGATCGAGGTTTCCATTTTTCACGGCTACTTGTAATGGTGTTAATCCTTTTTCTGTGGGGATTTCACGGATTTCCTTATGGGCTTGTCTTGTACATAGAAGTTCAACAATATTCTTATTCCCTTGGTGTACAGCCTCGAGAAGAGGGGTTCGCCCTACAATGACCTCTTGTTTTTTTTCTGAGTTTGGGACCTGTACTTGAACAATTCCCGCTCTATTTTTAGCATTGATATTAGCGCCATTGTCGAGAAGAAGCTCGGTCATCTGATAACCGATATGCTTATCTGTGGCCGCTAATTGCACTGCTGTTATCAGGGGAGTTTGGGCTACGCCATCTCGTCCGGAATTAGCATCGAAAACTCGCTTGTCCAACAGATATTGAACGAGATCAACTTTACCCGATTGAATCAAAGCGATATGGTCTTTGTGATTGAGCTCAAATCCTGCATCGCAGAGGAGTCGAATAACATTAAACCATTTTTTTTCTAACATCATCGGAATGAGATCGCATCCTTTCTCGATCATCAGACCTTTACTAAAGTCTTTAAGCATGCCTTTGCCGCTAATGTGTTTAAGCATAACAGTGAGAAGATCGTGATTATTTAATACGGCAAAGATATCAGAAGGTGAAAAGCCTGCGCCTTTTTGCAAAAGGAATGTTAAAGTTTTTGCATCGATTCCACTTGCAATGGCTGCTGTTACTAAAGATTGAAGATTGGCAGGACTTGCGCCACGACTTACCATGTCACTAACTAATCCAAAGTCGCCATTTTTGGCTGCGAGAACGAGAGGAAATCCACCTTGCTCAGTTCCCATATTGAGGTCTGCCCCTTTATCTATCAAAAATTGAGCTACAGCAGGTCTTTTATTCGCTAAACTGGCGGTAAGGAGTGTTTGTAGGCTATTAGCATCTTTTCCAATCCCTATGTTGATATTCTCAGAAGTGACGTATTTCTTTACCTTTTCCAGGATCGTACTCTCTGAGACCAGATAGGATTCCATATCCTTTTTTAAGCTTTCATGCGTAATGGGGCCTTCTTGCATAAAGCCAGAAACTGCGCTGGTTAGTTTATTGATTGATAACATAAAACATCCTTTGTTATTTTTTTGCGTTATAGAAGAAATTATATACTATTAAATAATTTAGTTAAACGATTAATTACAATTAATTTGAAATCAATTATAAATTGCTTATTATTAATGCATTATGAGCTTTGCATTACAAGCTACTAAACAACAGTAACTTGCGTATTCTCAATTGTGATTTATGCAATTTTCCCCTATTCTAGAGGGTCTATGAACGTCACCTGCGTTATCCCTGCCCGCCTTCGGTCCAGCCGGTTTCCGGCTAAGATTTTGGCCCCCCTCCAAGGAAAGCCCCTTATACAGTGGGCCTGGGAAGCGGCATGCCAAGTAAAGGCCTTTACCCGGGTCGTGATAGCGGTCGATGCCGAACAAACGGCTGAGGCAGCCCGCCAGTTTGGCGCAGAGGCTATATGGACCGACCCCAGCTGTCGATCAGGAACGATGCGCCTAGTAGAGCTTAAACTGGCAAAAAAGATCGACGGCGATCTGTTCGTTTGCTGGCAAGGAGACGAACCTTTTGCACATGCAGCCATGATCGAAGACCTCATTCAATCAGCGCCATCCGATGGAAGCGATGTATGGACTTTGAAAAAAAGAATGGTCGAAGACGTTCGTTCTCCTCATATCGTAAAAGTGGTTACGGATGCTAAAGGATACGCGCTCTATTTCTCGCGCAGCCCCATTCCGTATTTCCGCGATGCTCCCATAGAAGAGCAGATATATTTCAAGCACATTGGACTGTATGCTTATAGCCCGAGCGCGCTAGAAAAAATTGCGACACTGCCTTCTTCTTTCTTGGAAGAGGCAGAAAAACTGGAACAACTTTCTTTTCTGGAACATGGCCTGAAGATTCGTGTGCATGAAACTCAGTATGAAACTTTAGGCATCGATCTGCCAGAACATCTTATCCTTGCGCAGGGACTATGCCTTGCACAACCTCTTTAGGCGGTTTCTTCTCATAGAAGAAATGATGAATTTTTTCCTTTTTTTCTTCGCCTTTTTGGTTGCCTTGCAATTCTTCCAAATGAACATCGTAATAAATAGTCTTATCAATTGTTTTTAAATACCACCAGACGAGGTAACATTGAGTTTTTTTAAACAGCTTCTCACCCATTTTGATATCGAGAGGTTCTTCTTCTATCTTTGCTCCAATTCTTGTTGTTGAGGCCTCTGTTAGGCGTCCAGGCATTATTACCGTTTCAAACTCGATGAGGAAATTATTCCAGAGGCGTGCTCTTTCCATATCGACAACCATTTCCCATTCTTTATAAACGCTTTTCATCGGCGCCCGAATGAGCAAAAAACCAACAAGGGCCACTAGTGCGATGGCGATGATGACTTCGAGGAGAACGTAAGATCGCTTTATCATAAAACATTTAAACGTGTATTCTAGATTATATGCGAATGCAAGTAAAAGCTCTATGTAATCTGCTGCGCCGGCAAGGCGGGTCCGTACACGCCGAGCCTTGGCAGGTTGAAGACTATAGAGCTCTTTCCATAGAAGAACTTTTACAGCGCCTGGGAAGCTGGGGAGTCGCTCTGACCCAAGAGTCTTTCTTGCTGCAAGCGGAGCCGCTCGATACTCCAGAAGAGCTGGCCAATGTAGTATGCAGCGAAGAGGAAAGCAAAGAGCCTGTCTATCTCCTCCTATTCGAACTTTGGCGGCGCCTTCTGCCTGAGAAAGAAAGCATTTCAATTTTCTGCGATGCGCTCGATGACCTGATCGGGAAATTCGAGAAAAATCCTCAAGCCTATGCAAGCGCCCTGCAGAAAAAAATCGATGACCTTCACATGATTTTGGAAGAAAGCCATGATGCGGGCGGCTCGCCTCACGATATTTTTGCCGCCGTCGCTTCGTATTCTTCTTATGATTTGGAGATGTTCTTACATGACTATATCGCCGATCAAATCGATGCTGGGCATGCCGTGAATGCGGCCGACATGATTGACGATTTTTACCCCTACATCAATGATCCAATTTGGCTCGATCTATTGAGGGCTAGGCTGCTTGCTGTGAAAGACCCCCATGAAGCGAACCTCCTTTTTAAAACGATCTTAGATGCGGCAGAAGAATATCCCGACCTGGACCTCCTCCTCGAGATGGCCTCTTTTTTAATCCATCATGGAGATCCCCATCTTTTCCACGAAACGATACAAAAAGCATTCCAGCTCCTCAGGACGGAGGAAGATTTTCAAGAGCTGATCGCGATCATGGCCGATTATTATGGGACTCTCGATATGGCCAAGGAAGAAAAGCTCTGCAGAGTTTGTTTGCTAAGCGCGCTAAACAACCGCTCGCTCAGAACCTCAATAAAGAAGATCCCGACGTTGTATCCCTCGCCACTTTTTTACAGGATGCGGATTGGAGTAAAATCTAAATAGTCGCACGAAGTCAAGATGTAGCGCACGCCGCGCACTTCTCCAAACATCGGCTTGTCTTTTTTGAGGTTATGAAGGTGTCCAAAAACACAGATTTGGATATTAAATTCTTCTAAAATTTTGGCCGTCATCGAGGGAAGCAGATCTGCCGAGATGGGAGGATAATGGGTCATCGCGATGCGCAACTTTGCTTGGGGATCAAGCTGCTTTAAACTCAGGCGCAGACGCTCGAGCTCTCGTAGAAAAATCTTGGCGTCATCGCGTTCTTCCGGCTCTTTGCGCGCCCGCGTGTTTTCTTGAAAATGGACGTAAGCATTAAAATTGTATTCCTCAGTATCCCATAGGCGTGTTCCGCCGATGGCGATGTCATGCCAATGGAAGGCGTTATTGTGGATAAAACGAACGGTGGGAGGCATGATCGTGGCAATCTTTGAGGCCGAGCCCCACCAATAATCGTGATTGCCTCGAAGGATCACTTTCGTGCCAGGAAGACTATCGAGCCACAAAAGATCCACTGCGGCCTCCTTCAATGTCATCCCCCAAGAGATGTCGCCTGGAATGAGAACAAGATCGTCGCCGCTGATCAAACGGCGCCAGTTAGCGGCCATCTTTTCCATATAGCCGTCCCAAAGCGGTCCAAAAACATTCATGTTTTTGGCGGGAACGCCCATGGCTAAATGCGTATCGCTGAGTGCCCAGATTTTATAACTCATAACCGTCAGGGAGAGTTGTCCCCGAAGTCACGATGATAATGCCGTCGCGGATATAAACGCCATCTCCATCGAGGCTTTTACGTTTGCCGCGATTGACAAGCTGGACGTTATCGCCGATATGGCAATGTTCATCGATGATCGCCTTCTCGATGAGGCAATTTTCCCCTATGGAGAGATCGGATGGAAGGGTTTGATGGGCCGGCGGCTCATAAAAATGGTTGCCCATGACGATGGAATCCCGGATGACCGTCCCTTTTTTAATGCGCGAACGGACGCCGATGACGCTATGCGTGATCTCTTTGGCTTCGATGATAGATCCTTGACTGATGAGAGAATCCCGCACGATCGTGTCGCGGATGAGCGGACTGGGGAGATTATGGGGCCGGGTGAAGATGGGATGCGCCTCGTCGTACATGTCGATGCAGTTTTTGCGGTCCAATAGGGCCATATTCGCTGTATAAAACGATCCAATAGTGCCAATATCCACCCAGTATCCATCATAGACGTAGGCATAAGTATTGTCGCGCTTGACTTGGATCGGAAGGAGATGCTGCCCAAAATCGTTCCCCTTCTCTTGGAGGAGGGCAAGGAGCGTTTTTCTCGCAAAGACGTAGATCCCCATAGAACCGAGATATTTACCCTCTAAGGCAAAACGGTTGAGAACCGCTTTCTCTTTGGGCTTCTCGTAAAAATCGAGGACTTTCTGGTTTTTGTCTATTTGCATGACGCCCATGCGTTTGGCTTCTTCTTCGCCGACAGGAAGAGAGGCGATGACGAGGTCGGCTTTTTTCTTTTTTGCAAAATCGATCATGTCCCGAAAATCGATATTGTAGAGCTGATCGCCCGACAAAATGAGAAAATATTCCGCAGGAGTTTTTAGAAGGTGGTCGAGATTTTTTCGTACAGCATCGGCCGTCCCCTCGAACCACTCCTTTTTCGTGGCATTCTCCTCGGGGCAGAGCAGATCGATATTCTCCTGCTGCGAGTGATAGGTCGACGTGATGTGATGATTTAAGTGGGAGGCAAAATATTGAGAAATGACAAAAAGGCGATGGATGCGGGAATTAAGGGAGTTGGAGAGAGGAATATCGATAAGGCGGTACCGCCCTCCAAAGCCGACGGCCGGTTTGCAGCGCGTCTGCGTGAGGGAAGAGGCGCGTGCCTTGCCCCCCGGCCAATACAATGGCCGCCACCCGATCATCGAGTTCTTCATTTCGCCCCGTTCCCATCCACACGCCTGTAAAGAATTTTCTTTAACAGGCGGAGAATTAGGTATCAACTAATGTTTTTAATTCGTGCGCGTTATAGGAGGACCGAACGAACGGTCCGCAGTACATTTGTTTGACGCCGAGGGCCTTTCCATAGGCTTCATATCCCTGGAACTGCTCAGGGGTGACGAAGGCCTTCACAGGAAGGCGATGGCGGTCGGCCTGGAGATAGTGGCCGATCGTGATGATATCGCAGCCGGCGGCATACAGATCGGAAATAGTCTCTTTGACCTCGTCTTCGCTCTCGCCGAGGCCCACCATGATGCCCGATTTGATGAACGGGGCTTTTTGTGAGTCTTTGGCATGCTTAAGAACCGCGAGAGTTCGGTCATAGGTTGCCTTATGGCGGATGCGGGGGGTGAGACGTCGGACGGTCTCGATGTTGTGATTAAACACGTCAGGATGTTCGTCTAAAACGACGTCCAGTGCCGCCAAATTCCCATCAAAGTCTGAAGTGAGGACTTCGATACCACAATCGGGAGAATGTGTGCGTACAGATCGGATAATGGCAGCGATTTGAGAAGCTCCCCCATCGGCGATATCATCGCGGGCTACCATGGTGATCACGACATGCTTGAGACCTAGCTCAAGAACGGAGCGGGCGATCCGCTCAGGCTCGTCTTCCTGAGGAGGTTTGGGATTTTTAGAAAAGTCGATATCGCAAAAGCCGCAGCTGCGCGTGCAGGCCTTACCAAGAGCCAAAAAGGTTGCCGTTTTGCGGGAGTAGCATTCCATCCGATTGGGGCATTTGGCTTCTTCGCAGACGGTGTTGAGGCCGTATTTTTCCAAGATGGCGTGGGTCTGGAACGACGCTCCCCCACGAGGGATCTTGCGGTGGAGCCATTTCGGGAACCGGCCGCGTTCAGGCTCGGGGTTTTCAGGAAGGACGTTGAGCTTATTCACCGTTTGATCTTGGGTGGGAAGTGAATGGGCGTGTCGACAGCCATCAAAGAGGCCTCTAACCACGCTTCCGGCAGCGTCGGGTGGGCGTGGATCGTTTCGGTGAGGCAATCGACGGTCAGTTCGTTGCTGATCGCCAGCGCCATCTCGGCGATGAGCGACGAGGCGTCATGGCCGATCACTTGGGCTCCTAGAATCGCCCCGGTTTTTTGATCGACGACGACTTCGGCAAACCCGTCGCTTTCTTGCGCGGCCACAGCTTTCCCCAGAGCGGCGAACGGAAAGCGGCCTGCCTTAGCAGGCAGCCCGGCCGTAAGAGCTTCTTCGAGCGTTTTTCCAACCGTCGCAATCTCGGGCATCGTAAAGATGACAGCAGGGACGGCGTCGTAGTGCATGACCGCTTCTTGGCCTGTCGCGTTAGCGGCAGCGACAACGCCCTGATGGGAGGCGACGTGCGCCAAGAGAAATTTCCCTGTGACATCGCCGATGGCATAAATGCCAGGAACATTGGTCTCCATACGCTCGTTCACAACAATGGCGCCTTTCTCGCCCACTTGGACTCCGGCTTTTTCAAGGCCCATGCCCGCCGAAACAATTTTACGCCCCACGGCCACCAGGACCTTGTCGCATTCAAACGGAGGAAGGCCTTTCAGCCGAACCGATGCGCCCGTAGCGGTTTTATCGATTCCTTCCACGACAACGCCCGTGCGGATATCGATCCCCTGCTTTTTAAAAGCAGCCGTCAGTGCGTCCGAAACCGTCTTTCCTTGGAGCGATACGATCGAGGGCAGGGCTTCCAAAATCGTGACTTTGACGCCCAGTAGGGCATATAGAGAAGCAAACTCGCAGCCGATGTAGCCGCCGCCGATGACGGCGAGCGTTTTGGGAAGCTCGGCAAGCTCTAAAATCGAAGTCGAGTTCAGCACCGTCTGGTGGTCGCAAGGGAAGGCGCCGATCTCGAGCGGCTCCGATCCTGTGGCGATGATGATCTTATCGGCTTGGATGAAGCAAGGCTGGTCGCCCTTGACTTTCAGCTCTTTCGGGCCGGTGAATTCTGCGTTGCCTTTGATGACTTCGATGCCGTTGGACTGGATGAGGCCGCCAAGGCTTTTGCGCATCTTCTCCAGTACGCCGTCTTTGCGTTGTTTCATCTTGGCAAAGTCAAAGCTGACAGGACCTGTCGTGATCCCAAAATCGGCCGCATGTTGGATTTTATGCATGACGTCGGCGTGGGCGATGAGTGTTTTCGTCGGGATGCAACCCACATTGAGGCAGGTTCCGCCCAATTGTCCTCGTTCAATGAGAACGACTTTTTTTCTATTTTGCGCAGCTTTAATCGCCGCCACATATCCCCCGGGACCTGCGCCGATGACAGCGATATCAAATTTTTTTGTTTCAGTCATATGCTGTCCATTTTAACCAAAATGAAGGTAAAAAAACACGCCAATTTAATGTAAGGCTTCTTCGAGCAGTTTTTCCTGGAAATATCACGAAAAAATGGGATTTATCGACGAAGTCTTATGTTGAATTGGCATGAAAACACGGAAAGAATTATGATGAAAAAAAGTGAGGTTGATATGAAAAGTGCTGATCGGCAAAAAATGTGTCCCAACTGCGATGGAAGAATCCCCTACGAGGCGACACAGTGTCCCTATTGCTTTACTCCTGTCCAAGTCGAGTCTTCCCAGCCTAGCCTCTTCAAAAACCAATCGATCCAAGACAGTCTCACAAATGTCTTTACACCTCCCTATACCTCTAAAGGTGAACAGGAAGAAAAGAAAACTCCGTTCCGCGCTCCCGAAGATGCCGTCATGGCAAAAGCAGCGCCTATGGCCCAGGCGGATGAAACGTCTGTTTTTTGGCCTGTGCTCCTGCTTTCCCTGGCCGGCAATCTCTTTACCCTGGGAATTCTGCAATTTTTCTTCTCGGAAAATGGTCTTGTTAAATTAGAAATTAGCAGCAGCTACTGGTTCCTGATGGTCCTCGTAGCATTGCCGCTATTCTTCTTCGGCATCCGCTTCGCGAACAAGCTGAAATGATAATAGAGAAAGAATTTTAACTTTCTTGACGAGCTTCTAGTTCCGGCATCAAAGAGAGGTTCGTGCGGAACTCCAGCTCTTTTTTCTCCTGCTTGCGCGTTTTGGGCGCAGGAGCGTCTTTCGGCGCTACCATCTGGAACTTGAAGAGCGCATGGGCGATCTCCGTTTTCATCCGCAGATTGAGCGAATCAAACAGCAAGAAGGCCTCGTGTTTGAACTCGAGGAGAGGATCTTTTTGTCCGACAACGCGGAGGGTAACCTCGGCGCGGAGATGATCGATATGGAGCAAGTGTTCCTGCCATAGCTGATCGATGTGGCGCAGAAGTACGCTGCGGACGACTTCGCGCAGGATTTCTTCAGCAGACATCGGTGTGGAACCCTCGCCCATCTGCGCTTGCACAGAGCGGATCAGCATAATTTCGTGTGAAATCTTATGGTTGAAGATCTCGAGCACTTTTTCAATCGCCCGATCTTCGATATCGGCGATCTGCAGGTAGTCGTCATCAAAGTCTTTACTCTCAAATGTCACAGGGAAGTTGGTGATCAGCCACTGGCGGAACCCTTCGGGATTCCAGCCCCCTTCAGCTGATTTGCTCACAAAAAACTTTTGTCCTATCTGGACGCAGAGGCCTTCTAATACGCTGCGGGCAATACCGATCGGATCTTCACTGCGCAAGACCTCGTTGCGGAACGCATAGACTTCCGTGCGCTGCTTGTTCATCACATCGTCATATTCGAGGGTGTGTTTGCGCATCTGATAATTGCGCTGCTCGACCCGTTTTTGGGCCGTTTCGATAGCTTTATTGAGCACTTTGGCGCTGATGGGCTCACCTTCGGGCGGACGGAACCGTTGGAGCAGCGCTGTGATGCGCGGAGAGGTAAAGAGGCGCAGGAGGGAGTCCTCAAACGAAACATAAAACTTAGATGTTCCCGGATCTCCTTGGCGCGCGCAACGGCCGCGGAGCTGGCGGTCGATACGGCGCGACTGGTGGCGCGTGGTGCCGATGACATGCAGTCCTCCGATGAGGGCGACACCTTCTTCCAACTTGATGTCGGTTCCACGGCCGGCCATGTTCGTCGCGACGACGATGGCGCCGCGGCGTCCTGCAGCAGCGATGATCTCAGCTTCTTTGTCGTGCTGTTTAGCGTTGAGGACCGTATGCTCGAGTTTGTTTTGACGCAGGATGCGGGAAAGCTTTTCAGAAGTCTCGACCGACTCGGTGCCGATGAGGATGGGCCTTCCAAGGCCATGGATCGTTTGGATCTCTTTTAAAATCGCATTATATTTTTCGCGCTCAGACATGTAGATCTCATCATCAGCATCTTTGCGCTGGCCTTTGCGGTTGGTAGGAATGGCGAGGACTTCAATCTTGTAAATTTCTTTGAACTCGTTCGCTTCCGTCATGGCCGTTCCTGTCATGCCGGCGAGCTTGGTGTACATGCGGAAGTAGTTCTGCAGCGTGATCGTCGCGTAGGTCTGCGTCTCGCCCTGAATAGCGACGCCTTCTTTGGCTTCGATCGCTTGATGGAGCCCGTCGGAGAAACGGCGCCCCGGCTGCGGCCGGCCGGTATTCTCGTCGATGATGACGATCTTGCCTTCCGCAATGATGTAATCGACATCTTTTTCCATGAGAAGGTGGGCGCGCAGCAATTGTCTGAGATTATGCGCACGCTCTTTGCGGAAGCTATCAGCCTCGCGCAGGGCCACTTTTTTCTGCATTTTGGCTTGCTCGTCAAGCTCTTCTTGAGCATCGATTTTCGCGTACTCGTACCCGAGGTCCATCATGACAAAATCGTCGGTCGCTCCGCCCATTTCACCCCAGAGATGGATCCCTTTATCGGTCAGCTCGTACTCGCTGGCGCGCTCATCGACGATGATGTAAAGTTCAGAGAGCGTCTTGGCGCGCTCTTCTTTGTTGGGCTCGGCATAGAAGTACGTGTCCCATTTATCGACTTGCGAACGAAGATCGGGATTTTCCTTGATGCGCTTTAAAACTTTGTTGTGCGGCGTTCCCTTGCTGACAAGCCACAGTTTGCGGTAGGCGTCTTTTTCTTCCGCCTCTTGCTCTTTGCTCAGCTTCGCCAATTCGCCTTCGGTGATGCGTCCCAATTGCTCGAGGGTTTTACGCGCTTCTGTGGCGAGTTTATTGCAGAGATCGCGCTGGAAACGGACGAGCTGCGCTACAGGACTTTGCAGTGTATCGTACATCTGCTTCGATCCGCTCGTCGGCCCTGAAATGATCAGCGGCGTCCTCGCTTCATCGATCAAGATCGAGTCGACTTCGTCCACAATCGCAAAGTAATGTCCGCGCTGGGATTGCTCCTCTGCTGACTGGGCCATCGAGTTGTCGCGTAAATAATCGAACCCAAATTCCGAGGAAGTCCCATAGACGATATCGGCGGCATAGACTTTCTTGCGCAACTGGTGCGGCGTCTTATTCGTGAGAGGTTCGACGCTCAATCCCAAAAACCGGAAAATCGATCCGATCCACTCACAATCGCGCTCTGCTAAATAATCGTTCACGGTGACGAGATGGACAGGTTTCCCCGTCAATGCATTAAGATAAAGCGGCATCGAGGCCGTCAGCGTCTTTCCTTCCCCGGTCTGCATCTCGGCAATGGCTCCATAGTGCATGGCAATAGCGCCCAGGATCTGCACATCGTAGGGGATCATGTCCCATTTTTGGTCATACCCCGAGACATGAACGTCCGTACCGCACATACGGCGGCAAGCATTTTTGACGACGGCGTAGGCTTCGGGAAGAAGCTGCTCGAGAGTTTCGCCCGCATGGTAGCGCGCCTTTAATTCCTCGGTCTTTTGCTTCAGTCCTTGCTCGCTAAGTGATTGAAGCTTTGCTTCTTCGATATTCACTAAAGAGACAATTTTCTGATATTTGCGAATGAGCCTTGTTTGCTGTGTGCCAAAAATTTTCTTTAATATGCCTAACATGGTCCTGCTTCAAGTAATGTTTCTAACCATTTTATCATGCCATTGAAATTAATCCCACGGCCAAATATATCTTCTAAGGTAATGGCGCTGAGTCTCATCTTGATCCTCATCCAGAGAGCTCTTACAATAGAACGTCCGCAAGCCAAGAAAAAAGCTGCCGTTGTAAAATAATGTTTATAAGATATTTCCTGATCCCCATAGCCCTCTTGTTGATGAGCTTCGACTCCGTCATCGACGATATGATCGCGCGGACCGAGCGGCAGCTTGCCGCCCAAACCCAGATCAAGGCCCTCATGCAAGAACTGCAGCAGGAGCAAACGCGATTCACTGAAGGCGAGCAAACCAGGGTCCAAGCCTCCCGCATGGTCTCCCTCGCTGATCAAATCCTCAAAATGATCGAAGAGGGCCGTTACGAGTCCCTCTTTCCTTCCAGCTATATCGACGAACTGCGCTTCTTGAGCTCCATCGCCAACAAAAAATCCCCTGCACCTCCATGATCATTCGCTACATCGACCGCTTGACGCGGCAAGAACACACAGAACTCGTCTATGGCGGATTTGTCCTCCGCGTCCTCTACGGCGAATCGTGGTGGGAAAAAATTCTATCCTTCCTCTTCCTTCCCCTCCTATGCATTTCTTCCCTCTCCTCTCACTTCTACGGTTGGCTGCAAAAGCGGTTTTTCACCCGTCCTAAAATACCTCGTTTTATCAAACGCTTTAACGTCGACACTTCGGAATTTGCCGACCCCATTTCCTCCTACAAGTGCTTCAACGATTTTTTCATCCGCAAAATCAAACCCCGTCCCTTAGCTCCTGAAGCCATCATCCCCGCCGATGGCCGGTATCTCGTCTATGAGAACATCCATGCCTGCGATGGATTTTGGATCAAGGGGCATAAGTTTCATCTCGAAGAGCTCTTAAACAGCCACACCCTCGCCCACAAATATGCGCATGGCGCCATCGCTATCGCCCGGCTCGCTCCTCCTGACTATCACCGATTCCACTTCCCCGTCGATTGCGAACCCGAAACTCCCCAAGAACTTCACGGCCGACTCTATTCGGTCAGCCCCATCGCCCTGCGCCGCAATATCCACTATCTCACCGCCAATAAGCGGGTCCTTACGCCTTTGCACACCCCTCACTTCGGGACTGTTCTTTATTTGGAAATCGGGGCCACCTTTGTCGGCACGATCCACCAGACATTTACGCCCGGCCAACCGCAGCCCAAAGGTGCGGAGAAGGGATATTTTTCCTTCGGCGGATCCTGTGTAATCTTATTATTTGAACCCTTCCGCATCACGTTTGATGCTGATCTTATTTCCAACTCGCATCGCAAGATCGAAACGCTCTGCAAGTTTGGTCAGTCGCTTGGCAAGGCCTTTGCGCCGCTATAACTAATCCTCATCTGTCTCACAACTCGAGGAATCTTCATCCGTACTGCATTCATAATAGAATCCATTGTGTTCAGAAGATTCTTTGATTTCATATTCTTTTTTTTGCGGATCTTTAAAAGCTACTGCTAACGATTGAATATCGGCATTTGACTTTCTCTTTTCTTCTAGTTCGATTGTTTCCACTTTTTCAAAGATAAATTCTTCCATAGGAAACATCAATAGGGGATCATTTGTACCTGATTTTGTATGCATGTATCCTAGATAACGCCCTTCTCCAAATGACCTCTTTCCAATCAATCGATAACCTGCATTCGTTGCGTTGGGAACAATTTGAAATTGTTTGATCTGGCGTAAAATATAATATTTGTTTGTTTCTTTATCCGGATTCTGGTCAAGCGCCATATGAACGCGATCTCCTGCGATTTGCACACAAGACGCTGATAGAAAAAAAGCAGCAATCACTTTACCCAGTTTTTCTATTTCCGAAGTATTGCTACTTGCCCCATAGGGGCCGTTCCATTGAATTCGCTCAAATCGTTTTCCTTTGTACCGTTCATGAAGCTTGGTCGCGTCAACACCGAATGTTATAATTGAGCCATTTAGTCTTAATTTTTCAATTCTATCTTTATTTCTATCATAGGCCCCCAAATCGAGTTCTGTCGCTGTGATAAATGAGCCTAAATTTGCATGAATATTTTTGTGTTTATTTTGAAAAGCCTCGGTATAGGAAAAATCATTTTCTCCCACAAACAATCTTTTCCGTAATTTCAAATGAGAAAGCTGATTTTTGTATTTTTCCACTAGCTCATTATTGCCCTTTTTTTTATGAAATAATATAAGACGCTGAAGTGCGTAATTTCTTTCTTTACGATCGATTGCTGCATTTAAATAAAGAAGGCACGGCTCTTCAGAATCTGATCTAAGCTTACATGCTTTTGCAAAAAACTTACGAGCTTGAGAAAACAGCCCCTCCTCTAACGCCTGGCTAAACCCCAGCAGATAAGTATGGTACTCCTTCGCCTCTTCTTTTTGTTCCTGGTAAAGTTTTGCCGTTTTTTTGCAGCTTGTTAAAGCCTCTTTTGGCTCCTTGTTACAGGGACGAATAATTTCAACGGAGCCTCCTTTGATGAGCACATATCCATTCTCTAATAACAGAATTGCCGACACATCCCATCTAAAACCGGATCTTTCATAGATAGGCTCGCGCGAATTTGCAGGGGAGTAAATTTTTGCGACATGATCGGAGGCTCCTGAAACTAAATAGCCATCCTCCAACACTTCAAAACAAAAAAATTGATAACCCCTATGGGCATATCCTACTTTTTTTAGGAGGCTTCCATCTTTTATATTAAATTTATAAACATCTCTTTCACTATCTCTTTGATAGCCTATGTAAAGAACGTCTTGATAAGCTTTCACGAAGTAATCGTTTGTGAACATATATCTTAATTGCGACTCTTCAGGAACTCCTAACTTAACTTCCTTTGTTTCTTTCAAATCAAACAAATAGTAGTCCCTCAATAATTCATCGGCTTCCATTTCTTCTATTTTTCGCTTCTTCGACAACGAAGAGAGCAAACAATATCTCGAGTTTATTGCTTTGGCAAAATCCTTAGGCAAATTTACAAAACCCTTCTGCTCCCACGACCCAAATAATACATTACCGCCTTCCCTGAAAACAAATCGATCATCACTGATCACTTCTGCGGTAGGATTTTTAAAAGAACCAGCCGTTTCGATAAGAGAAAAAATGGGCTGCGAACTTCTTAGATCAGTAAAGACTGCAAAATGCGAGCCTCCCTTGCTGCAGATTGCAACCAGGCGATTCTCGTCTAAGGCAATCAGCCCCTTTAAAACAAATTGAGCCTCGGATGATGTTGGATCTTTTATGGCTGCCGGCAGTTGGAATTCAGTTCGAGTTCCTGAAGCCTTTCTTATTTCTATTTTTCCTTCCTCGTGTCCGAAAATCAAAACCTCGGGCAAGGCTAAAAAAAACTCGATTGTAGAAACAGATTCCCTGATCAGATTTTCTACTCTCTGAGTTAAAGCATTCCACAAGACTAACTTCTTTTTAGGTTCGAATAAAATGACCTTATCATGTGATAAAAAAAAGACCTGGGGCATTTCTTCATCTTTTGCTAAATGGTAGATATAAGTGCAGTTAAGCTTCCAATTCCACAACGTAATTGTTTTATGGCTATTTAAAACCGTTTCAAAAAACAATGTTTCAGAATTAATTATTTTTATTTTACGTATATCTAAATCAAGTTTACGATAGGGTTCCCACTTTTTTTGTTCAGGGGAAATTAGCTCAAAGTTGACTTCTTTTTTTTGCTCTGGTCCGCTTTCTTTTATCGTGGGGTTGAAATGACAATTTTGGACAAGCCACTTCACTTTTTGTACCGTACTGCCATCAGCTAAAGAATATGGAAATGTAAGATTCGAAATATCGACATCAAGGTTTTTTATTTCTTCCCCTTCATGAAGAACATCAGCTGTAACTTTCTCTGAGTCGGAAGATTGATAAAAAATAAAACGAGAATCGGAAAACAGGCGACAACCAAGTAATGACATATTTTTCTCCTTAGGAAAGCAGAAATTTTAGCCCTCAATTTGAGAAGTTGTCAATTTTATTTTCCAATACTCGAACAAATCGGGCATTTCTCCACAACATGCCTCAGCGCAGGGCAAAACTTTCTCGCGAAATAGATGATCTGCAGATGCACCTTGATCCACGATTTGCGCGGGAAGCGCTTTTTTAAATCGCGCTCTGTTTGCACCACATTCCTTCCCTCCGACAATCCCCAACGTTTCGCACAGCGATGGATGTGCGTGTCCACAGGGAAGGCCGGTATCCCAAACGCCTGCGCCACCACCACCGATGCCGTCTTATGGCCAACGCCCGGAAGTTCTTCGAGCTCTTCTAAAGAACGAGGAACCTTGCCTTTGTACTTTTCGAGCAAAATTTCCGATAACCGATGGATCGCCTTTGCCTTAGTCGGTGAAAGGCCGCACGGCTTAATGATCGCGCGGATCTCTTCCACTGATAATTGCACCATCTCCTGCGGCGTGGCAGCTTTAGCAAAAAGGTGGGGCGTGACACGGTTGACCATCGCATCCGTCGAGCGGCCCGACAAGAGCACCGCAATGAGCAGCTGGTAAGGCGTTTCATGCTTCAGCGGGATTTCCGGATGAGGAAAGTATTCGTCTAAGATCTTCTGAATTTCTTTTGCTTTCACTTGCCCACACAAAATTTGGAGAATATCGCCGACAAAATATCTTCCGTAATATCGAGGCCGATGATCGTGCCCAGCTCAAAAAGCGCTTTGCGCATATCGGACGAGAGAAATTCCGGCGACGTCCCACTGCGAAGCCCCTCGATTAAATCACTCATTGCTGCAGCGGCTTGGTCAAGAGCTTGCTTATGACGCACGCTCGTAATCACTACCTCTTCCTTCGAGGGAGGGCCGCTGCGCCATATCTTTTGATCGAGCAGAGACTTCAGCTTTTCCAACCCCTCGCCTGTCTTAGCAGACACTCCGACAGCGCCGCTGGGCGCCGCTGCATTGGACAAATCGATTTTGTTCCAGAGCAGAAGTGTTTTTTCCGCCGGCGCATTTTCCATGAGCAATTTTTCTGCTTCGGAAATCCCCCGATGCGCATCGAGCACAAATAAAATCAGATCGGCGTCGTTCATCGCCGCCATCGAGCGGCGGATCCCCTCTTGCTCGATCACCTCCGTCGTCTCTCGAATCCCCGCCGTATCGAGCAATTTAAAGTGCAGTCCGCCGAGGCGCATCTCCGCCTCAAGCAGATCGCGTGTCGTTCCTGGGACATCGGTGACGATCGCCCGCTGTTTGCCCAGGAGGGCATTCATGAGCGAGGATTTCCCCACATTGGGCGCACCTACTAAGCACAGCGAGAGGCCCTCATGCAAAACTTTTCCGTCTTCGAATGTGCTGCTTAAGTTCAACATTTTGGCGCGCGTTGCTTCCAGCGTCGCGATGACATCCGAAATCGCCGCGAACTCTAATCCTTCTTCAGGGAAATCGACCCACGCCTCTAGCATCGCTGCGATATCGACGAGCTGGCGTTGTAATTCTTGAATTTTCAAAGAAAGAGCGCCGCTCAATTGCTGACCCGCGGCATTCGCAGCTAAATCATTTTTTGCGGCAATCAGCTGCTGCACCGCTTCGGCCTGCGCTAGATCGAGCTTGCCATTCATGTAAGCTTTGAAGGTAAATTCTCCAGGAAGCGCAGCCCGCGCGCCAGCGCGTAGCACGACTTGAAGCACCCGGCGGGAAATCAGACTTCCGCCATGGCACTGGATCTCGACCGTCTCTTCACCAGTATACGATCGAGGGGCGCGCATCACAGTGAGAAGAACCTCATCGACAACTTGGGCGCCATCCATGATCCGGCCAAAATGGAGGGTATGGCTCTCATACTTGTCGAGGCTGCCTGAATAAACTTTTTTTGCCACTTCGATAGCCAGGTCTCCCGAAATGCGCACGATCGCGACCGCTCCCTCGCCGGGGGCGGTAGCTATAGCGGCAATCGTTTCTCCTTTTTGATAGGGCCTGTGGCTAAAGTGCATGGAAGGATAATACCTGATTTGACAAATTTTTACTGATGATTTTTATCTGTTGCCAAGCTATAATAATTGCTTCAATAAGATGGAGAAATCATGGCAAACGGTGTAAGATTTGTTTTGGAGGGGGTTAATCGCTATTTTATTCCTGCTGCGTGGCAAGCAAAAGAGAATCGCATTAACGATGCGGCTCAAAGAATATTTAATGGCCTGAACATCTCCTCTCCTTTTATTGTATATTCTTTAACCACCCGCTTCATTTCTTTACAACTCTTCAGCCCCGAATACTATGTTGCTTTAGCAGTAGTTGCAGCATCATCAAAAATGATCTTATGGCTGTACACAAAACTCCAATGCAATGCTATCAAAAAAGAATTAGACAATGCACAGGCTGATATCGATACAAGAGCATCAAGCATTTATGCAAAAACCTTGGAATTTTTTCACTTTGATTTCTCTTCTTATGCGGGGATAGGTTTATTTTTTATGGTTGTAGCAGTGATTGAGCAGCCCCGATCCTTACATTCCCTTGTTTATTTATTCATTTCAATTTCGTACTTGCGCGCCAGCTATAAATCCTACCAAGAGAGCACTGATCTAGAAAACAGGTCTACTGAGTTCAAAGAAAACTTGAAATTCGGCCTTGATGAATCAACAGAAGGAAATCTTATTAATCACTGGAAATTTTGTTTGGACCACGGAAATCTTGCTATTTTTAAGAAAGAAGCCTTAGGCAAATTGCAGAAGGATTATAGAGACACAACCGCCGCTCTTGTGAGCAATACAACAAACCTCGAAAACAGAGAACATTCAGTACATGCTGACTCCGAATCTACATCACCCGAAGAGCTGCCGTAATCAGGCGGCCCAGATCCATCTCTTTTGACTCGCCCATCACCGTCTGCACGGCATGTTGGGCTTTGGCGAGAGGATAGCCGAGGTTGAGAAGCGCGCCGATCGCATCGGTGGCGACACCGCGGCCCGGAACGGTTGTCTTGGGAGCAGACTTCACTACTTGCATCTTGTCGCGCAGATCGATGATCACGCGCTCGGCTGTCTTCTTGCCGATGCCAGGAACTTTGGAGAGGAGCGTGCTATTGCCGTGCTGGATCGCTTCTTCGAGGGATTCGATGGAGAGGTGGCTGAGGAAGGCCATCGCGGTTTTGGGACCGATGCCGCTGACCTGGTTGAGTTTTTCAAAGAGATCGCGCTCGTCCGTTGTGAGGAAGCCGAAGAGGAGGTGGGCGTCTTCGCGGATGACGGGAGAGATGAAAAATTGGACTTCTTGACCGAGCGGAGGCAGGCGGCCGAATGAGCTGAGGCCGATCAAGATGCTATATCCGACGCCATTCACATCGACGATGGCTTTCGTGGGAGAAGAAGAAGCCAATTTTCCGCGGATATATTCAAACATAAACGGCCCTCCTTTGGACAACGAGGAAAAGATTTTTAACGCAAAGGCGTGGAGTCGCTAAGAATTTTTTGCGCCTTTGCGTCTTTGCGTTAAAATTCTCTCTTCTCATTTGCTCCAGGCTACCTTTTGATTTTGCGAGTTGGCATGACAAACGGCCAGCGCGAGGGCATCTGCGGCATCCTCGGGCTCGGGAAGGACGTTTAATTTAAGGATTATTTGGATCATGCGTTGGACTTGGAGTTTACTCGCTCCGCCATTTCCGACAACGGCTTTTTTAGCTTTGCGAGGAGCATATTCGAAAATTTCCAGACCGCGGTTGGCGGCAGCGAGAAGAACGGAAGCTCTAGCCATGCCGAGCTTCATCGCGCTTTGGATGTTCTTTTGCACAAACTGAGTTTCTACGGAGAGCGCATCGGGAGAAAATTGTTCGATGAGGTGCGCGATGCCTTGGAAAATCGCAAGATACCGCTGCGGGAGAGGAAGCTTAGGAGGAGGCCGGATGCAGCCGAAATCGATGACGATGAGGCCCTGGGCTGATTGTTCAATGATCCCATATCCGGTCACTTGCGTGCCCGGATCAACACCCAGAATTCTATTCTTTTTTATGTTCAAGAGAAATCATGTCCTTGACGATGTTGACGGCTTCCATCATCTGTAAATCGTCATTGCCCCAGCTGACCTGCGCATTAGAGCCGTCGGCAACTGGTTTAATTTGCTCAAGAAATAGTTTAAAATTGGGGTCATGCTGCAGGCGGTAAGCGCTGTTTTTTTCAAGGGTGGGCAGCATTTTGCGCCAGACAGACTCTTTCTTTTGGATGTTGGGTAAATAGTTGCGCTGGAACCAGAGCTTGGTCTGGCCATCGACATCGACGAGATTATCATTATAAGCGGCGGCTATCCGGTCGTTGCTCAAAGGATATTCTAAGTAGCGCTCGCCGATGGAATAAGGAGCAAACTGCGAGGGAACGACGAGGTCGGCTTGAACGCCTTCTATCTGTGTCGAGCGGCCCGAAACCGTGTAATATCTTCCGACGGTGACTTTGAAGAAGGTCGATGCATCATCATCGGTCACGGTCTGGTATTGGATCGTGCCCTTTCCATAGGTGGTTTTGTCTCCAACGACAATGCCCACGCCATAATCTTGGAGCGCCTGAGCGACAATTTCAGCAGCAGAGGCAGAGGCTTTGGAAGTCAGGATGACGAGAGGTCCATTATAGTAGACACGCGGATCGACATTGCGCATGTACTGCACTTCGCCCTGGGCGTATTTAGAGATGACGACGACACCGCTGGTGATAAAGAGGCCCGACACTTTGATGGCTTGGCTTAAAAAGCCGCCGAGGTTCTCACGCATGTCGAAAACGAGGCCATAGAGCTTTCCTTTGCGCTTGAGGGCCTTGAGGGCTTCGCGGATATCTGTCTCACAGCTGGGAGCGTCAAAACTCTCATAGAAGGAAGGGAGAGTGAGTTTGCCGATAAGCCCGTCCGCAAACGGCTCGGAGTATAGGTGAGCCGGTCGGCTTCCATTAAGATTTTTTCTCGCTGGAGATTGACGCGGACGATAGTGTCCTTACGCTTGAGGCCTAAGGCGACTTCCTTTTTGCCCTGGCCCTTGAGGCGCTTGAGAACTTCTTCGTAGGGGGCCTGGGCGACGGCTTTCCCATCGATTTCAACTAAAGATCGCCGACTTCAATCTTTCCGCTGCGGGCAGCTGGGCCGCCCTTGATCAGATCTGTAATTTGGACGCCATCGACCCTTTCTTTTAGAACGACGCCGACGCCTTCAAATTGTTTTTCGAGCGCGGTTCGCATTTCAAAGGCTTCTTGGGGGCTAAA
>CAWEXY010000025.1:0-45688 GCA_963813135.1 uncultured Verrucomicrobiae bacterium | reverse complement strand
GGAGTTCCCTCAAGAAGCCAGTTGAGCGCTGTTACGTAGCCCTCGGCAGCCTCTCGTGAAATCGGAGCATTTTGGTTCCACGAGAGTCCCTGCGACCAGAACGCGCCTTCGTTGAACGAGACGAGATTCGCCCCAGTGCTCTGGATAGGGGGGATTCTCTTAATCGCCGGATGAACTTCCCCTACGACGCAGAAGTCACCGGTTACGAGGCAGCGTTGGCGGCGCCCCGACTCCCGTGTTGCTCGCTGGCGCCTCCAGAAGTCGCGGGCCGCTCCCCCCTCGTGCACCGGTAGGGAACCATCGGATGAGCGCACGAAGGCAATCCACTCACTTCCGGTCCAATCAATTCCTGGGTTCGCGAGCTTGACGGCGGCGACTTGAGCCCGGTGGTCGGCAAAGAACCTATCCACGGCAACTACTCCGGGGTCCCCCGACGCAACGGCAGCCCGAACCTTGTCGGCGAATGCGTCGACACACTTCTGGGTCCGGGCACCCTTTTCTCCACTATCCTTCGACAGTCCAAGGATGTACTTGGCGTTGTCGAATAGGAACCCCGCGGAGACGGCCGAGGTCCTCTTTCCGCCCCTCGGAACCATGAATTCCTTTGCACGACCATCTTCGCCATGAGTCGACTCAAGGGCGATGAAGTGCCCGTCGTCATCGATCCGAAGCAGGTAGTCGACGCGCTTCTTCTCGTAATCCGGGTCGTCGAGCAGACCCTCGCGCTTCGCTAGGTCGTAGAGGCTCTTCAACATCATGACGACGCCCCCAAGACGCCGTTCTCAGCCAGGACAGAGGCTCGCGAGGGAATCCGCACGACGCCGCCGTCCAGCCGGGCCTCGAAGAACAAGGGTTGAGCGGGAGTTCCAGCATCGCCGAATACGAAATCGTAGAAGACCAGGCCCAGTGGGCGGTTGACGGTGGGGTCGATGGGCGAGTGATCGCCATCGACAGCCATCAAGTCCGCTGCAAACTCCCGACACCCAAGGTAAGGGGCATGAAACTGCTGCCCCTTCTCGAGGCGCCGTTCGAACATCTCCTCAAACTTGGTGACGTTGTCGCCCTCCCCCGATTTGTCCGTCATCAGGAAGTGCGCTGACACAAGATAGTCCACGTCCCTCAGGGCCACGGTATTCCGCTGAGCGCGATCCTCTTCGATGAACAAGGCGCCGGATCGGGAGGACGCCCTGCTCTTCACCTCATTGCGCCGGAAGCTCGCCCACCGGATCGGAGCCAGCAGAGCAATCTCCTCGACCTCCCAGCGAATGGCCGGCTTCCAGAGGACAGCTTCGAGGAGCCCTCGGGCCGCAGAGGGCGTCATGACCTCATAGCTGACCCTCTCCACCTTCATCTCAGGTCGGGTGAAACACGCCAAGGAGCCCCGAGCCCTCAAGCGAAGTGTTCGACTTCGTTGTCCCATCGTTCCTCCAGTTCTCAGAACACCAGCGCTTCAGCATCGACGGCGCCCACCCTGTCGAGCATCAAGCCGAGTCTTTCGTCGTAGGCCGGCGCCAGGAGGTCGTCCAGGACGACCACCGTGTCAGCGACGACGCGGGCGCTCCCCTTGGCGGTCCATGCGTCGCGAAGTCGCCTCGGGACGTTCACCGAGTATCTTTGGATGGTGCGCATTCGGTCGCGATCGGGGCCTCGGGTTTCGAGCTCCCGGACGGCCTTTGACGCACCTTGGTACGGCACAACCAGGCGAGCGCTGTAGGCGTCTTCGATGACCTGAAACGTCTGAGCCACCGTCTTGAAGTTCAGCTGTGATCGCTGCTCCTGGATGCCCTTGGAGTCGAGGTTTTTTGCTCCATACAGCCTCTCGAAGAAGCGGCGATGGACGGTAGGGTCAAAGAGGTCCAGTGCAGGATCCTCCCGAAGCATGCCCATCGCCACCTGCAGGGCGGTGCGGGGAACTCCAGGAGGAGGTTCCGATTCGGCAAGGAAGACCCGCAGGTTGCCCATCTCGAGCTTTCCCTCGCGATTGCACCTTCCGGCAGCCTGAGCCAGGGAATCGAAGCCTCCCATGGCCCGGTAGACGACCGCGAAGTCGAGATCAACGCCCGCTTCGACGAGTTGCGTCGCAACCATACGAACGGGCTGTCCCGACGACTTCAACCGACGGACCTCCCCGAGAACCTTGCTGCGGTGCTCGGGGCACATCAGCGCTGACAGGTGGATGGCCTGACGACTCCCGACCCGGCCGTCAATCGCCTCGCAGAGCTCCCGGGCATCAACGCGACGGTGAACGATGGCCAGGACATCGCTCTCAGCCACAATCTCCGAGCAAAGCGATGTAAGCGCGGTTCTCTCATCCGCCTTGGGCCACCGAACCTGGACCCTTCGGAGGCGTTCGAAGGCCTTGACCTCGGCGGGCACAATCTCCTGGGTCCTTTCAAAACCAGTTGGCAGCCAGGACGACTTGCCAAGTGCAGGCTGAGTGGCCGTGGAGATCACGATGGTCGTACCGAATTCGGCGGAGAGCTGCTGGAGGGCATCCAGGATCGGCTCAAGCATCCCAGCCGGGAGTGCCTGCGCCTCATCGAGGACAATCACGCTCTTCGCCAACCGGTGAAGCTTGCGACAGGCCGATGGCCGGTCAGCGAAAAGGCTCTCAAAGAGCTGGACCGTGGTCGTGACAACCACCGGAGCATCCCAGTTCTCGCTCGCCACCCGGTTACGCGCAGTCTCGCGCTTGGGATCGATGGCGCTGTGGTGTTCCAAGACGGCATCCTCGCCAAGGGCCTCCCGATAGACTCCTGCGTTCTGCTCGATGATCGCCGTGAACGGAAGCACGCAGACCACGCGCCGAAGTCCATGGGCCTCGGCGTGACGCAGGGCGAACGACATCGCGGCGAGGGTTTTCCCACCACCAGTGGGCACCGTCAGTGTGTAGACCCCGACCGGCCCCGTTGAAGAACTGCGGCAAGCCTCAAGCACATCCCTGCGCACCTGGTTGACGGCCCCGGAAGAGGCTCGACTGGCGAGTTGATCGACGTGGGTGTCGAGCCGCTCTCGAAGGTAGCCAATGTCTTTCCATCCACCCTTAAGGGGACTCGCGTCGCCCCTGAAGAACTTCTCCGTATCCAGGAAGTCGGCATCGCACAGGGCCGAGAAGAGCATCCGGGTCCAGAGCTCGAGTCGGCGCATCTCCGCCTCTCGGTCCTGGGATCTCGATGGCCAGGGGGGAAGCGACCGCGCAGCGATCAAGTCTGCTGGTGGCTTCGCGGCCAGGGTCACCTCGAGTCGGTTGGCGCGCCGCTGGACACGCTGCTTGAATTCCTCCGCGTCCGGGAGACCCGCGTGGTGGCTCGCGATCGCCAGCGAAACCGGCAGGGACGAGCTCCCAAGTACCTTCAGCGCGTAAAGGGCACCGGCGGAGGAATGGTCGCGCTGGTCATCGTTCGCCGCGACCTCGATGTGGGCCTCGTAGCCGTTTTCGCGCCGGATCATCGCCTGGAACGAGGGTGCGTACTTCCCAAGGTCGTGCCAAAGACCAGCGATCTCCCCCCACGGCCCCGCGTTGAAGGAATCAGCGAATTCGCGGGCACCGGCTCCAACAGCCTGAAGGTGATCGATGAGGAGGTGCTCGCGCCCCACCTCATCGAGATGGGCCAACGGCAATGATGAGACCTCTCCCGCCATCTCCCCTCCGACCACTGACCGCCACTCTCAACCCGGGAGTGCTGATACCACGTGCCCCTGACATGGAAATGTCCACTTCACTAAATCACAGGGATAATCGGCACCTTCCGATGCAGCCCTCATGAGGGGGCGGCGAGAGCGAAGCCCGCGGACCGAGGTTGCAGAGGCCGCTCGCGGAGATCCGATTCCGACGACAGGGTTGAATCGACCGTTGGTGGTCGCCGTGCGAGTGCGTCCCTGCCCGAGCGCTTTCGACGCAACCGGTTTCAAGTTCTCGTCAGGTCGTTCGGCCCCGGAGCCCTTAAGCCCCACTGCAGCAAGGCCACTCTCAATCCTTGCCCAGGCCCTTCTTAGATCGCGTCCGCCGGGTCGGAATTTCCCGCGTTGGGATCGATAGCTTATGCGGCGGCGTTTAACTCGGCCCCCCAACAGCAGAACTCCACCGCGAAGGATTCGAGCTGCGCCGCGGTTGGTCCGATCTCCTCGACGATGGGTTCGATCTCCGTCTCCTAGGGTTCGATCTCCGCCACGATGGGTTTGTTCTCCCCGGCGACGGGTTCGATCTCCTCGGCGAAGGATTCGATCTCAGCCGCGATGGGCTCGATCTCCGCTGCGACGGGTTCGATCTCCTCGGCGACGGGTTCGATCTCCTCCGCGAGGAGTTCGATCTACTCGGCGACGGATTCGATCTCCTCCGAGATGGGTTCGATCTCAGCCGCGACGGGTTTGCTCTCTTCGGCGTCGGATTCGACCTCCACCGCGACCGGCTCGATATCCTCGGCGACGGGTCCGCTCTCCGCTGCGACGGGTTCGATCTCCGCTGCGACGGCTTCGATCTCCTGGGCGACGGCTTCGATCTCCTCGGCGACGGTTTCGATCTCCTCGGCGACGGTTTCGATCTCCTCGGCGACGGTTTCGATCTCCTCGGCGACGGGTCCGCTCTCCTCGGCGACGGGTTCGATCTCCTCGGCGACGGGTCCGCTCTCCTCGGCGACGGGTTCGATCTCCTCGGCGACGGGTCCGCTCTCCTCGGCGACGGGTCCGCTCTCCTCGGCGACGGGTTCGATCTCCTCGGCGACGGGTTCGATATCCTCGGCGACGGTTTCGATATCCGCCGCGACGGCTTCGATCTCCTCCGCGACGGGTTCGATCTCCTCGGCGACGGGTTCGCTTTCTTCGGCGACGGGTTCCATCTCCGCCGCGATGGATTCGATCTCCGCTGCGATGGGTTCGATCTCTTCGGCGACGGGTTCGATATCCTCGGCGACGGGTTCGATCCCCGCCGCCTCGGCTATCGATCCGGCCCCTCGGGATTCCCTCTCCGCCGCCTCGGTTTTCGATCCGGCCCCTCGGGGTTTCTTCTCCGCTGCTCGGTTTTCGATCCGGCCCCTCGGGATTCCTTCTCCGACGCCTCGGTTTTCGATCCGGCTCCCCGGGAAACCTTCTCCCCCCCCTCGGTTTTCGACCCGGCCCCTCGGGATTTCTTCTCCGCCGCCTCGGTTTTCGATCCGGCTCCCTGGGAAACCCTCTCCGCCGCCTTGGTTTCCGATCCGGCTCCCTGGGAAACCTTCTCCGCCGCCTCGGTTTTCGATCCGGCCCCTTGGGAAACCTTCTCCGCCGCCTCGGTTTTCGATCCGGCTCCCTGGGAAACCTTCTCCGCCGCCTCGGCTATCGATCCGGCCCCCCGGGATTCCTTCTCCGCCGCCTCGGTTTTCGATCCGGCCCCCCGGGATTCCTTCTCCGACGCCTCGGTTTTCAATCCGGCTCCCTGGGATTCGTTCTCCGCCGCCTCGGTTTTCGATCCCGTTCCCTGGGATTCCTTCTCCGCCGCCTCGGTTTTCGATCCGGCCCCTCGGGATTCCTTCTCCGCTGCCTCGGTTTTCGATCCGGCCCCTCGGGATTCCTTCTCCGCCGCCTCGGTTTTCGATCCGGCTCCCTGGGATTCCTTCTCCGCCTCGCGGGATTCAATCTTCGCCCCGGCGACCTCGAAACAGGACCGTCCGAAGAGCAACTTCGTGACGTGTCGCTTTTTTTGTAACCCCTGGATGTCTAAAGCCATTCAGGTCATTTCGGGACGTGATCCGGTGGAGATTTTCGAGGCCTCAAGATCCTTATAAAGGAGAAACCCGGAGGGGGCCGTGCCGACGCGAACACCCATGGATGCCAGTGACGACCCGATCTGGGATGCCAGGGATCGGAGTGACCCGCGCTCGAGGCGCACGCCACCCGGGCCCGCCTTCTATGCTATCCGTCGCCGAGCTTCCGGGGTGCCGCCGCTCGGGGAAGCCAACGCCAAGATGCCCGCTGATCAGTTTGCTCGGGACCTCCGGGAGGCCCTCCTCACCATCCGGGCGGACCCCGCCGCTCGGCGGCGGCCATGGGCATCGTCCGCCTGCTGCTCTGGAAGCCCTTCTCGGTCAGTGCCCATCGGCAGGTCCGTGAGCCAGCCGATGCTGAGGATCTCAGCGCGCTCGCCATCGACAAGGTGATCACCCACGTCGCCACCTGCCGCGGGTTGGACAACGAAGACCCTGCGGTGGGCGCCGTCCAGGCGCTGGCCTGGGCCCACTCCTGGCTCAAGATCACCATCACCCAGCACCGGCGTGCCCGAAAGGTCCGCGGCCCGAGGTTGCCTACCGACGAATTCCAGGCGCTCCCCTCGGATATGCGGCGGCCGGATGAGGAAGCCGAGATCAACGACTTGAGCGGCACGAAGAAGGTGCTCCTGGCCGCGGTGCACAGAAAGGTCACCGAGATCATGAGGACCGGCCGCCCAGCAGACCTCTATCAGTACGCGCTCGACAAGAAGGTCTCGGTCGACTTCATGCTCACCCGGCGTCAAATCGACGCGCATGAGCTCTCGGCCATCATGGATCCCGCGGCGATAGCCCGGCGGCTGAAGCTCGAGGGTGACGACCTCCCCGGTCAGGTCTACCGCCTGGCGAGCATCGGCCGGGTGGCGCTCCACGTTGGCGCGCTGGCCCTCCTGCGCGAAGAGACCGACGACCAGGTGGTGGAGCTCTTGACCGACATCGTCCGGACCCTCAACCGCACCCCCGACCGGAGCGACAAATGAAGCCCCTGCGAACGTCCAAGCTCCATGCCTTCAACATCCAGATTCGCCCCTTCGACGTCGAGGTCCGCTTCAAGGATCTGACGCCAGCGGCCAGGGCCTATCCGGCTCTCTATCCTCACACCCCGGTGGCGGTCTTCGAGCTCCTCGGCCATCCCCGGGGCACGGCCGAGGTGCTGGCCCGCGACGTGAGCCCCTTCCGCGATGTCGATGTCTCGCATTGGCCTGCCCGGTCGCGCACCCACGCGCTGCTCGGCCTCTGCAGCGCGGTCAGCGCGGCGGCGCTCGTGCGGACCCGGGGACCTGACGCGCCCCCTACCCTGGATCTCGCCAATCGCTTGTTTGATAAGCGCCACGCCTCACCGCGGTGGGCGTCGATCCAGTCGGTGGACTACGAGCTGATCCGCCTCCTGCTCGAGCACGAGAAGAACCTCCAGGGTCCGCCGAGCGGTCCCCCCTCGCCGTACCTCCTCCCCGAGAACCCCACCGAGCTGATCACCAAGCTGGAGGGCAGCGGCCTCCGCAAGCTCCGGGAGCTCCCCTTCGGCGTCTCCAAGCTCGACCAGGTGATCCCGATTTATAAAGACCTCGATCGCCAGGAGCGGGCTGCGTGTCTGCAGCTCCTCGCGCCCTACCGGGAGGATTACCTCCGCGCCATGTTCTACGTTCGGCTCGCCGACCCGCAGGACGTCGACGACACCGAGGATGCGTCTCTCCTCTTGGAGCCGAACGAGGTCGATCCGGATCTCTCGGAGGAGGAGCGGATCGCGTACGCGCTAGAGGCGGTGGGCTACGAGGCGCTCCGGGTCCCGCTGAGGAACCGCCCGGGTCATGGGGCCCGCCTCACTCCCCAGGAGCTCGCCGCCAAGGACTCCCCGCTCCTGCAGAGCGCGGCGCTGTGCCCGGGAAGAGCGTGCTGCAGAGCACCCTCCTCAGCGCGGAGAGTCCACCAATCGATCATCCGACGCTCGCTCACCGCGCCACCGACTCGCTGGTGGAGGTGCTGGAGCTCATCGACGCCTGGGAGCTTCGCGCCCTGGGCCTGGAGAAGCTGGGCAAGATGGAGGTCGCCAAGGAGGTCTTCGCTCGACGCGCCGAACTGATCACCGAGCTCAAGCTGCGCTTCCTGGCGCTCGAAGCGCTCCGCCCATTCCAGGCGCGCCACTTCAGCGAAGCGGCGCGCCTCGCACCACCGTGTGGAACCTCGTCCGGCCGCTCGAGACCCATCCGCACCCCATGCGCGTCGACCCGCTCTTCACCCCCGAGCCCCTCCGGGAATTTCAGCTGGTCATGGTGGCCTATGGGACCTCCGACGAGCTCACCGAGAACCGGGTGGCCGATGAGATCATCACCAACCCGGCCCTCAAGGCGCTCTACGACGAAAAGCTCGAAGACTCCGATCGCATGGAGATCCCCCACCGGTTCGACCTGGAGCTGGAGCGGGTCGACCCGGTGCAGATCCGCCCGTGCAGAAGAAGGGCCAGAGTCTCCGCTATGAGACCCTGCCCAAGCGCGTGCTGCACCACACCTTCCCCGACGGCGGCAAGCTCTACATCTTCTGCTACGGCAAGAACTGGGTGATCATCGTCCGGGCATCGGCTCCTTGGGCAGCTCGTATTCGCTCGTACACCATGTGAGCGCTGGGTGCGAGGGATATTTTTGGCTTTGTCAGGGCCACGGGATCGTAGAGGCGGACCTGCGCCCCGATGATCGAGGAGTTCTTGGATGAGCTGGAGCGCGGGCGCCTCGCGGATGTCATCGGTGTCGGGCTTGAATGCCAGCCCCAGATCGCGATCGTTCTTGTCTTCAAGGACCTCCGAAGTACTTTTCATCTTGTTGGGTGAGAGTCTTTTTTGCCGCTCGTTGATCGTATCGACGGCAGTGAGAAGGGGCGCCTCGTAGCCGACAGCCTTGGCCATGGCAGTGAGGGCATGGATATCTTTCGGGAAGCAGGAGCCGCCATATCCGACGCCGGCATAAAGGAACTGGATAGCCGATCCGGTGGTCGGATCCGATCCCGATGCGGACGTGGTTGATGTTGGCGCCGAGGGTGCTCGCAGAGGCCGGCAATTTCGTTCATGAACGAGATGCGGGTCGCAAGCATGGCGTTGGCAGCGTATTTGGTCATCTCGGCCGAGCGGTTGTCCATGATGAGGATGCGGTCATGGTTGACGGTGAACGGCGCATAAAGCTCTTTCATCATCTCGGCCGCTTCGGGATTGTCAACGCCGAGGATGATCCGGTCTGGTTTCATGCAATCGGAGACAGCGGCGCCTTCTTTGAGGAACTCGGGGTTGGAGACGACGTCAAATGGGTGAGGGGTGGCAAGCGCGGCGCGCACGGCGTCGAGCAGTGCCGACAGGAACGGTCGATTTGATGACGATGAGGCAGTGGCCGGTCATATGGCGTCCGATCTCGCGGGCGGCGGCCGTCACATACTGCAGGTCGCACGATCCATCGTCTTTAGAAGGGGTGGGCACAGCGATGAAGCAGACGGATATTTTCAGAGGGATACTGCGTGGTGAATGATAGGCGGCCGGCGGCGCGGTTGCGGCGGACGATGTCTTCGAGGCCGGGCTCGTAGATCGGGATATGCCCATTGTTGAGAGTGTCAATTTTTCCTTGGTCGATGTCGAGGCAGATGACATGGTGGCCCATTTCGGCAAAGCAAGCGCCGGTACGGCCGACATATCCTGTTCCAATGACTAAGATTTGCATAGGAGTTTTCCGTCTATGAGGTGATACGTTATATCGCAGAGCTTAGCAAGTTCAAGGTCGTGCGTCACTGACGATGAGGGTTTTTCCGCGGCGTTTGCTCGAGGCCAGGAGAAGCTCATGGATGCGCTGCGAAGTCGCATGATCGAGATTTCCTGACGGTTCATCAGCGAGGAGGAGAGGCGGGTCGTTGCAAAGGGCCCTAGCAATGGCCGCGCGCTGCTTTTCGCCGCCGGAGAGTAGCCGGGCAGGAAAGTGGGCCCGGTCTTCCAGGCCGACTTCGCGCAGGAGCTCCATAGGATCGTTGGTCTGTTTCCCTGCAATCTTAGCCGGGAAGTGCGACGTTTTCGAGGGTCGTATAATCGTCGAGAAGGTTGAAGAGTTCTGAAAAATAAATCCGATGCACTGGTTCCGCAGGTGGGGAAGGGATGTTTTTTTAGTTGATTTTCCACAAATCCACACTTCTCCCGAGGTGGGTTCTTCGAGCGTGCCGAGGATGTGCAGGAGCGTGCTTTTTCCTTCGCCTGATTTGCCGGTGATGGCAACCGTTGCGCCGGCGGGCACTTCTAAAGAGACATCGCGCAGGACGACGACTTCCGAGGGTTCTTGGTATTTTTTGGTGAGATTTTCTGCACGAAGGATCATGGCGCCCTCAAGATTTCGGAGGGTTTAAGGCGGCAGGCCTTGATCGCGGGAACAAGCCCTGCCACCAAAGATAAGATCGGCGTGATCACGAGAACGAAGAACGTGGCGCGGGCGCTCAGATCGCTTGGCAATGATTTCCCATAGAAGGCCGCGCTGAACATGTCGTGTCCTTGCACGAAGCTTAAGAAGCTCACGACGGCGTCGAGGTTGTGGAGGGTGAGGAGGGCGGCGAGTAGTCCGATCAGGCTGCTCACGAACCCGATGAGGGCCCCGCACCCGCCGAAAATGAGGGCGATGCTCGATGGCTTAGCTCCGAGGGCTTGCAGAATGCCGATCTCCCGTTTTTTATCATTCACGAGGAGAAGCAGGAGCGAGAGAATGCTCGAACAGGCCACCGTCAAAATGAGTATTCCAATGAGCGTAAAGAGCGTCCTATCGCTTTGGAACTGCTGAAGGAGCTCTTTGGCAAAGTCGTAATCATGGTACGTGGTGACGTTCCAATACCGCTCAATGCCGGCTTTTGCAAAGGCGGTCTGGAGCTCTTTTTTGACGCTTAAAGCTTGGTCCATGTCCTCGATCCAGACTTGGAGTCCGTTGGACTGGGTTTTGTCAAAGTGCTCCAAGGGGCTCGAGGCATTGATCGTCCGCACGACATCGCCAGGCGTCAGGATCGCCTTAGCGCCGATGGCCATGACGCCGGGATCATAAAATCCTTTGACGTAGACGGGCATCCGCTGTTCTTGGACGCCGCTGACGGTGGCGGCTTGGTACGACAAGTAGCCTTTATCGCCTAGGCGTACGCCGCTGCCTTGAAAACTCTTGGCGAGCCAAATTTCTTTGCCGGGCATTTCCGGGGCGGATTCAGGTAAGAGAAGGGAAGAGATATGGGGATTTTGATCGGCGAGCGTGGTGAGGTAGGAAACTTGCGTGAGGAAGGAGGTTCCTTGAGGCCGCTTCAACTCGAGGCGAAGGAGGGCGCCCGTAAGTTCAAACTCCTGGAAGGGGAGTTTTTTTTCGCGCAAAATTTGATAAGCGATTTTGACGGGATCTTTGAGACGGCCGTCCGGCAATCGATCCGGTTGCAGGCCAGTCGCTGCATCCACTTGAGGGTCGTACGGATCGCTTTGCGCCGCTATGGCTTTTTCTCCGATGCTGCGGAGGGCAAAAGCCGAGGCCGCTGCGACCTCGTCGATGCGATAATAATAAGAGGCATAATAGGCCGGCGTCGGGGTAATCCTGAGGGGGGCGTGGAGCGTAGTGAGTTTGCCCAGCCACGACTTTTCGATGCCGTCGGTCACGGACAAAAAAACAAGGACCAGCCAGACGACGAGCGTAATTACGCCAATCGAGAGCGATCCGATGAGGGCAACAGAAAGATTTTTGCGGCGCGGGACAAGGTATTTACGAATGACTGAAAATTCGAACATCTCCCCGCCGCCTTAAGAATTTATTTAGCTTCTTTGAAGACCACGTGACGGCGCAGGCGTTTATCGAACTTCTTCAGCTCTAAACGCTCTGTTTTCGTACGTTTATTTTTTGTTGTCCAATAGACTTCAGGACTTTCGGTACTTTTCATTTTAATGGTTTCGCGGGCGCTCTTTGCCATAAGTTCTTCCTTTCGTTTTGACCTTTCATTCTAAGCCTCTTCCTTTAAAAAAACAATGGAGAAAATGGGGGGAAAGAATTTTAACGCAAAGACACCAAGGCGCAAAAATCTTAGCGACTCCGCGCTTTTGCGTTAAAATTCTATTTAATCCTAAAGGGGGATGCGGGTTTGAGGTTCGAGGTCTAGATTATCGGCCCCTTGCCTCAAAAAAACATGATAACCAAGCCCCGCGATCATGGCAGCGTTATCGACCGAGAGCCCGCTTGGCGGGAAAATCACTGGAATAGGAGTTCCATGGAACATCTCTCGGAGACGGCCGTTTTGGCTGACCCCGCCGCCTAAATAAATTGCTTTGCAGCCAAATTCCTCAGCCGCCTTGCTTGCCTTGGAGACGATATCCCCCAGCGCTGCCTCTTGGAACGCCGCAGCGATGTGAGGCTTTTCTTCTTCCGCCACGCGGCAGGGGGCATTTTTCCCGCTGTCTTGCCCCTTGATCGTATAGAGGACATTGGTTTTCAGGCCGCTAAAGGAAAAGTCCCACGGCCGGCCTTTCACTTTGCCTGGTTGAAAGCGATATTTTAAAGGATTTCCTTGTCTTGCTAGCTGCTCGAGGGCGGGCCCTCCTGGATAAGAGAGGCCGAGCATAACGGCTACCTTATCGAACGCCTCGCCGATGGCGTCGTCGACGGTTGTGCCGATCATCGTGTATTTTCCCAGCTCTTCGATTTTCACCAAAAATGTATGCCCCCCCGATATCACGACCCCCAGAGCCGGCAAAATAGGTTCGCACGCCATCATGGCCGCAAAAAGATGGGCCTCGACGTGATTGACCCCTACCAGCGGTTTTTTCCAGGCAAGAGCGAGCGACTTGGCGGCATGAAGCCCCAGCAGGAGCGGGCCGATGAGCCCGGGCCCTTTGGCCACGGCGATTAAATCGATATTCCCAACTTCCATGCCGGACTGAGCGAGAGCCTCTTCGATCACCGGCACCATCGCATCGGCATGGCGCCTAGCGGCCATCTCGGGGAAGACACCTCCATAGCGGGCATGGAGATCGGCCTGGGAGGCCGTCACATTGGAAAGAATTTTTTTACCTGAATGGACCACCGAAGCAGCAGTCTCATCGCAAGTAGACTCAATTCCTAAGGTAAACATAGACACTTATTTTAACGGAAAAAAGCTCCGGCGTCTAGAAAAGACGCCGGAATATCAATAGAAATTATTTTTTGTCTGTTGTTTCTGGTACTTTTGTTTCGTTTTTAACCAGAATTAAATCGCCATTCTCATAAACCGGGGTGCGGCCTGTAGCTTTGAGGACAGGATAAGCTACGAACGCAAAAAAACCTTTTATCTGTACCCACATGCCTGGCTTAATTTCTGCTGGTTTTGCTTCTGGCTTTTTTTCGTCACTTTTGGCCGCTGCAAGAGTTTCGGTTTTTGCTGTTGCGGGCTGTGGCGCCGGTTCTTCGTTTTTGGCAGTAACAGGAGCTGCGTTATTACTGTTGGCTGAAGCACTCGCTTGTTCAGGAGGCTGTGATGGTTGTTGTTTGGGAGCTTCTTTTTTGTTGCTACGTCCAAACCAAGTCCAAGGTCTAAAGTACGAGAAATCACTTTCAGGTTTCTTCTCAGAAGAAGCGGATGTCATAGTTGATTTTGTTTGGCTTCCAATCCCGACTGGTGTTTGTGGTTGCGCTGCTGCAGGATCTGGTTGTGATAGGGTTGACGGTGTCGACTTGGTGACTGGTTGCATATTATTGTCCTCTTGTGGTTAAAGGTTCTGTTAAGTTGATTCGATTGTATTATGAAGTCTTTTTTAAGGCTAAGAAAATTTTTCGTGAGAGCAGGAGTTTCTTGAGGAAAAGATCGTTTTTCTTCATAAGAAAATCATGTCGTATGAAGTCATGAGGTGGGTCGGTTTTCATGTCTTGATCGCAATTCTCCTGCTTTTGGACTTTGGTGTTTTCCACCGCAAAAGCCGCGCGGTCTCCATGAAAGAAGCGGCATTGTGGAGCTCATTTTGGATTGGGCTTTCGCTATTATTTAATGCGTTCATTTTCTTCTATGAAGGACAGCAAAAAGCTCTCGAGTTTTTTACCGGCTATCTTGTAGAGAAGTCGCTGAGCGTCGATAACATTTTTGTCTTCATCCTCATCTTTTCGTACTTTAAAGTGCCAGGCAAGCTGCAGCATCGCGTCCTATACTTGGGGATCGTCGGCGCGCTGGTGCTCCGCTTGGCCCTTATTTTGGCAGGGGTATCGTTGATCCATCGCTTTGAGTGGCTGATCTATCTGCTCGGTCTTTTCTTGGCGTACACGGGGATACGCCTCATGCTGCAAAAAAAGGAGCGTATTGCTCCTGAGAAAAATTGGCTGGTACAATGGACGCGCCGGCATTTTGACGTGACAGAAGATTACCACGGCTCTCGCTTTTGGATAAGGCGCGCAGGAAAATGGTTTGCAACACCGCTCGTATTGGTGCTGCTGGTCATTGAGACGACCGATTTGATCTTTGCGCTCGACTCGATTCCGGCGATCTTTGCCATCACGCTCGACCCGTTTATCGTCTATACGTCGAACATCTTTGCGGTCTTAGGGCTAAGATCGCTCCACTTTCTAATTGCTGAATCGCTGCTCTTTTTTTCTCATCTGCAGATCGGACTTGGGCTCGTTCTTTTTTTCGTGGGCATCAAGATGGTCATGGGGCCCTTTTATGTCATACCGCTGCCGATCTCTCTCGCGGTCATTGCGGGCATCTTAGTTGCCTCGATGCTGACGTCCCTCGTTGTCAAAAAGCGCTAATTGTTGGGTCGATATCCTCGATAGTTTCTGTACAGTACAAACTTGACCCTAGGGAAAGAGGCTGCTGCTCATCTAACAGGCTCGTATCGGGAGCAGATTGCAGGCTGCTCGGAGTGTTTGAAAGACCCGTATTTGTAGAAGCAAATGGTTGTGTGTTCGATGGTGTTGTCGGTTCCATATTTTTCCTTGGTCGTATTAACCTCAATTCCAGATTTGTTGAGTCTTCTGGGTTCTTCGAGATTTTCAAAAAGACGACTATAATCTATGACAATTCTATATTAAATCAACTCAGAACTGAGGTTCCTGCGGCAGCTTCATCGGCAATCCATAGGGCAGGATTTTCGACGGTGCCGACATTTTGACAGGGGAGTTTGGGCGGCGTATTGAAGACGTGGCGGAGCATCTCTTTTTTGTTGCTGCCGAGCACGTAGACGGCGATGTGCGCAGCCGCATTGATGCACTCGAAGGTGAGCGTCATGCGCCAGGTTTGTTTCTGCGGGACATGATTGGCGACGCATAAACGGCCATGGGCATCTAAGGCAGCCGTTTTTGGGAAAAGCGAAGCGGTGTGGCCGTCTTCTCCCATCCCGAGCATGACGAGATCGAGCGCTTGGTCATCGAGGACGCGCCGCATGGTTGTTTCATAATGGTGGGCCTGGGCTTCGATATCTTTTTCAGCGACCATGCGGTGGATATGCTGAGGGAGAAGCGGCATGTTTGCAAATCCTGCCTCCATCGCCATCCGGTAGTTGCTTTCGGGATCATCGGGGAAGACGCTCCGCTCATCGCTCCAAAAGAGGTGGACTTTTTCCCATTCGATCTCTTCGGAGAGGCCGGGCTGGCAGATGAGCTCATAGATGGCCTTGGGCGTTGATCCGCCGGATAAAGCGACAGCAAAAAAGCCGTGGTCCTCGATGGCATCGCGGGCGATGGCCACGAAATGGCTTGCCGCATAATGAAGGGTCGCGTCTTTGTCTCCGGGGACAGTGAGCGTTGCATTCATCAGCATGTTTGCTGCCTTGATGGGAAGAGAATTTTAACGCAAAGGCGCGGAGCCGCTAAGTTTTTTTTTGCGCCTTTGCGTCTTTGCGTTGAAATTCTCCTTTTAGTCATGAGCTGCGAGGGTCTCCATGAGCTTGAGGAAGTGAGGACTGGTTCCCGTATGACCGATCTCGTTGACAAGGGAAAGGCCCGCTTGTGTTTTGGTGAAGACGAACTTGGAGGGGATCTCGCAGCGATCAGGCGTAGAAAGGATCATCTTCACTTGATGGGGCTCTTCGGGCGTGCGGACAAATGCAAAATGCTCTCCTGCGGTGGTGAGCATATCGAGAGAAATAATAGCCCCGGGAGCGAGTTCTTTGTTTTGGCCAGGTTGGAGGGCGACCTCCACATTTTTCCAGTTCAGTTGGCTTGCGAGCCAGCCTTGGATGTAGAGGGATTGGGTCTTGGTGTGGCAAAAGAAGGGGGAGGTCAGAGCGTTGTACGTGATCTGCATGGTTTTAAGCCGCTTCAGCTGCTCGAGGCGTTCTTTGCCGTGGAAGATCGCAGCGAGGAGCTGCCGCCAGCTTTCAGTTCGGGCCCAGCAGAGGTCGGCGATATCGACACGGCCCTCATCATGGTGCCTTAAGGCGCTTTTTGCAAAAGCATGGAGGTCTTCCGTCGTCTCGGAGTCGAAGATCAGGCGGTCGGCGAGACTCTCAAGAGCGGAGGCGATCGGGTTGGACAGGGAAGGGTCTTCGCCCCACACAACATAGATCGGGAGGTCCGTTAGGAGATGGGGAAGGATCACGAAGGGGACTTTGGGGAGATTCGCTTCGGTGGCTTGGATATCGATCCAATCGCACGCAACATCGCCTTGTATCATGGTCACATCGGCCGAGAGCTCGTCGTTGTGGCTTTGCCGATCGGCGGTAATAAAAATCACCCTGGAGGGGAACCGCTTGATTGCATTCTGAGAAATCGTGCGCAGATACGCGGCGCGTTCATTTTTTTGTGTGAAGACAATGAGGTTAAAGAGGGATGCCCTTAACGGCCCGGTTTGCAGCTTGGAGGCGATTTCTGAAATTTTCACAGAAGCCTCCATTTGCGCCCGTCTTGCGCAATCATACTATCTGCAATGGCGGGCCCCCATGAACCGGAGGCGTAGTTGGGAAAGTCGGCGTCGGATGTTTGGGTCCATAGATCGATCAATGGAGTCAGGAGCTTCCAAGACGCAAAGACTTCATCTTCCCGGGCAAAGAGCGTGCTGTCGCCTAAGATGCAGTCGCAAATGAGGCGCTCATACGCTTCGGGCGGGCTCATCCCGAAGTACGATCCATACCGAAAATCCATCTTTACAGGTTGGATAGGCGTACCAGGTCCGGGAACCTTGGTGTTGATTTTAAGGGCGGACCCTTCATCGGGCTGGATGCGGATCGCCAGAACGTTGTTCCCTCCAGGAAAAAGAGCGCAGGGGGATTCTTTGAACGTGACGGCGATCTCGGTAGCGCGTTTAGGGAGGCGTTTGCCGCAGCGGAGATAAAAGGGAACGCCTTTCCACCGTTTATTATCGATCAGGAGTTTCATAGCGACATAGGTCTCGACGCTCGAAGTGGGGCTGACATTTTGTTCTTCTCGGTACCCGATGACGGAGTCTCCATTGATATATCCCGGGCCATATTGGCCGCGGACCGCATGGCGCATATCGAGTTTGCGGATCGCTTGGAGGACTTTGACTTTTTCATCGCGGACGCTGTCGGCTTCCATTGTCTTCGGAGGCTCCATGGCAACGAGCGAGAGCAGCTGCATCATGTGGTTCTGCAAAATGTCGCGCAAAATCCCTGCTTCTTCGAAAAATTTCCCCCTGGTCCCGATGCCGATGTCTTCGGCGACCGTGATCTGCACATGATCGATATGCTCGCGGTTCCAGAGCGACTCAAAGATCGCGTTGGCAAATCTAAACACCAGGAGGTTTTGCACGGTCTCTTTACCCAGATAATGATCGATGCGGAAGATCTGTTTTTCATCTAAAAATTTGAGGAGTTCTTTTTGCAGCGCTTTGGCAGAAGAAAGATCATGGCCGAAGGGCTTTTCAATGATGACGCGCGACCAGCGTTGCGTTTCCTTCCCATATTCATAGAGGAGGCCTGCTTTTTTCAGTTTTTCGCAGATGAGGGGGAAGAAGCTCGGCTGCGTCGACAGATAAAAAATGCGATTCCCTTTGGTCCCGAGCTTCGCGTCGAGCTCGGCCAGAAAAGTTTTGAGCTTTTCATAGCCCTCGTCTTCGTGGAACTCCGACTGGTGATAGAAGAGTTGACTAGAGAAGTAAGACCAGATCGACGGATCGATGGGCTTGACTCTGGAATGGGCCGAGATGCCCGCTTGCATTTCTTCGCGGAACTGATCATGGGTCTTGGGCCGTCTGGCGAAGCCGACACAAGCAAATTGAGGGGGGAGTTGTCCCTCGCGCGTCAGGTTATAAAGAGCGGGCAAGATCTTGCGGGCGGTCAGATCGCCCGTCGCGCCAAAGACCACCACGATACACGGATCATAAAACCTAACCCCTTGGCTCTGTTCTGCAAGAGGATCTTCATCGATAGGCATCAAGTTATTCCTTTTGAACACCATAGCATTTAATGGGAAATTCGGCTATGATTCTAGTTCATATGGTGCCAGCCAACGCTCTTTCTTCGCGTTCTCGCCTCACTTTACAAAGCTCGGAGGTCAACTTCATACTGAAAGAAACTATAAAGTTTCCTTTTTTTCAAAAGTATCAAAAGACTTCCCAAGAAATTTTCGAATTAAATAAAAAAATTATACATTTGTCTAATTTAGAAGATTTGAAAAAGCAGAGAAACATCCTAGAAAAACAAAGAGAAACTCTGTTTGCATGGCTTCGCTCTTCGAAATCCGCTCCTCCATCAAGAATCCCAGAACTGCCTCGTACTTATAAACCAATCGATCTCATGCCCCGTCTCATGCCAAAATGGGAACCGGCTGCATTTACCCCAATGGAGCCTATTAAAATTCCACGCATCAAAGCCGAAGATCTCATGTCAAAGCGGGACAAAGAGTTGATGAAAAAGCTCGAACAGATCTCCCCCTATAAGCTGCCTTCTGATGAGGAGTCTGATAAAGAAGAGACATCTTCTACGAGCTCCGAAGAGCCTTCCGACGTACCTCGGGAGGGAACCAGTTCCGTCTCATCTTCGAGCGATTCTGATGATGAAACTTCATCTAAGGGATCAAGAGATGAACGTTCCTTCATGGGAGAAGCTTTTAAATCTATGACACAGTTGCCTGTGATGCGCGAAATGTTGCAGAAAGTGGAAGAAATAGATCTGTCCACGCTTGCCGGCCCTGAGAGAGCTCAGGTGGAGCTCGTTTTGGAACTCGCGAAAGAAGCCAAAAAAGTAAAAAAACCAGTCGCTTCTTTCGAGGAAATTTTAAAAAAGGAACCAGCAACTTCAAAAACGAAGCAGTTAATGAGTATTTTCTTAACCTCTTCCTCCGTGAAAGAGCTTGTAGAAAAGTGGAATCAGACAGATCTTTCTCCTATCTTGAAAAGCCAGCTAATGTTGGCAGATTTGCCTGTGGAGCTTTTATTTTACATCTTCAGCTTTCTAGGCGGAGTCCACCTTCAATCTGTTGCCCAGGTTTGTAAGAAATTTAGGGAAGTCGCAAACACATCCGATGGTTTTACATGTGTTTTTAAAGTGAGGTCCTTGCCAACGCCGCCTATTCAAAATTACAAACATCTCTGTCTTCTCCATAGCATTGTAAATAGTCAATACCACCGAACGGATTGGAAGGTTAAGCCTAGCACACCTCTTTATTTTGGTAAATTTTACGAAGGTTTTTTTATCAGTCTAAATACGGATAGTAGAGCTGCAGCTACTTCAATACAGATTGAAAAAGATAAATATTCTTATACCAAACGAAATCGAGGATTTTTCGAGCTTTCGCCCGATTTTGATCCTCGCCTAATGCCTGCATTTTATTTCACCGCAAGATTGCACCATCTTATGCAAGCAGGTAAAGCTCCTCCCTTTATCATAGAGGCTGATAAGCGGATTTTTGCAGTGGCCTACTTAACCCAGACCCTGTTTTGTATAGGGTTTGAAAACAGTAAGGACGAATATGAATTATCGAATTGGACTGCTGAAAAGCCCATCAGCGGCTTGGCTTTAAGCGGAGATAGATTAGCTTTAGGTTTTAGCGATGGTTTTTGCCGCGTTTTGAAAGACCTTAAACCGCAGAGTACTAGCTCGCCCTTGCCGCAGTTGTTACGGTGCACAGAGGAAGGAGCAGTTCGTCATGAAGATGATATGGTCATCAGTCTTCAGTTTTTTTCAGAAGGGAAGAATTTGCTCACAGCAACGAGGAAGGGTGTTTGTAAAGTTTGGCAAATCCCTCATTGCGCACTAGAGAAGACTTATAAAAGCGACGGACTGATTCAATTTGCAAAAGTGCTGGGCAATAAATGGTTATTACAAGGATCCGTCAAGGGCGATTGCAGCTTGATGGATATGGTCAGCGGTAGAGTTCACAAACTGCAGCATAATAGTCCCATTCGCGGCAGTACGCGTCTATGGGAAACCTTGTTTGTTGCCTATGGTGATAAAACCATCATCGCTTGGGATATGAACAAGGGTGCGAAGTTGCAAACTTACACGGTCGATTATGATGTCCTCGATATTCAATTCAAGAATAACACGCTCTTTGTTCTCGGTTCAGATCAAGGTCCGCGGATGACTTCATTCCATTTTGATTACCTCCCGGGCGAAAGATCTATTGAAATTGATGAAAATCAGACCGCTAACCCCAAAGCCGAGTGATTTCTTCAATTTAATCTGAACATCCTCTAAAATTATTTAGTGGCATGATCTACCAAACATTTCCTGATGCTCAGCGCGTTTTTCAATTCGAGCCTGGATGGGGAGCCCGCAAGCTTTCTTTGAAACTCGCGCCTCTTCAAGCCATCGCCTGCGCACTTGACCTGATCGCTGCAGTAGGCGGCGTGATTAGTTTAATAGCAACGGGAGGAGTGGAGCCTGAGATTACGGCTTTCACGTGCCGGCGGTATGCCATCGGCATCAAAGTTTTTGCCTTTCCTTTTGTCGATCTTTTGCGTGCGGTTAATCCGCAAGCGCGATTTTTATTCGAACCGCAGCAAGAAGATGTTCTTGACGAAGAAGAGAAACTCTCAAGTCAATTACCTGCAAATTGGATTTTCATGAAGCTCGACCCTCTTATAGAAGAATACAAAAAAGGGGACCGGCTCATAGCCGCGCGTATTCTTTATGTTGCGCTGATGGCGGCCGTCGTCTTTATCCGCTGCGTAGAATTCCTCATCAGTTGCGCGGCAGTGCCGATATCCCTGATATCGAGGGGTAAATGGGAAACGGTCAATTCGATCGCCTTTTGGACCCTTCAAGCAGCTCCCAATGCCTTTTTTGATATAGCCGGCTGTTTTATCAAATTGATCAATCTCCAAGCAACGCGTCTTGCTACGACGGAGAAGTAGGGGGCATCTCTAGATAGCTTTGAAGTACGACGGCGGCGCTCATGGCATCGATTTTTTCCGAGCGCTGCTTCCGGTTCATCTCCGCCTCGCGCAGAAGGCGGTCGCTCTGCGCTGAGCTGAGGCGCTCGTCCCAGAGGACGATGGGAATCGTTAGATGCGTTTTGAGCTTTTCGGCAAAGGCACGGACCTCTAGCGACATCGGGCTTTCTTTGCCGTTCATGAGAAGGGGAAGGCCCAGCAGGATCATATCGACGGGCTTCCATTTCGCGAGGAGCTCTTGGAGCTTTGTCGGAAATGTTTTGTCATGGGGAAGGGCCGTGAGAGGCGTAGCGATGCACCGCCTTTCATCTGAGATGGCGATGCCAATACGCGCTCTTCCGTAATCGAGACCTAAAACTCTACCCATGGCGCTTCTTATATTCGATCATCGCACCGACAAAGTCACGGAAGAGGGGATGCGGATCATGGGGCTTTGACTTGAACTCGGGATGGAACTGGACGCCCACCATCCAAGGATGATTCTTAACCTCAACGATCTCGCAGAGGGGATGGCTTTGGAGCATGCCGGAGATGACCAGCCCTTTTTTCTCGAGGGCGTCTTTGAACATATTGTTAAATTCATAGCGGTGGCGGTGGCGCTCTTCGATGCGATGAGAATGGTAGGCTTTTTCGGCTTTAGAGCCGCGCTCGATGATGCAGGGGAATGAGCCCAGGCGCATGGTGCCGCCAAGGTCTATGACCGATTTTTGCTCGGAAAGAAGCGAAATAACCGGGTGCGGCGTGTTGGGGTCCATCTCGGTGGAGTTGGCGTCGTCAAAACCGGCGACATGGCGGGCGAACTCGACCGTCATCACTTGCATGCCGAGGCAAAGGCCAAAATAGGGGATCTTGTTCTCACGGCAGTATTTCGCGGTCATAATCTTGCCCATCCAGCCCCGCTCGCCAAATCCTCCCGGCACGAGATAGCCATCACAGCCGGCGATCGCGTGCTCGACGGAGCCATTTTCTAAAATCTTATCGGCCTCAAAACAGCGGATTTCGAGCTCGACCTGGTGGGCGAGGGCTCCATGGTGCAGAGCTTCAAACACCGATTTGTAGGCGTCGTGATGCTGCAGGTATTTGCCGACGATGCCGACGATAACCTTTCCTTTGGGATTGAGCAGACGGTAAAGGACATCTTTCCATGCGGAGAGGTCGCCCGGCGGGTTGGGAAGATCGAGCAGCTGGCAAATTTTTTCATCGATTTTTTGCTCGCTCAGCGCCAGCGGCACTTCATAGATAGAGTGGGCCACATCGGGCTCATCGAGGACGAGCTCTTTGCGCGACGCTGCAGAGGAGGCTGATCTTGTCTTTGATGCTTTGGTCAAGGGGTTTTTCACAGCGGCAGAGGACGATGTCGGGAATGATGCCGATGCCCGCGGAGTGTCTGTATGGAGTGTTGGGTAGGTTTTGTTTTCACTTCGCCGGCCGCTTTGAGATAGAGGACGTAGGTGAGATGGATATTGAGGCAATCTTTAGGGTGTTCGTGCCGGAACTGGCGGATGGCTTCTAAAAAGGGGTGGGACTCAATATCGCCGACGGTTCCGCCGATTTCGACGATGAGGACGTCGGTCCCTTCCTCATAGTGGGCGGCCTTCAAAATGCGCTGCTTGATCTCATCGGTGATGTTGGGGACAACTTGGACATCTTTTCCTAGGTAATCGCCGCGGCGTTCGCGCTTGATCACGGTTTCGTAGATCTGCCCCGTAGTGGCGTTGGAAGCGCGGGATATCTTGGCGTTGGTAAAGCGGTAATAATGGCCCAGATCGAGGTCGGTTTCAGCGCCGTCATCGGTGACGTAGACCTCGCCGTGCTGGAAGGGGTTCATCGTGCCCGGATCGACGTTGAGATAGGGGTCGAGCTTGAGCATCGCGATTTTGAGGCCTCTCGCTTCTAGAAGAGCGGCGATGGAGGCTGCGGTGAGGCCTTTTCCAGGGAAGAAACCACGCCGCCAGTTACAAAAATATATTTCGTCGCCATGTTGATTCAGTGTAGCGGGATAGGGCTTTCTTGCCAACTAATGCCTTGATCCGCGAGAATGGGAGGAATGTTGAGCCCACTCGCCCAGAAGCGTCTTGCTTATCAACCGCCCGTGCCGCGCATTTTGAAAGATCTCGCCAAGGTGTCTTTTCGGGCTGAGCATGGCCTGGCTCCCCAAGCCGACATCGTTCCTTTTTTTCCTAAGACGGCTAGCGGTGAAGTCGTGACCGCAGAAGTGGGCGCTGATGTCAAGATGGCGCCGCTCAAAGTGGGCGTTGTTTTCTCGGGCGGCCCAGCCAGCGGGGGGCATAATGTCGTGGCGGGCCTCTATGATGCGCTCCAAAAAATTTCCGCAGGTAGCACGCTGGTCGGCTTCCAAGACGGGCCTCAAGGAGTCATCGATGGCAAAATGGTGGTGATCACACCCAAACTCCTCGATAATTACCGCAATCAAGGCGGGTTCGACATGCTCGGGTCGGGCCGCGTTAAAATCGAGACCGATGTCCAGCAGCAATCTTCTCTTGCCACGATGCAAAAGCTGGGACTGGATGGGCTGGTGGTGATCGGAGGGGATGACTCCAACACGAACTCGGCCGTCCTCGCGGAGTATTTTATCGCTAATGGTTGTAAAACCCGCGTCATCGGCGTTCCCAAAACCATCGATGGCGACCTGCAAAATCCCTACGTTCAAATCTCGTTTGGTTTTGATACGGCCACGAAAATCTATAGCGAACTCATCGGCAATATCGCCCGGGACGCTCTTTCTTCCAAGAAGTATTATCATTTCATCCGCCTCATGGGGCGCACAGCTTCTCACATTGCCCTCGAGTGTGCTCTTGCCACGCATCCGAACATGGTCCTCATCAGCGAGGAGAAAAAAAGCCTCTCGGTCCTGACCAAGGAAATTGCCGCGCTCATTCGCGAGCGTGCCGAGCTTAAAAAAGAATACGGCGTTATTTTAGTTCCCGAAGGCCTGATCGAGTCGATGCCCGACATCAGCCTCGATGTGAAGGAAGTGCCCGGCATCGAGCGCGATGCCCACGGGAACGTCAATGTCTCGGCCATCGAGACGGAAAAACTTCTCATCGAAATGGTGAAAAAAGAGCTCGGCGGTAAATTTTCTGCGCTCAGCCACTTTTTTGGCTATGAAGGACGGTGCGGCCTTCCGACGAACTTTGATGCCAACTACTGCTATGTCCTCGGCATGACAGCCGCGCTTCTCATCGCACGGGGCCAGACGAGCAAAATGGCCTTTGTCGGGCATCTTTCGCATGCTCCGGAGCAATGGACCATCGGCGGAGTCTCTTTAACCGCGCTCATGCACATGGAAGAGAGAAAAGGAAAGCGCATTCCTGTCATCGCTAAAGCTCTCGTCGATCTGCACGGCAGCGCTTACCGCGATCTCCAATCCCAGCGGCCCCATTGGCGGCTTTTCGATGATTATATTTGCCCAGGCCCCATCCAATTCTAATGTTTAATCCCTTCCTCTATGGCTATGTGAAGTGGTACGAATGGCGCGATCGCCAGGCGGCCTACAAGCTTGTTCCTTCGTTTGGTCCTCTTGATAAAGAACTACGCAAGGCCAACCCCTACCGCATCCCAAAGGCCTATCCGTATGGCGAGACCCCTTTCATGACCCTTAAAACCATCGCCGACCGGTGCCAGCTATCATCCAACGACTACGGCATCGATCTCGGCTGCGGTAGAGGCCGCAGCACCCATTTTTTGGCCCAGTACACCGGCTGCCAGATGCAAGGCATTGAGTGGTGTCCCGAACTTCTGGCGCATTCAGATGATCGCGTCACCTTTGCCTGCCAGGATATCTGCACCGCTGATCTAGGCCTTGCGTCCTTCATTTATCTATATGGAACATGCCTCAATGAGATGCAGATCGATCTTCTCACAAAAAATATGCAAAATCTCCCTGCTAAAATCGTCACGATCAGCTACCCCTTAGAAGGGCTGCGCTGCATCGACTCCTTCCCTGTTTCTTTCCCTTGGGGTAAAACCGAGGCTTATCTCCATGCATGACCTGATTGTGATAGGGGGAGGAGCTGCCGGACTGTTTGCTGCGATCGCTGCGGAAGGATCGGTCGTCGTTTTAGAAAAAACGGCCGTCCTTCTGGCGAAAGTGCGCGTCTCCGGCGGCGGAAGGTGCAATGTCACCCATGCTTGCTTTGATCCCAAAGAGCTGGTCAAAAATTATCCTCGCGGGGGTAAAGAGCTTTTAGGCCCGTTTCATCGGTTTCAGCCCCGCGACACGATCGAATGGTTTGAGTCGCGCGGCGTTAGCCTTAAAACAGAAGAAGACGGCCGGATGTTCCCCGTCACCGACAGCTCGGAGACCATCATTCAGTGTCTTCTCGCAGAAGCCAAAAAGCGGGGCGTCGATATCCAGCTCCGCCAGCGCATCACGCAGATCACCAAAGACGCGGAAGGGTTTACGATCGAGCGCAAGGACCTTCCGCCGCTTCGCTGCCGTCGCCTTCTTCTCGCCACAGGGAGCGGCTCTGACGGCTATGCCTGGGCGCAGCAGCTGGGCCATACGATCCAAAAACCGGTCCCTTCGCTCTTCACGTTCAACATTCCGACATCGCCCCTCAAAGACTTGAGCGGCATCGTCATCGATCCGGTTATCGTGAGCGTCCCTGGATTTTCTCAGCGAGGCCCCCTTCTCATTACCCATTTTGGATTCAGCGGCCCCGCCGTCCTCAAACTCTCAGCTTGGGCCGCGCGTGTGTTTGCCGAAAAAGACTACAAACTCGATATCGTCATCAATTGGCTTCCTGACCTAACGGAGGAGAAAATCTTCGATATCCTTAAATTTTCTTCCTCTCCTAAACCGTTTCCTTTGCCCCAAAACTTTTGGAAGGCGCTCGCGCCCCCAACGCGTCTCCATGAGACCTCCCACAAAGTCCTCCGCGACTTAGCCCATCGCCTCCATGCCGACACGTACCATGTCGAGGGAAAGACGACGCACAAAGAGGAGTTTGTCACATGCGGCGGGATCACTCTTAAGGAAGTCGATTTCAAGACGATGGAGAGCAAGCTATGTCCTGGTCTCTATTTTGCGGGGGAAATCCTCGATATCGACGGCGTGACCGGCGGTTTTAACTTTCAAAATGCCTGGACAACGGGCTACATTGCCGGTTTAGGATTTGAAAAGCCATAAGAATGAAGGATCATCTTTTTGGCGAAGCACACGCTCTTTCATTAGAAGAATGCCGAGCACATTTTGTCCGTTCTTGTTTTGGTCCACACCCCAGAAGTTCTTTCCCCAAACTTTCTTTTGATAGAAGAGCAAACGCTTTCCGGTCAATTTCAGTTTTTGGGCAAGTAGGGGGATCTTCAAATTTAGCATGAATAATTTTCCCCATCAAACTAATCGATTCAAAATTCTTCAGGTTACCCTTCAAGGACTTAAAGGCTTCGGCCGCGCTGTCATAGACTTGATTAGCTATCGTGATGAAGAAAAGGTAATCATTGGCAAGAAATCCCGTAGCGTTAAAGAAAATTTCCGATGGAATGGGCCGGACCCTATTTGCTAATTGCTGCAGAGTGCTTTTGAGGCGTGTATGATCATCGATCTCTTGGGGATTTTGTGGAGAATAGGCATATAACTCGTTTTGACAATGCTCAAATAGTAAAGAGTCAGCCAGTTCATCCTGTCCGAATGTTAAATTTAGCTGCCATAGATCATTTGCTATTCGTTCAAGAGAGGTTGCCATGCCCTGTCTTTTCTACAACAAAAGGACAAATCTATTGAAGAACCCTCCCATAAATGGAAGGGATTCTTCGAGGATTTAAGGAATAGACCAACTACAGGCCTGCCTAACCCACCCCTAAAGGGATGGGATTGCGGCATGGCAATCGTTCAATTTCTTTGTCAAATGTATGATCGGTCGGCTATAGTGCCGACATGGGCATCACTAAAGAGAAACAAGAGGCTATCGAAAGGCAGATGCGCGAACTGGGCATCTATGAGGATGATCTGATCGAAAAGTTCATTCTAGGTTCGGGGCGCGGCGGTCAAAACCTTCAAAAGACATCGTCTTGCGTCTATCTCAAGCATATTCCCACGGGCATCGAGGTTAAATGCCAGCAAGACAGGTCCCAAGCCGTCAATCGCATTCTCGCGCGGCGGCTTCTCTGCGAGGCCATCAAAGAGCGGGTTCACAAAGAAAAAAGCAAGAAGCAGCAGGAGATGGAAAAGATCCGCCGTCAAAAACGGAGACGTTCTCGCAAGCAGAAGCAAAAGATGCTAGAGGCGAAGAAGATTCATGGAGAAAAGAAGGCGCTCAGAGGGAAGCCGGCAGGAGAATGAAATCGCTAATGCTTTGAATCAAATAGGACAAACCCATTTTTCAAATTTTTGACCTGTTTGCGAAGGTGGGCGCATTCGCCCTCGAGTCTGTTGATTTGCTCTTCGTCTTTAAAGTACTCTTGGCGAAAATGTTCTTTTACACCCTTTTCTGTTTCAAGTTCTTGTCGAAGCTTTGTGATCTCTTCAGGTTCAGCTTTTGGTTTCTCCCGGAGTTGGTTTTCTAACGCGATGCTCTTTTCTTTCGATTCGTTAAGTTGTTGCGTTACATGTTCATGCCAACGGATGGCTTCGTCTTTTGCCTGGTTAGCTCTTGCTAACTGAGCTGACGGGTCACTTTCTTGAAAAGCTTTTAACTGATCTTTTAATTCTTGAATTTGTTCATCTTTTTTGCTTAACGCTTGCTCGTAGATTTTGCGGAGGTTTCTGATTTCTACTAGGTGGTCATGTTTCTTTTTTGCTTCATCTAGGATAGTGAATTGTACTTCAGGAGCACGATTCATCACGTGAGATGCAAATGCAGTTTGATGAGGCCCACTTAACTTGGGATAAATCTCAGATGTGATATCTTCAATGCGACGTTTATCTCCGGCATCGATATCGCAAGGAGCTCTCAGATAATGCGATCCCGAACTTCTAAATATAATAAATAAAAAGATAGCAGCCGTGCGTAAGATAAGTTCTAAAGAAACGAGGTGGCCTGCGATAGAAAAAATAGGGTTTTGAACAATGAAAATGGTCTTGGCGATACGCATGAAGCAAGCAATATCACACGCGAGCATCGCATCTTTACCGAGAATACAAACGTTGAAGAGTTTGATTTGTCTTTCTCCTCGTGATAAGTCATTCGTGTCTATCGTTTTTTCAATTATAGCCTGAGCACTTTTGGTGATGATTGCGCGGCAAATCGTAAATGCAATGGCGTTCACTAAAACACTAAGGACCGTCACTTGCCAACGGGAAAGGGAAAGGAATGGTAGGAGCATAACGATATGGGCTTCCGAAAACATATAGAGAACCCCTGCTGTCAAAACGGCTCCAGAGATCAAAAGAAATGCTTTAATTGCATATTCTTTGACTTTCTGGACTATTTTGTCTTCAGGAGAAATATGATTTGTAGGCTGGCTGGAAGCGTCAGGTTTTTTTACATTTTCCATTATTTAGTGTCTCTTATTGGGAATATTTTAATACATTTTTGATTATAAAGCTCCTTTAAAGAATTGCTTGGCTTAAATGAGGAGGTTTCCTATGCTCAACTCTATGAGTGGCTTACATCAAAAGAAATGCATTCCTTGCTCCTCAAAGATGCCGCCCCTGAAAGGGGCCGATCTCGATAGGATGGCAAAAGAACTGGGGAATGGCTGGACCGTCGTCGATCAGCATCATCTCGAAAAGGAATATAAATTCAAAAACTTTGTCGATGCTTTGGCTTTTACTAACGCCTTGGGAGCGATAGCCGAGCAAGAGGGGCACCATCCGGATATTCTTCTAGGATGGGGCCGAGTGAAGGTGACTTTTTGGACCCATAAGATCGGAGGTCTTTCCGAGAGCGATTTTATTATGGCAGCCAAAACAGATCAAATAAAGATTTGACAATTTAATTTCAATTAATTAACTTTAAGATAGGGACAAAAAAAGCAAACTGTTGTCCATGCATCGAGTAGTTTTGGTGTTTACTCGAACGCAGGACACTCAGAGTACCATCTTCTCTAATAGAGATGTAAGACGATCGACCTTGCCTCATTAGCAGTTGATCATCAAAATGGTTTGAGTTAAAAAAACAGTTTCTTCCTTCCTGTTTGCCAAGGACTCGGATTTATCTGGTGTCTCTAAGTGCAGGCAGGAAGGTTTTCTTTACCTTATTTCCCTGATCTTAATTTGGTGAAGTAATCAGCGCGGCGTTTTAGCTCGCGCTCAAAGCCTCGTTCGATAGGATGATAGTATTCCTCGCGGGGCATCTCGTCGGGAAAGTAGTTCTGCCCCGAAAAGCCCTTCGGCGTGTCGTGGTCATAGATGTAATCTTTGCCATAATCCATTTCGCGCATAAGGCGTGTCGGCGCATTGAGGATCGTCTTGGGTGGAGATAGATGGCCGGTTTTGGCTGCTGCTTCTTTCGCCGCAGAAAATGCTGTGTAGGCGGCATTGCTTTTGGGGGCGAGGGCGAGGTAAAGGACGGCTTGGGCAAGAGCGAGATCGCCTTCGGGAGAGCCAAGCTGATCGAACGCCCGCCAGGCATTGAGGGCGATGTTGAGGGCTTCAGGGTCGGCCAGGCCGATGTCTTCGACGGCCATGCGCACGAGGCGGCGGGCGATGTATTCGGGGGATTCACCGCCGGAGAGCATGCGGGAAAAGTAGTAGAGGGAAGCATCAGCATCGGAGCCGCGGACGGATTTATGAAGGGCGGAGATGAGATTATAATGGCCATCATCGTGTTTGTCGTAGAGGGGAGGGCGCCTTTGAACGAGGGTGAGGAGCGATTTTTCGTCGAGGGGCGTGGTTGAGTCTTCGAGATTTTCGATCATGTTGAGGAGGTAGCGGCCATCGCCTTGAGCGAGGGAAAGGAGAAGGGTGCGCGCAGGAGATGTGAGGGGGAGAGGTTTTTGGGTTTTTTCATACCGCTCGAGAATGTGGGAGAGGGAGGAGTCATCGAGGGATTTGAGTGGAAGGACGCGCAGGCGGGAGAGGAGAGCGTTGTTGAGGGCAAAGGAAGGATTTTCTGTGGTGGCGCCGACGAGGGTGATGGTGCCATCTTCGACGAAGGGAAGAAACACATCTTGCTGGGCTTTGTTAAAACGGTGGATCTCATCGACAAAGATGATTTTGCGGAAGAGGGGTTGAGAGCGTGCTTCTTCGATCCATTTTTTGAGGTCGGCGGTTCCGTGGAAGACGGCGCTCATGGGAATGAAATCGGCGTTGAAGGCTTTGGCATAGAGGCGGGCGAGGGTGGTTTTGCCGCAGCCGGGCGGCCCCCAAAGGAGGAGAGAGACAGGTTTTTGGCTGTCGATGATGCGCGTGATCAGTCCTTGAGGTCCCAGGAGGTGGTCTTGCCCGACGATGTCGGTAATTTCTTGGGGCCTTAAGCGCTCAGCGAGTGGTCTCATGTTTTTTAGTATAACGTGCTCTTTTGCTCGGCGCAATGAGATATATAATCTTTTAAATATAAAAATGGACAAAAACTGCTATTTTAAATAAAATCTATCCATAATTAAAGGGGAACAATATGGCGGATTATCTTGCAGTTAATAATGTTTCAAAAAGTGAATTGTCAAATAACAGCCATCCTTCATCATCAGCTAATCTCCTATATTCTATTTTTCAACGTGTCCAAGAGTCCGATCCCAATGTGGCTAATGCGCTATCCCTGAGGCCTGTCTACTCCGCTTCCGCAAAATTGACGGCGGAGATGCCTTCTCTTAAGCCCAAAGAGAGAGCGCTGTTGCAAGAGGTATTTTCTAAGTGGCCTTTGCAGGGCGGGCCAGCTCTGATCGATTTATTTGGCCTTGCCATTTATCAGCTCTGGGAAGAGCTCATGAATATGACGTTTCTTGATCCCGCAATTATACCCAATCAAAAAGCATATTATCAAACCATTAGGGATATCTTCGACGCGCGATTTGTTGTCTGCTACCAGACGATGCTTCACGATACACACCCTAATTTACCTAACTCCTCCCAGCGATTTTTTCTCCAACCGCAAAAATTTGCTGATGAACTCTCTACTTTTGTATTGACGCCCCTTCTTGAAAAAAGGTTTGTGGTTATTGCAAATACCCCTGCCGGTCAAGCTAAAGAAAAAATCATGGATCTCAAATGGAAAAGAATTAAGGAGCGCGCGCAAAAAGTTCATGATCTGATTGCTTTATTTCAAAAATTTCTAAGAAACAGTCAAGTTCTTCTCTGCTGTACCGAGGCCTTTCCGCTGCACGTGCCTTCAACTCCTCAGAAAAACTTAGAGGTCATGAAAGCGTTTTGTACCTACGTTGATCACTATTTTAAGGCGGGCAACGAGAAGGCGAGCGTGACAGGGTTTTACGACCCTATTTTCTCGGAAATCCCTGCCAAGATCGATGCATTTCTTAAGTCGGCAAAGCCGGCTACATGGGTGCCCATCGATAAATGGTTTTTTAGCCAACTGCAAAGCATCGGAAATCATCTATTCACCTTGTTTTATCAATTGGGTAAAGCCAAAACGGATGAAAGTTACACCTACGAACAATTTTGCCGTGAAAATAATATTCCGTTTTCCAAAGAGCTTTCACGTGAGGATTTTTTGAGCTCGTTTTCTTCTCGCATTTTAGCAAGACATACGGAAGGCTTATATCTCACAGATTTTTACATGTCTTTTATCAAGGTTGTAGATTCTAAGCAAAATAGTGCAGATTTTCCTTGTTTCCATCTATATTTAACGCGCTTATGGCTCAATTTCGCCATTATCCATCAAACACACTCGCCTTATACAGAAACCGAGGTTGCATCCAATGAACTAGAATCACCCATTGAAAAACTCTATAGTCCTATACGTGAGGATATAACGGCACATTGTAGGCGCATGATTCTTCATTTGCCTTTGCAGCATATGGCTACGATGCGACAGGCCTATGATATTCTTGCCCAAGAAGTTCGAGCTCTTCCTATAGGCATCAGCGCGTTTTCGTTTTTGAAAGAAAAAAATGGCTTCCTTCCCTCTGTTATCGACATCCTTCCCTCTGTTTTAAAAGGGATCGGCTTATTGCATCAGAAATTAGTCAAGATGCTGAAAGAGGGAAAGGAATCAGGGGCCATCAAAGTTGAAGATCGAGAGGCGATAAGACAAATGCTCATTGATGACGCTCTATTTTTGTCTTCGTTCGTTATGCTTCTCCAAGATGCTCAGTGGCTTTATGTAAGCAGACCAGATGTCTCTACAAAAGATGGTTTGCCAGAAGAGTTGATTGATTTCCTCCTTCTCGAAGAGTTTGAGGAAATTTTCAAAGAACCTGAGCCGAAGGCACTCGAAGCGCCGCTTCCGATCATAGCGCCGGAAAGTATCGAGACTGAGCCAACTCCCCAGAAGCAGGAAGAGAAGGTGGCGCAGGTCTACGCCAAAAAACAAAAGGCTCAAAAGCAAAAACAAGTCAAAGCACCCCCTCTAGTTGCGCCAGCTCCTACCCCGAAGGTCGAGCTGGAAGCGCCTAGCAAGCAAGAGATCTTAAAGACTACAAAACTGCGCAAGCTGAATAAAATACTTAAGAAGTATGGATATGACGAGTCGGAGTCGGGAGTTGGTTCCCATACGAAGATTTTCAATGAAGGAGCTGGGGATATGATCGTTCAGCCTCGCAGATTGAAAAGGGGCCTTTTAAACCGTTTTTATCACCAGCTGCGTGGCGCTTGGGAAAGCAGTCAAAAGAAAGACTAAGCCTACCAGGTTTTTACGAGATCCTTTTGGCCCATTCGGGTTTGCGGAAATAATAAATGATCAGCGGAATCCCGCACATGACAAAAAGGCTTAACGTGAGCAGCAGCTCATAGGTCCAAAGGGCTCCCGTCGCAAATTGGGCAGGGGGGATGAAGCTGATGATGATCCCAAACAGTGAAGAGAGGATGCCGATGACGCAAGCGATCCAAATCCCTTTATGCGGATAAGGAATTTTATAGGCGCGGGGGACATGGGGCTTGGAGTAGCGGAGGCGGATGGCGGCGATGAACATCAAAATATACATGATGAGATAGCTTTGGGCGGCCATGGCGCTCAAGATCCAAAAGCCGGCGCTGACGGAGGGCATTTGGAGGAAGATGAGGGCAGCTAAGGTGACGATGATGGCCTGGAAGAGAAGGAGGCTGGTGGGGGTGTCGTGTTTATTGAGCTTGTGAAAAATCGGGGGCAGGTTGCCATGGACGGAGGTGGCGTGCAAGCCTTTGACGGGGCCGATGATCCAAGCGTTGACTTCGGCGACGGCCCCGATAATGAGGAGGATGGCCAGTGGGGGAAGGACCCATTCGATGCTGTATTTTTGGAAAAAGGCATAGAAGGCCTCCATGAGGCCCGCAGCTAAGCTGATCTGCGATTTAGGGATGACGACTGCAATCGAGAGCGATCCGAGCATAAAGATGGTGAAGACGATAATGGCGGCGAGCAGGATGGCGCGGGGATAATTTTTTTGGGGCTGGACGACATCGGCAGCGAGGGAAGCGGTGACTTCAAGGCCCGCGAATGCGAGGAACATGCCGGCGAGGAAGACAAGGTTGTTGATGTTCTCAGGATGGGGGATGATCGCGGCAAAGGAAAGTTCGGTTTGTACGGGGTGGCCTTGCAGGAGCCAGGAAGCGCCAAGGCCGATGATGAACAGTCCAGGAATGATCGTCCCGACGATGACCCCTATAGTAGAGAAGAGGCTGGATGTGCGAATGCCGAGGTAGTTGAGGAGGGTCATGCCCCAGAAGGAGACGAGGATGATCGAAAGGATGAAGTAGGAATTATCAGCGAGGGCGGGGTTGAAGACGTAGGCGAGGGTGCTCGCGACAAAAGAAAGGATGACCGGGTACCATGGAAGGCTATGGGCCCATTGGATCCAAATCGCTAAAAACCCCCATCTGTCACCGAGGGCTTCGCGCACCCAGATATAGATCCCCCCTTCTTTGGGCCATCCCGTCGCGAGTTCTGCGGAGACAAGGGCGCAAGGGATCAAGAAAAACAGGGCAACGAGGACGAAGTAGGAGATCGCTCCGAGGCCATATTCAGCGACGAGAGGTAGGTTGCGCAATGAGGCCATGACGGAGACGTTGAGCATAGCGAGGACAAAAACGCTTAGGACGCGTCGAGATTTCTTGGAAATTTCCATATTTACTGTTTTTTGGGTAATTCGGCTTTATGCTGCGACAGCCAAGCGATGATATCCGTGTCGTCGTAGAGAGGTCTATGGTCGATCAAGAGGCACGGGACCTGCATCAGGCCGCCTTCTTCGCGCAAGATCGACTTGGCCTCAGGGTCGCCGTAAACATCTTTCATGGGCACAGTACGGCCGATTTCATCGAGATAATGGAGTACTTTCACGCTATGCGGGCAGCCCGTTGAATAAATGAGGAGAAGGTGCTGCTCAGCCCACATGCAGGAAGTGACGAAGAGAAAGAGGAAAAATTTGCGCATGAACTTTTTTATACATTTTTTTGTGTTAAAGCGGTAGCATTTTTCTTTTGGAGGCAATATGAAAAGTCTACTAATGACCGCAATACTAGGAGCAGGATCCATGGCACAACAGTTCACTGAGCCCAAAAAACCGCTCGACTTCGAGGTCGGGAAAACATACGAAGCGACGATCACAACGACCAAAGGTCAAATCGTTTGCGAGCTCAACCCGAAAGCCGCGCCGCTATCCGTGACTAACTTTATTCAATTAGCGAAAGGGGGCTTCTATAATGGGCTAAAAGTTCCACCGCGTGGAGCCGGGCTTTGTCGTTCAAGGCGGCGATCCTCAAGGAGATGGAAGAGGCGGGCCTGGATATACAGTTCCTGCCGAGATCGGCCTCCCGCACGTGAAAGCAGCATTGGCTTGGGCCCGTCTTCCCGATCAAGTGAACCCACAAAAGCGTTCCAGTGGAAGTCAGTTTTATATCACTTTGCAGGCGACACCTTTCTTAGATAACGAATATACCGTCTTTGGAAAGGTCATTAGCGGATTTGATATTGTTCAAAAGATACAAGTTGGAGACGTAATTCAAAAAATTGATATTGTAACCAAATAAACTTTGTTTATATAATACAAATTATAGGGGAATCCTATATTAACCGGAGATTTGTATGGCACATAAACGAAGAAAGACACGTAAACCAGCAAAAAGAACACATCATAAACGCGCACGAAAAGCTAAAAAAGCTTCTCGCTGGGCTTGGTAAGATTAATCTTATAAAGGTTCAAAACTGCTAGAGTTTTGAACCTTTCTTTTTAACAAAAATAAATTTTTTTCTAATTCTATCAAATACCTCAAAATTGCCTTTAGATGTAACTCTGGAGCCAATTTTTGGTTTGGCTGACAGTTCCAGTTTTTGTTGTCTATAAAGATTTTTTTGAAATTAAATTAATTATTTGATACATTGAAAAATGTAGGGAATAAAAGAATGTTGCGAGGCCTTTGGCCGATCGACGAAACCTACGAACAAACAAGGAGATGAATTTTATGGCAAAAAGACGACGTTCAAAAAAAGCAGCTCGTAAAACGACTGCAAGAAAAGGCAAACGACGCTCTTCTGCACGCAGAAGCCGCAAAACTGCTCGTAAATAATTACCCTGAGAAAAACGAGTTGTTTCTGATGGATCGAGCAAGTCCAGGGCTTGCTCGATTCTTTTTTTATTTCATTACAAAACAGCAGATAAGAATTTTTAACGCAAAGGCGCAGAGTCGCTAAGGCTATTTTTGCGCCTCCGCGTCTTTGCGTTAAAATCTCTCTCTATTTTCGGAATCGACCTTTCATGATGATTTCCTCTAAAGGACGGCGAGGACTGGGACCTTCTCTTTTCTGGAGCTCGGGAGGGAGTGTTTCTTTGGGCGCCCGCTTGCCGATGGCGGCCATCGCCTCGATGGTATAATCATCGGGAACTCCAAGAACTTTTCTGGCCTTATCATAATCAAAACCTTCCATGCCATGCACGACGAGGCCGCGCGATGTCCCTTCGAGGGCCAGGCTCATCCATGCAGACCCTGTATCGAAACTATGGGTGTGGCAAGGTTTGCCGTTATGATCAAAGGTGTTTTTGGAGATCATGACGAGGAGGACGGCCGCATTCTTTGTCCAGCCTTGGTTAAATTCGACCATGAGGCTGAAGATGTCGTTCCATTCAGGGGTATTGCGCTTGGCATAAATAAAGCGCCAGGGCTGATTGTTGAAAGAGGAGGGGGCCCATCTTGCAGCCTCAAAGAGGGACATCAACTCGTCATCAGAAATCTCATCCCCGGCCATCGCACGGGGCGACCACCGGTTTTTTAGCACGTCAAGTATTTTATGGCCTGGCTTGCGAACTTTTTCTATATCTGGATCCATATTGCAATTGATTATATAATTCACTTTATTATGGGTCAAACTAATTTGTATTTGATCAGGCATGGTGAACGATTGCCATGCCGCAATCCCATCCCTTTAGGGGTGGGTTAGGCAGGCCTGTAGTTGGTCTATTCCTTAAATCCTCGAAGAATCCCTTCCATTTATGGGAGGGTTCTTCAAATTATCAAATCTTCTAACATTAGCATTTAAAATAATTATTTTACATGTATAATCACCTTTATAGGGGGGATTATGCTAAAAGTGCGTGTTCAAAGTGAGCAAGTTCGCCGTAATCTCGATCTTTTCCGAAAGATCATAGAAGAGTCGCGTGGAGAAGCTACTGCTAAACACAGGGCTAGCTATGCAGCGTGGGTGAACAGAAAAACCGGCGCGATCGAATATAGCCCCAACGCCGGCCGCGATGCCTCTCTATGGAAATCCATTCGCCTTGAATTGGATTTGGATGCACACGAGGCGATGGTCTTTGATGGCGGGAAAAAGGAATTTGAGTCGGGAGATCTGCTACCCCAAGCTTTCCATATTGTTCAAGAGACGCTGCGTATCTTAAAAGGTCTCACAACGCAAATCGATGATCTGAAAGAATTTTCTCACTTAGATGTGACGACGGCGCTGATGAGCGAGCAAAATCGGGATATGATCCACGAGGCATGGCATCAGGTGGACCGCATCGGTGCTGAAAAGCTGCTCCTCCATCACCAGACCCAAGGAAACTATCTATTCAGGAAAGATCCGATTGCGCAGCAATTAGAGGGACAGCTTTGCGAGGAGTGGAAACGCCGATCAAGTGCCTGACTTTGACATATTTGGACCCTGAGGACCGTGTCCGGGATTTGACGATTGTATTCAAAGATAATCAGTGGACTTTCTATGACGACAATCCGAACCTTATTGGGCGCTGGTATTCATCGATTGAAGCGCTTCTTGCAACCATGGATACCGTTCTTTCAAAGCCTCTTCTTCACGAAGCTGTTTCGCATTAAAGAGCTGAACAATTTTTTGCTCTGCGCTATTGGGGAGTATGCTCAAAGGGGAGAATTCCCCCTGTTTTTCCGCCCATGTTCGATCGAGGATAAATTTTAGCATCAGCAACAAAGCGGCGCTTGCGGCAAGCCCTAAGGCGACAGGGAATGCGCCGGCCGCGAGGGCGGCCAAACCTGCAATCGCGCCTGCGCAACCTGCGTAAAACATCCATTTTACCATCGTTTTGCGCTGCGCTTGTTCTTGCATTTCGGGGACGATGTTCATCAAGCCAATCTCGTTTTTTTGCGCGGAGTATTTTTTAAAGAGATCGATCTTGCCGGCAAAACCCTCGCCAAGGCTCTCGATTAGTTCGTCGCGGCTCATCGCTTCAAAATCCTTTTGCTCTGTGACCGGCATGAAGTTGAGCAACGAGAAATGGCCGCGATTTTCTGCCCAAGCCCTGTCGAGGAGAACTCGGAGGGCCATCAACCCCAGCGCCAAGAATGAGAGCGCAAAAGCGGGGATCGGACATGCCGCAAAGGTGCAGATGATGGCTGCAATGGAAAGGGCGGCGACCGTCACTCGCAATAAGTGGATGCACAACTTGCGCTTTGCTTGCGCGCGCATATCAGGGAGGAGCTGCTGAAGGGTCATCTTATCAAAATCCGTTCGCTTTTCTTCCGGTATTTGGCTAATCTCGCTAAATAGCTCGATATCCTTTTCATAGCTGCGGCCTAAGCGTTTGACCAGCTGGTGCGCGCTGAACCCTTCGATCTGCTTGTCTGTCGCCTGGATCATCCATGTCAAACGAGCAGAGGAGATCAACCCTTCAAAAAATGAGTAAACGCTCATAATAATCCCAATGACGTTGAGGAAAGAAAACAGCCCGGCGAGGGCCGTTTTATCCAGCAACTGGAAAAGGGTGTCGAGGTTGGTCAAAAATATACACGGGATTTTGGCCATGAACAGCGTGTTGGCGATAATGCGCAAAGAACCGTGCGCCACTTCCTGCCAATCGCCCCGTTTTCTCGCGTTATGCGCGGCTTTAAATGCGTCAGAAAACTCAAAGAACCAATTGATTTGCTCGATAGCTTTTTTAGGTGCGTCGAGGAATACTGTCTTAGCGACGCTTTTAACGGCCTCGGGGTCTTTTCCCAGACGGACAAAGCGGTGTTAAGATGTTCGGCGCGCTTACTATATAAATTATAAGCGAAACGGGCCTTGGCAAGACTTGCAGCGCCAAAGGCGTAGATGGGGGCGCCCGTGTAAAAAGCTGTTATAGCAAGAGACGCTATGGCGATCTGGAATGATCGGTAGAAGATATTTTTTTTAACTTGCTGGCGTATGCGGAGCAGAATATCTTGCGAGCCCGTTTGCTTAAATTTCTGGATATCTTCTAGAGGAAATTCCTCCCCCAGCCGTCTTTCAAGCTGGGCCTCGGACAGCTCCTGAATTTCCGCATCTGTTGCTTGGATCATCCAAGTGAGGCGTATCTCAGCAACGATGCCCTCGCACCAAGAAATGATATGCGAAAAGATGCCCAGAATAGAGCCGCAGGCTTTAAGGGCAGGTGAAGCCGCAACTGTTTGACTCGCGCGTGCAGCAATATCTATAGTAGCGCCGTAAAGGCCGATTCCTCCTTTTACAGCTCGCGATGTGCCATAAACCAATTCTTGGTATTGCTGCTCTTGATAAGCGCGCCAAGCCTTTTTCTGGCCATTGGCAAACGTTTCAGAATTTTGCGCAAAACCAAAAAATTGATTGTCGATCAGCGCGATGGTGCGTTGGCCCGCCCAGCGGATATCCGCAGCGCTTGGCATGGTTTGCCAAGTGCTGTTTAATTTTGTTTTAATATCTGTTATAATCGACGACATATAATATTATATTGTTTAGTAATATTATAAATCATTTTAGTTTAGAAATGTCGAATTAAAATTTCTGCTCGATAGTAATTAAATTTTAAAAGTAAAATGAAATTTTAATTAGTAGATAAAATTTATTTGGACTTGCGGAAAGAGACCAGCAGTGCAACGAACACTGATAAGCTCAATATGGCTAGAAAACCCGGAGGCATAAAGTTTTGGGTTTTCAGAAAGCGTAAGCTAAAGAATATCAATAGGATACCTCGGCGCGGCACACCTGGACCACGCAGCGGCCCGCCGGTTCGGCGCGAAAATGGCGGTAATAGGTGATGACGCCGTGCACCTCGGCGCGCGAGAGCTTGAGCGCCTGGGCGATGGGCGCGACGGCGGCGGCGGGAATGTGGCCCAGCGCATCCTGCACGCCGTGCAGGATGGGCAGCAGCGCGCCGTCGAGGTAAGCGCGCGCTGCGAGCACACGGGCTACGACGGCAGGTACGTCGGGCCGGGAAGCGGCTGGCGACGCGGGTGAAAAAGTCGTGGTGCTGCTCATGGATGGCAGTAGTCTCGATGTAGTTGTCCGATGCCTCGCGGCCGCGGCCCGCCAGGCGGCGCGTGAACCTATGCGACGGTTTGCATACGCTGCAAACCCTGTCGCGCATTGGGGGCTAAGCTAACAGAGAGCGGCGCATCCGCACAATATGTAAGCCCGAGCCGTTCGCATATGCTCGGCCAGGCATATGCGCGGTGCACGGACTCGCGGCACCGGTCACGTGCAGAGCATCACACGCTCACAAGACCTATGGCCACGCGCACAAAAAAAGCCGGTGCGCATTCCCATGCGCACCGGCTTGCGTGTCGAACTCGCATCACCGCCGCCCCTGCAGGGCGCGGCGACGCCGCAAATCAATGGAAGAACTTGGCCGCGCTGACCAGGGTTACATAGACGCCCCAGGCAAGCGGAATGCAGACTGCCAGCCACGCGAGCACGACCACCACCGGACTGGACGGGGCCGAGGAAACGGCCACCCCGGACCCGACCTCGGCCGCGGCGGCACGGTCGTGCGCCAGGCGCTTTTCCTCAGCCAGTTCTTCTTCGGTCATGAACCACTTGGCGTCCAGCGGGCGGATCATCAGGTTGCAGATGAAGCCGATCACCAGCATGCCGACCAGGATGTACATGGTCTGGTTGTAGACCTGGCTGCGCGGCAGCCCCATGCCGAGCTGGTACTCGCGCATGTAATTGACCACCACCGGCCCGATGATGCCGGCGGTGGACCAGGCGGTGAGCAGGCGCCCATGGATCGCGCCCACCATCTGCGTGCCGAACAGGTCGGCCAGATAGGCCGGCACGGTGGCAAAGCCGCCGCCGTACATCGACAGGATGATGCAGGCCGCGCCGACGAACAGCAACTGGTTGCCGGCGGCGGCGCTGCCGGGCATGCTGCCGTAGCAGATCGCCCCGAGCACGAAAAAGACGAAGTAGGTCATCTTGCGGCCGAGGAAGTCCGAAATGCTGGCCCAGAAAAAGCGCCCACCGATGTTGAACAGCCCCAGCAGTGCGGTGAAACCGGCGGCGACGCCGGCGATTGCGGTCAGCTGCGTCTTGTCGAGCTCGCCGAATTTCTTCGCCACGCCGATCAGTTCGCCGCCGAACACCTCCTGCAGCATCGGGCTGGCCATGCCGATGACGCCGATGCCGGCGGACACGTTCATCGTCAGCACCATCCACACCAGCCAGAATTGCGGGATGCCCCAGGCCTTTTTCACGTGCACGTGGCCATGGGTGATCATGGCGTTGCTGCCCTGCACCGCCGGCGGATTCCAGCCAGCCGGCTTCCAGCCGGTCGCGGGTATGCGGTACCCGAAGGCGCCGCCAAGCATGAAGACGAAGTAGATCACGCCCATGACCACGAAGGTCTCCCACACGCCGACGCTGGTCGGCGTGGCGAAGTGCTTCATCAGTATCGCCGCCAGCGGCGAGCCGATCAGCGCGCCGCCGCCGAAGCCCATGATGGCCATGCCGGTGGCCATGCCGCGGCGGTCGGGAAACCATTTGATCAGGGTACTGACCGGGCGGATGTAACCCAGGCCCAGCCCGACGCCGCCGATCACGCCGGAGCCCAGCACCATGATCCAGAACTGGTGGACATAGATGCCCAGGGCCGACAGCACCATGCCGCCGCCCCAGCATACCGCCGCCACCGCGCCGGCCTTGCGCGGGCCGGCGCGCTCCAGCCAGCCGCCCCAGATTGCCGCCGAGCAGCCCAGGAAGATGAAAAATATGGTGAACATCCAGCCCAGGGTGGCGATTTTCCAATCGCAAGTGGTGGCGAAAATCTCACCCAAGAAACCATGTCGGCGGGCAGGCCACCGGCTTGCCTTGATGCCGATGGCCTTGGACAACGGCAGCCAGAACACCGAAAAACCGTAGGCCATGCCGATGCACAAGTGAATCGCCAGCGCCGCCGGCGGCACCAGCCAGCGGTTGTAGCCCGGCCCGGCTATGGTTCTTTCCTTGGACAACCATCCCGGTTGCTCGCCCACGGCTCCGGCCTGCGTCCCTGCGACAACAGATGACATTTGGTCTCCTTCTCTGATCAATTTAGGTGGCGCTTATATATGCACCACTCAACATAAGTCTACCGCACAAATGGTCCGCTAAACTAACAGGGCCCGCCGCATAGAGACAATATGCCCCAGCAAGCTAATTTAATATGCTCAAGTAAGCATATCTTGGAGAAGAGATGTTCAAGGTATCGATCAAGCCGCAATGGACCATCAAGCTGCTGGACGCGCAGTTGTTGCCGCCGCGGCTGCTTGAACTGCTGGTGGACATCCGCGAGTACGGCAGCATCGCCGGCGCCTGCGAGCATTCGGGCGCCTCCTACCGCTACGCGTGGGGCTTGCTGCAGGACGGTCAGACCATGTTCGGCGCGCCCCTGGTGACGATGGGGCGCGGCAAGAGCGCCACCTTGTCGCCCCTGGGCGAAAAGCTGGTGTGGGCGGACCGGCGCATTTTCGCGCGACTTTCGCCCCTGCTCAAAATCCTCCGGCTTTGGACTATCGAAAGCGAGTGAATGGTTGCCCGCGAATAGCTTCTGCGCATGTCCGCCAATATGCCCGCCGAACGATTTTCTCCCGAATCGTATGGGGACAAGTCTCCCCGCTATACCAACTCCGCACCAGTTCCTCATCGTCCAGAGTATCAATGGGGCATTCGACAAAGACCGGGCCAGGGACCCCCTCCTGCGCGATCAGGAACAGCTCTCGTCATCGGAATAATCTCTCTGACGCTCTCGATCGGCGACCGCCCACTTCACGTTCGGCTTCATCAGAGTGTGAGTTGATCGATATCCTGCAAGGCGCCCAGACCTTTCAAGAAGGTCGCGGCCCGGCCACGCCAGGAGCACCAGGGGCGATTGCGCCAGCCGGGCATTGCGGACTGCGGTGATGGTGTTCATCACTCACCGGCCGGCGGTAACCGCGGCCACACCCGGTACACCGGTAAGCCGCGAAGCCACGTCCGCTGCAAAAACCGCGTTCGCTTCATGCCGGGTGTCGATGACCCGCAGGCCCAGGTTTTGAGCGGCGACAAATATGGGAGAGATGTGTCCGCCGCAAAGCGTGATTAAAAATTTCACGCCCTGTTTTTGCAAGACGCGCGCGATGATTTCGCCGCCGTTCATGCAATCAATTTATATGAGTTCGCATTGGGGACACCACACGATTTGTATGAGTTGTTTGTATGGAACGGAGCGATTGCTCTTGTAGTCGGGATTGTCCTCGGTGTCACTGCGGCCTTTGAATATCCCAATGCCGAGACAATCGGACTCGCGCTTGCCATTGTCGGTGCGGTTTCGATTATCTGCAGCGTTACTGGTTTACCCGGCCTCCCTGTCAGCAACGGATGATGGTGCAGACTAATCGTAGGCCAGGAAATGGTCTGATCGATCCGGGGTTGACAGGCCGACACCGCGATTATTGAAGTGGTGACGGTTGATCAGATACAGACTCGGGGACACATCTGTCATAATCTCTTTTGGCTGGTAATCGTTACCGACCGGTTTGGGACTTCCCTCATGCCCGGTTCGCAATCATTCTTCGATAGTAAACCGGACATTTTACTTTCGGATCTACTGGTGATCCCTGGCATTGTTAATCTAAACCTACGGCAGTTTATTTGCCATTCTGCACACGAAACGGATGTTATAGATTCCCACCGGTTTCGAGAAAAAGATCACCGGAAGGCTGCTCCAAACCAGCGGATCGATCACGATACCCGTGAAGGATCTCTTGTTGCACGGAGGATGAAGTATCCGGATCCGAGGAAGATACCGGCGATCCCGATAGCAACGGAGACCGGGCTCAAAAAGACCATCAGGAGGACACAACTCGCTCCTCCGAGACAGGCGACAACAGGAGGATATCGTTTCTTTGGGCGGGGATTTTGAATGCTGCGATATTTGCGATCCCGTAGTAGACGAGCATCGCGAAAGTGTCCACCGACACGACCAGTGTCAGATCGGTGAGGAGGACGTCCGATCATCAAAGCCCCGGTGATCCCGATAAGCGTATGCGGGGTGTGATACCGCGGGTGTAGCCGGCTCAGGAATGGCGGAAGGTCATGCGTCCTTCCCATCGCAAAGAGTACATGCGGGAGATCCCGAGGATCGTCGTGAAGGGACTACCATTGCGGCCCGTCGCGCGCCGAGGCGGAATTGCGACGCGCCGGTGTTTCCAAAATTCAAATCGTCCGAGTCCCGGGCGCTTACGAAATTCCTCTGGTCGCGGCCAGGCTTCCAGAACCGCCTCGCACCTGTCCGCCATCATTTGCCTTGGCGTGATTCTGCGCGGCGAAACGGTTCACGCCGCGCATATTGGTGAAGCGGTGAGCCGCGCGCTCATGGAAATTCAACTGAAACACGAAGTCCCCGTCATTCACGAAGTGCTGCTTTTGGAAAACGAAGCCCAGGTGCGCGCCCGTTGCCTTGACCCCAGACACAATCGCGGCACAGGAGCGACGACGGGCCCTGGCGTGGCGCGGGTGATGGCAAGTTTGATTTGGCCGGACTCGTAAGCAGTCAAATATCAGAGGGTTAATTAGCTTGTGAAAATTTTCACATAATCCTTGCTCACCCAAATTCCCGATGCTACGCTGTAACTGGTTTTTGCGTTTCAAAAGACAAGAAAGTATGAAAAATAAATTATTGTTTTTTTTGTTGCTGGCGCTCGCAACAGCTCCTGTCGCACCCGCGGCGGACATTATTGGCACCATCACCCTCAACGGCACGCCGCCGCCGGAGGCGCCCTACACGCCGCTCATGAACGATCCCACCTGCGGCGCAATGTACAAGACGACGCCCACAACGCATTTCTATGTTGTCGGACCAAATCATGAATTGGGCGACGTTGTGGTTTATTTGAAAGATGTGACCGGCAAATCCACCGGCGAGCCAGCCGGGGTGGTGCTGGGATCAGAAAGGATGTTTATACCAGCCACAAATCCTGGCGATTCAGACCGGCCAGAAGCTGATCGTGAAAATCCCGATTCGCATTCACAATGTCCATTGCGTGCCCAAGGTGGAGGGCAATCCGGAATCCAATCAGGTGCAGATGCCGGGCGGCGCGGACTTGACCCTTGCCTTTCCCAAGCCCGAAATGTTCATTACGTTCAGGTGCGATGTCCATCCGTGGATGTTTGCCTGGGTGAGCGTGTTCGACAGTCCGTATTACAGCATCACGGACAAGGAAGGAAAATTTGTCATCAAAAACGTGCCGCCGGGCAAATACACCGTTGAAGCCAGCCATCGCAAGCTCGGCACGCAGACCAGCGACGTGGAGGTGAAGGACAGCGACGTGACGGTTAATTTTACTTTCAACGTCAAATAGGATTCGCACCGCAAAATGCCAGAAATCGCGCCTGCAAGAATAAACCGTCCGCTGCATTGGTTCGCCATGCTGACGGCGATATTTACATTTGTGCTGCTCGGCGCCGGAGGTCTGGTGACCAGTCATAACGCCGGGATGTCGGTTCCGGATTGGCCCAATAGCTATGGCTACAATATGTTCCTGTTCCCGCCGTCCAAATGGATCGGCGGCATCTTGTACGAACATACTCACCGGCTGATTGCCTCCGCGGTCGGGTTGATGACAACCGTTCTGGCCATCTGGCTTTGGCTCAAAGATTCCCGCAAATGGATGCATTGGATCGGAGTGTCGGCATTTCTCCTCGTGGTCGCGCAAGGGGTTCTCGGTGGTCTGCGTGTGGTTTTGGCCGACGCTCAACTTGGAATCTTCCACGCGATCATCGGGCAATTGTTTTTTGTTTTGACGGCCGCGATTGCGCTGTTCACCAGCCGCTGGTGGATGGAATTGGAGCAGCGACTTGCAACAAAGCGCGAAATTGAAGTGGGCCGGCAGTCCATGCTGAATGTGATCATACCGTTGCGGAGACTGGTCCTGTTCACAACGATTTTGATTTTCTGCCAGTTGATTGTCGCAGCAA
>CAWEXY010000024.1:0-10157 GCA_963813135.1 uncultured Verrucomicrobiae bacterium | reverse complement strand
TTTTCTCAGCGATCACGAAGGCGATTTTGATGCCGGCGAGATTTTTACGATAATTTTGAAGAAAATATTCTTGGACGAAGATGTTGGGAACTTCTAAAGTCAGCTCTCCTTCTTTACCGGAGATGCAATGGATCGGCGCCAGCCAATTTTGATATTCGGCCTTAGAGCAGCGCTCTTGCATGTCTTTCAAGAATGCGTCCCAAATCTCGGTTTCTGTTTGTGTCAGCATGGTCATCAATCTATCACGTACCGTTCTTTATCGGAAGTTTTGAACAAGGGGAATGATTTTTAACGCAAAGACGCGGAGTTGCGAAGATTCTTTTACACCTTTGCGTCTTTGCGTTGAACTCTCTCATCTTCATGAATAGGCTAAGTCAGGGCGCTGGCCTGTCCGGAGATTTCGGGGTTGGGCAGCGCTTGGAGCGCCCGGGCCTGCGCCATCGCTTGGCGGCGATAGCCAAGGGCAAACAGGGCTTTCGTTCGGTTGAGGAGCGTCGGTTCGTGGTTGGGGTCTATTTTGAGAGCTTTCTCAATTGTATTAAGGGCTTTTAAATTATTTCCCATCTCCAGATAAAGGCCGCCGAGTGTTTGGAGATCATAGGCGCTTTGCGGGGAGAGAAGGATCAAGCCTTCAAAAATATTGGCAGCAATATCAAATTTACCTTGCTTTAGATAAGAGAAGCCCACAAATCGCAAGTCGTCGAGCTGTTCGCTATTCCACCCCAGGATGTCGTTCCACATTGTCATGGCCTATCCTTTGTGATATTGGTCGCGCCGTGAGAGCGCAAACGTTAATTGGCTGTCCAATTCTTGCAGAAGCTTTAATAGCTTGATCAGTGCGTCTTTCTCGCGCGTATCTTCTTCGCTGGTTTTACTAACAGCGGTAATTTTTTGGATTTTGTCTTCTAGTTGCTCGTCGGTGCCGAGCTGAGGGGCAATTTGATTGGTGAAAAGACGCTTCCATTGAAATTGATATCCCGTCGGTGGATAAAAAAACAGCCCACGTCTGATGGACCCATTGCAGTCCCATGAGCTGGGCTAGTTCCGATACATGCGAAGGGAATATGACATCTTTTTGTGCGTGGAGAGGAATCTTCCCGGACTCTGCGATCAGCGACCCCGTTTCTTCAAGGAGTTTTTGATCCGTTGCCCATCTTGTAGAGACATCGGCGGGAAGGTTCGATACGATTTTTGGTTCTGCCATGATTCCCTATGTACACCTATTGTGCTTTTACAGACAAGAAAGAATCAAGGCCGAGATTCAAATTTCGATGTTTCCCACAAATTTCCACTTTTTATAACCATTTGAAAATAAGCATGTTAAAGATGTCGTTGGGGGTTGTTTTGGGGGCGGTTTTTGCAAAAAGTGTTGCGGCCATTCGATTCTGGTGTTAAATTGTGGCAAAAGGTGGAAAACTAACGCGAGTCAATTCTTCTTCAGCGGCTCTACATATGCTCGTCTCGATGCGAAAAACAGATTTGTTCTTCCGCAGCCGATGTGTTTCGCCTCGTAGAAAATGGCACGCTCGAGTTCACCATTGCCCTCGGACTTGGGGGATGTTTGGCGATTTACCGCCGCAGCGATATCGAAAAAATCGTCGCTCGATTCCAATCCAAACAGCACTTAGGGAAATACGAAAAATTTTTCACGCTCTTCTTTTCCACGCTCCACCAAACAACCTGTGACAAGCTGGGCCGTGTCATTTTGCCGCCGACACTTAAGAAGGCGGTCGATATTAAAAACGAGATCGTGATCGCAGGCGTTCTCAATAAAATCGAGCTCTGGCCGAAAGAAATTTATGAACACCAACTCAAATCCGTCCTTGATGGTTCGGATGAGTTTGGTCTGCAGCAAGATGTCTGAAGAGGCCTTTGCGCTTCTCGGCGAATGTCCAGAGGAGTGCACCGATGCACCCTGAACACATATCTGTCATGGTCGAACCGTTTTTAGAGTACTTCAAGGATCGCGAGCTGAAAGTGTTTTTTGATGGAACGGTGGGAGCCGGTGGGCATGCACGAGCGATTTTAGAGGCCCATCCCGAGATGAGAACGATCTATCGGATGCGATAGGGATCCCGAGGCGCTCAAGATTGCCAAAAAGCATCTGGAGCCTTGGAAAGATAAAGTAGAGCTAGTGCATTCCAATTTTGCAGAGCTCGACGACATCTTGCAAGAGCGCAAGATCAGCGAAGTAAACGGTTTTTTTTTGATTTAGGAGTGTCATCGATGAACTTAAAGAAGGATCTAGAGGCTTTAGCTTCAGCAAAGAGGGGCCGCTCGATATGCGGATGAACCCAGAAGATAAGCTGACGGCTAAAGAAATCGTGAACCACTACTCCGAACAAGAGCTCGGCGAGATCCTCCGTGAATACGGAGAAGAGCCCGACTGGAAAAAAGCTGCCCGTACGATCGTTGAAGCTAGACGTAAAGGACCTATCGAGACAACCAAGCAATTAGCCGATCTGCTCGTCGGCGCCCTAGGCTTTAAAAGAGGAGGCAAACTCCATCCGGCCACGCTCGTGTTCCAAGCGCTGCGTATCGTCGTCAACCGCGAACTCGAGGCAATCGAGACGATGCTCATGAAGGCGATCCACTTTCTTGCGAAGGGCGGCCGCATCGGCGTGATCAGCTTCCATAGTTTAGAAGATCGGATCGTAAAAAATGTTCTGCGCAAAGCGGCATTCCGTCCCAAACGAGGAGATACGATTCCTCTCCTTAAATTACTCACAAAAAAACCGCTCACCGCTGCGTTTGCAGAAGTGCGCGCCAACCCAAGGTCCCGCAGCGCCAAAATGCGCTTTGCAGAAAAATTATGAATAAGTCCGTACTCATTTTTTGCGGTATCTTCATCTTTGGCTTTGCTCTCTACACCTATGTCGAGCAGCAAAATCAAGTGACGGCGCTTAAATTACAGCTCCCGAAAATTGCCCGCGAGATCAAAGCGCTGCATGAGGAAAATACACGTCTACAGTTCGAAATCGATGCTTTCGAAAATCCGGACAACCTCCTCAAGCTGGCCGCCTCGCCTAAATTTGCCCATTTACAGCATCCTCTCTCTACAGATGTTCTGACGGTCAAAGAAGGTTTGGCGCTTCACTTAGAGCCTGAGAAAGAAGCCGCCGCCGCTCCGAAATCGACGATCCGCCTCGCTACATCTAACATTACTCCATGAAGAAGGAGAGATTTTTAACGCAAAGACGCAAAGGCGCAAAAGATCTTAGCGACTTTGCGTTAAAAATATTATGAATTTGCGATTAAGTATTCTTTCTCTTTTTGTCTTCGGCCTTTTTTCCTTGCTGATCATGCAGTTCTACAAGATTCAAATTGTGGAAGGAGAAAAATGGAGCGATGCCGCACGCCGCCAGCACCATCTCACGGTTGTTGAGCCCTGCAAAAGGGGGCTTTTCTATGCGAACGCGGCTATTAAGAAAGGACACCCAGAGGAAAATAAATCTCTCGTCGTCGACGTCCCCAAATACCATCTTTATGCCGACCCTGAAGCTTTTCCGGAGATGCTCCGGGCGGATGTCGCGCAAAATATTACGCGCATTTTGCGCCTCGGTCCTGCTGAAAAGACAAAATTGACGGCGCAGCTTTCCAAAAAAAGCCGCAGCCGCAAACTCGTCCTCTGGCTCTCGCGCCAAAATTATGAAGCCCTGCAGGCATGGTGGCAGCCTTTTGCAAAAAAATCCAAGCTTCCGCGGAACGCACTTTTTTTTGTTCAAGACTATAAGCGGTCTTATCCCTATGGCAAAATGCTGGGCCAAGTCCTGCATGCTCTTCGAGAAGACAAAGACCCTGTCACCCACCAGAACATTCCGACAGGCGGCCTGGAGCTGGCCTTCGATTCCTATCTGAAAGGCAAAGAAGGACGCCGGATCATCCTTCGCTCGCCGCGCCACCCCCTCGATACAGGGGAAGTTGTGCAGGCCCCTGAGCACGGCGCCGACGTTTATCTGACGATCAATCCTTATCTGCAAGCGATCGCCGAAGAAGAGATCGAAAAGGCCACCAAAAATGCGAATGCCGGGCGAGGCTGGGCTATTATCATGGAGCCCAAGACAGGCGAGATATGGGCGCTGGCGCAATATCCGTTTTTTGAACCCGCTTCCTATCGCAAGTATTTTAGCAAGCCAGAGCTTCTCAACGATACGAAAGTCTGCGCGATCACCGATCCTTATGAGCCGGGCTCGACGTTCAAGCCGTTTACTCTCATCGTGGCCCTCAAAGCCAATGAGGAATTAAAAAGACGCGGCAAGCCGCCGCTTTTTTCCATCCAAGAAAAAGTTCCCACCAGCGTCGGCCATTTTCCGGGAAGGGGAAAGCCCCTCAAAGATCTGCGCCTTCATAACTATCTGAACATGTATATGGGACTGCAAAAGTCATCGAACATCTACATGGCCACGATGATGAGGCGCGTTGTCGAACAACTCGGCGAAACATGGTATCGCAATACCCTCCACGATGTTTTTGGCTTCGGGGAGAAAACCGGCATCGAGCTCCCCGGCGAAAGCTCGGGACTGCTTCCTACCCCCGGGAAAAAACATGCCTCCGGCGCTCCTGAATGGTCCAAAGGGACTCCGCCTTCTCTTGCGATGGGACACAACATCCTCGTCAATTCGATGCAGATGATTAGAGCTTATGGCATTCTCGCCAATGGGGGATACGACGTGAAGCCGACCCTGATCCGCAAAATCGTTAAAGACGAAAAGATCCTCAAAGAACATGTGCTGTCTGAGCCCAAGCGCCTCATCGAGCCTGAGATCATTCAAGAGGTGGTCAAGGCGATGCGCTTTGTCACACAAGAAGGAGGCTCGGCCGCTCGCGGCAATATTCCTGGATATACAGAGACGGGGAAAACGGGGACGACAGAAAAAGTTATTAACGGAGTCTATTCTAAAAAAGATCATATTTCGACGTTTGTCGGTTTTGCTCCCGCCATCAACCCCCAATTCGTGCTCTTAGTGGCCATCGATGATCCCAAATTTCAATACATCCCCGGCGTCGGCCGCAACCAGCGCGCGGGTACTTGCGCAGCGCCTGCCTTTCGCGATATAGGCCTGCGTGTGCTACAATATCTCGGCGTGCCTCCTGACGATCCTGAAAATAAGGTTTGGAAAAAGGAAGTCGCAGAACTAAAAGAGCTCTATCAAAAATGGAACGGCGGAAAGTAAAACTAGAGAAACTTATCGAAGGACTGGACCTGGATGTCCGCGGGCCCCTCGATATCGACGTCTACGGCATCGGTTCGAATTCCCAAACAGTCAGCCCCGGCGATCTCTTCATTGCCCGCCGCGGGCAAAAATTTGATGCCACGCAGTTCATCCCCGATGCGGCAGAGGCCGGCGCTGTGGCCGCTCTCACCGATCTCTATAACCCCTTTGCCTCCACTTTGACGCAGCTCATCACGCCGGATGTCACGCGCCTCGAAGAGGAGCTCGCAGAGCGATTTTATGATTATCCCGCCCGCAAGCTCTCGCTGATCGGCATCACAGGAACCAACGGAAAAACGACGACCTCGTACCTTCTCCACCATCTCCTTGAGCGGTGCGGTCTCATTGGGACCGTCGAATGGCGCATAGGGCGCTGTACGCTGCCGGCGACGCGCACCACGCCCGACCGTGTCACTCTAGCCAAGTTTTTCTACGAAATGGTCGAGGCAAAGTTAGAGCGCGCTGTGATGGAAGTCTCATCTCATGCTCTGGACCAAGGTCGCACGCGTTCGCTTAACTTTGACGCTGCCGTCTTTACCAACCTCACCCAAGACCATCTCGATTATCATCAAACGATGGAAGAATATGCCGCTGCGAAAGCAAAACTATTTTCTTCTCTCGAAAAGAGTGCATGGGCCGTCGTTAACATCGACGATCCGGCCCACAAAGTGATGATTGCAAATTGTCCAGCTCAAATATTGACGTACGGGTTCGATATGAGATCAGATCTCAGAGCGTCGGACCTCTGCCAGGCGGCGGAAGGAATGGAGTTTACGGTCCATTATCAAGGCCGATCGCACACCTTCGCTACTAAACTCATCGGACGGTTCAACGTTTATAACCTTCTCGCCGCGATCGGCGTCGGCCTCACGCAAAAACTGGCTCTTTCAGACATCCTCGCCAAACTCTCTTCGTTTTCTTCCGTCCCCGGACGTCTTGAGCGCGTGCCCAATGACTTGGGACTTCCCATCTTTGTCGATTATGCGCACACCGACGATGCCCTCCGCAACGTTTTAGAAACCCTCCAAGAGTGCAAAAAGGGCCGGATCATCACTGTCTTTGGCTGCGGCGGCAGCCGCGATCAGGGGAAGCGGCCCAAAATGGCCCGCGTTGCCGAAAGCCTCTCGGACGTGGTGATCATCACCAGCGATAACCCCCGGCAAGAGGACCCTGAAGAAATCATCCGGCAAGTGCTTAACGGCATCACGAATCGGAGCGAGTGCCTCGTTGAGGTCGATCGCAAAAACGCGATCGCCAAGGCCATTGCTCTGTCTAAAGAAAATGATATCGTGCTCATTGCGGGAAAAGGCCACGAAAAGACGCAAGAATTTAAAGACCACTCGGTCCCATTTGATGATTGTCTAGAGGCTATGTCTGCTTGTCAGTCTCTGCAAAAACCTGCTGCCGATAAAGCCGATTGAACTTAAGCAGCCGATAACAACAAAAGAATAGTAAACATCTAAAGCTGTTATGATGATTCCAAAAGGAGAGTAATAGATAATGTACATATCAACCAGCAGCGCCAGCAGCATGCCGAAGTTTAAAGCTGCAAGGAGACCAATAATGGAAAGGGACGAACTCGCCCAGAACGCTATCAACCATTTTTTTTCTAATTGAATAATCCATCACGAAATAATATTCTTTTTTCATGTTCGGCTCAATAAGAAATCCCAAAATCTTTCCTTTCGATGTCACTAAGCTCTAGGGGAATTTAATTTTAATTTGTGTGGCTTGAAATTATTCTTTGTTGGTAAGATTTATGTTTCTTATCTTTACAAGGAGAATCTAATGAACATCCTCACTGTAAGCTCCAAGTCGTCTGTATCTGGACAAGACACTATGCAGTCAATTTACGTGGAAGATTTAATTACTGAGATAGGAAAGCTATTGGATCGTATTAAGACAAAAGACAATCCTGACATTTACGCTTTTCTTGAAAAAGAGATAGAACAGTTGATCGATCGTCCTTCTAGGGATTCTCTTACCCCTAAAGAACAAGAATTTTATAAATGGTCTAAGCAGCTCGTCAATACTGAGGGAAAAGTTGTTAAATATATTAGTGATAAACTTATGAAACTTCCTTCATCTTTAGCTTCAGATCAACAACCACGTTCTTTAAACCAAGAACCGCCTAAGCTCAACAAAGAAGCTGCTTACGGAGTCCCTATACCGGTTCATACTTCACAGCAAACACAGCCTACAGTAGATAAGGGCCAGTCCAGCGGCACATCTAAACCAACTAAGTTAGCCATGAACGGTTTTCTTGATAGCCTTGAACATGAACTCCAGGAGCGTGAATTCGATTCATCTACTACGAATGGATATGGAGCATTGCCGCTCAATGACGTTACGCCCCCTTCAATTTCTCAAAAAAAAGATGTTCCTCCTACCGAGTGCCGCCCCTATGAAAAATTTTTCAAGCGACTCACTTCCTATGAGCCATCCAAAGTGGATGATTCTGAGGACGGCTACTCAACCCTTCCTGCGCTGCCATCGCAATATCCTCCTGGATATTTAAATATTCCAAATCTCAATGCTTCTCCACCCCCTACCCAATATGCCAATAATCCAAACGCTTTGAGTCGTAAACCTAATATGCCTCCAGCCCCGCCTAAAGACAATGATGGCTATGCAACTTTGTTGTTGCGATCTGCTTCCAATGAGCTGCCTAACACAAATAATTCTCAGCAGAGCACGTATACTTCAATTCCCACGGCTTCTATTGGTCTACATTATGCTAAAGTTCCTCCGAAGAAGCCAGTCCCTTCGATCCCCCAACCTGATGTGTCACCGCCAAAACCCAACCCATCAGATAAAACACCACCTAATAATCCAACGGAAGTAGAGTTTGGCTCAATCCCATCCCTGCCTGATAAAGGCTAGATAAAATAGTTAACGTCTGCTCTAAAATTGATGATCCTTCAAACACCGCGTCTCTCGTTGAGAGAATTCACCGAAGCAGATCTAGATGCTTTGGCTCCGATAATGGCCGATCCGGAAGTGATGCGATTTTCTCTCTCTGGACCTCAATCCAAAGAGGTTGTGAAGCATAATCTCGAGAACCATATTCTCCAACATTATCGCGAGCATGGATTTGGCCTGTGGGCAGTTATCTATGAACGATCTGCCACGCCGCAATCCCATCCCTTTTAGGGGTGGGTAAGGCGGGCCTGAGTTGGTCAATTCCTTGAATCCTCGGAGAATCTCCTTCATTCATGAAGGAGTTCTTCAAAAAGTATTGATTGGTTTTGCAAGACGACGAATGAAGTAGACGACATAACAACGCCGCCGTGGCCCGGCCGCTCCAGCACGGGATTGCGGCGGATCACGGCAGCGTGATACCGTGATCCCGGCCCGGAACGATGGCCAGGTCAGTACGCGCCCTGGTTGTGAAGCAGCGGCCCGAAGTCGCGGCCGAACAAATCCGTCTGGCTGTGTTGGAAGCCTGTCCCAAGGGCGTCACGGCGCAGTTTAAACTGATCCATCTGGGCCTTCATCGCTGGTCAATCCGGAGAACCACTTCATCGAGGCCGCCGCCGAGGCGATGAAACAGGTATTCGGCACGGAGACGGTCTTCATTCGCTCAAGCGGTTCCATCCCGATTGTCGGCTTGTTCGATGCCACCTTGGAATTCCAAGCGTGATGATGGGTTTCGGCTTGCCCGACGACAACCTGCATGCTCCCAACGAAAAGTTATCGCTGGCGAATTTCTATCGCGGCATCGAACCGTCGCGAGATATCTCGAAATCCTGGGAAGCTGAAAAGCTGGAGCAGGCGCTTTCGCCAGCTAACTCTTTTCATCTGTGGGGCAGGCGCTTTCGCCAGGGCTTTCGCCTGCCACCTAAAGCTCGGCGAAAGCGCAACCAAACCTGGATATATGATGGGGGTCTTTTAGTGAGGAACCCACCTTTTTTCATGACTCCTATCCGCCTCGCAACACCCGACGCATGCGCGTCATTGGGTGATCGTTTTCGCCGTCAGCCTGGCGGTTCTCTCCTATAGCCGCGTCGCTATCGCGCAGGCCGCCCCCGCATGCAGGCCGATCTGCATCTGTCGGACGAACAGATGGGCCACATCTTCGGAGCCTTCGCCTTATCCTACGCCCTGTTTGAAATCCCGACAGGCTGGCTGGGCGATCTGATCGGCTCGCGCAAAGTTCTGATCCGCATCGTGCTGTGGTCGTCCGCGTTCACGGCTGCTGACGGGCATGATGTGGAACTTCACTTCGCTATGGGCGGTCCGGTTTCTGTTGGCGCGGGCGAGGCGGGCGGCTTTCCCAACCTGACCAAGGTCTTCACCACCTGGCTGCCCCAGCGGGAACGCCTGCGGGCGCAAGCCATCATGTGGACCGCCGCGCGCTGGGCTGGAGCCTTCACTCCGAAACTCGTCTTCTGGGTGTTCCTGATCATGAGCTGGCGCGGCGCATTCGGATACACGGAGCCATCGGAATTATCTGGGCCTGATTTTCGCTGTGGTCCCGACGACCCTACACATCCCAAGGTCAACGCGGCCGAGGCCGCCATCATCGGAGACACCGGGCGCAACGTGGCCGGCACGGCAATGTGCCCTGGGCAAAACTGCTGGCCTCGCGCTGGTATGGCTGTTGTGGCTGCAGTATTTTCTGCGTCTTTTCCCCTGGTATTTCTACATCACCTGGATGCCTTCCTACCTGAAAATTACTGGGAAACTGCCGGCCGGCCAGAGCACCACGCTAGCCATCCTGCGCTGTTTCTGGGCGGCCTGGGTTCAATGTTTTGCGGCTGGGTCGCGCCCGCTGTGTTATAAGCTGGGCAGCGTGCGCCAGAGCCGGCGCATCCTGGCGAGCGCCGGTTTTCTGAGCCGGGCTGCTCTGCTCCTCTCGATTCAGATGAAAGAAGCCCTCTGGGCCATGTTCCTGATGGGCCTCGCCAACTTCTGCAACGATCTCGCCATGCCGCCCTCCTG
>CAWEXY010000023.1:0-7126 GCA_963813135.1 uncultured Verrucomicrobiae bacterium | reverse complement strand
GCCTGAATCTGATATCACCTGCCTGAATTTTTAGCCAAGGTGTTTCCACAATGACAACGATTGCCACAGCAACATATCAACCGATGCCCGCAGCAGAGTTTGCTCAGTTCTTGACTGGCAAGGATCGACACGCCATTTCGCCTCTCCTTTTAGAATCAGGCCCTATCCATTTCGATTCGAATAGCACAAGTTGTATGAAGACTGATCGAATAATGTTCACATCGACTCAGAAATTGCACGAGATAATGCGTTGCTGCATTTTTCCTGATATGCTCCTTCGCAATTTAGAAGCCAGCCCGTTAAACCTGCCAGTTTCTTTTTCGGCTCCTGAAAATAGGAGCTTACCGGACGTGCCAGCTGACAAATTCAGCGCTTTTTCCCCTCTATTTCATACGTATTATTACATAGGATCAACACCTGCAACGCCGAATGAGGATTTTCGATTCAATGTCGGCGTCGAAGATCAGGGAATTGAAAATAGCTCCTTGATGCGGATCAACGCCAGCGCCACGCTTCGTTTGCATTTGTGGTGCTCAAAAGCATGGATGGAGAAGAAATATGTCAGAGCCTATGTATTCAATTTCATCGGCAAGCCTTTTGCGGCTATTTTCGATGCGGCCGCCAACGTTGCGCTTCTTGTCATCAAAATTTGCGCGGCAATCTTTATTCTCATTGGAAAGAAGATCCTAAAAGCATGGAATCCTTCTATGAAAGAAACGTCTTCCTCGATTCGTTTGAACCTGCATTACCAAATGGTCGCAACGGGTACTTCTCTTGCTTATTTCATTTTTCAGTTCGTGACTCAAACTTCAGCAAATTGGATTAGCCTTTTATGACCCTTTCTTTGATGTGAAGGATTCTCTTTTTATTGTCGAAAAACGAAATAAGGCTTTAGATGCAAATCGGAATAGATATCTGAAAGAAGTCTGCGGTTTATCGATAGAACGTAGCGAGCTGGGCAAAGTACGATAAGATCGTTGTCCAAAAACTCGCGGGCGCTGGGTTTGCTGAAATTGACATTTTGTATCCTTCTTATGTTTTAATTATAATCATTTATTTGTTACTACGCAATAAATAATTTGATTTTTTATAAAAAACATGCAATTATCACGAATAGGGGTGGATTATGAAAAAACAGTTAATCTTGCTGGCGGCTCTATTTGTTGTGTCATGTGGCTCTCATTCAAGTACATTAGCAGCTGACCTATCCGACCAGACCGTCGAATATCAGATCGAAGGCAACCGCTATGCGGTCGTAGTGGCCGAAGATGGCATCAGCCGCAGGGAAGCCAAAGAATACGCTATGAAAAGGGCTGCTCAAGTTGCTGAGGATAATGGGTTTAGCTATTTTACCGTGGATGCGGAAGACCAAGTGGCCATGGCAAGGTCTGAGAAACAGCCTTCCAGTCAAACGGCGCCCCGAAATCTCTATTATGAGATGATCCAGAGCGACAATTTTGGCCGAGAGCCCATCGAGCCAGGAAATCCGCCTCCTACCTCAATGACGCAGGGATATCGCATCCAGTTTTCTTGCTACAAAGAGGCTCCCAAAGGTAAATCCTACAACGTCAACGACTTCCGTTAAAAGAGAGATTTTAAAGCTCTCTTATTCTTTTTCAGGAATGAACTTCAAAGCGACTGAATTGAGGCAATACCGCTTGCCGGTCGGTTGCGGTCCATCATTGAATACGTGGCCGAGATGCCCTTCGCATTTAGCACAAAGGACTTCTGTCCGTTTGGTGAAGAAACCGACATCATCCCGCAGAATAATGTTATCGATGCTGATAGGGTCGTAAAAGCTGGGCCAGCCCGTCTTAGTGACGTACTTGGTCTCTGAGCTAAATAGAGGCGTGCCGCATCCAGCACAGCAGTAGGTGCCCTTTTCCTTCGAATTCCACGTTTCGCCAGAAAAGGCCTTCTCCGTTCCTTTTTCGCGCAGAACTTTATACGCCTCCGGCGAGAGACGGGATTTCCATTGCTTATCGGTGAGTTTGAGCTTGTCGGCTCCCATATGCACCCCTATGGTCAGCTTAGATATAAAATATTAATTTGTCAAGATGATGCGGTAACGGGCCTTATTAGAACGCAGGCGTTCGATGGCCTTATTCACTTCTTTCATAGGGAAAGCTTCGACTTGTGCTTTGACGCGGTGGCGCGCGGCAAAGGCTAACATTTCTTGGAGGAGGGCGCGGCTGCCGGTCCCGCTGCCGCAAACAGAGCGGTTCCCCGAGACAAGAAAGCGCGCCGCGAATTGGAGGTCGCTTTTGGGAAGGCCGACGAAACAGAGGCGTCCCTTTGGCCTAAGGGTGGAGAGAACTAAGTTCCAATTGAGATCGGCATGAACGGAGGAGAGGATGAAGTCAAATCTAGCCTTATTGTTATGTAAGTCTTCATGGGACAGAAAATGGTGGGCCCCGAGCCGCCTTGCCTCCACTTCTTTATCCTTGGAGCTGGAAATCGCTGTAACCTCGCAGCCAAAGGCCTTGGCGAACTGCAAAGCGAGGTGGCCTAGGCCGCCTATTCCGATGATAGCGACAGACATCGGGGCTTGGATGCCATAGAGCTTGAAAGGCGTATAGACGGTAATGCCGCCGCAAAGAAGGGGGGCGGCCTCCGCCGAAGGGATGGCCTCGGGGATGGCCTGCACAAATCGGCTGGGCGTTACAACTTTATCAGCAAATCCCCCATAACGATCGACGCAAGTTCGTACCTTCGAAGAGCAGAGGGTCTCTTCCCCGCGCAAACACCACTCGCAGCAAGCGCAAGCATCGCTTTGCCATCCCAGCCCGACGCGTTGGCCGGCGTTCAAGTTTTTGACGTCGGGGCCTTTGCGGGTAATGGTTCCGATGATTTCATGACCGGGGACGAGGGGGTAGTTGGAGATCCCCCAATCATCGTCGATGAGGTGGAGGTCGCTGTAGCATACCCCGCAGTGAGAAATGGCAATTTCAATGTCATGGGCGTTTAAATGCGGAAGGGGGTATTCGAAGGGCTTTAAAGGCTCTTTGGGTCCAAAAGCCGCATAGGCATGGATGGTCATAAGAGGGAAAAGTTACTGCTTTATTCAGAAGTTGTCAACTCGGGAATCGTATTGAGAAATCCCCGGAATTGTTTGATCGCTTGCTCGACAGGGCTGCCCCCTTGGCCAGGCGAGAGGACTTTATCGAGGATATCTTTAAGATTTTGTTTGATGAAAACTTCTTTGAGCATTTCGCCCAGAGCGCTATTCATGAGCTGGTCGGTAAGGCTGCCGCCTTCGCTGCTGATTTCATTGAGCTCCATGCGTTTGATCACAGGCAGGCGCTTTACTTTTCCTCCGCGGTCGCGGTATAGGAGATCTGTCTGGATGTTATTGAGGACCAAGCGGTGGATGAGGACGGTTTTTTTGCTTTTGCCGCTGCTTTCTTTGGCTGTTTCGGCATTATGCATGATCGTCGTCCAATTGCCCTCCGTGCCGGAAGGGGAGTTGAACTCGAGGCCTAAGTAGACGTTATCGACGTCGATCTCATCGATCACGATGGCATTGTTAAGGTAGCGTGTGAGGGGAGCATTGATCACGATGCGGTCGGCAGCGAATGCTCGAGGCAGAGAGTAGCCGCGGGGATTGCCGATTTCGAATTTTTCTACATCGATGCTTTTAAGAGATAGATCGATATCGCCGATTTCGACGATGACTTTGAGTTTTTTGGAAAGACTGTTTGCGACGATGTCGGGCACGCGCGACCATCCAATAAACAGCAAGATCAGCGCCCCAATCAAAACGAGGACGACAAGGCCCAGTGCGCTCCGCACAAATGTCTTCATATTCTCTATGTATCAAAAATAAACTTTACACGCAAGGGGAGTGAGGAGAGGAGAGGTGGAATAGTCGGGCTCTATCGAGCCCGAATGAATTTATTTTGGGCTAAACTATAACATGTCGGGCCCACGGCACTAACGTGTCCGTGTTCCCCGCTGCCCTCCTTGAGCCGACTACGGCTTTGCCAAGTCGATCCTCTCAACCCCTCGGCGTACAGAGTACTGCCTCGGGTTGCTCGGAGCGCTACGCTTCGATTTTGCTGTGCCGTAGCGGCCGCCGGCTGCTCACTCGCGCTGCTATGCAGCGTCGGCTCGCAGAACCATCTTTAAGAAAAAGAAATTTCCTTAGCTCCCTTCTTTTCTCTGATTTGGCGCGTATCTTCCTTAAGCCGATACAGATTGTATTAAATGTTTAGCATTTATAAGCTTCTCTTTTAGATTTTTTCTTCAGCATCAACCTTGGGAGTTTTTATGGCCGTTCCCGGTATCACTGTCCAACTTGAGACCATCCCTTCAAAGGATTTCAGTAGAGGAAAAGTCCTCGGAAAAGGAGGCTTTGGTCAAGTCTATCTGGGGAATTGGCATGCCACTCCTATCGCTGTAAAAGAACTCCTCGTCCAAGCTATCGACGACCAATTTCTAAACACATTTAAAAGCGAAGCTAAAGTCATGGCCCAGTGCAACCATCCGAACATTGTCCGGCTATTCGGCATCTGCATGGAAGAAGGTAAACTTGCTCTCATCATGGAATATCTCGAAAAAGGCTCGCTCGATAAGTTTCTAGAAAAAAACGATCTTCCTTGGCCTCGCCGCTATAGCATCGCAGCTGATATCGGCAAAGGCCTCGCGTATCTTCACGGACGCAATATTGTTCATTGCGACCTCAAAAGCCTAAATATCCTGATCGCCGAATATGGCAGAGCCAAGATTACCGACTTTGGCCTTGCCAAAGTGCGTGATAAAACAACTACCCATCTCACTAGCCAAGCAGGGTCTCCGCGATGGATGGCTCCTGAACAATTGAGCGACAACGCCCCAGCCAGCACCATGACCGATATCTATAGTATGGGAGTGGTTTTATGGGAGATTGCTACAAGGAAAATTCCCTACAGCCATGCTGCCAATGAAAAGATTATTTTCATTTGGAAAATGCAAAACGTCTCAGAAACCATTCCGTCCGAGACACCCAAAACTTATGCGAATCTCATTTTACAATGTTGGAAAGCTCCTACACAGCGTCCCAAAGCCCAAAATCTAGCCGAAGATCTTGTTCGACTTACCACGGATCCTGATCAACTTCCTGCCACTGTCGAGATTGGTCATTCTTATGTTCCCAACACGTATCTTCTTCCTTCATTTGCTCCCCAAACAACCTCTAATGTTTCTTATCCCTCCAATGATTTAACTCTTTCGTTCCCATCGCCTATTCCACAAACCGTACTTTCCCCAAACCCCGCTTCTTCCGATCTTAATCTTTCAGTAGATGCCCTTCTCGACCATATTTACAGCGTTTTAGAGAACGAAGAAGTGCAGAACATGGAACTACTCCGCACCGGCCTTGAAAAACAAATCAGAAAACTCAATAGTGCATCTTCTCTAACAGATCAAGATCGACAAGCAGTAGCCAAAGACCTTATCGAATTGATCCAAGGAACGCTTCCCCCCACCCCTGCGGCAATTCCCGTAAAAGCACCATCTCCATCTCAAACAGCTCTTCCTTCCATTGCTTTTAGTAAAGCCGAATGGGCCAAATATTTTGGAGATGTGGGCATTGAGCCGCCTCTACCCATAGACATACAAGCGATTTTACGAAGTCCCTGCCCATTCTGGCCGGATAAAAAAGTTGAAGAAACGCATATTCTCGTGCTTATCCCTCAAACGGTGAATGGAAAGCCCTTATCACTGAAAAGCTTAGGCGAGCTCATACAAAATCCGAAACAAGGGAATAAGACGCAATATCGGTTTTTTTATCCAGGCGAATATAAGCCCGACACCCCTGGTGAAGCATCGCATTGGGTGCTGATGACGAAAGATGTGATTCCGGGAAGTCGAGCTCAAAGCTATGCAAAGCAACAAGAGCTAGTAGGAAAAGCACGGTCATACCAAGTCCCCAAGGTTTTAGAAGCAACAGCAAGCATCTTAATGGAGCATGTGAGGAGTGGAAATCGCCTATGTAGCGATAAGCCCTATACTTATACCCGTTGTCAAGAAAAGTATGACAAAGACTGGCAATTGGTTGTTGGGGGCTTTTCGGCCGCGGGCCTCTGCGTCAGCCGCTACGACGGCGGCATTGAGTTCAACGGTGTCGTGGGTTTGCGGAAGTTCCAAACCTAGGTCATTGGAACTTGGTCCATTGGCTCTTGGAAGAAGGGCTTTGGTTTCTCCTTGATCCTTGGGGCCGGAGCGAAGCGGAGGCCTTTTCTCTGCAGCGCGCCTTTAGGCGCGCTAAAATTGCAAGTTGGGTCGTACCCAGTAAGCGTTTAAGGGCTCCGATATGTCTATGGCAATCTAAAACTAACGTCACTGAGTTGGATTCGGAACGAGTCCGGCTATAAATGAAAAAGGCACCTCGAATGAGGTGCCTTTGTGCGAACACATGGGGGACTATCGATTAATAGTCGCCGCCATGCATAGCGGGGGCAGCTGCGGGCTTCTCTTCTTCTTCGTCGGTGATGATCGCTTCGGTCGTGAGGAGAAGGGCTGCAATCGATGCAGAAAGCTCGATCGTGAGGCGGACGACCTTCGTCGGGTCGACGACGCCCATCTTGTACATATTGCCGAAGGTGTCGTTTTGCGCGTCCCATCCTTCAGCTGTGCCCATTGAGGCCACTTTTTGTACAATGATCGATCCTTCCTTGCCGGCATTCTCTGCGATTTGGCGCAGGGGCCAGAGGATCGCTTTGAGAATGATCTCGACGCCGATTTTTTCATCGCCTGTCATGCCTTGAGCAAGCTTCTCGAGTGTGGGGATGCATCGGAGGAAGGCTACGCCGCCTCCTGGAACGATCCCTTCTTCGACAGCGGCTTTCGTTGCATGGACAGCATCGTCAACGCGGTCTTTTTTCTCTTTCATCTCGATCTCTGTCGCAGCGCCGACGTTGATGATTCCTACGCCGCCAGTCAGACGAGCGAGGCGTTTTTGGAGCTGTTCGCGATCGTAATCAGACGTGCAGTTTTCGATTTCACGGCGGATGAGGGCGATACGCTCTTGAATAGCGGCTTTATTTTTGCCGCCAATGAGGGTTGTATCGTCTTTCTTAACGATGGCTTTCGCACGGCCGAGCATCTCGATCGTGACGCTCTCGAGCTTAATGCCGAGGTCTTCGCT
>CAWEXY010000022.1:0-72452 GCA_963813135.1 uncultured Verrucomicrobiae bacterium | reverse complement strand
GCCGCCTGTACACATATTCCGACAAGGGCCAGCCGCGCGAGACAGACCGCCTCCTGACGCGGGCTTTTGGCCGCCAAGTTCGTCGCTCGTCGCTCATGGGACTATTCACCCACATCGCTTACCTGGCCGCTGTTCCTGCTCGGACGACCAAAACCCACGCGTCAGGAATGTGGGTAGGGGTGACCGGCACCTTCCGCGCCGCGTTATTCTTTCGATACTTCGTGCGCGAATTCATTCTTAGAACGCGGCAAATTTTTAGGACGAAAATTTTAGAGAAACAATTCCGAGCAAGAACAATCCCTCTCAACAGCAACGACGGAAAAAGCTCCTGCGAATTTGGCTCACAAAAAAAGGAGGGGATTTGGTGGACCTGATCGGGTTCGAACCGATGACCTCTTCCATGCCATGGAAGCGCGCTCCCAACTGCGCCACAGGCCCAGCGCTTTTGTTGTTACGTCATGAGAATACCACACCAGCCGTACCAGGACGCTGAACAATCGGTTCCGAAAAAGATGCGGCAATTGGCAACGGTTGCTATTGACTCCGCCGCGAAACAAAGGCACAATCAAACGGTCGGAAAACATTACTTCAGTGTTCCGATGCGCTCCCTTAAGAAAAGAAACATTGAACGTTGCATGATCAAAGTGGCTTCACCGTTCAATCTCGCAACGCAAGACGCTCCCCTTGCCCACCGCGAAATCATCACTCGCACAACTGGCAGGTGCTAACCCTGTGCTATCGGAAGAAATTATTCACGAACTCCGCCAACCGCTCGGCGTTATCGATTCGCTCGCTATTATCTCGACTCTCACCTCTGCGGACGAAAAAATCTGCGCACATCTCGAACGCATACGCGCTATGGTGTCGCAGGCCAATGGCATCTTGGAGCGCGCCTCAAGGCACGCCTCGGGAAATGCCTCTGGCTAACCCTTACCTCTCGGGCTCTTAAAGCCCGTCGTTCTTTCTTTCCGCTTCAAGTTCTACCACGCGCTGCCTGATCTCACGCACCATTTCGTTGAGTTCAGCGACTCCCGAACGTAAGCCAGCCCTTTCAAGTGCCCACGTAGCGGCCGTGGCGGCCGCGGCGGTTGGCCCTGTCGATGACCCTGCCTCCCATGGTCTCGATCAGGCCGGAGAAGGTATCCTGCATGTGCCGGGCCTGCCGCAGCTCATGGTCCGACCATTGCTAGTGGAATCGAAGAACGGGGATTCCCCAGCGGTCCCTGACCGAAGGGTCGATTTCGCAGAACGACTGCTCATTGGGAATCATCTCGCCCCTCCCCGAGAAATACATGAACGAGCCGTAATACCGGCGGGCCTCCTCCTTGAGCCTGCGCCCGTAGGCCCCTCCCGTCAGGGCGGCCAGTTCCCCCATTCCCCAGGCTTCCGGTGGCCCGCGGTCGGCGCCGAACTCAATGTGGTAGCCCCTCGGAAAGTCGAGTTTGCCGGCGGCCTGTTCCTTGTAGAGCCACCAGGGGGCATAGAGGTGGGCGCCGCCCGCCCCGTCCTCGTTCATCCGTGGCAGGCTCTCCAGCAGCGGGATCTGGCGGCCGACCCCCGCGCCCACCGTGTCCATGATGTAGCGCCCCACCCTGCCCGTGGAATTCGCAAGGCCCTGGGGAAAGCGGGGAGACTTGGAGTTGAGGAGGATGCGGACCGTCTCACAGGCCCCCGCGGCGAGCACGATGACGCGGCCTCGCGCCCGGCGAATCCCGCCCCGTGGCCTTGTCGATGTAGACCACGGAATCGGCCGACCCCGTCGGCTTTGAGGATCACCTCCCTGGCCATGGCATTGGGGAGGATATCCAGATTCCCTGTCGCAAGGGCCGGCGGCAGGTGAACGGTCGTCGACTGGTAATTGGCGCGGATCGAACAGCCCCCGGCCGCAGGGCGTCGCGTAGAAGCACGCAGCCCTCGCCTTCATGTCGTCGGCCAGGATTATTTGGGCGCGCGGATTTCCTTTTCCAGGAGAGTTTAGCGTCAGGTCCAGGTTAGATTCGAGGCTGATTGATATTCGGTGACTCTAGTTTCAAAGAAGTTCTTCTCTTTGCCGAGATCGATCGTCTCGCTCATCCAGGGGAATGGGTTTTTCGAGTGGTAGATCGCCTTGAGGCCGATGCGCTCGAAGCGGCGGTCTGCAATGTATTGGACGTATTCGCGGAACATCGGAGCTGTCAGGCCGAGGATGCCGCGGGGAGGCAATCTTCTGCATATTTGATCTCCAGTTCGACGGCTTGTTTGATCTTGTCGACGATGTGGCTTGGAATTCAGGAGTCCAGAGATCGGGATTTTCTTCTTTGATGCCGTTGATCAGGTCGATGCCGAAGTTGAGGTGGACGGTTTCATCCCGCAGGATGTATTGGAACTGCTCGCCGATCCCTATCATTTTGTTTTGCCGGTGGAAAGAGAGGATCATCACAAAGCCGCTATAGAAGAAGATCCCTTCCATGATGATGTAGTAGCCGATCAGGTTCTCGAGGAACTTCTGCGCTCCTTCGGGAGTTGTTGGTCGTGAAATCGGGACGCATGATATCTTCCGTGAGCTTCATCTCGAACTTATCTTTGTCATGGATCGATTGATTTCATTGTACATGTTGAAGACTTCGCCTTGGTCGAGCGTCGAGCGATTCGACGATGTAGAGGAACGTGTGGGTATGGATCGCTTCTTCGAACGATTGGCGGAGCAGATACTGGCGCGCTTCCGGGTTGGTGACGTGGCGGAAGATCGCGAGGACGATGTTGTTGCCCACTAGGCTTTCAGCGGTGCTGAAGAAACCGAGGTTGCGCATGATCACCCGTCTTTCATCCTCGCTTAAAGCGTTTCGGATTTCCAAGTCTCGATATCTTTTCCCATCGGGACTTCGGTGGGCATCCAGTGGTTTGCGCAGCCGTTGAGGTAATGTTCCCAGGCCCATTTGTATTTGAGGGGCATGAGTTGGTTGACGTCAACGGCGTTGCAGTTGATCAGTCTTTTTTCGGCGACATTGACCCGTTTCTCGTTCCTTTCGTTTTGTCATTGGTCGCTCTCTTTTTCTCGTTTTTATTGGCAGCTTTCGCATGCTTCTCGCCGATTGCTGCATGGCTTTAGGGCTGCTTCTTCCCGGTCGACTTGAGATATTGCTCGAGGCCGATTTGTTCTTCATCCAGCGGGGCTGCAGTCCGCGCTTATTGATGTCGACAGTCGATTTTTCAATCTGTGTCGCTGCCAAGGATCGGAGATAATAGTTGGTCTTAAGCCCTTTTTCCCAAGCGAGCATATACATCTGGTGGAGTTTTTTGCCGCTGGGTTCAGCGAGATAGAGGTTGAGCGATTGGCCCATGTCGATCCATTTTTGGCGGCGGCTTGCGCATTCGATGATCCATTCAGGATCGATCTCAAAGGCGGTGAGGATAGAGCTGTTTGACCTCGTCGGGGATTCTCTCAATTTCCGCGATCGATCCATCGAAATATTTGAGATCGTCGATCATCTCTTGATCCCAAAGACCTCAGCTTTTTAGCTTTTCGACAAGGTAGAGATTGGGGATGGTAAACTCGCCTGAGAGGTTCGATTTGACAAACAGATGTTTGTACATCGGTTCGATCGATTGGGTGATGCCGGTGATATTGGAGATGGTCGCCGTCGGAGCGATCGCCATGGTATTGCTGTTGCGCATGCCGTGTTTTTTGATCGCATCTCGGACAGGAGTCCAGTTCATGCGGCAGTCTGCGGTCGATTTCGAAGTAGCCGCCTCGTTCTTTTTCGAGGAGATCGATCGTATCGATTGGAAGAAGTCCTCGGTCCCATTTTGAGCCTTTATAGGTAGCATAGGTGCCGCGCTCTTTGGCAAGTTCGGTGGAGGCGAAAATCGCATAGTAAGAGATCATCTCCATGCTGACTTATCGGCGAACTCTACGGCTTCATGGCTGGCATAGCTGATATTTTGGATATAGAGCGCATCTTGGAATCCCATCAGGCCCATGCCGATCGGGCGGTGGCGCAGGTTGGAGTTTTTGCTTCGACGGTGGGATAGAAGTTGATGTCGATCACGTTGTCGAGCATCCGGATCGCGGTGCGGATGGTGCTGGCGAGTTTTTTCTCATCGAGCCCTTTTTCAGTGCATGTGCTCGGCCAAGTTGATCGAACCGAGGTTGCAGACGGCAGTCTCTTCATCGGAGGTGTTGAGGAGGATCTCGGTGCAGAGGTTCGAGCTGTGGACAACGCCGACATGGTCTTGGGGAGAACGGATGTTGGAAGGATCTTTGAACGTGATCCAAGGATGGCCTGTTTCAAAGAGCATGCTGAGCATCTTGCGCCACAGCTGGACCGCTTCGATTTTTTTGAAGAGCTTGAGTTTTCCCGTCTTCTGCCATCTTCTCATATTCGGTGTACCGCTTTTCAAACGCTGCTCCATAGAGATCGTGCAGATCGGGGACATCGCTTGGGGCTAAAGAGGGTCCACATGCCGTTTTCTCTGACCCGCTTCATGAAGAGGTCGGGGATCCAGTTGGCGGTGTTCATGTCGTGGGTGCGGCGTCGGTCATCGCCGGTATTTTTTCGCAGCTCGAGGAAGTCTTCGATATCGAGGTGCCATGTCTCAAGATAGGCGCACATCGCCCCTTTGCGCTTGCCGCCGTTATGGGCAAGGCCGGCGGTCGTCATGTACGACTCATCGTCTTCGACAACAAGATCGCAGACAAAGGGAGTTACGCGGATGGAGATCGCATTTTTTGACGCGGGTGAAGAGGAATTGTCCACATGTTAGCCAATTTTGTTTGGTCACCGCTTGCGCAGCCGACTTTGTCTGCGAGCTCTTTAGTGGCGGGGATTCGGACGTCATAGCAGGTAGTCTCTCCTTTAAACTGGGCTAGTCGAACCATCAGATCGTTTTCCAACATGGTCGTTTTGACGCACGCGGAATTGTCCTGAAGTAGGAATGCCGAGACGCAGGCACTGATAACGGAGTCCTTCAACGAGAGGTTGAGAGGTGTTGGTGAAGGTGAGCTCTTTTCCGCGGGAGACATTGCCGTCTGTCTCTAAAAGTCCTTGGAGGAGCGCCAGCGTCTGCGGACGGGGGAGATGGGACAATCGCAGGAGCGATGTGTTTTTGTCTTTGAGCATCATAGATATCGTCATAGCTCAAAGGGGAGTGTGGGCTCTCCGCTGCCAACGATGCGGCCTGTTGTCGCATCGCGTACGGCGCCGCGTCCTGCAGCCCAATGAATTTGGGCATAGTTTTCGCCTCGTCCTGTTTCCCAGAAATGGATGCCGCGGCTCTGAAGATAATTGCGGACAAATTCAAGGTGAGCATCGACTTGCGGATTGCCTGAAACGCCCCATTGCTGGCCATCTTTGGAGAGGTGGCCGTCGCCAAGAAGAATGCCATAGAGGCGCGCATCTTCTTCGCCGATGCCTTCGGTGGACGACGATTTCGGTGGGGATCACTTGGGCAATGTAGTCGCCTTTTTGGAGCTTGCCTGCATCGACCCACTCAACTTGAACTTTACCTTTTTTAATCCATTGCATTGTGCGATGCGTTGGCTTGCTCCATAGGCACGCCGCGGATGGCATAGAAAGGATGGCCGGCAGTCACCGAGATAGGCTCGAGCGCATGTTTCATCGTCGACGGCGACCATCGGATCTTTTTGATTGTACGCAAATTTTTCGAGTACTTCTCTGTACGTTCCGCTGACGCCGAGCACTAAATCGTCCGGCTTCGACCTCAGATATCGGCTTCACTCCTTCCGAAGTATAGATCATTGTGTCGGGAGCAAAACATTGGTTCACCGCTACAGCTGTATCGTTGGCGACTTTGAGGAAAGGGATCACGCCTTGGCTGCGTGCCGTTAGTTCCTTTGATGACGGAGCCTGTTGCACGGACATTGGACCAGTCATTGCCGATGCCGCCTGCCCATTTGGAGAGCTGCGCATCGTCGGAGACGACTTTAAAGATGTGGCCCAGGTCATCCATGACAGTCGAGAGGTAGCACGAACTCAGCTGCGAGTGCATCGTGCCCGAGTTGAACAGCGTCGGCGTGGCGGACGTGAAGTAGAAGGAGGAAAGTACGTTGTAAAATTCGATGGCGCGCTCATTTTTTTGCTCGCCTTCGCTCAGGGAAAGGCCCATCGCGACGCGCATCCAGAAAATCTGGGGAGTTTCCATGCGGCGCTCATTGTCATGGATGAAATAGCGGTCGTAAAGAGTTTGCGTGCCGAGATATCCAAAGAGGTCGTCGCGCTTCATATCGAGCGCTTTACTCAGTTTGTCGAGGTCAAACTCGAGGAGAGAGGGAGTGAGGCGCTGCAGGGAGATCCCTTTCTTGATATATTTCTTGAAGTAGGCGCGGTGCGACGACTCGAGGGAGGGCTCCAGCGCGCTGACTTCCATCGCCTCGCGATAGAGGACATCGCAGAGGAGGCGGGAGGCGACCTTAGAATAGGCCGGTTCAATTTCAATTTTAGCGCGCGCCGCCATAATGGTGGCCTGGTCGATTTCGCTCTCTTTGATCCCTTCGTAGAAGTTGGTGATCGTCGTCTCCAGGAGTTCTTCTGCGGAGACTTCCTTAAGCCCGCGGCAGGCATACGTGATACGGCTCTTCAGCTGCGCTTCCGTGAGCAGGCGCTTAGATCCATCGGCCATTGTGATGTGGAATTCCCGTTTGGTCTGCCCCTCTTTTTCTGGCGCAGCTGGAACCGTCTGCTCGCCGATCGAAGCGCGGTAGAGAATGTAATCTTTAGCGACCGTAAAGAACCCTTCCTTCATTAGAAGGTGTTCGATCTCATCTTGGATCATATGCACATAGAGAGGCTGTCCTGCTTTGGTCATGGCTACCGCGCGCTCAACGACTTTTTCGGTAAGAAGGTTGACGGCATCGACCATGTCGGAGGGAGTTTGCCCCACAATTCCTTGGGCGCGGCGGAACGCCTCTTCAATGGAGGCGGCAATTTTCATAGGATTGAAGCGGACCAGCGATCCATCGTGGCGGTGCACTTTAAGATTTTGGGGAGAGTCTTCGCGCAGATGTTTATGTTGGTCGCGGTAGATGATGTAGTCGCGTGCGACATCGTGATGGCCCAGTTTCATGAGCGTGACTTCTACAGCGTCTTGGATCCCCTCTACAGTAAGACTAGCGCCTTTTTGAAATTGAGAAATGAGAAGATCGATCACTTGATCGGTCACCCGTTCAACTTCAGATTGCCATTTCTCCGGAAGAGATTCTTCGAGCTTCACTTTTTTGGTGTCATGAAAGGCGAGGTTGATCGCCCGGGCGATCCGCTCGCGGCGGAACGGGACGATGGCGCCATTGCGTTTGACGACGGTAAAGCGGCTGAGCGCTTTTGCTTTTTCATCAACAGGCGGTGCTTTTTCTTTGAGCATTTCAACGAAGTCGGTAGGGGAGGAGGCGATGCGCTTAGCCATAAATCTTCCTTAGGTTGGTCTATTATTATAGGGAGTACTCTACTACATCTGGTAGGGTTTTGCCTATTTACACACCATATATAGTAGGTAAAGCGCGAAGTCTACCAAAAAAGTGAATTCGATTTCAACCCCAACGAAATGAGTCGATTAGAATTTTAAGCGAGCGCTCCGAGACAAAAAAAAATCTGCCAAACTGGCCAAAAGATGAGCAAAAAACTGGGCAAAAGCGTGCGTTGTAAATCGGAGAAAGAGGTTTTTAGCGCAAAGGCGCAAAAGACTCTTAGCGCCTTTGCGTTAAAAATCTCTCTATCTTTAGATAAAAAGAAAGGGAGCCTTACGGCTCCCTTTCCCCACGGGTAGGTGGTGGAGGAGGAATGCTTACGCGTGTGTGGCTTGCGCAATCGCTGACTGCGTTTGGATCGCAAGGTCCTTTTGCTCTTTAATGAGCTGGAGAAGCGTAGAGAGCAACTGAATTGCTCGGTTCGCTTGGTTCACACCCCCGTCGGCGAGAGTGCGCAGTTCGTCCGCATGGGCTGCGGCTAACTGGTGGCCAGCAGCTGCAATGCCGAAAGTTCCTGATGAGAGGCCCGACACGGCTTGGGAAAGGGTATGTCCCATCTGACGAGCTTGAGTAGCTTGCGCATAGAAGCTGTCCTTTTCTTTATCGGCCTTTTTCACAGTTTCTTCTTCTTCTTCTTTAGCTTTGTTCTTGGCCTTTTTCTCTGCTTTTGTCTTTGCAACGTTATCGATGGGAAGAGCCGGTTCAGCTTTTCCAGCATTATTGTTGTTGGCTACTGTGACACCGTTAGCATCTACTGCGTCTTTGGGCACTTCCTTAATACCAGTTTTTACTATCGATGTTCCCTTTTGTGATTCTAATCCTCGCGCGCGCGCTTCGAAGCCCGCAGTCGTTGCAACAGACAATCCAGCGCTGACCATTTGGCCGATCCCTTCCAACCTTTTAGCACTGGCTTGTTCTTCGCCCGACTTGAGGACGGCGTCCGCCATGATTTGGTTCTGCATAGCATAGAGGTCGTTCAGGCCCCCTTCTTTGCAGAGCTGGTCCAGCTCAACGAGCCCCATCTTGAGCGCTGCGTTCATCGCATCGCAATAAGCTCGAAAGTTCACCGCTGTCGAACTAGGTATGAATTGTAGATTTCCCATATAAATATTCTCCTTATTTGTAACTTTTGTTAAATCGCATTTGCCATCGCACGGGCCGCTGCATACAGTCCGTCATTCCAAGTGGTATAGCCATTGGCCTGGCTCGTGATCTCATCGACCATGCCTTTATATTCTTTCGAACGCCGCGCCATGCTTTCCTGTCCCATGTCGGTCGTACCTTGTTGTTTTGTCAAAGTGCTCTCAATGTAGGCGAGCCCTTTCTGAATCTCTGCGATATCAAGAGAGACTGTACCGCCATAAATTTCTGTTCCCGATTTGCCCGCTGTTAAGAGGGTGTTCGAGCCGTTCACAGCCGAAGTAACAGCTCTTCCTGCATTCGAAGATCCGAAGATCTCGAACGACTGCTTAGCTGCGGCGCCTGATTTCCAGGCGAAGCCTAATGTGGCGATCATCGCTATGCCGTTGACAACCCAAGATGCAATCTGAGCGATCTGTTTACGGTTCTGATCGTTTTCATCGGCGCCTATCATGGCAAAGTCAGAAGTCGGGTTAAGGCTCGCGAGTCCTTGCGCGCCCGCTTCGACAGCCAGGAAGCGGCCGGCTGTAAACGCCGAACCAGCTGTTTTCGTAGCCGCGTTGGCCGCTCCGCCCACGCCGCCAGCAAAGAGGCAAAGCCCTGCGATCACGGACAGCTTAATTAAACCTTTCGTAGCCGGCGAGGCATCCATACCTTCAAGAGCGTTGTCAAGCAGACTGCCCAAGAGGCTCGTATCCCCGTTTTTCGAGGGGCTTGCCAATCCCGGCGTGAGGAGGACGGCCAGGGTCAGCGCTACGACTAGACCGCCAGGTCCACCGATAATAAATCCGAGCGCAACGCTCGCTATCGTGAGGGCCCAGCCCAGGTATTTCAGAGCTTCATTGGTTGAATGCTCGGTATCTCTGGTCTCCATGTACTCGTCCATCTTCGTTTTATAATCGGCGAGGATGGCATCGGTCGCATTGCTCGACATTTCTGAAATAGCCGATTGCCCCTGCATCTCCTTGGATTGGAGTTTGAGCAAGCTATGCATCGCCTTTAAAGTGGCGGCAAGCATCTGCTGCATGGCATCGCCGTTCCCCACAGATTTTTGTTCTGATTGGGCGGGCTCTGTCTTAGGGCGTGTATCTCTTTCAATTACATTAATACTCATGTGATTAACCTCTCGCCAATAGGTTGGATAAGAAGCCCGGATTGAGCGCTTCAATTAATTTAATGAAGGCCTGCATACCTTGGGACTGCTGGCTCATATATCCCTGAAGGACGTTAGAGCTCAGGCTGACCTTTTCTTGCTCTTTCTGGCCTCGGCTCTGTTCGTTGCTGTACTCGCGCTGCAAATCGTCCAGCGCTCTTTGGGCCTTTTCCTTGTCTTGCGTGCTCGCGTCTTTATTATCGAGCGCTGCCAAGGCAGGGTTGTTCTCAGGTTTCGTTTTCGCCAGGATACCGTCGAGTTTTTTCTGAATAGCATCCGCCAGCTGCGACTTATATTCAGCCGCTTTAGCGCTCGACAGGGCAATCTCTGACTGCAGACCGTAGAGAGCGATGAGGAGCATTGCGCATCCTGCTGCTAGCGCATGGCCTCCGGAAGCCCCGGCGGTTCCGCTAGACAGGTCGCCAAAAAGGCGTTCCTTGGCGTCTGCGAGACTGGAAGAATCAATTTTAATTTCGATAGTCATATTTTTACCTCGTTTAGTTTTTACTTGCTCTTGAGTTACTGCTAATGCGGCTCATGAGGTCCGTCAGACCTTTCAAGTACGCACTGATAAAGGCTTCACGCTGCTGGTTCGTACCTTGCATCGTGTTCATCGTTTGTCCGGTCAGCTGCGAGATGCCCGATACCGCGGAACCCATGTCGGAAAGCGACTGGTTGGCGCCGTTATAGAACTCCCACTGGCCATCGAGGACGTCAGGTTTCGGCATCTGGTCGTTGAAGAATTTCGCGATTTTGCCGAAGTCGCCTTTCTTCATCAGTTCTCCAACAGTCGTAAACGTTCCGTCTCCAACAGGTACCTCAGCGTTCATGAAGAACCCGATAGCACCGTTAATCTGGCCTTTGATCGCATCCAGGTTCGGGTTGTTATCGATCAAGAATCCAAGATCTTCTAAAGTTTCACAGAATTCTTTAGCTTTTGACTCAGTCCAATTTCCTGATCGGAAATCGGCTGAAAGTTTTCGGATCTTATCGACGTATACAGTCAGGCGCTCGTTGACGGAGCCCAGGCCGCCCAAGGCAGTTTGGCCGTCGTCATCGCGGTTGAGCATCAAGTTCATGAGCATGAACACGATCAGTTCCGGGTTGCCCAGTTTCATGATGTCTGCAATTTGCTGCTGATAGAACTGGTTGATCCAGTTATCGCCGTTGGAATCGTTCCAAAATCTTCCCCATCGGCCTTCATAACCGATCGTCCATCTTTCATAGCTCATTTTATCTATGAGCGAGTCGATGTGGTCATAAGCCCATCTAGCCGAGTCGAAAAACTTTTGGAACCATGGGTTGTCTATATAGCTATAGCCTGCAAACAGGTCCATCAAGTCTTTGGCCACTTTTCTAGCTTCCGCCCTGCCATTGTCGCCGCCGCCGTTTCTATAATAGGCTCCTTGGACCATGGCATCGATAAGCAATTTACAAAGGTCTTGGCCATTGGCAGATAAGAGGCTGCCTAATGTAGCTGAAAGTTTTGCCCGATCTTCGACAGACATGTTTGACCACTGCTCTCCCATACTTTGGAAGAAGGCGAGTAGCTTAGGAACCGCGTTCAGGTTCATGTTATTGGCTTTCATCCAAGCGATCATCTGCTGGATTTGCCAAATCATCTTCTTCACGTTGTTCGGGTCGAACTCAGGATCGAAAGGGAAATCTTTATCATTAGGGTCGAAACGGGGACCGCTGGCCGCAGCGCCCATGTATCCCCAATCTTTATTGTCGCTCCATGTGTAGTCCCAATCTTTACCTTTAACGGATACGTCTTCATCGACAGAAGCGCCCAGGCTCGTCTTAGCTGTGCGGCTAAGCTGAACCGCCGAAAGACCTAAAAGGGCCAAGCCAAGTTCGATGTCGTCGTTGGCGTCTTCCGCTAAGTTGAAGATCGGTTGCTGTTCTATCGTTAAGTTTTTAATTTCGTTCATAATTGTTTGTTCCACCTTTTTGTGAGCATTTCTAATAAAGCTCTACCTTCCCAACACTAATTTTAGCATAGAATGTCTGATAATGTCAAAGAAATAATTTACTTGATATAAGATTGTAAATGACTAAAAATGAGAAGGTTATGTAAGTGACTTAGAATAAACGGCTTATTTTCTGCGCCATTCGTTCCAAAGAGGATAGCCAACATCGCCTGTAATAAAGTCGCGCGGGTAGCCTACGGGTAAATCATCCCAAGACTCCCAAGAGTCTGAATCTTTCATCCAATTTTGCAGCTCCTTATAGGCCTTTTCGTAGCTAGGGGTGCTCGCATCGGGCTTGGGGAGCATATTGACGATATCACTGAATTCTTTCTGGAATTTAGCCCATTCTTCAGGGGTGTCGTTTTTGATATATTTGTCATAGAGATAGACCATGAGCATGTCTGGGAAAACATCGGCGAAATTGCCAAAGCTGGACGCCCAGCCCCAAAAGCTGCTGTCCGTGCCTGAGCCGCCTTTCGTGGTATCGATCGCTGCCATGATCAGGCACATGCGGACAAACTTTTCCGTCGCATGAGGATCGGTATTAGAAAGACTCATATCCATGCCGGAGCCTTTATATTCGACAAGCGCCAGGGCGCATAACATGAGCGGGGGCGCTCCTTTTGACCAAGCATCATTGAAGAGATCGGGATTTGCGATCCAATTATTTCTATTAGCAAAAACAATATTGATGATATTTTTCATGTTAAAGCTATGTTCTTTGCCCTCATGAAAAAAAGTAATGTCCTTATCAAAAATATCAGGACCTTTTGATAACTCATCAAATTTTTTATAAATTTCGTCAATCTTTGCTTTGTTTTTTGCGGGGTCTTTAAGCAGTTCTTTCAATTGAGCTAATAAGTAGAATATTTCGATGGAAGTCTCAGCATATCTTTGTTCTTGCGTTTGCTCTGTAGGGAAAATAGTTTCAGATATCATTTTGGCATCGATAGCCAGCCGTCCGCCCAAGTGTGCGCCTGCGGCAGACCATCGCGTCTGAGGAGAAGACGACGGTCCTGGTTGAGAAACAGGGGGCATCGAAGAATCTGGGCGTATCTTATCCATAGAATTTAAATCTTTGTAGGTTTGGGTTGTTTAATGCGGGGAGGACGCGGGGGGCGTTCGTCTTTTTTTCCCGGATGCATTTTTTCAAAGTCAGAGATCTCTTTTTGGGAGCTTTGGAAGGCATTCCATTCATCGGAAGAGAAATTCGAAGGGGACGTGATGAATTTTTGGAGCTGCTCGGGCGTCATTCCCGATTTTTCTAATGCTTTTTTAGAGAACGCTTCCAGCTTTTTTTGCAGCTCTACGGCCGTATCGAGCGCCTCTTTGCGCGTTTTTTCATCGCCGGAGGTGAGCTGCGTTTTGAGATGTTCAAAGAATTTTAGGGTCTCATGGACGAGCATTTCGACTTTTTGAGGTGTCATCTTATCGAGATCGCCAAAGAGCTCATCAAATTTTTCAAGGATGTTTCTCGTCATATAGGATCTCCCTACTCTTTATAATAGCAGAAAACTCAGCAAAATTCAAATAAAATCTTTACAACTTAGCCTTAGGGAGTTATACGCAGATTATGGATCAAATATTGCGGGAGCTGGCGCGGCTGTCCCATGTTTCCATAGAGAAAATTCAGCCCGAAATGGACCTCTATGAAGACTTAGGGCTCGATTCGCTCGATGTCACAGAGCTCGTCGTTATCCTAGAAAAGGACTTTGGGCATGCCGCGACTTTCGAAAACCTTCGAACGGTGCAGGATGTCTGCAATGTGGCCAGGGGTCGAAAAGTCTTCCAGTTGCATGAGGATATCGACCAGCGCAAGGTCAAAAGGTGGCGGGGAAACCGAAAACCCCTCGCCATGCCTATAGGGGAGACCTTGGTGGAGGTTTTCATTCGCAGCTGCAAGGAGCGGGGAGATGAAGCGGCAGCCGCTGATCCTGAGACCCTTATGACTTATACCCGATTGCTTTCCCTCGCCATCGGGCTGGCTGAGGAGTTTCGAAAGATAAAAGATGAGCGTATCGGCGTTATGCTTCCGTCCTCGACCAATTGGCTTGTTGTCGTAGGCGCCCTCTGGCTCGCCCAAAAGGTTCCCGTCATGCTCAATTGGTCGCTGGGCCCCCGCCATTTGAAAGAGGTGTGCGAGCTGGCCGACCTTAACATAGTATTTTCCGCTGGACCCTTTTTAAAGCACTTACCTTACGAGCTTCCTTTCGAAGCAGAATCCATTGAAAGTTTTCTCAAGCTGGGGCCGCATGAAAAACTTTCAGCGCTTAAACTTACACGTCGGAGCGCTGAGGACATATTGCACCATTTCCAATTGAAAAAGTTATCCCCCGAAGAAACAGCCATTCTTCTCTTTACGAGCGGAACTGAAGATAAGCCCAAAGGCGTGCCGCTCTCGCACCGCAATATTCTGAGCAATGAGCGTGCGGCGCTTCAGGCCGTTTCTTTAAGCTCGGAAGATGTGATGCTAGGTATTCTGCCCCCATTCCATATTTTTGGCTTTTCCCTCACCCATATTTTTCCCATTTTGGCGGGGCTTCGCGTCGTGCTCAATCCTCAGCTCCTCGATTTTAAAGGGCATAGCGCCTCGATGCTCCGGTATCAAGCAACCATCCTCTGCAGCACTCCGACATTCCTTCGCATTCTTCTCGATACGGCGACGGGGGAAGAGAAAAAAAGCGTGCGCCTGGCCATTGTAGGAGCTGAAAAGGCCCCCGGGTATTTGCGGGAAAAAGCAGCGCCGATCCAGCTGCTCGAAGGATATGGGCTTACCGAATGCTCGCCGATCCTCACGCTGCAAAGGAATGAAAAGGCTTCAGGCGTAGGCCTCCCTCTGCCTGGGGTGGAGGTTGCGATTGTCCATCCCGATACGCAGGATTTTCTACCCGCAGGCGAAGTCGGTATCGTCGCCGCTCATGGACCCAATGTTTTTGCGGGATATCTCCATAATGGAAAAAAGCCTTTCTTCGCGCGGGATAATAAACGATGGTTTATCACTGGAGATATCGGCAAATTAGAGAAAGGCTCTCTCATTCTTATGGGACGGCAAAGCCGCAGTCTGAAAATCGGCGGCGAACTCATCAGTTTAACGATGGTAGAACATCTGCTGATAGATGCCCTGCGAGATCCTCAGCTTCTCCTCGCATTGACCTTTCGCGAAGATCCTCCCCACCATCCCCATTTAATCCTCGTCGCCAATCAGCCGCTCGATCTGCAAGAAATCAACGCCCGCATCCGGGAACTGGGCCTGAGCAATCTCTACCGCGTCCAAGAAATTATCCACGCTGCAACCTTTCCCTTGCTTCCGAACGGAAAAATTGATTATAGGAAAATTGATGAGCTATCCTTTAGACGACAAGCTTCATAATATTACGGAAAAGGGCTTAGAGCGCCTTCGAAAGGCCATGCAGCTCATTCTCCCGGAAATCCCTCGGCTGCAAAAAGACTTCTTTTCTTCGGACGATAAGGTCAAAGAAAAGGCCCGGCGCGAGATTGTCTGGCTTCTCGGCGAGCTCGACAGTTTGGCGCAAGACGCAGCAAAAGAAAGCGGTAAAGCGCCGCAAGCCCTTTGGCAAGAGCTGCTTAAAACTTCTTCTCTTACCCCCCAAGAGCGAGAGCAGGTCGCTAATCTTCAACAGGTTGTGCGCGAAAAGAAACAGGAGATCTATCCTCCTAAGCCTGAGCGTAAAAAAAAGAGGCGTTCCACTCCTCCTGAAACACACTTAAAAGGCTGATTATCAGTCTCTTATGTATTCAAATAATATCTTGAGTTAATATTCGTAACATGTTAAATTATAATTAGAGATTTTGTAAGATTATAAAAAGAGGTAATAAATATTATGACATACGCATATTTAGAGAAATTAACTGGAAGTTCGCTTCTCCAGACCACATCAAGGGCATTGGAAATATACAACTATGCGAGCAGCAATTCGGACAGAATGGGCACTGACAGCATGTCTACGGCTGAAAGAATCCAATTCTATCAGCGTCTGAAAGCATGGGCCGGAAAGGGAGAGTTGCCTGCAGAGTTTATGAAAAGCATTAAAGTCTTAGAATCGGGATTCTCAAAGATACAAGTCACGATGGAGAGCACCGGAGAAAAAGGCAAGCTTGTCTATCTTTATGATATGAACGGCGATCGTGTTTCGTTGATGCAGCTGCTCAACAATCCTGAAGCAAAGTATAAATGGGAATGCGACGGCGATCGTACATCGACATCTTACTTTACGCCAGAAAAGGAAGGCTCGGCCAATTTAGATCCGAAAAATCCTAACACAAACAAAGAAGAAAAAAAAGATACTTCCTCCTCGACTGCAGAGGGCGTAAGCCGAGACGCGCCTTCGGGCTGTTCTTCGACGCAAACATTCGAGGCTTCGGGAAAAACAATTTTAAATTCGTCTCTTTTTAGCCTGAATTATTCTTCTGGCCTCTTCGATAAACATTTCTTTGGAGGCCCTTAAGGGCCTTTTCTTTTATCGGAAATGTGGTAGATTGGAGGAGTGAAGAAGGTTTTCCTCATTCCTAACGCGATCACCGCCTTTGGCCTTGCCTGCGGTCTCTTTGTCATTTTCAAAATCAACATGGTCGAACCCGGGGCTGGGAGCTACCATGTCCTTTATACATCTCTTTTATTGCTCCTCGTTGCCGCCTTTGCCGATCTTTTGGACGGCGCGGTGGCCCGCATTATTCGTGCGGAAAGCGAGTTTGGCGTCATCTTCGATTCCTTGGCCGATGCGATCTCCTTTGGGGTAGCCCCCTCGGTCCTACTCTTGAAAGGGCTGTCGCTCGAGCAGGGGTCAGGACTATCTTTGTTCGCCATCATAGGCGCCATGCTCTATTCGATCTGCGGGGTGCTGCGGCTGGTCCGATTCAACGTGAAGGCCGCCCAGCCTAAAGGGCCCGAAGAGGTTATCGCGCAAAAGAAGAACTTTACCGGCCTTCCGATCGATGCCGCGGCGATTGCAGCCGTTTCTATCAATCTCTTCTTTGCCTCGCCAGAGGTGCAGCAATTTTTGCAATTTTCTTCAGCCACCATCGCCATCATCCTCAGCTCGGCGATGATTGTGCTAGGGTTTTTCATGATCAGCCGTTGGAAGTTCCCCAGTCTCAAAGTACTCCATTTCCGCGTGCCTTCTTTTCATCTCGTGCTCATGACCGTGGTCTTGGCGATCATTTTGATCTACGGCGTCCTCCATTTCTTCCCCCTTACCCTCCTCGTGATCAGCTGGGGGTACATCGTTTTGGGGTGGATCCTTTCTATTATACGGCTCATCGCTGGCAAAAAATCGAAGACGCTCGAAGACTTTGAGCCGGAAGATGAGGACGGCGAGTGACTTATCTTTTCATTCTTTTAGGGCTGGCCGTAGGACTTCTCCTGTGGGTCTTTGTCCGTTATCAAAAACTTGTGGTCCGCGAGGGCGCCCTGAGCAAGCAGCAAGAAGCCGTCTTAGGGGCCATGCAGCGGTTGGAGCAGCAGCTCCACCACTTTGAGAATGAGCGCAAAAGCGATTACGGCTCCATCCATCATGAGCTCACAACTCTTGTAGAGACCGACCGCGAGCTGAAAAAAGAGACCGCGAACCTCGTCAAAGCCCTCCGCTCTCCGGTCGGCCGCGGCAGATGGGGGGAGATCCAGCTCCGCCGTGTTGTCGAGCTGGCCGGCATGCTCTCCCACTGCGATTTTTTTGAGCAGGCTGTGCATTCCAATGAAGAAGGGCGCCATCGTCCCGATCTTATCGTGCGCCTTCCTGGCGACCGTCAAGTGGTCGTCGATTCCAAAGTGCCCCTCGAAGCTTACTTAGAAGCTATCGAAGCAACAGATGACGCTGTGCGCCATCAAAAGATGAAAGATCATGCGCGGCAGCTGCGCCAGCATATCGTACTGCTTAGCCGCAAAGCCTACTGGGATCATTTCAATCCAGCGCCGGAGTTTGTGATCCTTTTCCTTCCCTCCGAAACAGTCTTTGGGGCCGCATTAGAGCACGACCCGTCGCTCATCGACGTCGGAGCGGTCCAGAATGTCATTTTAGCCACCCCGACCACGCTGATCGCCCTCCTTCGGGCTGTAGCGTACGGTTGGAAGCAAGAGAGCCTATCGCGCCATGCCGAAGAAGTGCAGAAGCTAGGCGGAGAGCTCTATAAGCGCCTGTGCGATCTTCAAGGGCATTGGATGCGCTTGGGCAAATCGCTCACAGCGGCAGTCGACTCTTATAATAAGGCGACAGGGTCGTTGGAAACGCGCGTCCTATCCTCTGCTCGCAAGTTCCATGAGATGGGAGCGGCCTCTGCTTCCGATGAGCTGATCGACACGGCTCCCGTTGACACGCAAGTCCGCGAATTGTCCACCAAAGAAAAAGAAATTTAAAAATGTCTATATAAATTTGACTTAATTTCAAAAACTTCTTATCAGAAATCATATGAGGTCATTTATGAAAAAGTTTGGACTCTGTGCTGCCTTTTTTTCAGCTTCTATTCTCTATACAAACCCGAGTAATCCAACGGTCGTCTCTGGCGACGTTACGTTCGATAGCCCAACTGCAAACACACTCAAGATTACAAGCACTTCGGACCGGGCCATTGTCGATTGGGAAAATTTTTCTATAGAACTAGCTGAGCTCACACAAATCACCCTACCGCAGACGACATCAGCTATTTTGAACCGGGTGACTAGTGAGGCCGCCACTTCTATTAAGGGCCTGCTGAGCAGCAACGGACAGGTCTATCTAATCAACCCCAACGGAATTCTGATCACCCCTACGGGGAAAATTCAAGTCGGACAGTTCGTCGGCTCTACCCTCGATGTCGATAACGCCTCTTTTTTGGCCGGGGTAAGCATGACATTTTCAGGCAGTTCGACGGCGGCGATCACCCATATGGGACAAATCGTCTCGAATGCCGGCGACTCGATCCTGATCGGGTATCAGATCGACAGTTCGGCCCCCATCTATGCCGAGCAGGGCAATGTCTCCCTTGGCGCGGGTCTCCAGGTCATTTTAACCCCGGCCAATGACCAGCGGATCACGATCGTGCCCACCGCCGCATCCGTGGGCGGGACCGGCATCGCCAGTGAAGACTATATCACGGCGCTGCGCACGGAACTGCGGGCCGACGGCAATATCTACAGTATGGCGATCAACCACACCGGTTATATTGTCGGCGCAGGCCAAAACGGCACTCCGACATCTGTGATTTTCGAAGCTGCCGGCGGCTCGACCGATTGTTCGGGCAGCATCGTCGCTAAAAATTCCGACAACACCGGCGGAATGGTCCAGGTCTTAGGGCAAACTGTCGATGTGAGCGGAACGATCCTTGCCGCAGGCTACAACGGAGGCGGCACTATCTATATCGGCGGAAGTCCTATGGGGACCGATCCTTCTATTCTCAATGCCGACAATACAACCGTGGAACCGACTGCGCGCATTTATGCCGATGCTGTTTTACAAGGCAATGGGGGCGCGATCTCGGTTTTTGCGAATCAAATGACCATATGCAACGGCAGAACTAGCAGCGGAGGCGGCGTCTCCAGCGGCAACGGCGGCACGATCGATATTTATGGTCTGCAGACATTGGAGTTTGGCGGCACAGCCAATGTCCGGGCCTACAACGGCACGGACGGAACAGTAACATATTATCCTCCGCAGGATGTTGTACCTCCTATAACAGGACAATAATGTGAAGAAATACTATTGGCTTTTTTCGATAACGACAGCGACACTCTGCAGCAATCCTACCAGCCCCCAAGTTATCTCTGGAGAAGCCTCGTTTGAAAGTTCTCGGGCCAAGACCCTCGCGGTGACGGCGACGGATAAAGCGATTTTGCATTGGGAAGATTTTTCGATTTCCCCCGATGAGATCGTCCACTTCCAACTTCCCGATATACGGGGGGCTTCCGTCCTGAACCGAGTTACCGGGGCCCTTCCTAGCCGCCTCGACGGAGGGCTGACCTCCAATGGCCATATCTACCTCATCAACCCCGAAGGCATCATTCTCGGGAAAAGCGGCTATGTGCATGCAGCCGGATTTACGGCCTCCACCCTCGATGTCGTCAATGAAGACTTTCTCAAAGGAGAAGACCTCCTCTTTCAGGCGACCGGCAGACCTCCGTCGTCTCGGAGGGCATTATTCAGACATGGGACGGGGATGTCCATTTGATCGGCTACCGCGTAGAAAATACGGGAGTGATCGAAGCGCCCCAAGGGACGATCGGCCTCGCTGCCGCAAAAACCGTCCTTCTTCAGCCCCAAGGCAATAAAAGGCTCTGGATCCAAACCGCCGTTTCCTCCGAAAAAGATGGCACGGGTATCTCCCAAGAAGGGATGCTGCGCGCAATGCAAGTGGAGCTTCAATCCGATGGCAACCCTTATGCTTATGCGATCCAAAGCGACGGCTGGATCGAGGGCAGCCCGGGGACGTTTCCCTCTGCGCGCCGGGCGGGCTAACGACGCATAAAGGCCGCATCGCCTCCCACAGAAATGACGGTACGGGAGGCCATGTCGAAGTTTTAGGAAAAACTGTCTACTTAGAAAGTGATTCCTCTATTGACGTTGGGGGCCTAAAAGGCGGAGGCATGGTCCGGATCGGGGGAGATTTTGGAGGGAAAGACCCCTCCATTCTCCATTCAGATTGGACGATCATGAAAAACCATGCGAAAATCTTTGCCGATGGACATCTCAGAGGCGATGGCGGGAAGATCATTCTTTGGGGTACAGATGCCATAGGATTCTACGGATGTGCTTCCCTCCGCGGCGGGGCAGAGTCCGGAGATGGCGGATTCTTTGAAGTCTCCACGCGTAAAGATTTAAGTATGGGCGGTATGGGGATGATCGCAGCTTTCCACGGCAAGCCGGGAAAATTGTTCGTCGACCCAGCAGATGTAACAATCAGCAACGCTCCGATTTTAGATATCAGCAACCCCAATCCGGTGCAACCTGCTTCGGGAGCCGAAATTGCTAATTTTCCGATTAACACTACCGGGCCGCAAATGGGGCTTTTAGCTTATTTAGCGATCGGCAGTGTCGAAATTGATACTTCTAATTGAGGAGCCGATGGAGGCTCTGCGGGCAATATTTCTTTCGCTAATAGCTTTACTTGGATGAATGATCCCGGCGTACAAACAACATTGACACTGAGGGCCTTTTGCAGCATCATTATTACGGGAGAAACCACTATTACTGTCTCCGCGCCATATGCGATAAACGATTGGCTGGCAGGTGGAATTGGCTCTCCCGTCGGATCTTTCCGCGTTGACGGCGGTCTCATTATTACCAATGCCAATACACAGTCCCATCAATTCCGAACACAAGCCCAAAGCGGTATTGAGATCAACGGAGAAGTTGAGTACAACAGTTCACAGCCTGCACTTTTTTCCGTCCAGGGAGGGGTAGGCAATTTCGACATAACTTCGGGCGCAACGTTCAGCACAACAACCGGTTCCAGCTTCGATATCGCCAATGCTGGCTCCGGAAACATGAATATTGACGGACTAATTCAGGTGACGAGCGACTCTGCTCTAAGCATATCGGCCAATACGGGAAATATCAACCTTACAGGGGTCATTCATCAAACAGCTGCGGGCGGTAACCTAGGAATTGTTCAACTGTTAACTAACGGCAGTATTAATATCAATCCTTCCAGCCCCATTTCCCCCTCTATAAATATTGCAGCTGCTCGCCCCCTGATAGTGAGTGCAACGGGAGCTGTCAATGTTCTTGGACAAGTATTAAATCTCTCTACGGGAGCCATCAACTTGTCTTCTTCAACAGCGATTGCCGTTGGCGATGGAACACAACAAGGAGAGGCCGCAGTCGGTTCTTTTAACGGGAGTGTAACTTTAACATTAAACAGTTCCACTGGAAGTGTTCAAATCATGGGGGGGGAGAAGCCACCGGTGCTTGTGCTCAAGTAGGCTTCCCCGCCTCTACCGCAAATAGCCATATCTCGCTCTCTTTCCCGACAGGCGGCAACACAAACAATCTTATCATCCAAGGCGGAACAGGCAATGGCTGCTATGCGGCCATTGGCCATGGCAGCGCCGTGTCCAACTCTGGAACTCTTTCAGGGAACATTATGATCAGCCCTCCTCCAGGAGGCAATGTGTTTATGCAAGGGGGCCCGGGCAACACGACGAATTCCTTTGCGCAAATCGGCCACCTGCGCGGAACAGATACGGGCGCCACCAACACAGGCAACATCGCAATGACCGGGGTTGGTGGATCGATCACGCTCAATGGGGGGGCGGGCGTCGGCAACTTCGCCCTTATTGGACACGGCGGCCGCACGACTACCGCGCCGGACAGCTATACGGGAACCATAGCCGTCAGTTCCACAGGCCCGATTTCTCTCACGGGGGGAACGGCCGACCAGACGTTTGCCTCTATCGGCCCCACCGCCTACCTCAGCAGCGCCGGAGTGATGACGATCAGCTGTTCTTCCTATTCTGTCTCCACCGGCAGCTCGCTCAACCTCCAAGCGAATTCCGCGTCCGAAGCGATCATCGGAAGCCGGATCGTCGCGCCTGGAGGATCGACCGTTAACTACACATTCCCGACTTTCAGCGTCACAGCGCCCACATCCATCAGCCTCATCGGCGCTCCCTATGGTTCGAATCCCTATGACGTGCTTCTGGGTGTTTTTGCTTCTCAAGCTGTGGGAAATCAAACGAATATCGGCAGCTTTGCGACACCTTTGACTCTCTCCACAGGCGAGCTCCTTATCGAGAATGCCGCAACATCGACAAGCATGCAATCATTTGCAATGATTACCAATGGATACGGAACGGCTACGGGATCGTTTCCTGTGTCTATCACCACAACAGAAAATTGCACCATGCTGAGCGGCAAGGGACAGTCTATTATAAATACCGCTGGCACCACAAGTACTGCTACGATGAGTATCGGCGGCGATCTTAATCTTGAATCTACCGACTCTAGTGTCTTAACCGAAATCCTCAATTTCGGATCGGGGCTCACTCACATCACTGTCACAAATGGCCTCGAAATATCTACCGGCCTCATTTTTGGCGGTGGGGATTTAACATTATCTGCGGGAAACATAAGCCTGCTCAATGATGGTTTTATTACAGGTAATGGGACAATGACCATTTCCTCTGCAAGTGATATAAATCTCTCAAACAGCGCTCTCATCGAAAATAATTTAGCAGGGACAACTACCGTAACGGCAACCGGGGACCTTTTTCTCACCTCTGGAATTAGTGGAAGCGGACAAATCATGGGAACCGCCGACCTCCTGACCGTCAATGCTACTAACATTTTTGTGCAATCCACTCCCGAAGCATCCTCTCTCATTACGAATGGAGGGCCTCTCACCGTCGGCTCCACTCATACTACTTCCTTGCAAGGGAGCACTTCTCATCCCGCTTCGATCTCGACCAGTGCCGGCGCCCTCTCCTTGAATGTCACCACTTTGATGCTCAGCGACAACGCCATCGTTTCCAACATAGGCAGCGGGACCACTACCGTAACGGCAACCGGGGACATTTTCCTCACCTCCGGGACTTCCGGCAGTGCTACCATCAGCGGGACCACTAATAGTTCCCTTTCTGTCGGCGCTGCTAATAATCTATTTATGACAGGCTCTTCTACTTCTGCCTCTGTTGCCAGCATAACTAATGGAGGTCCGTTAACTATAAATTCAGGCACAATTTCCTTAAATGGCGGGTATGTAAGCGGGGGTACGCCAAACGCCTTTATCTCGGCATCTTCCGGCGACCTGTCTATTACTGCGAGAACGGAATTGTCGCTTATCAATGCTCAGATTTTGAACACCGGCAGCGGGACCACTAATTTACAGACAAACGGGAACCTCTCACTCCAAAGTTTTGCTAATGCATCATTATTATCTGTGGTTACATCAATTGCCGGAAACACCGGCGCGATGACCATCACCGCCGATGAGCTTAGTTTAATTGCAAATGGCCCAGCTCAGTTTGTAGCCTCGAACGTTCAGATTATAAATAATGGGCCTCTCTTTATTACAGCAGGTAATTCCTGTTATTTAATGGGAAACAATAGCGATGGTTTTGGTCAAAGTTTCGCTACCATCTCGACAACCTCCGGAGATCTGACCCTTGTCCCAGGTGTCTCGGAACCTGCTTTGTTCCTCGGCCCCAATGCAAGCATTGAAAACACCGGCAGCGGGACCACCACGATCACAACCCTCTTATCAGCCGACCTAGATGGAGGATCTATTATCGCTTCAGGACATGGGGCGCTGACCTTTACGGCGACAGGAAGCGGAGGGTCAGGGGGAAGCATCAACTTGATCAACGGCGCGACTGTCACAAGCAACGGCCCTTTAAGCGTCATGGCAAATCAAGACCTGCTCATCGATCCGGGTTCTACCGTAATCTACAATGGGACGACAGATTTAGTCTCCGTCGTAACGACATTGGGCGATATCTTAATTTCTGATAACGCTGGCATCAATAACACCGGCAGCGGGACGACAACCGTTACGGCGGGATCGACCCTTACGATCCTGGGCGGGATCAACGGGAATGGCTTTATCCAAGGCACCACGGGAACGATGAATATCACGACGGGCGGGAACTTTCATATGCTCTCTACCGAAGGGGGCAGCGCTATGATAACCAACCAAGGAAGCATCAATATTACGAGCGGTCAAAATATCCTGCTGGGCGGCTTTGCCCCGGGACAGCAAACAAGCATTACCACAAGCGCCGGAAATATTCTTGCTACCGCCAATTTTGATGTCCTTGTTAGGGAAAATGCTCGGATCTCAAATACGGGAACAGGCAATATAACGCTCGTTGCCGATCAAAACCCTCCCACGCCCCCGAATATCGGGACAGGGCGCTTTGTCCTCGATCCGTCTGCGTCCCTGCTCACCAGCGGAGGGCTTTTGCGCATCTTTACGGCGCGGCCTAGCCAAAATATCGTCCAAGGATCGCTCAACGGCATTGTCGATCCTGCGACGGGAGGGAATCCTTCTCCGACAGAGCAATACTCGACATTCTATAATACCTTCATCGGAGGCTTTGGGGTTCCCTATACGATCTTCTATAAGATTGGAGGGCCGGCTCCTGTAAACACCTCAAGCGAACTCGCATCGCTCGCATTTGTTTCTGCCGAAATGTCCTTTAATTTGCGGCATTTTGATGAGTACTTATGGCTCAAATCATACAGAGAGTGCTACGAAGGCAAGAAAAATAAATATGTGAAATCGATCTACGACATCTCCAGCTGCTACAAACATCCTGCCGCTGTTAAAAATATTGATTATTTTCTCATGGACCGCTATGGACTCTATCAAGAGACCCAACTTTACTTAGAAGGCTACGAATGAAGTTGTATTATTTTGCTTCTCTTGTAGCATTCTCCGCGCTCCATGGAGAGATGTCTCTAGATGGAGCCTTGGACGCCCAAAAGCCCAAGTACGAGCAGATCGCCCCTTCGCTTCAAAACATCCGCATCATGAGCCATCAAAGAGATATGGTGCTGAAACCGCCTAAAGAGCCGGGCGTCCAGTTTGTTGATATCGAGATCCCTGGAGGCGAAGAAGGCCTTCGCCGCGGCCTCGAAGAATACATAGCATACGGCGTGCCCCTGACGCTGGAGAACTTATCCCAAATCAAGCAAACCGTCATCCGGTATTATCGCAACCAGAACCATCCTGTGATGATGGTCATTGCTCCCCAGCAAAATTTCTCCGAAGGCCTTTTACAGCTGGTCATTGTCGAAAGCAAGCTGGGCGAGGTTGAATACAGCGGCAATAAACATTTCCCCACTTCTCTGTTTGAAAAAAACTTCCGCCTCAAAAAAGGCGAGTCTATCGATTCGACGATTTTGTTCTCCGATGTCAACTGGATGAACCGCAACCCCTTCCATCATACCGACATTATCCTTACTCCGGGGAAAGAATCGGGGACTACCGATATCCGGCTGGTCACAAAAGACCGCCGCTCTTTTAGACTCTTTGCCGGCGGAGACAACACAGGAAACAGCTATACAGGCCTGATGCGCTACTATGCCGGGTTTAACTGGGCCAATGTTTTCGGCGCCGACCAAATCTTCACCTATCAATACACCGCTTCGGAAGATTTTTATAAATTCCAAGCCCACACCATCAACTATGTCGTCCCTCTCCCGTGGCGCAATATCATCAACATTTATGGCGGCTATTCCTCGGTCCATCCCGACCTGCGCCCTTTTAAAAACCACGGAAAATCGGCCCAAGGGAGCTTCCGCTATACCTTCCCTGCAGGGCCTACCTACAATCAACTCGTCCAAGATTGGACTCTGGGCTTTGATTATAAATGGACCAACAACGAACTGATATTCGGCAGCACCTTCATCGGCAATGCTTCGGGCGACGCTGTTATCGGTCAAGCCATGGGCCAGTATCATCTCGCCTATGAAACAGCCGGCAAAAGATTTTCCAACAAAGTAGGCTTCGATGCCGAAATTTTCTGGTCCCCCGGTCACGTCTTGCCCCATCAAACGACAAAAGACTACCAAAGATTGCGGGCCGATGCCCACCCCAATTACGTCTTTGGGCGTGTAAGCTTCGAAGATATATACAAGTACCGCCGATGGCAGCTTTAGACATACAAGCACGCGGGCAAGCCTCCTCGAAGAACCTTCTTCCTTCCGAACAATTTGGCCTAGGCGGCTTTAATACCGTGCGAGGGTATCAAGAACGGCTCGTTAATCGAGACAATGCCGTTTGCCTCAACGGTGAATTGCGCATACCTTCTTTTTCGATCCTTCATCATGCCTCGCGCAAAATCCACGATGATCTCACCTTCTTAGGGTTCGTCGATTACGGCCTGGGCAAAGATCATCAACCCGTTGAAGGAAAGGGCAAATGGCAGCCCCTTCTCGGCGTCGGCCCCGGCGCCCGGTACATCATTGGCAACTTTTTAACGGCCCGCATCGATTGGGCGTTTCCTCTCATCAAAGTCGGCGAGCATAAAAAGGAACAACGGCTGCATTTCGCCCTCGTCGTCAATTATTGACTCTTATCGGGCCAGGTGCCACTTCTTGACAATAAAAGCTGCCCAAGTTACAGCTCGTTTTAAAAGAGAGATCTATGAAAAGCTTTCTTAGCGATTGGAAAAAAAGTTCGCTGGTCTATTATTCACTGGCCCTGGCTAATGTCGCCTACGCTGCTCCTACGGCAGGCATTATCGGCGGAGAAGTCGCCGGACCCGCCCCTTATGGCGCCCTCATTTCAGGCTCAGGAGCCCTCACTCCTATTTCGGAAGCCTCTTTGCCCGCAATAGGGGAAATTTTTGGCGCCGCGATCAACAATTCCGAGCAGGGCCTTATCGGCGGAGAGAGTTTTGTGGGGGGCTCCCCCATCGCCTATCTCGTCTCGCCGTCGGGCGCTCTCACGGAGGTTCCTACCTCGGGGGCCTCTTTCCCGGCATTTGGGGAAATCTTTACCGTGGCCATCAACAATTCCGAACATGGTATTATCGGCGGAGAGAGTTTTGTGGGCGGCGCCCCTCCCATCGCCTACCTCGTCGCGCCGTCGGGCGCTCTTACAGAGCTTCCTGCTTCGGGAGCCTCTCTACCCGCAACGGGAAGAATCCGAAGCGTGGCGATCAACAATTCCGAGCAGGGTATTATCGTCGGACGTAATGGGTCGGGTGGCGCCCCTCCCATCGCCTACCTCGTCGCGCCGTCGGGCGCTCTTACAGAGCTTCCTACTTCGGGATCCTCTTTACCCCCATCTGGAGTCCTTTTCAGCGCAGCGATCAATGACTCTGGGCAAGGTATCATCGGCGGAGAAAATTTAGTGAATGACAACCCCATCGCCTATCTCGTCTCGCCGTCTGGCGCTCTTACTGAGCTGCCTAATTTAGGAGTCCTTTCTGGCATTAGCAGCGTGGCGATCAATAACTCCGGGCAGAGTATTATCGGGGGAGGGAACACGGCTGCCCATGTTCCTATCGCCTACCTAGTCTCGCCCTCGGGGACCCTCACGGAGCTTCCGACTTCGGGAGCTTCTTTGCCTACACAACATGGAATAGTTCTCTCAGTGGCGATCAATGATTTTGGGCAAGGTATTATCGGCGGAGAGGATCATGCGAGCAACGCCTTCGCTTACCTCGTCTCGCCGTCGGGCGCTCTGACTAATTTGGAAGCCCCTTCCTTCACAAATGCGAAAATCTTCAGCGTGGCGATCAATGAATTCGGCGCAGGGCTAATCGGGGGGCATGATATCACTACGCATGCTCCTATTGCTTATCTTGTTACTCCCTCGGGTCAGCTCGTCGCCCTTTCCCCACTTCCGGGAAATGGATTCATTACCACCGTCGCTGTCAATGCTTATCTCCTCGCCAATGTGCCCACCTCCGGGCTTACGGGCAACATTCGCAAAGTGGCCAACTATATCAACCAATATACTCCAGAGCTAGCCTACTATTTTGTGCCGTCTGTTCTCGATGGGACTCTCGTGAACGCCTTGAAGAGCGTCGCTCCCATGCGCAACGCCTTTGCCGTTTTTACCGCCGATAATACCTTCTTTCAATTAGCGTCTCGGCTTTCGCATCATGGAAGAGACGCCAGAAATTTCCGCCGCCACACTTCGATGAGCCAAAATGAAAATAAAATAGCCCGCTCATCTCCACAATTAGACATCTGCGTGGCCTCTAATACAAACTCCATCGCATGGGGCAAGCCGAGAACAAGATTGAAAGAAAAAGAGGCAATATCAGAAATACCCGCATCTCCGGAAGTCAAACAAGAAACACCACCGGAAGTCGTACAGGCAACACCTCCTCCTAAAGAGCGCCCTTACGAAATTTGGATAGATGTACTTAGGCTCCTTAGCTTACCAAAAGGCGGAGCACCAAGCCCCTGCTTTTAATCCAACGACGGGAGCTGCCGTCCTTGCTTTCGATGCTAAGGCCGGCGTGCATACTCGGGTCGGGACAGGCGCTGCTTATGCTTATACCCATATCCATGAAAAGAGGGACGCCGGGCATATCAACATTAACCAAGAATACCTCTTTCTTTACGCTTTATGGGATAACACCAAGCTTTATTTCGATGCTGCCCTCTGGGGCGGCCTTTTCCAGACCGACAGCGTCCGCCATGTCCGCATGACAGGATTTGAGTTCACGTCTAAGTCCCATCCCAAGGGAGGGCAGCTCGCCCCTCATTTTGAGATCGGCTATGACTTTAATTCCCAAAATCAAATGGTGACCTATGAGCCCTTCGTCATGCTCGATTGGATCTGCAACTGGCAAAACCGCTATAAAGAGAAAGGCAGCGGTCCGTTCAACATGGGGCAAAAAAAACATTTCTCTTCTTTCCTGCGCTCAGAAGCGGGCGTCCGCTTCTACGAGGCGGTAACCTTCGCAAATTGGCGCCTGAGCTTCGAAGAAAAGCTCAGCTATGTGAACAAAAAGCCGTTCAAAGTGGGGACCGTCAATGCGTTCATCGTGGGAGCTCCGGCTCGTTCAGCGTCGAGACCCTTTCGACGACGCAGAACCTCGGCGTTGCCGAGTTCGAGATGATCTTTGAGCCTAAATCGCCCCAGTATCCGTGGGGATCGATCGGCTACCAAGGAGAGTTCGGCTCCAAGTATCAATCTCATTCGGTAGCTCTTAGCGTGAATTGGAACTTTTGATGCTGCTTTTTACAAGATTCTTTTAGGAATAAAATTTTTGGACATACTATCTTGAACCTATGCGCATCGTAGGAGGGAAATGTATGTTAGTTCAGCAAGTTAGAAATTGGTGTGTCTCGATTGGAGTTGGAATCCTTTCTTGTGCACAACTGCCTGCCCAAGAGCATCCAGTCGACATCTCGTTTTTAGTAGCCGACCTGAAATACTCTCGGCAGAGGGAAATCAAGATCTGCGAAATCCAAAACGGCATTCTCTCGGTATTTTCAGGGACCGGCTTCATCAACCCTGGAGATATTTCGATCCAACAAGAATTTTTCAAAGTGCTATCGCATTATTCTCCCAGAGGATGGACAATCATCCAACATATCGCGGATCCCGGATTGAAATGGGTCTTGGACCAAGCGTATTATTGGCGGAAAAAAAACTCGTTGGAAGAAATCTTTTACGATCCTGAATTTTTCGCCGAATCTAAAAAGACTGTTGCTGATAAAGAAGATCTCTCGGCCTATCATGGCTTTCTTTTTGTGAATGCCACCTTGTTAAAAGCAGATGAAGAGCTGGCAGAACGGTGTCCTGGCGTTGTTGTCGTCGATAGGGGGACTTTTCCTTTTTGGGTCGACAAATACAAAATGACGGCGCTTTTTGGGCGCAACCCCGCGTTATCGAAATACAAGCCCAAGTGGGGGCTCTATAAAAAGGAATATACGAAGAATCTGGCCGCGCAAATCATCAATGATTTGAAATGCGATGCGTTTGTGATCAAACCGCGCGGGGCCTTCATGGGCAATGGCGTGGCGATCGTTGAAAAAGATCAGCTGGATCATGCGCTCGAATATATCATCAATCCCAGCGAGGCAGCCAAAAACGACCCCGACTCGGCCTTCCGATATTGGGCTCAGGACCGTTTTAATTCCTTTATTGTGGAAGAGTTCGTGATGTCGGACCTGGTCTATGCGCCCCACCTAGGAAATAAAATCTACCACCCCACAATGAGGGTGGCCTTCATGCTCATCCATGAGAAAGGGGAGTATAAAGTCCATTTCTTAGGGGGATATTGGAAAACGCCGGCTTATGCTCTGGCAGACGAAGGGACGTTCATACAAAAACACAAAGACATTTGCAAGCCGCCGTATTATCTAGGCATTGATTCGGAAACCTGGGCCGATGTTCAGCAGCAGCTGCGCGTTGCTCTTCCTTTGCTCCATCAAGAGATGCTCAAAGGCTTTTGAGGTAATGGTTGAGAAAAATAGTTTTTAGGGGTAGCTTTTTTTTATGGCTTAACAAAGGAGCGGCCGATGGTACCCATGGATATGAACACGAATGACCACGCTAACGTTGTTGAAGAAAGAGTGATGAACGTCTCCTCGATGGATCTCATCAAAACGCCTGTAGGCGAATATACCATGAGCTCTCAGCTCGATATCGCGATTCCTGTTGTCGATATGCAGGATTTCTACGACCCGGCCAAGAGGCAGCAATTTTTGCAGACGCTCTATGATGCGATGACCACGATCGGGTTCTTTGCCGTCAGAAATACGGGCGTCGATGCGGCGGTCGTCAAGCGGGGATACGCCGAGGCGGAAAAGTTCTTCCGTCAAGATCTCGATGCGAAGATGCAGTCCTTTAAACAGGAAGTTGGGGGACAGAGGGGCTTTGTTGCCGGCGAGACGGCCAAAGGATATCGCGCGAAGGACTACAAAGAGTTCTATCACATCGGACGCGAGCTTTCGGATGAAAAACACATCGAGCTGGACATCGCTAAAAATATTTGGCCAGAAGGGTCTGAGTTCAAAGATGCGATGACGGCTTTATACGATGAACTGAGCCGCTATGTCGTCCCTCTCAATGAAGCGGTCATCGGCGTCATTAACCTCCATGCGAAAGAGCCTATCGCTGCGAACTTTTTCCATGAAACGACGCAGAATGGAAATACTTTGCTCCGTGCGCTCTATTATCCTAAGCTGACGGCCGAACAAATCAATAATCTTGAGCAGCCGCTTCTATGGGCCGCTGAGCATACCGATATCGATTTGCTCGCCATTTTGCCCTTTGCGACAGAAAAGGGCCTTCAAGTCGAGGTGAATGGACAATGGATGACGGTTGTGGTCCCCGAGGATGCTTTCGTCGTGAATGTGGGAGACATGCTTAAAAATCTCACGAACGGCCTCTTTGTCAGCGCCAAGCATCGCGTGCTCGCGCAAGAGCCGGGCAAGGACCGGTTCTCCATGGTGCTCTTCGTGCATCCGACGGATGATACGTCGCTCGCGCCGCTCGCTACGTGCATCGAGCAGACCGGTGGCGTCCAAAAGTTTGCGCCGGGCACTCGCAAAGAGTTTTTATGGGAGCGTTTGCTAGAGCTGGGAATTGCCCCAGGCCTTTTAGAGCCGTATTCCAAGACAGGGCATGTGGAGCGGCAGCTGATGTTTAACCGCGCCAGCCCCCAAGTCGTTGAAATGCTGATCCAAAATAATCTGGCAACTCCTGAGCTTCTGCAGTCCCGCTAGATAACATTTTCCGGTGAAGGGTCTTATTGCCTTTCACCGGAATTATTCTGTCCGCGGATGCTTAGAAGGGGAGTTGGTAACATTTTGAAGAACCCCTTCATCAATGAAGGCATCAATGAAGGCATCAATGAAGGGGATTCTTCGAGGATTTAAGGAATTGACCAGCTCAAGCCCGCCTAACCCATCCCTAAAGGGATGGGATTCCGGCGTGGCAGATCGTTCAAATTCCAATTTAGGCATTTTTCGATCGCGGGCTTTAGGCGGTTCTTCCTTCTTCATCATATTGAGGAGTTGGATCTGCATCTCTTCCGCAGTGGGTTTAATGCGCGTATTCGTTGCAAGGTCGTTGATGCCAAAGAAGGAGACGGCGAATGAATCAATGACCTCAAGGTCGCTATAGAGCTTCGTCCCCTCGAGCTGAGCTTCGGTCTCCTGAATGTAATGCTCGAGCTCTTCGAGGTGGAGCTTATAATCGACGGGAGGCAGGGCCTTAAGTTCCATTGTCAGCGTAGGGATTTCTTCGGTTCGGCATTCGGAGGGATTTTCCCCGACTGTTTTTACAAAATCTTTCAATAGGGCATTGAGGGTATGAAAATCGGATCGATACTCATCGATCTTCTTAAAGCGGGGGATAATGTTGTTTTTCGTCTTAAATTCCTGTCTTAAGCTTAAAAGCTCTTCGATTTTTTGAAAGAAGGCCAGCGACCGGTCGGGCATAGAAGAGATTTGCTGGCTGAGCTCCATAAAACGCTCGATATGGGCCTTACGCTTTTTAAAGAGGTCCAAACTTTTTTCGAAATGCTCGACCATTCTGGCGACGAGCTTGTGCGTAGCTATTTCCGGGGATAGACGGTGTTCGAATGTTTCTTGATTGACCGCGTCTTCTTCGGGCCGCAGCCGCTTTTCCATAATCGAATCGACGCGATTGGACCTGGCATGATTTGTAATCGTGCTATTAGACTGCCTCTCAAAAGCTGTTCCCTTATATGATCGATGCCAATGCCCTGGTTTGACACGACTTTCTAAAAAAGAGCGTATCTTTTCCCGATCGGTATTTTCTTTCATAAAAGTAAAATCTTTTTCTTCTAATTCCAAAGCATTTTGGCAATAAAGCTTCGATCGGGGAGTGACATGGCCCTTTAAAAGAATGATGCGATCGATAATGCGTTCGATTTTGTCATCATATAAAGAAGGGGTCAGGCACCAATGAGAGCCATGGCACTGCCCGCAATGGGAAACAGCACCGACCAGTTCGGTTTTTCCTCGCCATGTTTTGCAATCCAAATAAAAAGTAGCGCAGAGGCGTATATACATTCCCCAGATGCGCCGGACGGCTTTTTCAGCGGCGGCAAATTCGTCGAATTTGAAACAATCGTGCTCGGGTTCTCTAGTGAGCGAGGCTGATTGCTCTGTGCCGATTTCTTTGCGGCCCGACTTGCCTTTCTCGGTTTTTAGGGCTTTATGATGGGCATCAAGAGTTGCCGATCTGAAGCTATATTCATTCGTTGCCATTCTATAATTTTAAACTAATTTTTATTAATATTATATAAATTAATTTACAACTAAGTGGTTCATATTCAAGGTGTTGTATTTTTTTAAATCTTTGATCCTTAATAGGTTGAGTAAATTGATAAAGAAGAAGGGTTTTCGAATACTTCGAAATTCTCTAGACTATATCCATGATTCAAGCAGATGAGCTTTGTCTGGCCTATGGCGGCCAGGTTGTTCTTGAGGAGGCCTCGTTCAGCATACAGAGGGGGGAGCGGTGCGGGCTGATCGGCCGCAATGGATCGGGAAAGTCGACGCTCTTTCGTTTACTGACAAGGGAGGAGCAGCCGGACGAGGGCAGGGTGGTCCTTCCGAAAGGCTATCGCATCGGTGTCCTCCAGCAGCAAATTCGATTTACAAAGCCGACGATTTTAGAAGAGGCAGCGCTGGGGCTGCGTGAGGAAGAAAGCGATGCCTTTTATAAGGTAGAGAGCATTCTTTTCGGGCTAGGGTTTAATAAAGAGGCGATGGACGCCGATCCGCGCTCGCTATCGGGGGGCTTTGCGCTCCGAGTGCAGTTAGCCAAGGTTCTCGTTTCAGAGCCTGATTGCTTGCTGCTCGATGAGCCGACCAACTATCTGGATATTCTTTCGGTTCGATTTTTGACGCGCTTTTTGCAAGAGTGGGAAGGGGAGATGATCCTCATCTCGCACGATCTACAATTCTTGGACAATGTGACCGACTATATGATGGGGATCCATCGCCATAAAATTCATAAAATCCGAGGAAAAAGCTCGGATCTTTTCCAGCTCATTGCGGATGAAGAAGAGCGGCATGAAATGACGCGCATCAGCGTCGAGAAGCAAAAAGCCCATATGCAGAAGTTCATCGATCGATTTGGGGCCAAGGCGACCAAAGCTGCGCAAGCCCAATCGAGGCAAAAAAAGATCGACAAACTGCCATCGCTAGAGAAATTAAAAGACCTGCATCATCTCGATTTTTCCTTTCATGAAATTCCGTTCATGGGAAAGAAGATGATCGAGGCCTCCCATTTGCAATTTGCTTATGATGCTCCGCTCATCGATGATTTTTCCTTGGTGATCGAAAAGGGAGACCGGGTAGCGATCATCGGGAAGAACGGTTATGGAAAGTCGACCCTGCTGCGGCTGCTGACCGGAGAACTGGCCCCAAAGAAAGGAACTTTGCAGCAAGCCCAGGCGATGCGGCTGGGATATTTTGGACAAACGTCGATTGACCGGCTGGATGCGAAGATGCGGATTGAAGAGGAAATTTCTCAGGCCAACCCCGCGCTCAATTTTAGTAAAGTGCGCGCGATCTGCGGGCTGATGATGTTCAGCGGAGATTTGGCAGAAAAGCCGATATCGGTCCTTTCGGGGGGTGAGAGAAGCCGAGTGCTCCTCGGGAAAATCGTGGCGCAGCCTTGCAACCTGCTATTTCTCGATGAACCGACCCACCATCTCGATATCGAGTCGATCGAGGCCCTTATCGATGCGATTGAGGAGTTTGAAGGTGCCGTGGTGATCGTCACGCATAGCGAGTGGGTGCTGCGGCGCATACCGTTCAACAAACTGGTGGTTTGCCATAAAGAGAAGCAAGAGCTGTTTCTCGGTACGTATGATGAGTTTCTCGATAAGGTGGGCTGGCAAGAAGAAAAACCGGAAAAAAAGCGCGCCAGTCAGCCCTCGCCGCTCAAACCAAAATCTGGGAAGGCGGAGATCGCCCGTTGTGAAGAGAAGATAGAGCTTTTAGAAGCTAGTCTTGAAAAGAACAATGAGAAGTTGGCTGCTATTTCTGCGAGCGGGAATCGGGAAGAGATCCAATCGCTGCTTACGACGATCTCCGAGGAACAGAAGAAGCTGGAAAAACTATACGACCGTTTAGGGGAGCTCTACGCACAAGGGTAAAAAAAAACTTCCCTATGACCACTGCAATTGCTTGCAAATGACATAGGGAAGCTAAGCTTACCTTCTAAAGTATTCGATTAGAATACGTAAGAAAGCGCGAGTGTTCCAGATGAAAACACTTCGTAGTTTTTTGAGTCATTTACTGTACGCTCATAGTTGAAAGCGTTGATTTTAGCAGAAATGAGGAAGTGTCTTACGATTTGTAAGTCAAATCCTACGAATGCTCCTGCTGACCAAGGACGCTCATCTTCTACTTTTCCAGCTGTGATACCACCTACGGCTCCATAGGTCACAAATAAATTTTGGTACAGACGTTCACGTAAGCCCAAATGAGCTAAGAACATTGCCTGATTCGTTTTGTGAGAATGGAATTTAAAGTGGTTGTAGTTGGCACCGACGTCCACTAAGAACATATCATCGATGTAGCCGACTGATATGAATTCTTCTGTGCCAGTTGGAGACACGTTCATCATGGGGCCCATTGTCCAGCCGCCATCGAACATGTTCATGTCCATGTTTTTATTTGACTTTCCACTGTCCATTTGATCCGCAGTTAACGCTGAAAAAGCGATAAGGCTGACGGAAGTTAATATACCAATTTTCTTAAACATTTGAGACTTCCTTTTTGTTTATATTCAAACTTCCTTCCTCATTTCCACGAACTGCATTAACTTCGCGCATTCGCAAGAAACCTAAGCAACCGAAGGAAGTACTAACATATATCAAAACCTTTTATTTTGCACAAGCGTCCGACTTCATCGCGTGCATTTTTAGCATTTTCTCCAATAGAAATGAGCTTCCATAAATTCTTCGGCCCTTTTTTGAATGGAGGTGTTTTTGGGGAATATCGATGATCAGCAGTTGTTCTTTTCCGGCTTGACTTCGTTTGATTTCTCGACCATCTGGGTCATACACCACTGTATGTCCAGGGCAAAAGAAATTTCCATCGTTATGCCAAATCCAATCGGCGGATATGAGCCAGCAGCGATTTTCGAAGGAGCGGGCCACGAAATGGCTATAATAGGAGGGACGTTTTGCATAGCTGTGATCGAGTGGAACCTTATTACACATAGGGGAGAAAAGAATGGTTGCGCCCTGAAGGGCGAGTAAACGTGAAGGCTCAAAATACATGGTATCGAGACAGATCACGACTCCAAAGCAGATGCCTTGGCTATGAAAAGGAGAAAATGTTTTTCCAGAACTGAAATAAGGATGATAAAGATAGTGCTTGCGCTGAACGCCGAGCAGCTTTCCCTTTTCTACGACAGCCGCTGAGTCATAAATATCATCGCCATCGCGTTCATTAAAGCCGACGATAAGAGTGGGCTGGCCATCGCGGATTTCGTGCAGCCACCTCTGGAAAAGATCACCTTCTACTTCTAGAGAATTTAATTCCGCCTCTGCTTTTTCAGCGTAATAGCCCGTCAAAAAGCCTTCTGGAAAGCAAACGAAATGCGAGCCTGCTTTCTCTGCCTCCTTAAGAACAGACTGAATCTGTTGTTTGCGGCCCTCGAAAGAGGCATGTGCTGCCGCCTGATATGCGGCAACTCGGACAATCTCTTCTCTTATCATCAATTATAACTCCTTCAAAAGGTATATCGATGGCGCTATTTTTTGGTCTAGACAAGCTTTTGGCTTCGTGCTAAATGGGGAGTTTTAACAAAACATGCGCATCAAATACAAAATCGCACTCTTTGCTCTTTTGGCCGCCAGCGTCGTGCTGCTCCGCATATTATTTTTGCACATCGGCGATATTTCTGTGCTGCATCCCACAGGCTGGGTAGGGGCCAAGGAGCGCGATCTCATCGTCACCGCCACACTCCTCATGCTCATTGTGGTCGTGCCCGTTTTTTTCTTCGCTTTTCTTTTTGCTTGGAAATACCGCTCCGACCATAAAGAAAAATACGATCCTGAGTGGGCTGACCATCCCCTAGCAGAAATCATTTGGTGGGGCGTTCCTTGCGCCATCGTGGGTGTTCTTTCCGTCCTCTGCTGGAAGAGCAGCCATGAACTCGATCCGTTTAAACCGCTCGATGCCCCGGGCAAACCTGTGACCATCCAGGTTGTCGCTCTCCAATGGAAATGGCTGTTCATCTATCCCGAGTATAACATTGCGACGGTCAACTTTGTGCAGTTTCCCGTTAACACGCCCATTAATTTTCTCATCACTGCCGACGCCCCGATGAATTCGTTTTGGATACCGAACTTAGGCGGACAAATTTATGCGATGCCGGGCATGCAGTCCAAGCTGCATCTGCTTGCCAATGAGGAGGGGAGCTTTCCCGGATCTTCGGCAAATTTGAGCGGAACGGGATTTTCGGGGATGAGATTTACGGCTAAAGCTTCTTCATTATCCGATTTTGAGGCATGGGTTGCACAGGTGCGGGCCGTGCCGCAGAAGCTGGACCTAGATTCATATAAAACATTGGCGAAGCCCAGTGAAAATAATCCGGCCGCTTCGTTTCTCCTTCAAAAAGCCGATCTTTTTGATTGGATTATGATGAAATTTATGATGCCGATGGAGAAATAACATGTTTGGAAAATTAACGTTAGACGCTTTTAAGCATGATTGGATTATCAACAGCGCTCTGATTGGGACCTTTCTTTTCGGTGCGGCTATCGTTGGCGCCCTATTCTACTATAAACGATGGAAATGGCTTTGGAATGAGTGGCTCACTTCTCTCGATCCTAAAAAAATTGGCGTGATGTACGTCGCGTGGTTGTGATCATGCTCCTTAAAGGAGTTTCAGATGCGATTATGATGCGTGCTCAACAAGTGATCGCCGTTGGACATGAACAGTGGATTATTATCGGCGGATCACTTTCCAGCAAATTTTTACGGCCCATGGCACGACGATGATTTTCTTTGTGGGGATGGGAATTGTATTTGGCATGATCAATTTGATTGTCCCTTGCAAATTGGCGCGCGCGATGTCGCCTTTCCTTTTTTAAATGCGGTCAGTTTTTGGCTCTTTGCTGTCTGGCGCATGTTTTTTCATGGTTTCGCTTGCGATAGGGGAATTTTCTGCGGCAGGTTGGGTTGGTTATCCCCCTCTTTCAGGGATTAAGTATAGTCCTGGCGTGGGAGTCGATTATTGGATATGGAGTCGTGCAGATCGCAGGGGTTGGAAGTTCTATTTGCCGGAATCAACTTTTTTGTGACGATCTTTAAGATGAGATGCCCTGGGATGACATTTATGAGAATGCCCCTCTTTGTTTGGTGTGTTCTTGCTACTATGGTTCTTGTTATTTTTGCTTTTCCCATTTTGACAGTAACGCTCGCATTGCTCTCGCTAGATCGATTCTCGATATGCACTTTTTTACCCCGGTTGTGGGGGCAATCCGATGATGTATGTCAATCTGATTTGGGCGTGGGGTCATCCGGAAGTCTATATCTTGATTTTGCCAGCATTTGGCGATATTTTCTGAGGTTGTCTCCACTTTTTCAGAGAAAAGGCTCTTTGGTTATGTATCGATGGTCTGGGCGATTGTGCTGATCACTTTTCTCTCCTTTATCGTTTGGCTCCATCATTTTTTCACCATGGGAGCCAGGCAAACGTCAATGCCTTTTTTGGCATCATGACGATGCTGATCGCCATTCCCACGGGCGTCAAAATCTTTAATTGGCTCTTTACCATGTATCGAGGGCGGGTGCATTTCACTACGCCCATGCTCTGGTTTTTGGGATTTGTCATGATATTTACGATCGGAGGGATGGACGGCGTTTTGATGTCGATTGCCCCGGTGGATTTCCAAGTCCATAACAGCCTTTTTTTGATCGCCCACTTTCACTCGGTGATCATCGGTGGCGTCGTGTTTGGCACTGTTTGCCGGCTTTAGCTACTGGTTTCCAAAGGTTGCGGGCTTCAAACTCCATGAGGGCCTCGGCAAATATGCGTTCTGGTGCTGGTTTATCGGTTTCCTATTGGCCTTTATGCCCCTCTACGTGCTGGGGCTCATGGGGGCGACGCGGCGTTTAGACCATTATGAGGCCGCATCGGGCTGGCAGCCTCTTTTTATTGTTGCAGCTATCGGCGTAGCGCTGATCACTTTAGGAGTCGGCTTTCAAATGCTGCAGGCCATCGTCAGCATCAAGCAGCGTAAACAAAATCTCGACACGACGGGAGATCCGTGGAACGGCCGCACCCTCGAATGGGCGACCGCCTCTCCGCCGCCGGTTTATAATTTTGCCATGATTCCGAAGGCCGATGCGCGCGATCCCTTTTGGGTGGGCAAACAAGAAAAAGAGGTGCGCCCAAACCCCAGTATGAAGACATCCATCTTCCTAAAAATAGCCCGATTGGCGTCTTCATCGGCGGGTTTAGCTTTCTCGTCGGATTTGGCCTCGTATGGCATATCTTTTGGCTCGCATCGCTCGGCGTCGCAGGCATCATTGCGTGCCTGATCATCCACCTAGCTGAAAAGGAGCCCGAGATGACCTTAACGGCTGCTGCAGTGAAAAAGATGGAGGGGGGAGCATGACTTCTCACCAAGAACAAGCCGCTTCGATGACCTACCTCGGTTTTTGGACCTACCTCATGACCGACTGCATTTTGTTCGCGACCCTCTTTGCCACCTATGCTGTTCTCCACAACAACACGTTTGGCGGGCCCTCCACGCACGACCTTTTCGACCCCACGTTTGCCCTTGCGGAGACCATCCTCCTCCTTGTCAGCAGCTTCACGAGCGGCCTCGCTGGACTTGCGGCCCGTGCAAACAATGTGAAAAAAACTCTCCTCTGGTGGGGCGTTACGTTCTTACTGGGCGCTGGCTTCATCGCCTTAGAGCTGACCGAGTTCGCCCACTTCGTGCGCGAAGGCAACAGCTGGCAGAAAAGCGGTTTCCTCTCGTCCTTCTTCACTTTAGTAGGCACCCACGGACTCCACGTATCGCTCGGACTCCTTTGGATGATCGTACTGCTCGTGCCGGTCTGCCGCCATGGGATCACGCCTGTCTCGTTTAAAAGGCTGACCTGCTTAAAACTCTTTTGGCACTTTTTGGATGTCGTCTGGATTTTCATTTTCACAATGGTCTATTTAATGGGAGTCATATGACCGAAGAAGGTTCGTTCAAGTCGTACGTATGGGGTCTTTTTCTCTGCATTTTCTTGACGCTGGCAGCCTATTTCCTGGTCACGCAGCGCCTTCTCACAGGCAACACCCTGATTTTTGCCATCGTCGGCCTTGCCCTCGTGCAAGCCCTGGTCCAGCTTGTTCTTTTCCTCTACTTAGGATACGAGAGCAAACCCCACTGGAAGATGGCAGTCTTTTTGTTCATGCTGTCAGTTCTCCTCATCTTAGTCCTCGGCTCCATATGGATCATGTACCACCTCAATTACCGGCAAATGCCGATGAGCCCCATGAGTACGGGCCTGGGATGAGAAAGAGATTTTTAACGCAAAGACGCAAAGACACAAAAAAATCTTCGCGTCTTTGCGCCTTTGCGTTAAAAATTCCCTCTGCTTCTCAAATGCGAGAAATAAATGATTAGGACCTTTTTTCAACTCACAAAGCCTGGGATCATCTTCGGCAATGCCATTACCGCCATCGCAGGATTTGCTCTTGCTTCCCGCGGGCATTTTGACATCGCTCTCTTCTTTATGACCTTACTAGGCCTTTCCTGCGTCATCGCATCTGCCTGCGTCTGCAATAACTACATCGACCGTGAGATGGATGGAAAAATGGCCCGCACAAAAAACCGGCCGCTCGCGAGAGGGGAGATTTCTACGATCTCTGCTTTCGTGTATGCTGCAGCCCTACTCGTGCTCGGTGTTCTGATGTTGATATTCTACGCCAACCTTCTCACGGCGCTCATGGCCCTCGTGGGATTTTCGATTTATGTCTTTCTCTATAGCCCGTGGAAATACCGTTCTTGGCATGCGACCCTTATCGGAAGCATCGCCGGCGGCATGCCGCCCGTCGTCGGCTACTGCGCGGTCAGCAATGCCTTGGACCTGGGTGCATTTCTCTTATTTGGCATCGTCGTGCTGTGGCAGATGCCCCACTTTTTTGCGATTGCGATGTACCGCATGAGCGATTATGCCGCTGCGTCTATCCCCGTGCTTCCCATCGTCCGCGGCATGCAAGCGGCAAAAATCCAGATCGTGCTGTACATGACCGCTTTTTGCGTTGCGGCCCTTCTCCTAACTTTCTTCGGATTTACAGGATATGCCTATCTCGCGGCCACGGCGCTTTTAAGCCTCGCTTGGCTCTGGAAAGGCCTCAAAGGCTTTAAGGCCGCGAGCGACAAACTCTGGGCGCGTAAAGTGTTTCTTCACTCGCTCATTGTCATCATGGGCGTAAGCCTCATGATTTTTGTGGACCGTTTTTGAACGATTGCCATGCCGCAATCCCATCCCTTTAGGGGTGGGTTAGGCAGGCCTGTAGTTGGTCTATTCCTTAAATCCTCGAAGAATCCCTTCCATTTATGAGAGGGTTCTTCAACATTTGATGCAAATCTTCACAGTATTGCAAAGCAGGGCTTGAATTGGAGAGATCATAAGCATCAGAGGATCCCTTCTCCCATTTTGTAATTTTCGCTTTGAGCCTTTCAGGGTCAAGCTCTGCGATTGCGGCAAAGACAGCTCGTTTGCGGTTTTCTTCCCAGGGATGTGTATAGAGGAATTCAAGGTTCCGATGAAAAAAGGAGGCGGCGCGGCCTTTCGATTGTGATAACACTTCCAGCAGAAATAAAGCGCCCAGAGGATTTAAGTCGGCCTGGTGTAAAAAATAGGTTCCGGTGACATCGGCTTCGTATTCGCAATTGCGTCCCCGTATTAGATCAGCAATATGGCCTACTTTATCTTCCGACCAGGCCACTAATCTTTCCATCATAGAAAAATCGACCTCGTTTGCTTTTTTGTTCTCCTCTTCATTTTTCTTAGAAGAGGATTTATTCATTTTAGACAAGTCGACTTTGTTCGCTTTTTCTTCTTCTTTCTTAGAAGAGGCTTTTTCTATCATGGAAGTTATCAGGAATAATCGGACGATCTTTAGCACGCATGAAAATATAAACCGAGCCGACATGGAGGCCATCGAATGGCGCGAAGCGGCATGGGTCATTTCATGTCCCATGAGTGCGCCTAAAGCGTCTTGCAATGTTACGCCGCTTAAATCGACCTTTACCTTGGATCCATCTGCTAAGGTGATCGTACTTTCTTTGATTTGCCCTATTCCACCATGAAGCACTTGCACGATCTGGCTAAAGACGACCATTCCGCCGCCGGGTACGCAGAAAGCATTCATTTTGCTGGATCTAACTGTTGTAACGCGGTAATCAAAAAGCGTTTCTCCTTTGGGATTCAAGAGCTCTTTGTTTCTATCTCTGATCTTCTCGAAAGCTTCTTCTACCGCAACGTTGATAGATGTGTCATTGCTGAGTTTAGTGATCGATTTTTTCATGCCAAAAGTAGAAGACGGATAAAAAACCCAATCGCCCAAAAACTTCTCTACTCTGCGCGGAACGAAAACAAAGTGGTGTTCTCCGCTAATGGGGTTATAGGGATAAATCGTTTTTTTCAGGGCCCATCCGATCGTCGCGTTATAAGGTATTAAAATCAGAAAAGCGACATGCTCTACAATCCACACTACTCCTCGATAGAGTGCTTTGTTGGTAATGACTACAACGTTATAGGTGTAGATAAGGGCGTATTTGATCCCTATTTGTTTATCGATATGCTCTTGTTTGTAACAGGAAAAAAAGGAGGTGGCGAAGACAAGTTTGGCCGCTTTATGAGCATGGTGCAATGGTTCAGCCTCAGCCTTAAAATGGTGGTGAGAGTGGGTGTGAGTAAAATTTAATTTAGCTGTTGCCATTGATGCCTCTAAAATATTTGTAGAAAGCGTAAAGGAATTATGAATTTAAATCGAGAGCTATAACAATTTCTTTGAGACGTAGTGGATAATGTCTGTATTAAATTTTCGATACAAGCATGAGAATACGGAATATGTACTCTTTTTCATCGATTCGGCTAAAAAAGACGGTTCCGTCCAAGCGGCATTGGACCAATTAGCGGAAAATCTCTTGAAGATCCAAGCCATTCCGCTGGAGTCGGGGATTTTAAGCAAGGCATCGCCCCAGGCCACGATTAAGAAGCCCCATTTAGTCCGCTGATTCCAAAGCGTCGACATCGAGGCTGCAAATGAGCTTTAGATGTCGATTGATTTTCTCGATAGGCCAGTCCCACCAGGCTATCTGGAGCAGGCGCGCGATCGTAGGATCGTCAAAACGCATTTTCACGACACGGGCAGGGTTGCCGGCGACAATGGCGTAGGGTGGGACGTCCTTTGCTACGACGGCCCTTGCTGCGATGATCGCCCCATGCCCAATCTTGACGCCTCCCATGATCAGGCTGTCGTAGCCAAACCAGACATCGTTGCCGACAACGATGTCTCCCTTGAGGGGAAAATCTTCTACATCGAATGCGCTTTCCCATCCCTGCTGAAATATCGGAAAGGGATAGGTGCTGATCGCATCAAGTTTGTGGTTGCCCGTCATGATAAAACGAGTCTCCGCTGCTAGCGCGCAGAACTTTCCGATGATGAGCTTTACTTTTGTAAAGTCGTAATTGTAGAGGACATTGTACTCTTCAAACTTGTCCGGCCCGTAGCGGCGATCATCAAAGTAGGTGTAGTCGCCCACGATGATGTTGCTTGCTTTGACAAAGTTTTTAAGAAAAACGAGCTTATCGTAATCCTTCATGGGATAGATAGTTTTAGGGTTGGGGCCTATCATTTTTTTCATAACAATTCTTGTATAGAGACGTTTATGACAGAGTATCAAAAATATAGGGATAGTTCAACGAGGAAATCGTTGCTTTCTTGATGGCGGCTCCACTGGAAATCGTAGTTGAGCGACAGCGACCATTTATCGTTAAATAAAAACCGTTGCTCCGTACCGATGATGCCGTAGTTTTTATCGAGGCCGCTAACTATCGTTTGCGTTGTTAGACTGGCCAAAGGTGTCGCAACAGTTAAATGCTTATGATGCCCGAGATACTCGTGCTGCCAGTAGCCCCGGACTTCGGGCAGCCATGTGATTTTGCGTCTGACGAGTTTTCCCCCGATACTGAGGCCTAAGTCGCTGCGCAGTGAGGTGGTGTGATGTCTGTTGAAGAGGAGATTGTGCGTTGTAGCCCCATGCTCGGAGTATTTTCTGATATAGGTCTCTATCGCTTGGACTGCGAAAAGGGGGGTAAAGCGGACATTGTTCACCCAACCATCGTAGCCCAGTCCTAAGTAAGCGTCCCATTCCCAACCGTGGGGTTTTCCGTGCGCCGTTCCTTTGGGGGTAAAGCGATCGACATCGTACCACTGTCCTCCAGAGCCAATGGAGGCATCGATGAAGAAAGGAGCATGGATTAAGGGCTTAAAGGTGCCATAAAAGCGGCCAAAGAGGTTGTTGATGTCAAATCGGCCCCAATGATCATGCACGCCGGCGTGGAGGTGTTCGTAGCCGATCTGAGCGCCGATGCCCGCCTGCGTAAAGGCATAGTCGGCACCGAGCAGTCCTCCCGTCATGCGATAGTGGAAGCCCTTTTGCTGATGGGTATGGCTAAAATGACCGCGGCTGCCCAGCGGAGCAGCATAGAAAGAGAAAGGTTTGCCTTCGGGATTGTTGCGGAAGCGGGAAACTGAGATTTGTTCTTGCTTTTTTGCAGGAACTGCATCGCTGGCGCTAGCAAGAAGTCCTATTATTTTGGAGGGAGATTCTTGGGCAGGCTCAAAGCGGCTGCGGACAAAAGCGCAGCGGCGGACCATTTGTAAGTTATGTTCGTCATTGAGAGCAAATATCGGCTGCGCAAAATTCATATAGCCGCTGCTTTGAAGGAAATTGAAGGCAGGAATGTAATTGCCATGGAAAACTAGGAAGACGGTGTTTGCCGTGTATCCCACATCGAAGCTCAGGCCGGGGGGGAAGTTAGAGCTGGTGCTTGAGAAAGTGCCAGAAACTCCTCCTGCGGCATCAAGGAAGACGACAGTGTCTTGATCGATCACGATGTCTTCTGTATCTAGATTAACGGTCAAGGTGCCATTTAAGCTGGCGGTTGAAGAAAAAAAAAGTTGGTCAACAGCCGAAATATGGGTATTTGCGATGTTGAGGTTAAGATTGCCTGTGGCTCCTTGAACGTAGCTTCCCGTGATATTATATATTCCGAAGTCTTGCTCTGAAGTTAGGCTGAGTAACCCATTGTTCGTAATTGTCGTCGCTGTAATGTTCTCAGATTGGGGAATGCTGAGTGTGGCGCCGGGGTCGACTAGAATGGAGGCAAATGTGGGGGCGCCAAAAGAATTGATCGATAAAGTCCCTTGGCTAATATGCGTAGCGGGGAAAGATCCTCCGACGACGACCCAAGTTCCGGCTCCCGTTTTATTGACCGGGCCGCTCGTGACGGTAGTTTGAATGGTAAACAAGTCAAACGCATTGACCGGAGTTACGTCGAGAGTAAGAGGTCCGGTGGGATGGATGGTGGCCCCTGCGATGTAAGAGTCGGTCCCCGCCGTGTTATTGACACTGATAGTTCCGCCGCTGGATAAAACGAAGTTTCCGTAAAGTTGCGCCGATTGGAGGTTGATAGGGGAGGAACTGGCGATAGTTAGTGTTTGTGATTGCGTGTCGAAGCTCGATCCATTCAGTGTCAGAGAGTTGCATGACTGATTGGTAGAGTTAAAGTTGAATTGTCCCGAGCCGTTGACAGTGACGTTAGAAGAAGCTCCTAATTGATTGGCAAAATTAAATTGCACAGTTCCAGCGCTGTCGACTTGTAAATTTCCTTGCAAGCAAGCTCCCGTAGAGTTAGCCAAAATGAGGGTTCCACCTTGAACATCGGTAAGTCCTGTAAAGACGTTGGCGCCACTGAGTTTGCATAGTTGAGGCCCTAGATAGTTGACTCCGCTAGAGCCAGAAATAACTCCGGAGATTTCTAAAGACCCTGGGCTCACTCCGTATTGTTGAATGTACAGCAGGGGAGGCGAATCGATATCAATGTTAGATTGGATCAAGATCTGAGAGACGGAAGAAATATCATAAATCAAATTAGAGCTCAAAGTGCTCTGGAATAGGAGAGAAATATTGGAGTTAAAAGTGACCGCTCCGTGGGCAGAGTTGAGGCCTAGGTCCAGCGCTCCTATGGTAAAAGTTTGACTCGAACTGGCTGTAATGGTGGAGGGTGTTGTATTAGGGAGGCTTATAAACTCGGCTTCGGCATTGACGGCGTTGGGAACGGTGCCGCCCCAGCTTGCTGGACTATCCCAATTTCCGCCGCCTGGAAGCACCCAAAGGATAGCCCCCATTGGCTGCGGCGCCTGTGATATAGGAGCGATGGGAACTGGCTCCTGAACATCCGTCTCAACGGGCGGTATCCCAGTGGCGGCAGGCTCCGGAGGCAGCTGAGGAGGATCCCACCAATGAGAAAGTGTTGTCCAATCCCAAGCATCGAGTGGAGACCCGAGGAAAAGAGTGGCCGCGATCAGGGAGTTAATACGAGGGTACATATGCTATAAATACTTTATATAAAAATTATTTTAAAGCGAATAATGACCCATCTTTTTTATATAGTTTCCTTAGCCTTGTGCTGTATGCTGAAGGCTGGCGTGGAGGAATCGTGTCGCAGCAGAGGAGTCAAAGACAACAGTTTTGGATTATTTTGACGATTGTCTTTTTAGGCTTCATCGGCATTTCCATACCGTATTTAATCTTTCCTGCGCTCTTTTTAAATCCCGACTATTCCATCCTGTCGGCAGACTGGAGCGGATCTAGCCGAGCCCTCTTCCTGGGGATCACGCTGGCGGCCTATCCCTTGGGACAATTCATTGGTTCGCCCATCCTCGGAGCTTTATCCGATGACTACGGCCGGAGCAAATTGCTGTCGAGGAGCTTGGTCTTCTCAGCCGTCTGCTATTTGCTCACAGGGCTGGCCATCGAATGGCAGCAGCTCGGACTTCTCATTGGAAGCCGGTTTGCGGCGGGTTTCATGGAGGGCAATATTGCCATTGCTAGAGCTATGGCAGCGGATATTAAAACAATTCCCAAACACGAGGCGTTTGGCAAGATCAATGCCTCAAGCTCTGTTGCCTACCTTCTGGGGCCTCTTTTAGGAGGGCTGATGAGCGATCTATCGACTTCGGCGCCGTTCTATTTTATTTGCATCCTCTTTTTTGGCCTTGCGGTCCTCTCAGCCTTTGTGTTTCGGCATGCGGCAGTCACGATTCCAGCCCAGGTGCGGACTGTCTGGCAGCGCATCAATTTCGTGAAGAGATTGTCGGTCTTATTTACGAATAAACGACTGCAATTTTTCATGCTCATTTCAACAACATTCACTCTTGCGGTCGATATTTTTTATGAGTTCGGGCCCGTCCACCTCACGGTCAAGTGGGAGCTGGGGCCGCCGCAGCTGATCCTCTATAACGCCCTGCTATGCCTTGGCCTCGCCATCGGGAACGGGCGGCTGCCTACCTTCGCCTCCACGCGCATCTCCAATCGGCTAGCCATCCTAGGCTCCATGGGTGGAATGGCATTTTTTCTCTTGGGAGTCGCGCTCGTCAACTCAAGTTTTTTGATGATGCTTTTCTTTGGTTTGAGCGGGCTCGTCATTGGACTTGCCGTGACGTTGATCACGGTCAAGATTTCTGATTCCGCCCCCGATTCTATCCAGGGAGAGGTGATGGGAGTGCAATTATCGCTGCGCGTCTTAGGGGATGCCATTATTTGTCTATTCGGCGGTGCACTTTTGCTGCTATCATCAAAGCTCATCCTGATTGTGGCCGCTCTATTGTGCCTAGGCGCCATGGCCTATTATGCTCGGGATAAATAAAAGTAGGGAGTTCATCAAGTGAAAGTTTTTTTAGTTTTGGTTACATGTCTATGTCGTTTTGTGCATGGAGAAAACTCACAAGCTTTAGAAATGTTTCTACAGGGCGCCAAATCGGCTTATTGAAGAACCCTCCCATAAATGGAAGGGATTCTTCGAGGATTTAAGGAATAGACCAACTACAGGCCTGCCTAACCCACCCCTAAAGAGATGGGATTGAGGCATGGCAATCGTTCAAAGAATGGTTCCTCGCAGATCATAAAGAGCTGCAAGCGGAGATTCTTGCTATGGAGCAGGAGGACGAGTTTGCCAGGGCCCAAAATCTATTTGAAGAGGTCGATAAAAAGCATAACCTCAGGCTCAAAGAAATGATCTCAACGTTTGGGTGGCCAGGGATACGTCTTGTAGGCATCAAAGGCTCTTCCGCGGCCCGCTCTTTGCCCAATCTATGCAGCTGGGCATCGAATACGATCCGGAGCCTCCTTTCGATGCGGGGTCTCCTGAAAAAGCAGCCCCTGCTATCGTTGAAGCCCTAAGGGCGCGTATGAGCGCTTAGCAAAAAGATTCTGAACAGGCCGCCAGGGTGATTTAGTTGGCGTTCAGCAGATCTTGCACGGCGTCCGAAGCCGTGGCTGCTAATAAGAGGATTTTGGCTTCACTCTCTTTTGGATACTGCTTCTTTAGGCCATCCATCATAACGGCAGTCTTTTCATCAGGTTTTGTTACGTCGATGCGTCTAGAAGCTTTATATTCAATCGGATCATTATTCCGGTCGTAATGGTGGTCGCTGAATACTCCTAAGTGTGCCGTATAGTCGCAAGTAAAGCCGCCGTCGACTGTACTTGTTATAGTACATAAAATTGTGCTGGAATCTAAGCGAACTTTGAATTTAATATAATTGTGATTCTTTTCATCAAGGCCCTCTTCGATGCTCCAAGGTTCTGCCTTCGTAAAAGTCTTCGAAATTTGAATACCTGGAGTATTAGCTTTGAAAACATTTTTTAACGTCTTCAACATACGCGAATTCAAGGCCTTTGTTAATTTTACTCTCGAAAAATCTTGTGCAGAGCTTTCGAACCAGTTCATTATTCGATTAAGTAGAGGTTGTTTCACATTCAACACGTGAATTATTGGGTTTAAATAAGCGAATGCATATAGATGAGCTCGTCGGGCATAAACATCCTTGCTTATAAACAGGTTAAAGCTTCGATTGACAAGTCTCATTTGCAGAAGTTCGGCATCCGTAAAATTAGAAAAAATTACATGCGCTACTTCCTTGGGGACACCTTGTTCTGCAAAAGGGGCAGAGATTGCCGCTTTGCTTGTTGTACTTGTTACATGGTCTGTCATAATTTACTCCTTGTTAAAACAAATATTATACTGTATATTATATATTTTATTCAATTTAATTTTTAACTTCTTAAGTCGTTTATAATGAGAAGATTGTATTATGAAGGCATGTTCGAGGAGGAGCGAGAGAGCAGTAAATAGTCAATCCGGCCTGCTCCTCAAATGGCAACACTCATTTTGCCAGCAACTGTTTTATTTCTGCAGTTAGGGCAGGATTGGGCGGCCTCTTGTTCACGGAAAAATATTCTTGAGCGTTGGGAATAGAAACCTGTTTTTCGATGACGGTTCCGCCGACGGCTTCAATAATGGCCCGCAAATGCACCAGCGCTCTGGCACCTCCGCCGGGGCCTGGGGAAGCGCTCATGATGGCAAACTTTTTTCCTTTGAATGCATCGGGTGAGTAGCTGCCGTTTTCGCCTCTCGACACCCAGTCCAACGTGTTTTTAAGTAGGGCAGGGATCGAGGCATTGTACTCGGGGGAGGCAATGATGACGGCGTCATTCTTGATCATCAATTGACGCAGTTTTTTTGCATTGTTGGGCATGCCTTGTTTCGATTCAAGGTCCTCATCGTAAAAAGGCATAGGATAGTCCTTTAAATCGATGACGGTGACCGTGGCGCCCATTTGCCGGGCGATATCTGCCGCGTCATGCACCAACTTTTTGTTATAAGAGTTGGCTCGGTTGCTGCCGGCGAAGGCCAAGACCTTCATTTCAGCCGCAAGGGGTGAGAAGGTAAAGGCCAGAACTGAGCAGATGAACAAGATAGTTTTTTTCATAAAGTCCTCTAAATGATTCTAACCGGCTGGCCATACTGCGTTAGCACGTCATTTTGTTTGATGTACAAGTAGATAAGCCATCCCGCCGAGTGAGTTGGATTGATAAATCTCTTTTGCAGACCTTGGATTCTTGATAATCGATCTAAGTATTTTTTGAAGGTTTTGTCGCGCAACGTGATGTGAAAGTCAAATCCTGTGGGCCCTTTAGGCCCTTTTAGGTAAGTGAGGGGCAAATGGGCCAAAGTGAGGAAATTAGTTCCAAAATCGGTGACGTACGGAGAATCGAGTTCGAGATAATCCAACGTATTCCCGTGTTGGATGGTGGGAGTTACATCGACGGTTGCTGGGCCGGGAGTCATCGCTACCGCCGTACTAATCAAACCCAGATAGTAGTCGGCGCTATGGGTCGGATGGAAAAATCCTGTGATGGTGCAGTGAGGAGGATATTGCGAGATGGCTTGGTGGCACAGGTCTGTGTCGACGTTCAAAATATCGTTCCAATAATTATCTAGATCTGTTCCCAGGCGGCCATCAGCTCTAAGAAGGACGATGTACTGTATGTTGGCCGCATTTGTTGCAAAAAGAGCGGGCGAAAAAAGGCTGAAGCAAAAAAGAAAATAGCGTAAAAAAAGAAACATCATATATTTAAAGCTAACAAAAGAAAAGTTTTTTTCCAACGCAAAGGAACAGCTCCGATGAGGAAATGGTCGATTTTTTTTCTCCTAACCGCCGGCGTTGTTTCTGCCGAACCGGGCAAGCCCATAGGTTTTGTTTCTTTCAAACCCTCTTATTTTTATCCTCAGGACAAAAATTTTCGCCATCTCTACAAAGGAGGCTACCTTCCTTTAGGGGAGATAGGGTTCATGCTGCCGAAGAGATTTTTCCTGAGCGTCGAAGGGGGATGTTTTCATAAAAGGAAAAGGCTGACGAGCGCCGATCTGACTTTTTCAACTTCTGTAACCGTAGTTCCCCTTTCACTGTACGCAGGATACATTTTTGCGCAGGGGAGTTTTTGGGACCTCTATGCGAAAGCAGGGCCCAATGCCGTCTATGCGAAGACCCATATCACCGTTCCCGGGCTGCCTTCTAACAAGAGAGAGTGGACGTTTGGCGGCAGCTTCGGAGCTGGGGCCAAGTTCTATTTTTATAGAGGCTTTTTTGTGGAATTGTCCTCAACTACCTCTACGACAAGAAAGAAATACACGATAGCGGCGACCGTTTCTCCGTCTACATGGGCGGTTTGCAAGCGGGCGGCGGCCTTGGATATCGTTTTTAATCAAGCAGGATTTATGAAAAAGTATTTTGCCTTATTATGCATGTGCTCCGGCCTCTGGGCCAATACGTCATTTAATTGGAATACGACGACGACTCTTTCTGAGCCCGGCCTGATGTATGAGCCTGTAGGGGAAATCATTTCAAACGACGTCGATCAAGTTGTTGCCATATGGTCGCGGTTCGATGGCAGCAATTGGACCGTCGAATCCACCTTCAGCGCCAATGATGGAAGAGCTTGGTTTTCTCCCGACACGCCCATTGAATACCCAGAGCAAGCGACGGTGAACCCAACGCCCCGCGTCGCTCTCAATGATAATAACGTAGCGATTGCCGTTTTTGTTAACTATGACGGCCAATATGAAATCCAAACAGCCTATAGCACCGATGGCGGTCAAGATTGGACAACGTTAGCGACTCCGCTTGATATGCAGGCAACGATTATACAAAATCCCCAGGTAGCTCTGCAGGGAGAAGATCTTGGCATTGCTTGCTGGGAAGGGCTCAATGGAGTGGTCCAGGCCGCTTATACCCCCGATGGGGGCGCTACGTGGATGCCGAGCACGGGGATTGTTTCCGGTACGGGAGCCTCCAAACCGCAAGTAGCGATCAATATTGTTGAAGAAGCTTGCCTGATTTGCGAAGAAGGGGGAGTGATACAAGGATTTTATTCTATCGATGCCGGGGCTACATGGACCGCCAGCACTCCTTCGACTCTCTCAGCCGCTACCGCATCCGACCAAAGGCTCGTGCTCAATGATTCAGGAATGGCTGCGGCTGTGGGGTGCGGGATGATGGCACGCACACGGTAGTCGAATCTATTTATTCTATGGATTCAGGGGCTTCTTGGTCTTCGCCCCAGCAGGTCTCCGATCCCAATGGACTTGCGGCCAACCCCAGGATTAGCATGAACAGCGATGGCAATCTGGTAGTTGTTTGGGAGAGCCATGGCGCCAACACGGTCATCGAGTATGCCTATTCCTTTGACGGGGGCTTCTCGTTTTCTTCGCCCATCGCGTTATCTACGCCGGCCGAAAACGGCATCGAGCCCGATGTTTCGATCAATGACGATGGCATTGCAGCGATTGTATATACGGACGTTGCCGATCAGATTATTGTCGGCAGCTCATCCGTAGATACGGGAGTGACTTTTTCCGATCCCGTTGCCTTATCTTTCTCGAATGGAAGCCCGGGCAGCCCTTCTGTGTATGTGAACGATCAAGATAATGCCCAAGTTTTGTGGGCGATGGACATGAATGGCCAATATACCGTGCAGACCATTAATGGGAATTTCTTCACCGTCAATTTGACGCAGAGCACGAAGAAGCTCCTTTTTCAAAGGGACCATGTGAACAAAATTTCCTGCCTTCCCATGCCCGAGGCGTCTCTTTACCGAGTGTATAGCGATCTTTATTTAACGCAGATGCTCTATGAAGGCACCTCGCCCGAATTTTATCATCATGGGCAAAAGAAAGGGGCCTCTAAGACGTACTATATGACGTGGGCGGACTCTTTTTTTGAAGAAAGCTCGTCTGTAGCCATCTCCACGCCTTAATCGATTGTCGCGAAATTGGTCATCTGAAAAGGACCCTCTGCAACGGAAATTTTTCCTAAGGGTTCATTATTCTTGTTTACAACTCAAGTAAAAATATTGTAAACTGTAAACAAAGGAGAGAAGGCATGGCAATAAATTTAGGCAAGCGCCTTGAGAGGGCAAGAAGGGCTTCGGGACTGGGGCTTCGCAAATTAGGAGAGCTTGTGGGCTTGAGCCATATGGCGATAAGTAAATTTGAAAAGGGGGTGTTGACCCCTTCCTCGGACATTCTGATTAAACTATCCAAGGCTTTAGGGGTTTCCGTTGAGTTTTTCTTTCGCCCTGAAACTATTAAGCTTGGCGAAATCAAATTTCGAAAAAGGCAACGGCTGGGAAAGAAAGTTGAGGAATCCATTAAAGCTCAGATTGCGGACCAGATTGAACGTCGCTTGGAGTTAGAAGGTCTCTATCCGCATCCTCCCATTCAGTCATTTAAAATTCCCGACTCATTGCCGAGCCGCATTGAATCCTATGACCAAATTGAAGAAGTTGCCAATAAAATTAGGAACCATTGGAAATTGGGAAGGGCGCCTATTCAAGATCTCATAGATGTGTTTGAGAGCCATGGGGTACGAGTATTTATCATTGATTATGAGGAAAAAATGTTCGATGGTCTAGCTACTCTGATAAATGATGAACCCATCATTGTGATCAGTTCAAGATGGCCCGGAGATCGGCAACGTTTTACTTTAGCCCATGAGCTGGGTCATTTTATTCTGCAGGGTCTAATATCAAAAAGTGTCGATGAAGAAAAAGCATGCAATCGTTTTGCGGGGGCTTTTCTTTTGCCCAAGGAAGCTATCATACAAGAAATGGGCAAGATTAGAACTTCCATAGAGTGGAGAGAGTTATTTTTAATTAAAGAAGAATTTAAACTCAGCATGTGCTCCATTTGTTATCGATTAAGAGAAGTAGAAATCATTAAAGAATCTTATTTTAACAGCTTGATTTTTCAATTTAACCAGAAGGGTTGGAAGAAACAGGAGCCCGGCTGTCAGATCGCTTCCGAGAAAACTCATATTTTCAAACAGATGGTTTTTCATGCCTTAGGCGAGGACTATATTGGAGAATCAAAAGCAGCGGAATTACTCGGCTATACTCTTGACACTTTTAGAAAGTTCCGCTTAATGGACGATAAGCGTCATGCAAATAATTGTTAGCGATGCGAATGTTCTGATTGATATTGAACATGGAGTCTTGCTAGCCCCGATGTTCAGCATGAAGACAGTTTTTTTGATACCCGATGTCCTTTTTGAAAGAGAACTCAAGGCCAGGCATGTGCACCTTCTAGGCCTTGGATTGAAGGTTAAAACTCTTCCAAAAGAAGCAATCGATATTGCAACAGAATTTTCAGCTAAGTATCGCCGTCCCAGCAGGATGGATATATTTGCTCTTAGTCTTGCCTTCCATGAAAACTGCCCTCTTTTAACTGGGGATAAACACCTTCGAAAAGCTGCGGACCTGGAAAAAGTTCCAGTCTATGGCACGATCTGGCTTGTAAAAGATATGTTAGAAAAAAAGATCATTCAGCTCTCAACAGCTCATTCAGCCTTCGAGAAGATGAAGAAGGCTGGAAGCAGACTTCCTTGGGAAGAAGTAGACAGGCTTTTGCACAAATGAGATGACCACCAAATTGATGGCGCTGCCGCATCGCGCGCGAGGTTACTTTATCTTAGAGATTTCTTCCTCTAGGGTTTCTTTCTTGATTTGCCCCAGATATTGCGGCAGTTCCAGCCCGGCCATCGCCGCTACATCGTGCAGCGCAGGAAGCGATTTTGCAAACTGGCTGATAAAGTTAGAGGTCGAAGATCCCTTGGCAGGATCGCCCTGATTGCCGCTGTCCCAGACAGTGATCTTATCGATCTTAATATTCTTGATGGCCTCTGTCTGCAATTTAACGATCTCTTCGAGTTTTTCGATAAGCAGCATCGTCGATGCGCTCTTCGCGTCCTCGCCGCAGGCCTCGACCAGCTGTTTATATCCCTTAGCTTTGGCATCGAGCAGTTTTTGGATCCCTTCCGCTTCCGCTTTCTTGATAGCCAGGATGGCTTCGGCCTCGCCTTTGGCGATCAAGACCTTGCTTTGAGCTTCGGCCTCGGCTTCGAGTTGGATCTTTTTCTTTTTGATCTCTTGCGGGACAATCTGCTCGGCTTCCAAAAGTTGGGCTTGCGCCAGCGCTCTTGCCCTTTGAATTTCCGCCTCGGCCTGTTGCTTGGCCACTTGGCTGCGCCGAGAGGCGTCGGCCTCTTTTTCGGCCAGCGTTGCGTTGGTCAAAGCAATATGCGCCTTCGAATCGTTCTCGCCCTTGACAGCTTCCGCATTGAAAGAGGCGACAGACACCCTGCGGTCCTTCTCAGCTAAAGCTTTTCCGATATCCCCTTGCTTTTCTTGCTCGGCGACATCCACCTTGGCTTGGTTTACAGCTGTCGCAGAGGCCTTCTTCCCAATGCTTTCGATGTATTCAGATTCGTCCGTGATGTCCGTGATGTTCACGTTGAGAAGGGTCAGGCCGATCTTATGCAGCTCCGGCTCAATATTTTTCTTAATAGATTCGAGGAACCTCTCCCGGTCTTGATTGATCTCTTCGATGCGCAGCGAAGCCACCGTCAGGCGGAGCTGTCCCACGATGATCTCCGTTGCCATGGACTCGATGCCCTTATGGTCCAAGTCCAGCAAACGGACCGCCGCGTTGTTCATGATATCGGGAGTAACCCCGATGGCCACGGTAAATGTACTGGGAACGTTCACGCGGATGTTCTGATGGGAAAGGGCTCCCTTCAACGGAATGTGGATATTTCTGGGGGTCAGATCTAAAAAAGCGCTTCCTTGGATCAAGGGCCATACAAACGTTCCGCCCCCGTGGTAGCATTGGACCGTTTTACTGCCGCCCACGCGTCCATAAACAACCAGAATTTTATTCGATGGACATCTGCGATAAAGTTTCGCCAGAAAAATAACCGTTGAGAAGATGAACACCAGGAACAGAGTCAGAGTAAAACCGAAGTATGTGACGTCCATAAAATACCTACTTTATTGGGACGACAAGGACCGTCTTGTCGTCTGCTTTTTTTATGATTTGAACCGGGGTAAATGAGGGGAGATCTTCAGCGCAAGGGGATATCGCATCGATCTCATGGGTGAAGTTGTGTAAAGAGACCGAGACCTTCCCAACGCCGTCTTTGGGAATGCGCTGATAGATCATCGCTTCTTTGCCGACCGCATCGTCTATTCTAAAAACCGTGCCCGTGCTGCGAAGTTTTTTAGCTCCTCCGAAGATCAGCGCGGTGATGAGCATCGCCACAGCGCCGCCTCCTAAAGCCACCATCGCAGAGGCAGCGCCCGAGAGCTCGAATTCTTTTCTGCAAGTCAAACCAATGAATCCAAACATCATCAGAAATCCCGTCAGGGCCTGCTTGGAGAGCCATTTGAACTTTACGGTATCGAATTCTCCGTGATCTGCATCGTGGTGTGTTCCGATGGCGCTGAAGGTCAATTGGAGGGCGAATAGTCCCGATCCTGCAAGGGCGCAGAACCAAAAAACGGGATCTTCTTTGATGAGTCCGCCGAAGATGTTGAAGAAGTCGATCATACTGCCCTCGCGAGACTACGATTTTGGCACTTCCTGACTAAAAAAGGCAACCAAAGAATAAGCTTGTTGATCTTCTATGTATGACCCCGTGAATTCTTTACAATGCAATGGTGTTCTAAAGAATGCTGCAACCTGGGATTGCACTAATGGTAGTCTTAACCGGCTCCCTATTGTGGGCATAACAAATTGATTCCATTATTTTTGTTTGATCCCTAGCACTTGCTTTGGTAAAGTACTTTGTGTGAATAGGATTACACCAAAAATATTTAACGGCAGCTTACAGGTTATCCTTTCTGAAACGCTCTGTTGTAATCCGAAGCAGGGTGTTCAGGTGCACATACTTGTGACTCCTGAAAAATCTGTTCAATTTAATTTCGTATTCAAGTCAGATCCAGATGATTCTAAAAAAGGTCTTGAAACTCTTCAAGAAGGGGATACCTTAACATTTATTCTAACTAATTTCCTCAACTCTCTAGGTGCTTCACTTTCACAGCCTTTCGAATTTAGCATTGGTGCAGACAAATTCTTTTTGCAAATTTATGGAGCTTCTTCAGGAGAAGATTCGCTCTGTTTGACGATATCGGTGTTTAGAGGGCAAAAAGATGCCTAATTTGTTTTCATTTGTATCAGGACAAAAGGGTATTCGTACCGGCTACAAGAAAAATGTTATGGCATCCATGAACTGGGTTTTTGGATTTATTCAAACCTTATTTGGATATGGGGTTTTGAAAGGACCGAGCTTATGGGTTCAAATATTTAGTGCAGTTGTGATGCTTGGGCTTTTGATTTTTTACTGCTATCTTGTTTTGCACTTTGCGAAGAACGATCCTTCCCGTTTACAAACTGAAGGTTACAACCTTGAAATTCAAGCAATCAATTCTCTTTACAATAGTATGACTGGGGAAAAGAGCCGGCTTAGCATCTCTCCTCAGAAACAACCGACTATACAAAAGCCCGGTCCGCATTAGCGTCCATTTCTTTTGACTTCAATTTTTATTAGTTAGCCGCTAGATTCCTTATCTTAATTTCCGACAACTTGACTTTTCAAGAGAGATTTTCACATCTTAAACATACGGATGTTTTTTTACATAATGACGTCAAAAGGTAATAAGAAATGAAAGTGCGATTAAACATTAGTGTAACATTGGTTCACTTGTTTTGTTGGAAATTGGTATGATTTTGGATGTAATCGATCAATGTTTGGCCTTCTAATTTATCTGTTGCCGGATTAGTCCTAACATAGAATTCGCTTTTTTTCAAAAAGCAGGGACGTTTAGAGGATTTACATTCCACATGTAAAAGAATCTTAGATTCAATTTCAACGATTTTAGGGTCTATAAATGGGTAAAATTCTTCTCCTATATTTTCTTTTATTAAATTCTTCCAATGAAGTAGATATTTATCAACGCTGTTTTTGTAGAGCAATTCGACTTCAACATTAATCCCGATTATATTTTTGTCGTCATCTACACCGATTATCAAATCTCCACCATCAGTATTTAGAAAAGCCACTACTGTTTTTAGCGCAGCGACTTGTATATAATCTTCCTTGGTTCGTTTTTTGATACAAAGGCTCATAGTTTGTTTAAATTCGGATGTTTTTGTTTCGCCTTTTTTTATAATTTGTCTGACTTTATCTGGCTGAGTTAATTTATCAATTACTCGAAGCATATCACTCAATTGATCGTGAAATTTTTTTCCTTCATTCGGATTTAGAGAAAATAAGGAGTTAAAATTCTTAATTTCAGTGGCCAAAGTATCGAGTTGTTTTCTTGTTGAAACGATAAATTTTTGGTCTTGCAGTGGTGGTATGGGGATCATTATGTTTTCAAAGGAGTGCTGTATTTTTTCTATAGGTAGCTTCCAATTGGGCATCGCTGATTGGAGAACTAACTTTCCATATTCGGAATTAAAAAACTCCAAAACAAATTGATCTATGATTGTTTCTTTTTTTAAAATGAATTGAATACATGGTTTGTAATAATTGTCAGGAGGTTTAGTGTTAACTAAACTATTTCCAACAAAATTTGATGAGACATATAATGAATTCTCATAATCATTAAGACAATCTTGAGATTCATTAGAAACTACGTTTATTGCATCGGACAAGGCTTTAAGGGATAAGTGAGAATCATGTTTATAAGGAACTTCTATCAATTCCAATTCTTGAAGGGCTGATATATGCCCAAATCCACTGAAATATTTTCTGTCAATATAACGAGTTAAATCTTTTCTATTTTTATCGTTGAAATACATATCAATCGAGCTGATTGCAATTTCTTGGTTCTTTAAGATGTCGGTGTATAGTTCATCCCCGTGTTTTTGTGTAATATGTGCGATAGTTGGATAAAAAGAGAAATCATCATTTTTTAGAGGATGATTTATCCAAAAGTCCATTGACCTGCCCGTATTGAATAGCGCATTAGTATAAAATCCGTTATTATTTAATGCTCGCTCGAACCCGGATTGGAACAAGAAATCAGATTCATCTGATATGAAAAGACAATTTCCATTTGGAGAAAGGAGATGTAACGTATTTAATAGATTTTCCCAGTGAATACGAATTTCAAGTTTTTCTCCCGATATATCTCGTGTTGTTATTCCTGAAGATTCATCATTCCATGAGTCAAGATATGGCGTATCAAAGATAATTAAATCAAATTTTTCTGATGGTAATGCGTCTTTGTTAGCATATATACATTTTGCAGATGCACAATTAAATAAAGCCTCGTCGACATCTGATTTGATGTGTAAAATTGATTCCGGTTTAGTCAAACTGATCCATTTATCCAGGAATGATTTTTGAGTGTCTTTTCCCATAATGATTTATTTAATAGTTTTCATGATCTAATTTTATTATAATTGCTTCTAACTTAATTAAAATCTGAAAATTTATTTTAAATTATTTATGAACGAGTGTACGGCGGTTTTATCGAAATCAAAGGCTAAAATGGGACTTAATTGTTCCAAAGCCCTTTATTTCCAAATTTTTAATCCTCATATAGCGGCTCCACTTAGTCGGTTCGATCAGAGATTACTCCAACATGGAAAGATCGTAGGAGAGACCGCAAGAAAGCTGTTCCCTGATGGAATTCTGATTGCATGAACTCTCCAAACCTGTAGCTTTAGCTAGAACAAATGCTCTACTTCAAAATGGAGAAAAAACATTATTTGAACCAGCTTTTGAGTTTGAAGGCCTATTATGTAGGGTTGATATCCTCAAAAAAAATGATGATGGAACATGGGATTTGATAGAAGTAAAGGCAACGACCTACAATGAGCCTGATAAGGATGATGTTGAAGACTATATCTTAGACATTTCCATCCAAATGTGGGTCTTAAAAAATCTGGGATTCCCAATCAACAAAGCATATTTGATGCATCTCAATAGAGACTATATCTACCCTGATGGGGGAAATCTTTTTTCATTAGAAGATTTTACAGATCGAATCGCCGATACAGTCTCTTCGATGCCTGAACGCTTGCCTCATCTTTTCAAATTGCTTAAAAATGATACACCACCAGAAGTAAGCATTAGCAAAAAATGCGATAAACCACATGAATGCCCTTTTAAGAGCCTGTGTTGGGCGCATGTTCCTGAGCTCAGCATTTTTAATATTCCAAACTGTCGTAAAAAATGGGAGCTCTATGAAAGGGGCCAGCTCGACATCCATTCGGTTGAACGAGGCTGACTTTAAGCCGATTCTTCAAAAAAGAATGATAGAAGTATCCCAAACTGGAAAACGATTTGTGGATAGGAGAACAATTGAAGAGCTCTTGCAGGGGTGGCAATACCCCTTAATCTTTTTGGATTTCGAAGCGATCGATTATGCAATCCCAAAATTCAATAATACTAGGCCATATCAGCATATCCCTTTTCAATTCAGCTGTCATATCGATAACGGGGATTGCCCTAAATCATCATGAATATTTACACAACAATTCTCTCAGACCCCAGAGAAGAATTTATACTAAAGTTGCTCGCATCCGTTCCAGAACAGGGGGACTATTATTGTTTATTCCAAGACATATGAATCTAAAATATTAAAAGATCTCGCAAGGGACTTTCCTCAATACTCTACTGAGTTATTACAGATCAAAGAGAGGCTTGAAGATCTTTGGGAAGTGGTTAAGGAGACGGTTTACGATATTAATTTCAAGGGGAGCTTCAGCATTAAGTCAGTCGCTCCAGCTCTGCTCGGACAAGAAGCAAGTTACGAGAATCTAGCCATCAAGGATGGCACTGAAGCTATGGTCGCTTATGAACGTCTTATTGACGAAAAAATTCCCAAAGAAGGCAAAGGCATCCTTGAGCAACAAATGTTGAAATATTGCTGTCAGGACACTCTGCTCATGGTCAAACTATTTGAATGGCTTAAAAATCAGCTCTAGAATGTATTTTTGAAGACCGGTCTTATTTAGATTGTATTTATAAACTTTTTGCTCCCCGACGTTTTGGATTCACATGATTTGTGCCCGTCAAAAAATACGACAACCTGGGATCAAATCTAAGGCCTGATGGGTTATGAGTCCGCAGTTCAGCCAAATAAAAAAATGTTTTTGTTTTAAGGGGACCTCATAATGAGCAACTTAAGAATCAATTATGCTCAATATCGACATTTGTCGATTTTGAGCATAATTGAGTGACCTCAGTATCCTGCTCATTCTGGGCGCCTTTGCTTCGCTATGTCTTTGTGGTTAAATTTCGTTCGGAAGTTGCTTAGAAAGCCGCTATAAGTTTTGGCCGAATGCACCAAAAAGGTCAGGAGTCGATAGAGCTGTGCCGATCAAAGTTGATGAGATTCGATTTGACAGGATCTTGCATTTTTTCGATCAAGTTGCTAATCCAAGGATTAGATGAACCTTTTCAAAGGATGAGCCATGTCGAAATTTTCAGGGGACTGTGGATATCAGGCTTTTCGAATTTTGCAAGTAACGTTTGTCATTGCACCAATTCTTGCAGGGTTGGACAAGTTTTTTTACCTGCTCACGAATTGGTCGCAGTATATTTCTCCCTTTGCATTAAGAGTCATTCATTACCATGATCACGGATTTATGATGTTCGCCGGGGTGATCGAGATCATCGCGGGGATTGGGATTATTTTTAAGCCTCGGATCTTTGCGTACATCGTCGCTGTTTGGCTCTTGGGGATCATTATTAACCTCTTGATGACCGGGCATTATTTCGATATCGCCTTGCGGGACGTTGGCTTATTGCTTGCTGCGGTCTCTTTGGGAACACTGAGCAAAAAATACGCTGGTTAAGTCTCTATCTGAAGAGCCACAGCGGTGATGTGGAACGTAGGGAGCAATCGGACTGAAGCAAATCTACACAATTGGCCATTCTACGCGATCGATCGAAGACTTCATGGCTCTTTTGAACGCTTACGGCATTCAATTGCTCATTGATATCAGGACGGTGCCGAAGTCGAGGCATTGCCCGCAGTTCAATCAAGTACAGCTAAAAAAGGTGCTGAGAAAGAGCAAGATGGGATACCGGCATAGGAAAGATCTGGGAGGCTTTCGACATGCTTTGAAAGATTCCGTCAACACGGGATGGATCAATGCTTCCTTCCGCGGCTATGCCGATTACATGCAAACGCCTGCTTTTGCAAAAGCTTTGGAAAAACTAGAAAAAATCGCACAGAAAAAGCGCTGTGTTCTCATGTGCTCGGAAGCCGTTCCATGGCGTTGCCATCGAAGCTTAGTTGCCGATGCTTTGACGGTGAAGAAGTGGAAAGTCTTCCATATTCAAAGCAAAAAGACGGCGAAAAGGCATAAGCTGACTCCCTTTTTGAGAGAAGAAAAAGGGAAAACTGATTTATGGTTCTTCTGACCTTCTTTAGGGTAAAAGCAGTGGGAAAGAAATGAAGGATTTCCTACACTTGGGCTCTTAAACGAGAGGGTGTAATGAAGCAAATCATAAAAAGCATGATCTTACTGTTGATGGTATTGGTCTGCGGTCAAGGGATGGCAAATGGCGCCATACAAGAAAAAAACATTTGGAAAATATTCCCGATTGGCAAGAAAGCCGTCCTCATCAGCGATGATTATGAGGTATGGTTGTTACACGGGCTGCAATCAAATGAGCTAACGTGGAGTGAATTGATATGGAGAGAAAAAGTGCCCCAGCCGGATCCTTGCTATTTTTTTGATGTAGAAAAATGGGAAGTAGGCCAGACGATCTCTATTGCTTATTTTCCTTGGCAGGACTGTGAGTGGAAAGACACTTATCGCAATGATGCTTCTCTATTGCAATACTGTGATTTTGCGATCCAAAATGACGCTTACGATGCTCGTGTTTTTGCAAAAACACTTCGGATAGATGAGTGGACGGCGCTGTATACCGATCTTCGTAAAGAGGTATTGGATCTAGCCGATAGGGGTTTTCACGGTCACGCGGCTGAACTACTTGAACAGGAACTCGTATTTGCCCACTTTATGGAGAAAGTCATAAATGAATGGGTAAATAAAACGGAAGGAAAGCCTTTTGATGGGCAGTATGTAATATTTGGCGAAAAATACGGTCTTTTTTAAGAATTGTCATAAAGGTCTTCAATGTAAACGGAAGGCAGTATGCCTGCGTATGCTAGGGGAATCAAGACATTCGAAATGTTTGTGCTAAAAAAATTGACACAAAATTAGGTGGCTGTTAGTTCTAGGTTTAAACATTTGAGGTAATGTCATGTTATTTCGAGGATGTCTTTTAGGTGCCGTTACTGCGGCGATTTCTCTTTCTGGGGATGAGGTCAAAAAAAATAACCAACCGATCGTTGAAAAAGCTGGGCATTGTTATGACAATGGAGGGCAGCCTCATATCCGTCTTTGGGGCAATGCAGAATACTTACTCTTGTGGAGCAAAAACTCTCCGCTAAGCACTCCTCTGATTACCACTGGTTCTGCTGCCGACTCTGTTCCAGCAGCACTCGGCCAGCCCAATACTCGCGTACGGTATGGCAATCACGACGTCCACTTTGGCCCCCAGTCGGGGTTCCGCATTGGTTTACGTTCTTGGGTAGGGAAAGAAAACAAATTTGGTCTTGAGGTTGAGGGGATTTACCTACCGAAACAGGTGAAGAACTACTCGAAGAGCAGTTCTCATGATGGATTGCCGGTTCTTGGAGTTCCTTTCAATAACGTTGCTTCATTCCCACTAGCAGCAGGGAGCGGTGGTTGGGCTACAATCCTTAATTCAGGCGAGACGGCTCTTCTTGCCGCTGATGGCAGTACGATTTATGGGAAAATATCTGTTCATTCGACGACCAGCCTATGGGACGTTGAAGGCAATGGACTGTGGAATGTGATATCAAAAGAAAACTTTAAATTGAGCGCTCTGGGCGGCTTTCTTTTCGTAGATTTATCCGAAGAATTACGACTGAATTTTTCCTCTACTTCTATTACTGCTCCATCGCAATTTAGGCGGACGAATATTCAAGACAAATTCCGCACGATCAACATGTTCTATGGCGGTCAGATTGGTATACGAGGGGAGTATGCTCATAGCTGGTGGTTCACGAATTTTTTAGGTAAAATTTCCCTAGGAGATATGGTCCAATACGTGAAGATCTCCGGAAACTTTTCCGATTCAATCCCCACCATTTACAATAGTTATGGCGCAGGGAGCGGCGGCATATTCACTCAGCCGACAAATATCGGCAATCGCCACCGCCATCGATTTGCCGTGGTTCCTCAAGTTACGCTTCGATTTGGTGTAAATCTACTTGAGAATCTCCGTCTTTCTGTTGGATATGACTTTCTTTACTTAAGTTCTGTAGTGCGCCCAGGAAAGCAAATTGATCGTTCGGTTAATGAGACAGATGCAGGTGTTGGATCAACTGGGGGTTCTCCGACCCTGACTGGTCCCGCTCGGCCTAAGCCTCTTCACAAAACAACAAGTTACTGGACGCAGGGCATCAATATTGGAACTGAATTCCGATTTTGAGACTTTTTAGAGAGAGCCTGAATCGCTTATTCGCCGGATCTTGCTGCCAATTTTTGCAAACCCTCGGTTTGCAGAAAATTGGCTAGCGATCTCCAACAAAGCAGTTAGGGAGAAGCTCCCACCCCAATATTCCAGTTATGTAGGGCCGTGTTAGTAACACCGAGCGTTGCTGGAGGCTGAGGAAAAACAATGGAATAGGCATTCGTGTCATTCACCCAAATTTGCGAGGTGAATGTTTTGCCGTTATAGATACCTGATTGGTAAGTAATCGTAAGAGTAAACGGAACAGCACCAGAAAATTGCATTCCACTCGTATAAGAGGTGCTTCCATTCACGGTATAAGACACTGCGCCGGGAGTCGGAGCGATAGTAATCGTGTATTGAGTCGAGTCTGTAAAATTGGGTACGACTGTCGTGCCAAGCGGGTTCAAAACCACAAAGACCGCTGGCTGCGTATTGCCATTGTTGCTAGCCATGATGGGTGAAAAATACCCCAGAGACGCATCTACTGCCTCGGCCTGCAAATTGAAATAGGGGAAAGGAGATGCAGCATGGAGGACGGCGCCATATAGGTCATACCAAGGACCTGATCCATCAGTGAAATAGGGGTTTCCTTGATAAAAGTAACCGCCGGCATTCGCATAGGCGAGGTAGTCGCTGCCGAATAAATTCGTTGCGCTTAATGGACCGCCGCTTGGGCTGCTGGCTGTCACAGGGAAAAGACCTGTGACAAACCCTGCAGATAAATAGGAGCAGATAAGAGGGCCGGCTAGACTATCACTGCCTGCTGCAACATTAAAACTACCTGTTCCCGATCCAGCTGCATTGAGGAAGGGTAAAGATGTGGTGAATGGATAGGGGATGGTCACGGTTTTTCCAGTTGAGCCTGTTCCTGGCGTGAAGATGAGATTTCCACCTGAAACACTTGTGCAGGAATAATAATTGTATCCAGTTCCTAGAGCTGACACATCAATATATATGGGAAAAGGAAGGGTGGTTGTACCAAATACTTGTTGTATCCAATTGTCTTGGTATTGGCTAGAGTTTAAAAGATACATAGGATCAAATGGCGAAGTGGCAAAATTCATTGCAGAAAGAGCGGACGCAAGTCTCAATTGCGTGACCCCGCCTCCGCTTGCGGAAGTAAAGGACAATGGTAATTTTGCCCACTGAGCTTTTGCATTCAGATCTGTGATGTTTCCAAGGGCAGTATTATAATTCGTGAAGAGGTCCGTTCTGTGGCCTCCGTTTAGTGTCGTCCCCGAGTATTGGATGTTGCTATTTGCGCCTGGGTTCGTTGAGACGATGATGGATATCGGCAGCCCAAAACCGTTTAGGTATTGGGACTGGACTTCAAGCTCGGTCCCAATCGAGAAAAAAGTAGAATTATCATACAGATGGTAATAGTTTCCATCTGATGGGGTGAAGAGCTGAGGCGGTTGAATGCTTATTGTACCGCCTGGCGTAACGTTCAAACCCATCCCATATCCGATAGAAATGTACATGGTCGCATTTGTAATGGGGGGTAGATAAATCACGGGTTGACTATTTTGCGTTGGAAACTGGGAAACCTGGTAGCTATAGGGAGTAAGGTTATTGGGGTTGGAGTTTGCAAATAAAAATTGAGTAGCATCGACCAAAGATCCATACCATTGCCCGCCCATGCCTGGAGCCAGTTGCACGATGCAGCTGCTATTGGTCGCCGGATCCGTCCCTGTGATTGTGATGTAAAGATCGCTGGATGTAACAGAGCCGCCAGCGTTGTTTACGATTGTGAAAGGGACGTATCCCGATTCGTAACTGGGAAGCGTATAAGGATTGCATCCGCTGGCGTGGAGGGAGAAGAATCCGCAAAGGGCCAGCAGCAGTGTCAATCTCTTGAACATAGAATACCTCATGGGGTGGTTCCTGTCATATCACCCAGCGTGATCGTAACAGTTACGTTGTTTGTTAAAATGTTTTCAGAAGTGATCGTATTATCATTTCCGAGCACATCGTCATAAGCATAGGTGTAAAAGTTATAGGGATAGACAGCAAACGAGTGTAGCACCTTTGAATAGAGATCATACCAAGGACCTGACCCTGCAGCGAAATAGGAATTGTTTTGATAATATGACGACTTGAAGGCTTGGAAGAAGGAATTGTTGATAGGATTTGTCTTAGAACTTGCGGTGGGGAGAACTCCAGATACAACACCTGCAGATAAAAACTTCTCGATAATTGTCGCCGCCGCTGCATCTCCTGAAGATACAAAACCAGTTCCTGCAAAGAAAGGGACAGTGCTAGTGGGTAGCGTGATGGATACACTCGCTCCCTTTGTTCCAGTTTGTTTAGTGAAGTTGAATGCGCCCGTAGTAGGATTTACCTGCCCGCTATAAAGGCCGTATCCGGGAAGCTGTGAGAGGTCCATCCAAATCGTATTCGTTGTATAATAAGAGTTGTGCGCCGATTGACTAAACCAAAACTTTGAAAGCCATGTATCGTTGCCTTTATTGTAATAGGCCGTAGATAACAAATAGCTGGTATCAAACAAAACGGGGGCTGAGCCCAAGGCTGTATTTGTAGAGAGAATGCGCAAATTTTTCGACCCATGTTTGAGGAGAAGCCCCGACCACTGGGCTTGTGATGCCGTATTTGTAATGCTATTGACGATATCAGCATACCCAGTATGCTCCGTATTACTAAAAATCTGCTCCCTGTTTTGAGTGGGGGGCATTCCAGCATACAGCTGACTGCACCCTCCATTTGCAGTAACGGTGATGGGGAGTGGAAAGCAGAAATAGTCGACAAGGGTCGGATTGATCACACACTCATCCGGTTTAATATTAAATTCCACTTTGTCGTACAGATAATTATAAGCGGTATCCATGGGATCTGTTGGGATAGGGTCGCCAATTGTGTAGGGTGCTGAAGCGCCCTGTACTGGAAGCGTCAACCCAGTAAATGTGCCACTCCCAATGGACATGTAGAGCCTGGCGCTAATGATGCATGGCATATACACATAGGGCACGTTGTCACCATCGACTGGAAAACTCGACAGGGCATAGGTATAGCCATTATCAGTCGAAGATATAGGGTCATGGCAAGTGCCAACCCCCGTCGCCACGTTAAACTTCACAAAACAAGCATTGCCGGTAGCAGGATCCGTCCCTTTGACGACGATGTATAGATTGCTATATACGAACGGCCCGCTCATCGTATTGTTCACGTTCCCGAATGAAAAAGGGACGTATTGAGGCGGGGGTGTCGGCGGAGGTGGCGGAGCGCTATGCAATTTAGAGAAAAAGGCACAGCATACGGCCCAAAAACAAAAAACTTTGAAGACAGTGGCATTTTTCATAGCGCTCCCATAAAGAACCCGTAGGTCGGACAAGGTTTTGAATAACATCTGTTTGCTCCACAGAGTTGTTCATCTCTCTCAGAAGCGTCCCTTGAGTTAAGAGAAGCGTTTCTGATGGTTCATCTAAAGGAAAACCTTAACGAATCGCCTGAATTATTAGCAATGCCTTCTGTGTCGAGGTTGTCGCTGTAATGCATGTTTTTCAGAAGAAATCAACTCATGGGATAGTAGCTCTAAACAAGACGTAGAGAGGAATAGAGATACTTTGGAGGCATTCGAAAAGTTGCATAATGCTTCCCCGACCTTGCAGGTGTTCTGCATTTACAGGAAAATGGGGCTGCCTGGGATGGAACCTAAGGCCCTATAGATTATGAGTCCGCAGCAACAGCCAACGGCAATCAAGATGACAGTGTAAGGGCCGCTTATTGCGGCCTAGCAGATAACGTAAATGGGAGCCTGAAGAACCCCGAAACTCTAGCCTTCAGGAAAGCCTTTTGATGGGCAGTATGTAATATTTGGCGAAAAAAACGGTCTTTTTTAATTCAAAGAATTTTCGGGAACATTCAATGCTATAAATTTGACATCTCTAGATGAGAATGGCCTTCGGACGTTCTTTGCCAGGCTTCGTTGGGTAATGTTTGTAAGTCGATGAAACCTTAATCACAGCTAGTTTTGCAACTGATACCCAATGTGACGACGAATAAACCATTAACCACGAGCGAGAGAGTTCCTAGACTTGCTGCTAGTTCATCAGTCTGTTGGTATTGCTTTTGTTCAACTGAGTTACTAGTTTTTTTATGTAGAAAGTAATAACTTACACCATATGATAGCGCTGAAAAAGCAAGGCCCGTAATACCTAAGGCTAGTTGACCTGTATCAGGAAATTGGCAGCAATATCCAATTTTTTGCCGTTCAGGATCATTCAGAAATAAGACAAAGCCGGTTATTCCATCTGCGATGCCCAATGCTGGTATTGTTCCTCCGTAGGCAAGTTGCTTTAGTCGCCGTACCAGACCCAATCCTTGAGGTTGCTCAAGCAGGGGAGTAAAAAGCTCTTGGTCTCTTTCACCAACTTTCATAATCATCTCCTTTTTTTGGATGATTGCTTCAGAAAATGGACAATGCTAGTCCCTCAAGCTTTTTTTACGCAATCTTATTTTAAGTTGGACAGCGCAACGGAAAATATTACGAAAACTTAAAGGCCCTGAAGTAAAAATGGGGCAACCTGGGATGGAACCGAATGCCCTATAGGTTATGAGTCCCATTCAAAATATAAATAATGTGAACCAGAATCGCATTTTCCTCTCAAAGATAATAAGGTCGGGTTCATCTCAAATATTCTCTTGGTTTCTAGTCGCTTACGGAACATTTTGAGCACGAGAGAGATATGGATTTATTCAAGACATTGTTTGCATAAATAACTGTGCAAGAAAATGCTTTTTTTTATTTTCGTTTTCAGTATTTCGTGCTACAATTTTATTACTTAATTTTTAGTGGAGATTATGGACTCAAAAGTTACATCTTCCTCAGCATCGCAGGTCTGTGCAGACCCTCTGCCTAACGATCCGACCGATAAACCTTAACAAGAAAGGACAAATTTTATGGGCATTCTATCTATGCGCATTTATCCTCTTCTCCCTTCTCCTCACCCCGAACACGAAGTGAGAAAAGAGGCAGTTCGTGCGGAAGAGCCTGGGGAACAGATTGTTCGCGCAAGAGATCCAGGAGCAGAAACGGCTAGAGTAAGAGATGTGGTAGCAGCTGTCAGAAGAGGTTTTACTGAACCACTCTTCAAAGACGAAGCACGCAACATCAACGTCCTGGATAACAGTATCCAAGACGATAAGATGCGTCTTCAAAGATATTGGTTTCCAAGTCTGGGTCTTGGGGATTATATGAGAGCTGTTCGTGGCGGGCTTTACAATGGTAGAAGTGTAGGTTTGCTGTGTTATGAACCAGCCGTTGGATGTTATGCCATGCTCTCATTGGGCTTATCTCGAGAAGAATCAGAAGATCGATATGAAGAATTAGTGCGTGAATTTCAATGTGAAAGGCATGCGCTTCACACGCAACAATCAGGGGATTGGTGGGTATGTCGGCAGAGAAAAAATAATCCTATTGAGTATGCGGAGGCGAAGCGAATACTAAGAGAGTGTCGACTTACCGCCATGCAAGAAGCAGTCGATGAATGGAAAGCAAAAGGCCTACTTGCAGATGTTATTATTCCTACATATGATTTTTTGATTAATCAAATGCATTTTCTTCCCGAGTATGTGGCGTGTAATGATACGATTATATTTGTTTATAAACGTCTGCCGCCAGAAGAGAGAATTCCAGGCGTTATGCCAATAGCCGAACACGTTTATCGCCTTAGTCATGAACAGAGAAAAGCTCGTGTCTATTACGATCGACTAGACCGGTCTTTTGCTCAGAGAGTAAGAGAAGATTATCTTGTTTCAGCGCCTTTAATTGGTGGTCTATTTCAGCCGGCACCCTCCCAGCATAGCCTCCAGAACAGCCCCTCCCCTGCGCCGCTCGGCGAATCCGCTGAGGGACTTTCTTTTTGGGTTTGTTTTCTTTGGAAGAGCCTGTGGAAGAGCCTTTCTAACTTTATGCAGGCGATAATGATTGTTTGCAAAGCTGCTTTCAGGGCTGGTTCGGGGAAGAAGAATGAGTGACTTCTCCTGATCTAATTGGAGAAAAAAACTTGGCCTAACTCAAGCGAGATCTAAGGAGATAAGAAATTGGGGCAACCCGGGATGGAACCTAAGGCTCTATAGGTTATGAGTCCATTCAATGCCCATTAAAATAAAGCCGTTTTATGAAGAGATTGGTGAAAATTTATATGATGCGGCAATGATTTTCTAATCCCTTTAGATCTCTTTTGAAGCCCTTGGTGGTCGGATGGTTTTCCCCTAAGCAGTCGCGTGCATCATCGTAGGCTTTCTGGAAATTTTGTTCCCCCTCGTCTTTCCTTTCAAGCGCAAGCTGGGAAACACTTTGCCTGGAGGCGCAGCATGGGCTGCTGCTTAAAGATGGCTTCTGCTTGCCCAAACCAAAAAATAGCCATTTCGAATTTGCTCTGCATGAGGTGGCATTCGCCTAAATTATTGTAAGAGATCGCCAGCTGCAGGGGTAAATTGTTTTCGGGCATATTTCCTCTTTTGAGGCCCATGGCTGTTTCATAAGCGCGAATGGCTTCTTCGTATTTCTCCAATAGTGCAAGGCAATTCCCTAGGTTGTCGCAAAAAAGTCCTTTGTGCAGAGGCTTTTTGGAGAGGTCGATGGCCTTTTGAATTCTCCTGGCTTTTGAGGGAAAGATGAAAGAGCCGTCAAGCCTACATTGCTTGTTTTTTCCTCGGTTTTTGTAAGAGGGAGGGTTTCCGGAGCATCCAAGGATTCTAGAGAAGTTCGAGAAGGATCAAATCCAACCGTACGATTTCCTTTTCAGAAAGTATGCCCTAACCGATCTTATTTCTACAGGGCAGCTGCGCGGCGTATGGGGCATTTTAGATTACCTCCGCGTCGAAGGGATTGGACGGGGAGAAAAAAACACTCAGCCAAATTTAGACGTTTTTCAGCCGCTCGATCCAATCGGATGAGACGCCGGCTTTCCTGCGATGCTCTTCGAAAAACTCCCACCCTTTTGCTCGGCTTGGCTCCATGCGCGGGGGAAGGTGGGCTTTCCATGTCTCCCAATCCGACGCTTCGGGGGATTTCCATTGCTCCAGAAAACGTCTTCCAAATGCGACATGGCCGATCTCATCGCGCAAGATGCGTTCCATGAGGGCGGCAGATTCCATATCGCCATGCTTGGCAAACGAGGCGCCGTAGAGGGGGGCGAGTCGAGGTTGGCCATCTCAAAGGTGAGGCTCATGACGCTCAAATAATGGAGGGGAGTTTTGAGGAAGGGGACGTAGGCCCAGAAGTGGCGATAGAGGGGAAGGTCGCCAAAAGCGATGCCAAGGCCTTTCATGCGCTGCATATAGAGGAGGACATGCTCCTGTTCTTCGCAGAGGGTGTAAGCAACGCCGCGGCGGAAGGCCGGAGAAGCGTCAGGAAAAGCGAGAAGGGCATAGGCCATGATCTCACGGCGAGGAGTTCATGTCCTGCGAAACGATGCAGGCAAACGGCCCGTTTGTCAGGATCGTGATGCAGGGCAAGAGAAGGAAGGCGGTCTTTGCGGCTAAATTTTTGCAGACGGAGATGATAGGGGCGGGAGGGTTCCTTCATAGAAGGACGGGTCCTGGATCCTCATCGGTAAGAATGTCAGGTGTGAAGAGTTTTTCTTCGAGGGTATCGGCGCTAAGATGCGGGTGGCAAATTCACGTATTCCATAGGGGACCTGTTAAGTCCCCTATGTATATCAAGATTCCTATTCTACGGAAAGAACGTAGTAGGCGGGGAAAGCAAAGTTATTGTTTGAACGCGGCGTAACGAGCACGGATACCTTTTTGCCGACAAAGTCAGAGAGATTGATATGGGTGCTATAGAGGTAGGCCACGGGGAGTT
>CAWEXY010000021.1:0-206074 GCA_963813135.1 uncultured Verrucomicrobiae bacterium | reverse complement strand
TCGAAACACATCGGATCAATACCAGGCTGCCAGCAATAATGCGGCGGACAGGTTCCCCGTGCAAAGACCGTAGTTGTTTGTCATGACATATTTCCATGCGAAGTTATTGGAAATCGTGTCTGGAGGTGATGTCTCTGCCCGACATCACCGAATTCCCAAAGAACAGGAAGACGTACATTGAGTCTTTGGGGACAAAGTGTCCGCCGAGGGTGAGTCCGGCCTGTTGAGCAAAAAGCGCGCTCCTGGCGAAGCACAATAAATGGCCTTGAAGGCACTGCTTATATGCATAATGATGGGCTTCTCGTACTAGATGAAATGGGACAGTGCGATTCTGCTGAAGTTGGTAACTGTGCCTATATGTTGGCGAATGGGATTGGGTAAGGGGCGGGCGTATCAGAACGGTCTTGCAAAAGATAGTCTTGTTTGGCGAATTGTATTTTTATCTTCTGGAGAAATTGGTCTTGCGCAACACATGGAAGACGCCGGGAAAAAAATGAAGGGTGGACAAGAGGTACGACTTTTGGAAATTTCTGCGCAAGCGGGGCCGGCATGGGATGTTCGAGACTTTACACGGATTCGAAGATGGTAGGAATTTTGCAGAGAACTTAATAGAGAAGTGTCGGCTATATTACGGCACTGCAGGAGGGGCTTTTATATCTTCTTTGGTAAAGGACCTTGATGGAACAATTCGTGCTGGTAGGGAAATGTTGAAAAACTTTATTAACAGAACTTGCCAAAAGGTGCCGATCCCATAGTGGGCAGGGCTCTAGCCCGTTTTGGGCTTGTCGGCGTTGCTGGAAGACTGCTTCACGATTTGGAATTATTCCATTCGAGCGGGGACAATGCCTAGAAGCTGCATTGGTAGGTTTTCAAAGCTGGCTAGACATACGAGGAGGTATTGAGTCGAATGAACAACGGATGATTATTGCTCAAGTGAAACGTTTCTTCCAACAGCATGGAGAGAGTCGGTTTAGTCTTTGGATCGATAGACCGGAGGACTCTAAAACAACGAATCGGGCAGGTTTCCGGAGATTTGAGTATGGTGAAACGGAGTTTTACGTTTTACCAGAAGCCTTTTATTCCGACATTGCAAAGGGTTTCGACCCTAGGCTGGTTGCAAAGATTTGTATAGAGCATGGATTGTTAAAACCAGGAAAGGATCGGACCCAATGCGCAGTTCGGCTGCCAGGTAGATCTAAAACAGCTCGATGTTATGTGTTTACTTCACAGGTGTTAGGAGATCCAGAATGAACACATGGCTTGCTTCGCTGCTTTATCGGTGTAAACATGTGTAACGTGATTGAGGGAAATAGATGTTTCACATCAAAAAAATCGATGCGTAACATGTGTAACAAGTGTACAGACGTGACACACGCTTGTTTCGCAATGATACCGCTCTGCATTGCATAGAGCTAATTACACGTGTTACACACCCAAAATTAGGAGTGATGAAAAGAAGGATGGTCTTAGATGTCTAAAGAAAACAATGTTGTTACAATGAAGTCTGTTAAATGCAAGGAGGCGCCACTGGTTGAATCCACGCCTTTCAAGGTATGGAAAGATGAGGAAGGTAATAATAAAATTATCCTTGATCCAGAGTATGCAAAAGGTGACGTTGTGAAGCAAATAACAGGAACAAAAGATAAAGAAATAGCCGGTAATATTTTTTACACCGCTGTGATGGCCATTTCACCCATTTTGCCCAAGGAAGAGCGTGCTTCTGATAATATGGATCAGTGTTTCAATATCATTGCGCAAAGTTTACATGATTTCCAACCCAAAGATGCAACTGAAGCACGACTGCTAACGCAGGCAGTTGCCCTCTATCACCATGGTATGAATCGATTAGCAAAAGCCGGAAGTGCGGAGCTGATTACTCATTCAGAAGCTCAAGTTAATATGGCTGTGAAGCTATTTCGCGTTTGCAATGAGACGATTGAAGCTCTTTATCGTTGTCGCCGAGGAGGGGAGCAAAAAATAACAGTTTCCCATGCAGTATTAACAAATCAAGCTATCGTTAACAATTTTCAGGGGGTGGGGGTGCCGCCCGAAAAAGAGGAGATACCCCATGTCAGCAATGTGCGGAGCGAAAGCAAGAACCAATCAAGACAAACCATGCTCTCAACCAGCCATGGCTAACGGACGATGTAGAATCCATGGTGGACGAAGTACTGGCCCCAAAACGAAAAAGGGGAAAATGAGGGTAAAGCTAGCAAATACCAAGCATGGATTTTATTCGGCTGAAGCAATAGCAGAAAGAAAAGGGGTTAGAAGCATGATTAAAGTTATGCAGAGGGCCTTTTGAACCAAAGATTGTTTATTTATGACAATCGTTAAAAACGACTGCAAACATAAGAATAAAAAGTATTCCCGCCATGATCCAAGGAAATGGCTCGTATTTTGGCATTAATCTCCAAATAGGAATGATAGTTGTTATTGAAGCAAAGAAAGCTGCGGCAATAGATGCTTTTACAATTTTCTTGATCGTTGTTGCGTGCTGAACGGTTTTATTTTTTTGAGGAGTCTTGTTCTATCGATTTTTGAGCATTAATTGCTGCTTTGCGTTTATCGAATGCTTCCTGTGCCCACACAATCCGACATTCTGCATCCTCAGCTTTCTTTTCCAATTCTTGGATTTCGGCCCTATCATAACCATCTTCAAGCATACTGATTTCAGTTTTTTCCATTAGATAACGCATAACTTGCCAGGCTTTAAAGCTTTGCTCTCTACCGGAAGTTGTAAGATAGTTGGATGTGCGGCAATCAGATTTTAATTTTTCAAAATAGTAATTATCAAGCTTGGCCTTTTTTTCATCTCTTTTTGTAGAGTTTTGCCAGAGTGTAAATATGCCAGTTCCGCATGAAAGCAAAAGGATCAGCGAAATGGAAAGTTGTAAAATTTTCTTCATACTAACTTATCAATTCTTTTTGTTTTTTTTCTTCTTATTTTCGTTTTTTCTTTCTAGGCCTAGTTGAAAATCGTCAAATTCTTCCCTTAATCCATTAAATTTTTCTCTCATTTCTTCAAGATCTTGGACGAGGGCTTGATTGATAGTCTGCCTCTTCTCAAATTTCTCAATAGTTTTTGTAAACCCAATTATGAGCGGGGCTGCCATCGTCATTACGCACATACGCCAATAGCACATTACGCATAAAGCAATTGTTGCCCCCTCCCAGCCGGCTAATAATCCTCCTAGAACCATAGCTCCAATTCCCCAGCCAATTGCTGCAAACAGTTTCCCAAATGATTTTCCAAAACCCAAATCCGAACCAAAATTCATAATTATCCTCGTTTTTAATTATAGAATTAAATAAAAAAGTTTAACACTTTGATTAATTGTATCTAATTTTGCTTATTATGTGTACTCATAATCATTATTTAGTACTCATAGTCTGTGGAGTAAGGGGTTTAGAGAATCTAGTCTAAGACTTTCCATTTAAGAAGGTATAACTTGGCTGGGTCACACAATAGAAAAAAGACACCTCTTCGAGTCCTATTTGGCAAAGAAGTCAGAGTAAGACGTTGCAAGGTGGGACTGACCCAGGAGGGGCTAGCTGAGAGGGCTAATCTTCATCCTACATACGTGGGATCGGTCGAACGCGGTGAGAGAAATATCGCTTTAGAAAACATCGTAGCTTTAGCTAAAGCTTTGGGTTGCTCTTCGAAAGAGTTAATGCCTGAGTAAGGAGCATGATAATTATATTTCGAGCCAGCAGTTAAATATTATTTGACTTGTGTAACAAAGGCCTTTCATAAAGTTTAAGCTTTAAGCAGTGGTTTGTCCGGCAGCTAAAAAAGATCCCAATGGATTTTTACGAAGGCTAATGTAATCAACTCGCCACTGATCGACTTTTCTTATGTCAGCAGCCGAAAAATGGGTGTCTGCGATTGCAAGGCAGCTTTCAAGGGCTATTTCAGTGGCTGTATGTGGAGGCCCGAATGTGTTGTGGAACAGAGCAGTTATGCTACTGGCGCATTGCTCTACTTCCTCTCGTGAAATAGAGCCTCCTTCGGCATTATAAACCATCGATATGCCTAAGAAATAGGGAGTACCTGGTGGTAATTCCGTAGACCGTTCTTCTCCTAAATCAAAAAAAATACCTATTAAATGGTTTTCATAGGGTTTCAGCTTATCGGCTAATTTTTGCTCAAACTTTTTGTCTTTTCTTAACCTGTCTTCGAAGGCGTTAGGGAAAGCAGGTCTGCCGTAGCGGGCGGCAAGCCATTGTTTTAACACACGCTTTTCTTCAGGCGGCAAAACAAGTTGAGTGTCAAGTCTTGCATTGCGTGCGAATTGTGTTTTAGAAATCAGGCGTCGTTGTGGATGTGTTAACTCAATATAAACGGGTAGAGAGGATTGGTTGTTAGCATACGTGAGATGCAAGCGACGAATATTTTTAGCATGAGAATAGCTAGGTTCAGCCGAAGCGACTATTAAACCCAAAATTACTTCAACATGCTCCTCATTTTCATTAGGTAAATCACAATCATGAGAAATAACAACAATACATTTGTCTGATATCGTTTTTTCGAACAGGCCAAATTCATAGGAGCTATCCAGTGTTAGCACACTTCCTTGTCGCCATTCGGTATTTCGTGGAAGCATTTAATCTTCCTCTAATTTTCTTCACGATAAGCAGGGATAGACACAGAAGATAGCCAATCATTGCTGGGCTTAGCATTTGATTGTGCAAGTCCTGATCTTTGATAGGCGGCTTCCATAATCTGTGCTTCTTTAATAAGCTCTTTAACCTGGCTATCATAAGGCTCCCCCTTTTTAAAGAGGTCGAGTAACGATTGCCCATCGAAAAGTTTCATGTGGAGTAAGTTTCCAGCTCTATGTATGCCTGCAAGTTTAAAGGCATCGGCAATTTTGCTGAGCTTAACAATGCGCTCAAGTTTGTCTGGTTCTGGAGATGCAGTTTGCGCGAGCCATTTATAAATAGATTGTCGAGACACACCAAATAAATTGGCCTGCATAGCGATAGGTGGATTTAAAATTGCGCGGACATTTTCAAGATGTTCGATAGGTTCGCGAACATCAATTTGTTTTCGAGGGCTGTTAAAGAAAATAAGAGAAACACGCGGGTTCACAAGCGGTTGCCAACTTTGGACAGAATCAAGAGAATAGATGCTTCCTGTACCGGTTAGCAGAAAACAAATTGTTGATAGCGTAAGTTGGTTAGATTTTGTATTTACCATAGTATCCATTGATAATGGTTTTCCCCTAAATAATTAATCCCAAATTTTTTTAGCATGGTTGGTAATAGTCGCTTGAAATGCTTCTTTTATATATTTATGCAACCCCACTAATTGAGTTTCGATTATTTCAAAATCTAGTGGCATTTGACCATCAATAAAGTGATCTAAGTCGATCACTGCATGTGAAATGGCCTTGTCGTTTATAAATTGTGACTTCAAAGACAATCCAATTGGCATTATATCAGGAGGATGGCCCAACAACGCAGTTCTAGTGTGAATTCGGTTGACTAAGGTTCCTTTGTGAGGGGATAGTTCATTCGTATCAAATACAGATTCATTCAAAATATAACGAGGTTTTACACCTAAACTAACACCTCGTAGTCCATCAACCAAATATTGATGGATCGTCTCTCCTTTTAAAGGTAGAACGGCGTTTAGATAGCGTAACCCAAGCCTACTTAAATGTTCAAGTTGAATAATCGAATGAACTATTTTCAAGCCAAATAAAAGTTCGGCAAACAATTGCTCGTGGGTTTGATAATGGGTCGTCTGGTAAGTTATAGAAGACTGGCCCAACGTGAATCCAGCAGTTTGGTCAGGTTTTTTAATGCACCATACTGGGAGGTCTATCATTTCAGCTTTGGCAGGAGAGGATGCAGTTGTTTCAAAGCGAAGTTGAGTGATTTTCTGAAGTTCAAATAAAGTATAACCCGCTTGGCGTAGTTTGTCTTGTATTTGATTGATATAGTCTACCATAGCGGCAATCGGATTGAACTGCGCTTGAGCCAACACATAGTAAACCGGAGCGTTAGATAGTTTTTGCTTCATTTCCTTATCTCCTACGATTAATCCTTAGTTTACACTCTGGTTGTCATGTGCACAAGGGGTATTGAAATTTTTCCCATTTCCGTAGTAGCAAGTGCCGTAATATAGCCGTAGCTGCTACTTGCCTGACCTTGAAAGAGATTGATCTTGGCTGTCGAAAGCTTCTAGCAATAAAACTTTCACTCACTATATACTTTGGCGATATTGGTTGATTTAAGGCCATTTAAGGAACTGGACGGAAGTGTTTTGTGAGGACTGAAAATCCTTGTGTCGCTGGTTCGATTCCAGTTCTGGCCAATTTATAAAATAAATTGGACGAAAGGAAGCCAATAGTTTGGCTTCCGTCTGAGAATCGAAGTGAAGCCCGCTTGCGGGCGAACCGGCTTTCGGGACGACGGCCCAGGCGCAGACAAGGATTCCAGTTCTGGCCAAATTTTATTTTGCTGATTTCTAGCAAATAGTAAATAATCTCGTTGAATTGTTTCGCCAATTAAGTCTTCAACTCGCTCCTCTCTTGAGATTTTTATTAGATTTGTTTCTCTTTTTCTGACTCAATGTATTAAAGTTTTCAAAAACATAAAAATTTTGCATAATGCATTCAGCGTAAAAAATCGGGCAAAACTAGGAAAGGATGCCGAATGAAAAGAAACAAGCTTGTTAATCTGTTGCACAATTACTGCGCGCCAACGGAGGAAGAGATTGTGTTTAAGACCCAGATGATCAAGTTCATAAATGATAATGAGGCTTGTTTTGAAAGATCCTTGGAAATAGGACATGTCACCGCATCAGCATGGCTGCTAAACAAGGACGGGTCGAAGGCGCTTCTTATGCATCATGCAAAGCTCAATGAATGGTTTCAGCCCGGCGGACATTGCGATGGGAATCACGATGTTTTAGAGGTTGCTCTTAAAGAAGCGCGCGAAGAGTCAGGAGTAGCTCAAATTCATCCCGTATTCGAAGATATCTTCGATATCGATATTCATCTTATTCCGGAAAACAAAAGCCAAAAAGCTCATTATCACTACGATGTAAGATTCTTGTTGCAAATCACAAGCGATGAAGAGGTTTTTGGAAATTCCGAATCGAAAGAATTGAGGTGGATAACCAGAAACAAAAACGAATTGCTTACAGACAATCCTTCGGTTGCTCGCATGTTTAATAAATGGGTTGTAACTCCAGTTCTCGAATCGCGCTGAAGTCAAGCGGCAAAATATAACAGGAGAGGGCAGGAGGCGGATTCGAAGTAGTTCGTCCAAAATGCCGTAATATTGCCGTAATTGCACATTTCCTGAACTTGACAGGGGTCGTCCACAACCACCAAGAATTTCTAGAAAAAATCGAGATCTTTACCTAAGTTCAAAAAATTGAATTGCTATAAATAGCTATAAGCCACTATAAATAGCTATAAATTGGTATAAAAGCTATGGATCCTATCAATAATCCCTTTTCACCTGGAGCTGGTTCTAGACCCCCAGAGCTTGTAGGACGAGGTCGTGTTCTTGAACAAGCTCGCATTCTTCTCGGTCGAATAAAGCAAAAGCGACCTGAAAAGAGCTTGTTGCTCACGGGGTTACGCGGAGTGGGTAAAACTGTATTACTTAATGAAATCAAGCGATTAGCAGAAAAAGATGGGTACCAAATAATATTTATCGAGGCCCATGAAGATAAAGAATTAGGTCCAATGCTTATTCCTCATCTGAGAACTCTTCTTTTTGCTTTGAATCGCATCGCGGGGGTAAGCGATAAAGTTAAACGGTCCTGGGCTGTTTTTAAGAGTTTTGTTGGTTCTTTACGGATTACTGTTGATAACATTACAGTCGGTTTTGAAATCGAGCCAGAAAGTGGATCTGCTGACAGTGGCGATTTGGAAGTAGATTTGCCCAATCTATTTGTTGCTATTGGTGAAGCTGCTGAAGATCGAAAGTGTTCAATCGCGATTCTAATTGATGAAATTCAGTATCTTAGTAAGAAAGAATTGGGCGCATTAATTATGGCCATGCATAAGATTCAACAAAATCAGCTGCCCATAGTACTTTTGGGAGCTGGACTTCCAATACTTCCTGAATTAGCTGGCGAATCAAAGTCATATGCTGAGAGGCTGTTTGATTTTCCGAATATTGGTGAGTTATCGGAAGAAGATGCAGCAAAAGCATTGCGAGAACCGACTCAAAACGCAGGGATTATTTTCGAGCCTTCGGCGTTGGAGGAAATATTTCGCCTGACAAAGGGATATCCATATTTTCTTCAGGAATGGGGATACCAAATTTGGAATTTGGCTTCCAAAAAATCGATCACTCTAGCGATGATTCAAGCAGCTACAACTCAAGCTATTATTCGGCTTGATGGCAGTTTTTTTAGAGTTCGTTTTGATCGGCTTACACCTGGCGAGAAAAAGTTTTTAAGAGTAATGGCCCAATTAGGCCCTGGCCCTCATCGGACTGCGGATATTGCGAATGCATTGGGTATCAAAATTGCTAGTCTTGGGCCGATGCGAGCCCAGCTCATTAGAAAGGGAATGATTTATAGCCCATCACACGGAGACATGGCATTTACCGTGCCCCTGTTTGATGAATTCATGATTCGTGCCATCCCTGAGGAGAAACGCAAAGGTTAGATCAAATTATGGTTTTTCTTAAAGGCTGAGAACAGCGAGCTCTAACTTACAGATGTCTAAACCCGGAAGCTCTTGACTTCCGGGTTGCTTCCGGGTCATCTTCCGGGCTTGCTGAAGCTCTTTGTAGGCTCAATCACCCGACGTATCTCGAAAAATTTTGAAGAACCCTCCCATAAATGGAAGGGATTCTTCGAGGATTTAAGGAATAGACCAACTACAGGCCTGCCTAACCCACCCCTAAAGGGATGGGATTGCGGCATGGCAATCGTTCAAAAACACAATTTGCTGATTTCTAATAAGTTATAAATATACTGGGTGGATTATTTCGCCAATTAGACGTGCTTTGAGGCTTAATTGGCGAAATTTTCGATTGCAAGCTAATTTAGGACTTTTCGTCAACCAGCTTAAATTCAGATGCTTAAGATAAAAAACCCATTTATCGCGCAACTTTTGTGTTTATTGCGCAAGTATATGTTGCGCAATATGCCATGGTGCATGTCAAGACGAGTTTTACAGATTGATCTCATTTTAGAAATCATTGGTAGATTTCCAGGCGGTGCATCTATAGAGGAGATTCTCGTAGGGTTAGATCCACCTCTTCCCCGACGAACCTTGCAGTATCGCTTGGCTTCTCTTGTAAAAAGCGGGCGTCTGGTTGCCGAAGGAAGAACCAAAGGCCGCAGATTTCGCCTTCCTGCCCATGTAAAAATAAGAGAGGCTGAGCAATTGTCTTTATCAACTGTTGCTCAGTCCATTAATCTAGTCGTGAGTCGTCCAGTTCAGGACCGAATTCCTGTGAGTTATTCGCGTGAATTGCTCGATCAATATCGTCCTAATAAGACGCAATATCTTTCAGAGTCATTGAGGAAAAAATTATTTGATTTAACGAGGATAAAATCGATTCAATAATTCATCGAGAATATAAACTTCATGGCTTATGCGCAAATCTGGATTATTATTTTTGCATCTAAAATGGAATATATCCACCGGAATACGATCTTTAGCGTCTAGCCACAAGTCTAGGGAATTAAATTCGATATTTTCGGCAGGAATTAAACCTATATTATTACTATGAAAGAAAGCGCCAATCGTCACATCATCATATTCATTACTGACCAAAAGTTCAGATTTTGCTTGCACTAACATTTGTGCTAAGTCTTTTGATAAAATAAAGCCTGCTCCGGAGCCAAAATTAATTTCCCCTTTTCCATCATGTCCTAGTTGACCCGGGCGAGCACAATAGCACCCACTTTTGGGAAGAGTTTTTAGAAATTCCAATAACAGAGGGAAAAAATAAAATGAAGACAAATTAGTTCTCAATACATAATCAAAATCAAATCCATTTATTCCCGAAGAAAGCAATTCGAGAGATGAAATTGTTTTGATTAATACTCCCGGAAGCAAAGTATCAGCTGTTCTACACCAAATAATATCACCTTGAATTTCGCAAGCAGAAGGCAAATCGGGGTTTGCTTTCATGAAAAAAGCTTGGATATGCAAAGGATCCAAATGCATGTAGGATCTCCATATTTGTTGCTCTTTTTCATACACGGGAAGATCGTCAGATGCAGTAATCAATACCAGAAGTTTTATCTCTCTATCTTCCCGCGGCCCATCCGCTTGTAAATTCAGCAGAAGGAAAACAGAAAGGAAAAAGAAAGCGCGGGTTATCAAACCTATTCCATGTTGCATTTGCTTGCTCCTATCTCTAGTCGAGGACAACAACTTACTAAACTTTTGTGTTTACGGCAATCAACGTGATGATACACTTACTTTGCAGTCACGGTTGCATTGAGCGAAAGGTAAGTGATTCCATTGGTTCCTGTTCCTGCTAGATACGGTCACAGTAAGAGTGCCGGTGGGCCCTTCCAAACGGACCTTGACCTTGACAGTTTGTAGAGTTGCGATGAGGTTCCCCTGGTTGGAGTTATCTTCCGGCATGCCTATATCTTGCGAGCCGGAAACGAGCATTATTAATGCTCGATATGAGAAATAATGTTCTATTACGCACGAAAACAACCAGATATATAAGCAACTGAAATTTAATAAGTTAATTAAATTGTGGGTTTATTGCGCAACTTTTTGCATTTATTGCGCAAGTATTTGTTGCGCAATACTCAAATGCCGTTCCAGCATCCCTGGATATTGTTGGAAGATGGTTATACCTATGAAAAAACGGCCATTATCAAGTACGTCGAAGATCAGAAAAAACTTTTTGGGCAAGAGGGTAATGCAAGGGTCGTAAAAAGCCCGGCGTGTGGGATTGCTCTAAAGACGTTGTCCCTCTATCCCAATAAACTGCTTTATCAAATGCTGGGGCTGAGTATTCCTGAAAAACAAGATCCCCTTCTGATAGCTTTTTGAATCCATTTTCCGCGAAAATATAGAATTGACATAAATTTAAAATTTTCACGATTATAGCAGGTTCCATTACGGAGGATTGGCACTTGCGAATCGGTTTTTTGTTAGGAATGTTCACTGTTTTGTCGAATGTGCAAGCAGCGGATCTTGCTGCCGAAGAAAATAAGAGCCAAGTACAAAATGTCAATGGACTGCCCAATACGTCGGCTCGATTTCACCCCGATTCTACGAGTTTTACGGCATTCGCTGATCTTCTTGTTTGGTGCGCGAAAGAAAGCGGCTCTGATAACTGGGCCGAGGTGATTAACGCCAAGGGCTCTAAAGAGACATGCGATATAGAAGGCGTCGACTTTGGTTGGAACGCCGGTTTTCGTGTGGGCATTGGTTATGGCATGAGGCATGACCAGTTTGATACGCAGTTCTATTATACTTGGTTCCGCACGAGGGGGACCGATCATGTTTCTAGCAACCCCGGTTCGGTCTTTTCTGCTTTTACGGGGAACTTTTATGTCGATAATCCGGATGGCGCTGGCATCTCTGGTATCGCTTACCAGAAGGCAAGCATGCGCTGGACGATCCGCTTTAATATTTTTGATTGGGAGTTGGGCCGCGCTTTTTGGGTCAGTCAAGCGCTTTCTCTTCGCCCTTTCATAGGTCTAAAGGGAGGATGGATCCATCAGTCGATCGACACCAAATGGCACAATCCAAAGCTTAAAGCGGGCGATGCAATTTTTACCAAGGCAACCGAAAATCTTAAGAACAATTTTTGGGGCATTGGCCCCTCCGCTGGTCTCAACACGAAATGGAATCTGCTCGTGCGCCAGAACCATTCCTTCAGCCTTTTTGGGGATGTTTCAGGGGCGATCATGTGGGGTCATTGGACTTTTGGAGATGTCTATAAAAATGATGCTCAGCAAAAAGTGACGATCGACACATCCTCTATCAAAAGCGCAGCGACGATGCTGAGGACATTTATGGGACTAGGATGGGATTTTGATCAGAATCGATACCATTTTTCCACGAAGTTGGGATATGAAATGCAGTTTTGGTTGGATCAGCTCCAATTTTATTCATTCGATACGGGCCGCTTAAGCAACGAATTGACATTGCAAGGAGGAACTCTTGAGTTCTGCTTTGATTTTTAATTTGTTGCATCGGCTTTTCTACTTAGCTGCGCTGCTGCTCGTGCTCATTCGATTAGATGCGGCAGATGCACGCGGCCAGCCGAATGTTTCTTCGCGCACCTCGGGGAAATGGGATCTATTTGCTGACGCTTTTGCTTGGCATGCCTCGCAGCAAGCTTCATCGGTCTGGGCCGACATTATTAAAATAGGGGATAATACCAGCTCTTTTGGCGCACAGAATCTTTCGTTTGATTGGGATTTTGGGTTTCGCGTGGGCGCTGGTTGCAATCTCGAATACGATGGGTGGGATACGCAACTATATTGGACGTGGTTTCGGACTACCGCCCATCAAACCAAAGACTTGTCTCCGAAGTTCATTGGTGGATTAGTCACCGAACAAATTCATCCCGAGTTTTTTGCTGCAGATCTAAGCGACGATTTTTCGGCAGGTGCAAGCATCCGCTGGACCATTCGCTTCAATATGTTCGATTGGGAATTAGGCCGTTGTTATTGGGTCAGCAAAGCCCTTTCGCTGCGCCCGTTTGTTGGTATCAAGGGTGGATGGATCGATCAAACCATTCATGTGAAATATAACCATCTGATTATCGCAAGCGCTCCGACGACCCTTTCCTCCAAAGAAACCGTGAAAAATAATTTTTGGGGCGTGGGGCCGGCTTTGGGTGTGAACACGAAGTGGAAAGTGCGCAATTTTCGCACGCACTATCCCTCTCTTTTTGGAGATTTTTCGGCTGCTACGATGTGGGGGACATGGAATTGCCACGACGTATACAACAAGTCGAGCGGAGAAAAAGTGACTGTGAGCGCCAAAAAGTTGACGCTAGGAGCCCTCATGTTCAGGGGGTTCGCGGGAGTGGGATGGGATGTTAATTTTAATAAGGATCGATCGCACTTTGCCGCGCGCATCGGTTATGAAATGCAGCTTTGGGTGAACCAGCTCCGAGTGGCTACATCCCAGTTGGTGCCGTTGCATGGCGACTTAACTCTCCAAGGTGTGACCCTCAATTGTCGGTTCGATTTTTAATGAGTGAAAGCAAAATGAGAAATGTTTATCTGCGCGTTGTCTTGCTGTTGCTGATAGGTGGAAGCCTCTGCGCCAATTCTATGGATACAGGAGTGCCGAACCTCTCTGACCGGCCCGCATCGCAAGATAAGAATATCGATATGTTTGCCGCTGCTCTGTACTGGCATGCCAGCGAAACCGTCGACTGGGCGTTTACGCTCTCTCCAAGTTTGAGTTCTGAGCGAAGCCGTTTCAAAATTATATCATTTGGGTGGGACCCTGGGTATCGGGTGGGCTTTGGCTACAATATGCATCATGACCAATGGGACACGCAACTGGCCTATACCTGGTTCCAAACAAGCGCAACGGATCACGCCAGCGGCGATGTCACATCTGCATTTCTAGCGGCCAGACTTTCTTTATTAGAGCCGTTTCAAAATGGGAAAGTGAACTTTCATCTCCAATACAACATGTTCGATTGGGATTTAGGCAGAAGCTTTTTGGTCAGTAAATACTTGTCTTTGAGGCCTCTCATCGGGGTAAAAGCTGGATGGATTAACCAGAAAATTCGGGCAAAATGGTCCACTCCGAATTTTGGCGGTTTGGGCTTCTTATATTCTGCTACAGAGAATGTGAAAAATAACTTTTGGGGAGCAGGGCCGAAAGGCGGAGTGAATGGAAAGTGGGTTCTTGGAAATGTCAATAGACACTCTTTCAGCATCATTGGCAATTTTGCAGGCGCCTACATGTGGGGGCACTGGGAGCTGCGCGATGAATTCATCGATGTGTTTTTTACTAAAACTTCTATACCGATGAAAGATCGGAACTTTGGCGCTTTCATGGTGCAAGCGTTATTGGGACTTGGATGGGATTTCAATTTCGATAAAAACCGCTCTCATTTTGCCATGAAATTGGGTTATGAATTCCAAGATTGGTTTAATCATTATCAAGTATTTACCAATGTTGGGGGCACGCAGAACGCCGACCTGATCTTACAAGGCCTCACTCTCGATCTTCGCTTTGATTTTTAATTCACTCTTTGTTTTTCAACAAGCGCAGCTGTTGCTATGTAGTTTTGCAAAAGACGCTTTCCCAAAGCCTTGATTTGTTCATCGGGGCTCTTTTCAAAGCGCATGAGTGTGTCAGCCGCCCAAAAAATAAATAAACTTGTTGAAAGGAATGCGGTTCTATCTTCACAGCGGACAATAGATTCTCCTAAATTCAAAAGAAGTTGGTAGACAGAGAGGTAGGCATCTGAAGGAGAAATTTTTTCACCTTCTTCCAACAAAGCTCTCGTGCCCGCTTCTAGTTTATTTTTTGCAATAGAAGCAAGACTATTGGCGATATTTTGCAGTTCGGCGGGAGAAAGCAAGTCTTCTTCGGCTGGCGAGTGTATTGCATCAGCCCAAGTGCATTGATTTGTCCATAAGGCATTTTAAATCAATGAGATATGTCATAACTGCATTTGTTGCTCCTAGGGAGGATCTCAGAGAAAAAGTTAAGGTTGCGATGAGACATGCATGAAGAGAGATGTTAAGGCCCTTTATCGACGATACAATAGCGGGGATAGTGTGTTGCTTGCGGGTTTGAATGTGGCATTTGATGTCCCAAAAGCTCCTGATATTATCTGTAAGACAGCAGAGCAATTTCTAGAGGAAAATATCTCTCAAATATTAGCGAAAATTAAAGAGACTTCGTAATTTTGCACGAAAAGTCAAATGTGAACTGAGGAATGAAAGCCCTCTTTCAATTCTCTTAATCGCCCCACCAGGGGCTCAAGACCAATTCCTTGCAGCGCAGAAATTTCCATGATTTCGAACGAAGAGTATTTTTCTCTGAATCTTTCAACATTTTCTTGAGCGCCTTCGACGTCGATCTTGTTGAGAACGACGAGGCAAGGTTTTTCCAGGAGCTGGGGGTCATAGGATTCTAATTCTCTGCGGAGGACGGCAAAGTCATCCAAGGGATCGCGGCCTTCGAAGCCGGAGATATCGATGACGAAGACCAGGGCGGAGGTGCGCTCGATGTGGCGCAGGAAGGCAAGGCCAAGGCCTTTATCGTCGTGAGCTCCTTCGATGATGCCGGGGATATCGGCGATGAGGACGCGGGATTGGTCGGGATATTGGATATAACTGAGGTTGGGGAAGAGTGTGGTGAAAGGATAGGCGCCGATTTTGACGGGAAGGTGGGTGACTTGGCGCATAATGGAGGATTTACCGGCATTGGGCATGCCGATGAGGCCGATATCAGCGATGAGCTTGAGTTCGAGCTCGATTTCGCGCTCTTCGCCGGGAAGGCCTTCGGTGCAAATATTGGGCGCTTGATTGGTGGGCGATTTGAATCGGTCGTTTCCTTTGCCCCCTTTGCCGCCGCGGCACATGAGCTCTTGGCGCTGATCGGTGATGTCAAATAACACTTCGCCGGTGAGGGCATCTTTGATGAGGGTTCCGCAGGGGATAGTGAGGATGAGATCTTCGCCGTTTTTGCCGGTGCGGCAATTGGGTCCGCCAGAGGCGCCGTTTTGGGCTTTGATCAGACGTCTATTGCGCAGGCCTTCAAGAGAAACGCTTTCGGGGTTTGTTTCGAAATAGATGGAGCCGCCTTTGCCTCCATCGCCTCCCGCGGGGCCCCCTTTGGGGATATACTTTTCCCTCCGCCAAGCAACGATCCCATTACCGCCTCGTCCTGCCGTAAGGGTTAAACGAACGCGGTCGACAAACATAGATTATACACTTTCGGGAAGCACAGATACGTAGGTGCGTGCCCCTTTGCGGAAAGAGACAAGCCCATCGATCAGCGCGAAGATGGTGTCATCGCGGCCGAGTCCTACGTTTTTAGCGGGGTGCCATTTGGTCCCGCGCTGGCGCACAAGAATGCTGCCGGCGGTGACAAATGTGCCATGCGTCGCCTTGACGCCGAGTCTCTTAGAGTGTGAATCGCGCCCGTTACGTGAGGCGCCCTGACCTTTCTTATGTGCCATATTAGACCTATTTCAAAATTCCATTTACCTGTTAAAAACGTTCTTTTCCCATAGTTTTAAATCCTGCCTCCTCGCCTACACACTTCGTGTATGTCTCGTTGGCTGTATTTAAAACTATGGAAAAATCTTCGTTTTTTCCAGCCAAAGCGAATTTAGAAAGAGGTCTATTATCCTACGATCTCCGTAATTTTGACGCGATTATAGCGTTGGCGGTGGCCGACTTTACGGCGGATACCTTTGCGCTGCTTGAACTTAAAGGAAACGACTTTAGGTCCTTTGACTTCGTTCACGAGCTCACCCTTAACAAGGGCATTTGCTACGTTGGGAGCCCCGACTTTGACTGTCTCTCCGCTGCTCAAAAGAAGGACGTTTTTGAACTCAACGGCCTCGCCTTTTTTGGACTCAAATAGTTCAACATCAATCACATCGCCTTCTGCGACACGGTATTGTTTACCGCCGGTTTCAATAATCGCGTACATGGAATTACCTCGTTTAAATAAACATCATAGAGGAAACACTGTTTCTCATCAACAACGTTCATTCTCATTGCAAAAAATAAAATAATTTCTTAACATGAAGCTACGAGGGTGGGACATACCTCAGGGAGATTTCTCGTGAAACCATTTGGGAAAAAGAAAGCTTCTAAAGTGACGTTCAAAACGCACCGAAAGCATCGGCTTCCCAAGGAAGAAGAAAAGAAACTTCCTCAAGGAAATATTTCAGGGATGAAACCCGAGGACCTTCTCAATAAATAAACAAAGCGGAGAGATGTATGAAAAGACGACAAAAAGAACAAGAAATGCCCATGAAAGCTATGCCAAAAGCTAGAAAACATCCTAGACCAGAAAAAAATCAACCTCAACAAAAGAAAAGCGGCTGGCGTACATTTATCGACCGCTATTGCTCGCTCTAAGAAAATTTCCTATATAAAATAGGGCAGCGACCAAAGCTATCGTAGCTCCTGGCGGCCAATTCAATTGGAAGGAGGCTCCCAAGCCCACTCCTGTGAATAGGCAGCCTAGGAGCACGGCTATTCCCATCATCTTTTTTAGATTCTTCGTCCAGCTTCCGGCGATCGCCGCGGGGATGGCGAGCATTGTGATGACTAAAATCGCTCCGACCACTTCAATGAGAACAACCACTGAAATCGCAACAAGACAGAGCAAAAATAGATAATACCCATGAACGGAAATGCCCTGGAGCGCTGTCTGTTCTTCATCGAAAGAGACAGCGAGAAATTTGCGGTAGCAAAGAAGGGTGGATAGGATGACGAGGAAATCGAGCCCGATCAGAAGATAAATATCGCTCTTTGTCACCCATAGGATATTCCCAAAGAGAAAGTTCATCAGCTCGACATTATATCCAGGCGTGAGGGAAATAAAAATCACTCCGATGGCCATTCCTGTCGACCAAATCGCGGCGATGACCGTGTCTTCCCTCTCGCGATAGCGCAGGTGGATCCACCCAATCACAAACGCCGAAAGGATCGCCGCTACAAGCGCTCCTTGGAGAGGGGTGATGCAAGTGACTCCATGGACTCTTTTGAGCCATAAGAAAAGCCCCATACCGCCGAGTACGCTATGCGCAATGCTGCCGCTAAGAAAAACAATGCGTTTGACGACGATGTAGGAACCCATGATGCCGCTAGTGACAGCCGCCACGCACCCTGCGAGCAAAGCCATAGGAAGAAAAGGGTTCATCGCAGCCTCGCATCTTGGGGTGGGTGATATAGGCCATGGACGAAGTGATGGCAGACTTCTGCCGGAGAAAAAGCATGGACGGCCCGATGGACCGATATGAACCGGTCTACGCGCTCAAGGACCGTGTGCAGATCATGCGTGACCATCAAAATGGTCATTTTCTTTCTGAGTTGTTCAAGCAGGGCGTAAATTTCTTCTTCGGTCTCTCTATCGATGCTAGCGGTCGGCTCATCGAGCAGAAGGAGCTGCGGCGCTGCCGTCAAGGCCCGAGCGATGAGGACGCGCTGCGCCTGGCCGCCGGATAAGGTCCCGAAAGGCTGCTGCGCCAAGTCTTGTAATCGCACTTGCGTTAAAGCTTCTATGGCCCGTTGTTTAGCCACTTTTCGGGGCATGGACAGAGCTCCCATCATGACAACTTCGAGGGCTGAAATCGGAAATTGCTTGTCAAAGGAAGCAAATTGCGGGACATAACCGATGTGGGAGCGGGCTTGCTCGGGGGTCTTTCCCAAAACAGCGATAGTTCCCTGCTGCGGCTTGCAAAAACCCATGAGGAGCTTCAGCAAGGTTGTCTTGCCGCCGCCGTTAGGCCCAAAAAGAGCGATGAACTCTCCCTCTTCAACAGAGATGGTGGCATTTTCAATCACAGGAAGGTGCGTGTCATAGCCAAATGTGACACTGGTCGTTTCAATCGCTTTTGGCAAGAAAGTTTCCTAATTTACGCATAGTTTCAAAATAATCTTTCGAAATGGGGTCGATCTCAAAGACGGGCAAATGGAGGTTTTTCGCGATAAGGAGAGCTCCCTTATTATTATACTGAGGAAGAATAAAAACAGCTCTTACGCTCGTTTTTTTAGCCGCTTCCAAAATATTTTGTATGTCTTTAGGGAGGGGGTCTTTTCCTTCAACCTCAATAGACAGTTGCTGCAGTCCGAACTCATCGCAAAAATATCCGAAGGCCGGATGGGAGACAATCATCGCCTGCCCTTTTATCGGAGCCAACTCTTTCTTTAGCTCTACATCGAGAGCTTCTAGGTCTTTCACTAGGGAGTTGAGTCCCGTTTGAAAAGTTTCTTTATACTGCGGATAGGCTTCCTCGAGCGACTGGGCTATGATTTTGCATTGCTCTATAGCGAGCAGGGGACTCATCCATAAATGGCGATCGAGGCCTTCTTCTCCTTCATACCGCAGGCCAAAGCCCTTTGTCAGGTCCACAACGATCAATTCGGAGTTGCGTTCTTGCATCGCCTCTAATACACGCGATTCAATGCTTTCCCCCAAGCGAAACCAGATGTGAACATTTAAAATTTTCTCTACCTGTCTGGGGGTAGGTTCATAGATGTGAGGATTTGTTCCTGGCGGCACAAGTACATCCACGCGCAATTTGTCGCCAGCGATTCTTTCGACAAACGCGGCATAAGGGGGTACTGTGACAAGGACATTTGCGGAGGGCTCGGAAGGCTGGCATCCCCATAAAGCGAACAAAAGTGCAAATAAAAAATAACACGATTTCACATATGAAATATCCTTCTTTCGCCTATTGTTAGCAACTAAAATTCCGCTTGTCGCATATCCAGCAAGCAGATATTCTATTCTGCTCCTGGAGGAGTGTCCGAGTGGCCGATGGAGCACGCTTGGAAAGCGTGTAAACGTGATAAACGTTTCGTGGGTTCGAATCCCACCTCCTCCGAACGTAGTGAGGAGAGAGGTGGGAAGATGGCCCGAAAGGGCCACCCCGAAGGGGCGAAGGCCTTAGGGCCGAAGTCCATCCCACCTCCTCCGAAATTTTTAAGGTTTGAAAATAATCTTTCGCACGGCTAAAAGTGGAATCTTAAGGAAATAAGATGCGCTGCCCTTTTTGCAGTTTTGAAGAATCGAAGGTGACGGATTCGCGTAATGCCGTAGATCAAAACGCGATCCGCCGCCGCCGAGAGTGCTTGCAATGCGCTAAGCGCTTTACGACGTTTGAAACGCTGGATTTAACGATTCAGGTCCATAAGCGCGATGGACGCTATGAAGATTTTAACCAAGAAAAGCTCATCCGCGGAATGGATGCGGCTTGCCGCCACACGAGGATCAGCCACGATCAAGTGCGGGCGATCGCATCGCAAATTGCTGCCGATTTGACGGAACGGCAGGTGCGGGAGATCGAAACAACGGAACTAGGAGAGATCGTCATAAGGCATCTCAAGGAACTCGATTCGATCGCATATATACGATTTGCTTGTGTATATCGCCGGTTTAACGATGTTGATGAACTAATGGATGAAATTCAAAGTATAACTCCTGCAGAGGAAACAGAATATGCCGCTAAAAAAGAGTGATATAGCTAGATTTAAAAAGCGCTTGGAAGAGATGAAAGCTCAGATGATGCAGCTGGCGCGCAACACAACGGAAGAAGTCAAAACTCCTGAAGAAGCTAAGGGATATTCCCAGCATCAGGCGGATGAAGGCACCGACGACTTTGATCGCAGCATCAGCCTTCAAGTCTCCGACGAAGAATTTAAAATCCTTCGCCAAATCGATCGCGCTCTCGAAAAAATCGAGGATAATACTTATGGAATCTGCGATATCAGCGGCGAAGAAATTCCTCTTCCCAGGCTGGAGGCGATCCCATACGCGACGATGACGGTGAAAGCTCAAGACATGCTTGAAAAGGGACTAATCCAGTGAAAGGCGTTTTGAAACTGCTCGCGCTTGCTATTCCAATCTTTTGCCTCGACTACGTGGCCAAGGGCTTGGCATCCTTTTTCTTGCATCCCATGCAGTATTCTCCTGCTTTTCCCTATGGCGGCGTCGCTGTCTTTCATAATTTTTTAGGCATCGATTTTTGCCTCAACTACGTCGCGAACCACGGCATCGCTTGGGGATTATTTGGAGAGATGCCATTTTTGATCGTCGCGGGCCGTATCCTTATCGTCTTAGCGCTCATTGGTTACATGGTCTTTTCTCCCAAATCGCGGCCCTTTCAAATCCCTTTGACGCTCATCGTCACCGGGGCTGTCGGAAACATCGTCGATTTTTTCCTCTACGGGCATGTCGTCGATATCTTTCATTTCATCTTTTGGGGATATTCCTATCCGGTTTTCAACATCGCGGATGCTTCGATTTTCCTCGGAATTTGCGGGATGATCCTTATCCCTTATTTTAAAAAGCGCTCTTATGCTCCAACACTTGAGAATTAATAAGGCCGCAGAGCCTTATAATGTCTCCAAATGGCTCAAACATCAAATGTTGATCGATTCCATGGAGATGGAGGAGTTCTTTTCCGCATTAAGCGATTTTCGCTTGTACAATGTGGCAGAAGTTACGAGCGAGCCGGAGCTTTCCCTCTCAGCATTTTTGCAAGTATATAGAGGCTATATCGCCGCTTTGCAAAGCGGCTCCTTGCAATTTCCGCGCGAGATGCGCCGCTTTTTTTCTTCCGCCCTCTCTTGCTCGCCCGATGCTCTTTATCTCCAAATGGTCCGCGAAGGATCTTACCTAGTTAAACCGTGCCAGCCTGTCATTCAGCTGCAGGCGCATTACTTTCTACCTTCTGCCGTCGATGGAAAAATCTACCCTCTCGTCTTCAGCGAAGAGAGCGTCGCTTGGGGGATCCAGATCGCTTATCCTCAAATCTTCCAAAACGCCGAATTCGAAAAAGTCGGCGCGCAATTTGCCAACACAACTTTATTCCAAACGATGGGCCGCTGGATCCGGGCGCACACTGTGCCGACGACCTTCCTATGGAAAGATCAGAAGGTTGCCACTCCTCTGCGGCTGGGGAAAAATTGCTTTTCGTGGATCCATCGCCATCCACAGCTTCTTTCAAAAGGACTAAAAATTCATGTCTATTGAAGTCGTCGCGGTCGGCAATGAAGTCCTTTCCGGCATGGTCGTAAACACAAACGCGTCCTACATCGGCCGAAAATTTTCAGAAATGGGATGGATGATCAGCCGCCACACTGTTCTCCCTGACGAAATTCCGGTCATGGTGCAAGGCCTCAAAGAGGCCCTGCAAAGGTCCACGGCCGTCATTGTCACCGGCGGTCTGGGCCCGACCATCGACGATCTGACGGCCACGGCTGCTGCGCAGGTGTGCACAAGCGCTCCTAAAGAGCTCTCGAACCCTGTGGGATCGGCGCCTGGTTTTCAGTACGTTGAAAATGGCAAATATCTTTTCCTCCTTCCTGGCGTTCCCCAAGAAATGCACGCGATGTTCGACTTGCATGTTCTTCCCGCCTTGCAAAAAATATTTCCCGCGCGCGGCTTTAGAAAAAAAATCCACTTATGTTTTTTGAACGAACAAGAGATCGATCCGCTGCTGCGAAATCTGCAGCAAAAATATCCCTCGCTCGACATCGGCATTTATCCCAGCTACGGAAAACTCTCCGTCGCTCTCTTCGCGCTTTCCAAAAATCCCATCGACGCCGCTACAGAGGAAATCTCTTCCAAATTTGCTAAGCATGTATTTACTGCCGAGAGCGGCAACGTCGAAGAGGCGATCCACAACTGGATGATCTCCCACAAAAAAAAACTAGCCCTTGCGGAGTCCTGCACCGGCGGGACGATCTCTACACTTTTGACAGCGCTTCCCGGCGCCTCCCAGTATTTTCTCGGGTCGCTCGTCACCTATTCCAATGAGCTCAAAACAAAACTCCTCGACGTCTCTCCCGCAACGCTGCAGAAACAGGGCGCCGTCAGCCGTGCAACGGTTGCTGAAATGCTCCAAGGCCTTTTCAAAGCCACCGATGCCGATTACGGCATCGCCGTCTCGGGCATCGCTGGCCCCAGCGGGGGCACCGCTGAAAAACCGGTGGGCACTATTTGGTATGCGCTAGGAGAACGCGGCAAGGCGCCTGTTATCGACACCTTCGTGCTCAAGGGAAATCGAGAGTCCATCGTTCAAATGACCTCGAAACGCCTTCTTTCTTTCTTGTGGATGCATTTATGACCTACACCCTAATCGACAGCGGAGATGAGCAAAAGTTGGAGCGTTTTGGGGATGTTCTCCTTTCGCGTCCGAGTGCGCAGGCTGTTTGGAGGCCCCAGCTTCCCAAAACTGCGTGGGATAAAGCGGACGCCACATTTTCTCGACTGCCTTCGAACCAGTGGAAAAAATCCCGCCACCTTCCCGCTTCGTGGGTCACGTCCTGGCAAGGCATCGATTTTAAAATTGCTCCAACGGACTTTGGCCATGTGGGGCTTTTCCCTGAGCACGGCCTCCTATGGAAGTGGATGGGCGAGCGCATCGAAAAAAACGACAATGTCCTCAACCTCTTCGCCTACACCGGCGGCGCCACGCTGTTCCTCGCAAAAAAAGGGGCCAAGCTCTGCCACGTCGACGCCTCTAAAGGGATTATCACGTGGGCGCGCGAAAATGCCGCGCTCAACGATTTAGAAAAGGCGCCGATCCGCTGGATCATCGACGATGTGCTGAAATTTCTAACGCGCGAAGTGCGCCGCGGCGTGACTTATGAGGGCATTCTTCTCGATCCTCCCACATTCGGCCGCGGCAACAAAGGCGAAGTGTTTAAAATCGAGCGCGATCTTATTCCCATCCTCGATCTTTGCGTCCAGCTCCTCTCGAAAAAAGCCCGCTTTCTTCTCCTGACCTGCCATACCCCTGGTTACACTCCGCTCGTTCTCGACCATCTTCTGCATCAGGTCCTCAAGAAGCGCGAGGGAACGATCTCGAGCGGCGAGCTCATCATTCCCTCGACGGAGCTCGACCTGCCGTCTGGCACCTACGCGAGGTGGCATGCAGATTAGTAGCGCGCAAAACCCCAAGATCAAACAGCTCCTCCATTTACGCGACAGAAAAGAGCGCGATAGCAGTGGCCTTTTTCTCATCGAAGGCTACAGAGAGATCAGCCGCGCGGTCAAAGGCGGCGTCCAATTTGTTGCGGTGTTCATCTGCCCCGATCTTTTCTTAGGAACAAACGAAAATACACTTCTTGCCCAAATTCCTCTGAAACCCCACGAACTTCCAAACCATCTTTTTGAAAAAATCTCCTACCGCGACCGTCCCGATGGGCTCATCGCGATCGCCCGCCAAATGAAGCACACGCTCAAAGACATCCAGTTCAAAAACAAAACTCCCTTTCTCGTCGTTGCGGAAGCGATCGAAAAGCCCGGCAACCTGGGCACTATTTTGCGCTCTGCCGATGCCGCGGGCGTCGATGGCGTCATCGTTTGCGATCGGTGCACCGACATCTATAACCCTAACGTCGTACGCGCATCCGTCGGCACTCTCTTCACACTGCCCGTTGTGGAAGCGACAAGCGCTGAGACATTTCAATGGCTGAAAGGCCATAAGATCGATATTGCGGCTGCTACGCCCGCGGCCTCTTTGGAATATACAGACGCCGATCTTGCCGGCCCCCTCGCCATCGCTGTAGGCACGGAACAACTGGGACTGTCGGAAGTTTGGATGAAGTCGGCCGATATTCAAATCCGCATTCCCATGAACGGAGTCGCCGACTCCCTGAATGTTGCTACCGCCACAACTCTTATCCTTTATGAAGTCCTTAGACAAAGAAAGCATCGTTTTCCTGGATAATCACCTCTTTGCCGTCGATAAGCCTCCCATGGTTGAGACGCAGGGGGAGTTTCTCACGGCCGCTAAAGAGTGGATCAAGCGCCGCTTTGAAAAAAAAGGCGCGGTCTTTCTCGAGCCGGTCCACCGCCTCGATAAACCCGTCAGCGGCATTGTCCTCTTTGCCCGCACCAGCAAAGCCCTTGCGCGCCTCCATGGAGAAATGCGCGAGCGTGAAATTAAAAAAACGTACCAAGCGATCATCGAAGGATCGCCTCCTGAAAAAGAGGGGACATTGCGCCACCATCTCACGCATGGAGACTTTCGCGCCCACGTCGATGCCAAAGGAAAAGAGGCGATACTCCACTACCGCGTCCTGTCAAAAAAAGGAAATAAGACGCTTCTGGAAATTTCTCTGGAAACAGGGCGCTACCATCAGATCCGCGCACAGCTCAGCGCCATCGGCTGTCCCATCCTTGGCGACAAAAAATATGGCAGCCGTGCAGCATGTTCTGAGGGCATAGCCTTGCGCCATGTGCGCATGGAATTTGCCCATCCCGTAACCAAAGCCCCAACGATCCTGGAAGTGAAAGGCCTCAAATGCTAAGAATTACAAATTTTTTTACTCTTCCAATTCTACGATTTCCGCTATGATGGATCCCATGCCGACAATAGAGATTGAAAAAGATATTTTGCACTCCGTCGAAGAAGGAGTCCGTGCGATCGAATTTTTGAAGCAGCCTGTGAGCCTTCAATTCATCCGCGATGTGGCCCATCTGTGCGCGGACCGCTTTAGGAAGGGGGGCAAGCTTCTCATTGCCGGCAATGGCGGAAGCCTCTGCGACGCCATGCACTTTGCCGAAGAGCTCACCGGCCAATTCCGCCACAGACGGCAAGCGCTCCCGGCCATCGCCCTTTCTGATCCCGGCCATCTCACATGTGTTTCCAATGACATGGGATTCGAGGAAGTTTTTGCAAGGTCCGTCGAAGCTCTAGGCCGCCCTGAAGATATTTTTATCGTCCTCACCACCAGTGGAAACTCTGCCAATTTGGTCCGCGCAGTTCAGTCGGCTTTATGCAAAGGCATGGCTACTGTCGCGTTCCTGGGCAAAACAGGCGGCGCCCTCAAAGGGATATGCGATTTGGAGTGGATCGTTGAAGGATTTGCCTATTCCGATCGGATCCAAGAAGCCCACATGGCAGCGATTCATATTATCATCGAAACGATCGAGAAAATTCTTGACCCTGGAACATAAGCTTCGCCGTCTTCAGTCGGGCAATATTATTATCCGCGCCCTTTTACGCTTTTTAAGTATTCTCTATGGCATAGGTGTTTTTTTAAGAAATAAGGCCTATGATCTCGGCCTTTTTAAAGCCCATCATCTATCCGTGCCCGTCATCAGCGTGGGCAATATCGCCGTCGGCGCCATGGGAAAAACCCCCTTGACGCGCTGGCTTGCGGAAGAGGTCTCAAAAACTAATAAAGTCGCGATCTTATCGCGAGGCTACGATCTAAAAGCGAACATCAAATCCTGCGCGTTTACCCCGGCACCCCCGTAGAACTCTGCGGCGACGAACCTTTATGGCTGGCCCAAAAGCTTCCTCAGGTCGCCGTATGGGTCGGCAAAGACCGCGTCCAATCGGGCCAGCAGGCGATCGCCGAGGGCGCCGAGGTCATCATTCTTGATGATGGGCTCCAGCATCGTCGGCTGCATCGCGATATCGAGATCATTGTGGTCGGCCCCCCGGAAAAATATTTTCTTCCCCGCGGCTGGCTGCGCGATTCCCCCAGCCGCCTGAAGACGGCCGATCTGCTCGCTGGCAGTGAAGGACTGCAATTTCAGCAGCGGCTCGCAGCCGATCTGAAAGGGAAAAAAGTCGCCCTTTTCTGCGCTATCGGCAAGCCTGAGAGGTTCGTACAATCGGTGAAAGCAGCAGGTGCGGAGGTAGTTGATACTTTCTTTAAAGACGACCACCGCGCCTTTACACAGCGAGAAATTCAAGAATTTTCTAGACAAAACCCGGGCGCAACGCTGGTTTGCACCGAAAAAGATGCCGTGAAAATCCCTCCCGAGGTAAAATCTTCTCTTGGAGTCCAAGTGCTCGCCGCGGAGTTTTTTATTATTTCCGGCCAAGAAAAATGGAAAAAATTATATGACAAACGAATACAAAGTCACCCTTCCTAAACTCGGCGAGAGCATCGTCAGCGCCAGCATCGTCCAATGGTTCAAAAAAGAGGGCGATACCGTTGCTTTGGATGAGCCCCTCCTCGAAGTCTCCACCGATAAAGTCAACAGTGAAATTCCTTCGCCTGTGGCTGGAACCCTTGGAAAAATCCTCGCGGAAACAGGTCAAGAACTCCAAGTGGGCGACGCCATGGCCGTGATCCATCTTCACGCTGGAGCGCCCCAGCCATCTCCCGTCCAAGTCGCCGCAGCCGTTGCCATGCCGACATGCGATACAGCTAAAGAAGTTCTCTCCCCTGCGCTCCTGCGCCTTGCTCGTGAATCAGGCATCGGAATGGAAGAGCTCCAAAAGATCCCCACCTCAGGCACGGGCGGACGCCTCACCAAGCGCGATCTCGAGATCTACTTAAGTCAGCGCAAAGAAGCCCCTGCTCCTACTTTTAGCGGCCCTGATGTGGAACGCGTCAAGATGAGCGGCATGCGCAAAGCGATCGCGGACAACATGGTCCGCTCTTTCTATGAAGCCCCGCATGCCAGCCTCGTGACCGAAGTCGATGTGACCGAAGTCATGAAAGTCATCGCGCGGGAAAAGGAAGCATTTTTAGCGCGCCATAGCGTTAAGCTCACGATAACGAGCTTTGTCGCACGCGCCATAGCCAAAGCCCTTCGCGAATATCCTCTCCTTAACTCATCGTTAGAAGGCGACACCATCGTCATCAAGCGTTTTGTCAACCTCGGCATCGCTGTTAGCGTCGATCAAGGGATCATGGTCCCTGTGATCAAGCACTGCCAATCCCTCGATATGCCCGCCTTGGCCCACGCCCTCAGCGACCTGTCTTTAAGGGCCCGCAGCGGAAAACTCCAGCCTGAAGAAGTTAAAGACGGCACCATTACCCTCACCAATTTTGGTATTTCAGGCGTGCAGATCGGCATTCCGATTATACGTTATCCTGAAGTCGCGATCGTCGGCATCGGCGCGATCCATAAGAGGGTGGTGGCCGTCGAAGACGATCTCTTTGGGGTCCGGTCGATGATGCATGTATCCCTCACCTTTGACCACCGTGTTCTCGATGGGATGTACGGCTGCGGGTTCCTCAATGCCGTTAAGACCCACCTCGAGAACGACGTTTCTATATAGTAAATATTTTAGATTACCACGCTTATTTCCTATCGTGGTAAACTATATTCAACAAATATGAAAATACATCGTTTTGATAGTGGAATCATAACCCAGCGGATCCATGAAATAGGGGGACGACTAGATCCTCAGATTTTAACGGTGCGTACAGGCATTGTTGCTTTAGGTATTGTTTCTTTCATGCTTGCGACACTTTTTCTAAGCATCTTACCCATCTTAAAAGGAAGAGCCTGCCGCATTGAAAGAGAGCAAATTCAGAAAGATTATGACGAGGTCTTAAAAAACGGCATTGATAGTGCGAAAATTTTGGGTCGGATTGAAATGTTCATGAAGAGATTTGCGGATACGCCACAAAATGAAAATGTTGAAGCAGTAGCCGCAATGAAGGAAGATCTTAGACGAGTAAGCGAAGGTAAGCAGTTAGGTGAGGATAATAAGTCGATAGGGCAGGATTATGATGCAATTTTCAAGGATCTTCAGGCCTTTCAAAAAGCAGGAAATTCTCATCCGATATGGGAGAAGATAAGACGATTTAAGGCAGTCTATAAAAATTATGAGGTCGATCATCATTTTAAGATTGTCAACGAAATCGAGACAAATCTGAAATTTTTACAAGGCATTCCAGTGAAGATTATGCCTTTGCCTTCGCCTTACCGCGTAGATGAGCGAGGAGTTATCATCCAACCCGATGATGGTAATTGCCTTTTTCATGCGTGTATTACAGGCCTGGTTTTATTGAAAAAAAGAGATGTTCCTTCTCATGAACAACTGCGAGAAGAAGCCGTGAATTGGATGAGAACTCATATCGATTCAGATGAAGAGCTCCAAGCGGATGTAACTCGTGCGATTAGTGATCTCTATGAGGCAGAAAAGGACAAAATTACCACAAATATCACTTCTTATGAATTGTTGGGTGAGCTGGCTACAGATCAATTAAAAGAAGAGCGGGAAAAACTTGAAAAATTAGAGCTGCCAACTCGAAATCAATATTTTGACGAAGTAGCCAAATTGAATGCAAAAGCAAGCGGGGCTGAAATGCGGGCTGTGAGCGAACTATACGGTGTTGCCATTCGCATTGTTGTTGATCTAAACGGCCAGTTGAAGGAAGGGCTTTATCCTAACTTCAATGAAGACAAATATGGTAAGAATGGTTGGATCACGCTGGTCTATACAGGGGGAGATCATTTCAATGTATGGCCTGGGAACCATTTTAATGATAAGGAAGAACAATAGTAGCTCAGAAAAGGATAGCAAATGACAGTTTCTGCTCAAGCTGCCTCCCATCTTTTTCCTCTTCTTCCTGTTGAAATCCTCCTGCCCATTGTCCAATCTTCTAAATCTTCACGCGTAGTCTGTGTATATGATCTTCGAACTGGGCAAGCAGTACCCCTAGAGGGTGTATCCAAAGAGCAGCAAATTACTCTGCGCTCTGCACATATGATTGCTGAAGAGTGGTTTGCCTGGTTGAAGTTTTCTTGGCTCGATAAAACTTGTCGAATGATTGCCCAAATAGAAATGCTGCGCCTTGGGAACAAAGTTGTACGCGCAATAGAAGAACTAGATTGTGTTCAAGAATGTGCGAGCCGCGGCTGGTTTTTGGATGTCTGGAAGATATATTTTTATTACAAATGGGAGAAATTGAAAACATGCCCGAGCATTCTTCATTGGAACATAAATACAGAATTTGATGTGCAATCGAGGGCTTTTGTCTTTTTTTTACTCGATATCAACCAAAAATATTCTCTCGGGCTTTTAGATGCAAAAGATAAGGACGGATACTTACCGATCCATTCCGTATGTCATATCGTAAATCCTGCAGAAAATCAAAAAAAGATGCTATGCCAGATCGTCCAAAAAATGGCGAAAAGCGATCCTCGAGCGAGGACGCACGTCCGCGCCCTGGTAGCTCGGCGTATCTATCCCGTTTTAGTCAACGTAAATGCTATTTTTTTAGCTGCCTTTGCAAAAAACTTTGATATCATTCCTGAATTGCTTCGAATGGGTGCAGATCTTGAACAAGAAAATGACTCAGACGAAACAGCATTCCAACTTCTACAAGAGTTTGCTCCGAAGAATAGTCCTGCCCCCGATTACTTATTATCTTTAGGAGCGGAATTTCGTTTGCCAATCCCTCGTGCCTGCAGGGATCAACCTGCGGCAACAGAAAGAAAAAATCCAACGTTACTCAGCTGGTTATCCAGTTTTATTTTCGGCCGTTAACCTTCTGCGGAGGAAAATCCTTTCTTCCCGTCAAATGAATACAGATTTTCTGTCTTGATGATGTCATACCCCGATTTGGCGAGATTGTCGAGCAGGGTCACGATGTCGTGCATCGTTGCGCTAGTTTTATGCAAAAAGCGGCACCGGTATTGCTCAATACAGAACGTTTCAGGATGTCCTTCAGGCCAAATGCGCACGCCGCGGTTCGAGATCATTTTGAGCTCGAATGGGGTTGGGTTGAGGGAGCAGACTTTTTTCTGGAACGCCGCGGCTTTTTCTTTGCTGTAGACAAAGACGTCGACCCCGAGAAGCTTTCGCTCGACTTTGGTCTTGTGCGGCGCGAGAAGAGGAGTCACTTTTGTTGCAGCTTTATAGACGGGGGCTTTCAGTTTTTTAGGTTTATTGCCTAGATTACGGCAGACGGCCTGCGCAAACTCTTTCGTTCCCACTTTAGTTTTGCTGGTCCCTTCTTTAAAAATATCGTAGGTGTGGATGCCCTCTTCGAGGGTGGCCAGCCAGGCTTCATGGATACGGGTGGCAAGCTCAGCTTCACCGAGGTAGGCAAGCATCATGATGCTGGCGAGCAATAGCCCGGAGGGATTTACGCTATTTTGCCCCGCGCGGCGAGGGGCCGAGCCGTGGATGGCCTCAAACATCGCGCCTAGATCGCCAATATTGGCAGAGCCGGCGAGACCGACCGAGCCGGAGGTTTCTGCGGCAACGTCGGAGAGGATATCTCCATAAAGGTTGGGCATGACGATCACATCGAATAGCTCAGGAGCAGTGGCCAGCTTGGCCGCCCCGATGTCGACGATCCAGTGTTCATTCTCAATTTCAGGGTATTCTTTGGCGATTTCGTCAAATATTTTGTGAAAGAGCCCGTCGGTGAATTTCATGATGTTGTCTTTGGAGAAGCACGTCACTTTTTTGCGTCCATGGTGGCGGGCGTATTCAAAGGCATAGCGAATTATTTTTTCACATCCGGGCCGGGTGATGATTTTGAGGGTGCACATGACGTCGGGGGTTTGTTGGTATTCAATGCCAGCGTAGAGGTCTTCTTCATTCTCGCGGACGATGACGACGTCCATCTGGGGGTGTTTCGTAGCAACATAAGGGTGGTAGGAGACGCAGGGACGGACGTTGGCGTAGAGGCCCAGGGTCGTGCGGACGGTCACATTGAGGCTTTTAAAGCCCCCGCCCTGGGGGGTGGTGATAGGGGCCTTGAGGAAAGCTTTGGTCTTGCGGAGCGTTTCCCAGGTCTTGGGCTCGATGCCAGTGGGGATGCCTCGCTGGTAAACCTTTTCTCCAATTTCAATTTCGTGGATCTCGAGGGGGGCTCCGGCCTCTTCGAGAATATGGAGGGTGGCGGCCATAATTTCGGGGCCTATGCCATCGCCCCGGGCAACTGCAATAGGGTGTTTCATATAAACCCCTTATAAGATATTCTGTTATAGATAACTATGATAAAAGAACTTTTTAATGAGCAGCGGAGTCACATTGAGCATTTCTTTGCCACGCTCAATGTTCGTGATGCTGAGAAAGTCTTTGAGGCCTGCCAACAAACATCAGGACTGCTGATTTTGACGGGTGTGGGCAAGAGCGGTCTCATCGCAGAAAAAATTGCGATGACATTGATCTCGACGGGAACGAAAGCGCTTTATCTGCCGGCCACAAATTTCTTGCATGGCGATATCGGGATCGTTACCGAGAATGATACTATTCTTCTTCTTAGTAAGAGTGGGGAAACGGAAGAGCTTCTCCATCTGCTCCCGTTCTTTCAACGAAGAAAAGCCAAAACGATTGCGATCGTGTCCGAAGAAAAAAGCCGTCTAGCGCAATCCTGCGATCTTGCCATCGTTCTTCCTGTAGAAAAAGAGCTATGTCCCTTCGACTTAGCGCCCACGACCTCGACAGAGGTACAGCTTCTTTTTGGCGACGCTTTGGCGATTGCCCTGATGAAGGCAAAAGGATTCACATTGGATGAGTATGGGGAAAATCATCCCTCGGGGCTCATCGGCAAAAAAATCTTGCTGAAGGTCGATGACCTCATGATGCAAGGAGATCAATTGCCGCTGTGCCGCAGGGAAGATAAGCTGGTGGACATGCTCCATGAACTATCGAGCAAAAAATGCGGGTGTTTAGTCGTCATCGATGACAGCCAAAATTTTCTGGGGATTTTCACCGACGGCGATTTGCGCCGTGCGCTGCAGTCCAAAGGCGCTTCTATTCTCGAATCAAAAATCGGAGATCTCATGACCCGCAGCGCTCTTTTTATTCAGCAAGGAGTGCGCGCGGTCGATGCGGTGAAGGTGATGCAGCGCGATCCGAAAAGATGGATCATGATGCTGCCCGTCCTCAACGACCAGAAAGTCATCGGACTTTTGCGCATGCATGACATCATCCATGCCGGACTCAGTTGATTCTATTTTTCCTTTCAGCTAAGATCATTAGCAAAATTTTTAGGAGACAGCTATGTTAGAACGAGTTGGGCAAAGAACTTCAGCCGGATTTTTTAGCTTCCTTTCCAATCCTAATGCATCGCTTTTGAGTAAAATCGCCAAGTTAACGCCCTGGATTGTCATTCCTGGGTTGATTGGCTGGGGGTTGTATCGTTATTATTCCTACTCTCAGCCTCCAAAATTTAAGCCTTATTCAGAGTTCTGCCGCCAAGCAATGGAATTTGCTCGAAGTGAGTTGCAAAAGCAGCCAAATATTGTACCTTATAAATTTGGCACAGACGAAACAGCTCAGCCTATCAACCCAGAAATCGCAAAGTTGGAAGCACTGTATGATGCTCGTTATCGTGACCTACACAACATCTTGATAAATAGCAGTGGTTCGGCCGATCCCTGGGCGGATGAAGTATTTCTTAACAAGGTGGATGAGGCCATGAGGATCGCGTATTCGATCAGTTGCCTGACGTTGGAAGATTTGAAGAATTTTCAAGGAAAATTAAAAAGCGCAGGTATCGAAAGAAGCTTTGTGGAATGCCTCACCTGCCAAGATTCCTACCAATATCGCACCTTTTACTATTGCACAATTTTGTATCATTTCGCTCGAGGCAAATACCAACCTGAGTTCGTTCCAGAGATGGAAAGCAAGACCATTTTATCTCCTTCTGAAACTATTTCTCAAGCATATGCCGAAAAGTTCTATCAGCAAGGACGAGAGGGCAAGTGGAGAGATCTGTATAATGATTTTTGTGATCGTGTCCGCATGTATGTCAATGAAGCAGAATTAGAGAAAGCCGATTCGCGATATGTGAAATGGTCTCAAAAAGACGAACGTAGAGGTTTCTTTACTGGTCAGCCAAGTACGTTGCCTACTTGAAGAAGCTCTGGACAAGTGCTTTGTCAAAGATTGCCAGCGAATTTTTGGGATGCGAAGGTTTTGCAGAACGCAGCTAACTTGGCTGAAGTTAGCGAGTTCGAAAAATCGAGCATTCACGAAAATTCGCTGGCAAGATTTGGCGAATGACTTGTCCAGAGCTTCCTTAAGGCTCAGTTAATAAAATTTTCAGGAGGTTTTTATGCTAGGACGTGTCGATAGGGGAATTGCCCCAAGGTTGTTTAACTTCTTTTTTCAACCTAATGCACCCTTTCTAGAAAGGATTTCAAGGTTGACAGTCCGCATGATCATTCCAGGGGTCCTCCTATGCGGGGTTGGGTTTGCCTTGCGACGGTATTTTTCGTATTCTTCTCCTGCGCCTAAGTTATCATCCGAACTGGTTAGAGGGAATTTGGGCTATTCGGACGATGCGCGTTGGTGCATACAGAGAGTTGAGAAGTTATTGTCGGAGAACACCAACGTAGCCCCCTATTTATTCGTTTCTTCAAAAACTGGAGTCCAGGTTCATCAACCGATGAATGAGAAGATTGCTAAACTCCAAACTCTTTACAATAGCCGCTATGAAGAAATTTGTCAGAGATTGAGAGCCGGAGGAGATCCATGGGCTGATGGAGAATTTCAAAAGAAAATCCATTCATGCTTGTCGATTGCTTTTGTCATTAGCTACTGGACATTAGATGATCTACCTCAGTTAACAGAGCAGTCTAAGAAAACCACCATCGAATGCCTAACCATGCCCGATTCCTATGCGTCGCAAACATTTTTCTGTTGTCCCTTGATGTACCATATCATCCGTGGAAAATATGGGCCCGAAAAACCGGAAGGTGGGGGAAACTTTTATAAAACAGTCCACGATTTCTTTCTTCGATGGACGCCCGGAAAAAAACTGCCCGATGTTGTTGGTCCCCAGATCCCTCTGGGTCTATACCCCCTGCAAGACATTCCCAAGGAATATGCAGAGAAATTCTACTCTGTAGTAGGTAACGAGGTCAATTTTCGCAAGTTATATAACAGTTACTGCCAATGGGTTCGTAAGTACGTGACTGAAAAGGAATTGTACGAGGCCAGCAAGCTCCACTGGAATTGGACACGAGAAGATGAAAAAAACGATACGTTCTGCCCCCCAGCCTGACAGCTCTAATAGCTGACGATGAGAGAAAAGTGCAGGCGCTGCTCGCGTTTATGATCGGCAACCTTAAGCAAGGGGAATGCCCAATCGAGGCGGCCGGTCAGCCAAGAGCCGACCTGGTAGCGCATCCCTGGGCCAATGCCGAGAAGGCTTTGCCATCCGTCGATGCCAGGAATGGGATTGTGGTTATAGCCTGTCCCAAAATCAACAAATCCTAAGAAAATCAGAGAATCTTTAAAGCTCGGCTTCCATCGCTGGAGGATTTTAATGTCGTTGGACCGAGCTTCGACGTTGAAGCAAAAGGCGGTATCGACGTTCACGAGACGCTCTTGGTACCCGCGAACAGTATTGTAACCGCCCAGGCCAAATTGTTCCGAGGGGAGAAGGCTCGCTGTGGAAACTTGGGCTCTCCCTTCCGTGAAGAGGAGCCAGTCCGGAAAAGAAATGTAATCGTCGATACGGACGCGGCCAAAAAAGTAGTAAGGCGTAGCGCCTTGTCGCAGGCGCTCATAGTCCTCGCGGGATTGATGGGGGATCCAAACACCGGGAGACCAGAATAGCTCTGTTTGGAATCCGATCTTATGCTTAGTGAAGGCGTAGTTTAAATTGTAGCTGAGGACGAGTTGGGTTAAATTGACGGTTCCTGATGCGGAGTCGATGGGGATTTCAAAAAAGTCGAGGGCGTTGTTGGTCCCCTTGTAATCAAAACCGACATCGACATTTTGGAGGAAGGTCGTATAAGTTTTCCCGACAGGAATTTGGTAGCGGAGGCTTCCTTGCCCTGCTTGGCCATGGCTTCTAAAAGGGTGAAAATGGGGATGGACTGTCGAGTAGCCCCCGTAGATGGTGAGGATATTGCGCCAGGGAAGGGGAATGACGTAATTGAGGGTATGGGCCTGGAATTTATGGAAGTCGCTCGATGTCGTGTATTGGTAGGTCATAATTTCATCGAGGCCGAAGGCGTTTGCCCAATTGATCCCGGCCATCCAGCGGGCGTTGCCAGTGTGGTCGTTGCCCGTATTATCGCAGCCGGCATAGACGCGGGCCTGGCGGCGGTCTTCGGTGACATAGCGAACATCGGTGGTCCCGCTCGTTTTACCGGGCGTCAGGACGACATTGGTGTGGTGGAAGGGGTTGCGGTTCATCCAATTGACATCGCTGAAAAGCAGGCTGGAATCGATCGTGTCGCCGGGGTTGAGGCGGACATATTTTTCTAATAGCTCTGTAGAAAAATGCTTGTTGCCGGAAAATTCAATGCTGCCAACGCGGCTTTCCATCACGACGAATTGCAGGACGCCGCTGGTCACATCTTGCTCGGGCGCCAGCACCATGATGACAGGATGGTTATGCGCGCGGTAATAGAGGATGATCTCTCGTTTGATGACCGCCAGCGTATCCTGCGTTATTTTGTGGGTGTCTAAAAAAATCTGCAGGCGCGCTTGGAGGTCGGCTGGATTGCCTGGGACGTCGATGTGGCGAAACGCGATGCCCGACATCTTAGAGGTGTCAGGAACAAAATCATCATAGGTCCCTAGGAGGACGATTCCCTTTAAAATGGGCGTGGCTGTCTGCGCGGGGGCTTTGGCCGCAGGAGCATCTGCTGAGAGAGGTCCGACCAACAACAAGGTTGCTAATAGAATGTTTTTGCGCATCAGTAGTCGTTTCTATCTGCCTGATAATAGTTAATTTTTTTGATCGTCACTGGCTGCTCTTGGCAATTGTCAAAATCAAAGCTAGACTGGATAGTTTTCGTCTTCTTTCCTTGCAGACACAAGGAGAAAGGATCGAGCCAGACATAGGTGTCGAATAGTTTGAGGTTGTTGGACATCTCGGCGGAATAGAAGGCGATAAGGTAAAAGAAGCCTTCTGGAAGAGGCGTCGGTGCAGCGCCTAGGGGAAGGGAAAGGAAAGGTATTGGGGATAAGAGCGGTGGCGTGTCGATGTGGACAGCCGCATCTTCGAGGCCCTTTGGAGCGCTGTTATCGAGCTGTCCGAGGATGTCGGTGATTTTAACGCCGGCGATGTCGATTTCTCCGCCTGCGCCCCCATGGGGCCCGCCGCGGGCGGCGACAGAGCCGTGGACATACGCTTCCTCGCTAAAAACGGATACGTGTCCGCCGCGGCCCTTGCCGGTGGCATCGGCTGCCAGCACTGCGGCCTTGTCAACAAAAGCTGTTTCTGAGCGTTCCCCGCCGACATAAATGGTGCCGCCGCCTTCTGGGCTGGAAACATCGAGAGTTCCATTGACATAGGCATTTTTGCCCAGAACCTGGATCTCTCCTCCTTCTGCGGCAAGATGTCCGCTAGTCGCAGCAAAGCCGTCCACTGCTTTTAAAATGATGCGCCCTGCCTGTTCTTCGAGCTTCGTTGCGCGGATCGCGCCTGTGTCGTTGATCGCTAGGGCATAAACGTTGCCGTCGGCTTTTAACTCGACATGGTGCGCTAGGATAGGGCCCGCATGCGATAGGCCTGTTTCAGCCGGGGGGCTGTCGGTAGGAATGATGGCAAGGCGCTCCTCGCCAACAGGATGAACAACGACCCTTTGCCCTACCCCAAAGGCTGCTGTGCCTTGGGGAGTTTGAACCGATCCGGTCTTGTCGATGGAATATCCAATAAAGATCGCATCTCCATTCGAAGCGATGACCTGTCCGTGGATGGCGATGCCCTGTGTAGAAGATCCTTCAAAAAGGAAGTTGTTTTCTAAGAAATTCTTGTCGGTAAGCTGTAGCGTTGAGGCAACAAAGCCGGCAGTGTCTATGACGCCTTCCGGTGAAATGACAATCCCATGGGGATTGATCAGATAGACCCTGCCATTGCTCTGCAAAAGCCCGTGGATCAAGCTTGGGGATCTGCCTGTGACGCGGTTCAAAATAGCGGAGGTTTGGCTCGGGAGCTGAAATTGCACCTGTTCGCCAAGATCGATGGAAAAATCCTTCCAATGAACAATGGACCTGTCAGTGCTGGCTTGGAGAATCATGGGCCCGTTAGAAGGGCCGATAGATACTGAGCCGTGCACGACCGAGGGCTGCGACGGTTTCCCTAGGAGCAACGAGGTGTAGATGAACAGCAAGGGAACGCAAAGTGAGCGCATATTGCCTCCATCTTCTTCATAAAAGTACCGGCTTATTGTGACAAGTATTTTATTTAATTAGAGGGAAATTTCGATTTTTGGAGAAAGCGTTTGCAGAAAATTCGCGGAGTTTAGTATGTTGGTGGCTTCCTCGCGAAATTTATCGTGAGAGAATAGCGACGCGAAGTCTGCAAGTTGATTCGACAAGAGTAGAGAAGCAATGAACAAGTGTAAGGTGAATCGTAAGATTTACTTAAGTAAGCTTGTGGGGCTTCTGCAACGTAAGTTGTAGGAGCTACCTAAAATTTTTTTGGATAAATCCTAGACTTTTAGTCTAGGTGTTCAAATTCTTAATTTTTTTTGAGAATTTGATCTTGGTTCAGATTGAATGCTGACAGTGTGGATGAGGCATGCGAGTCGAACGGAATGTAGGGCAACTTGCACTATAGTGGCGGAAGGGTTAGTAATACATGGACAACTTGCCTCTAACCTGGGGATAACGGCTGGAAACGGCCGCTAATACCGAATGAGGTAACTTGAGGGTATCCTTAGGTTATCAAAGTAGGGGACCGTGAAAGCGGCCTTGCGGTTAGAGAGAGGTTCATGGGATATCAGCTAGTTGGTGTGGTAATGGCGCACCAAGGCTAAGACGTCTAGGCGGATTGAGAGATTGACCGCCAACACTGGGACTGAGATACTGCCCAGACTCCTACGGGAGGCTGCAGTCGAGAATCTTTCGCAATGGGCGAAAGCCTGACGGAGCGACGCTGTGTGAAGGATGAAGGCCTTCGGGTTGTAAAGTTCTTTCGCTTGGGAACAAGAGAGGTCCGTGAATAACGGTCTAATTTGAGGGTACCAGGTAAAGAAGTACCGGCTAACTACGTGCCAGCAGCTGCGGTAATACGTAGGGTACAAGCATTAATCGGAATTATTGGGCGTAAAGGGCGCGTAGGCGGGAGTGAAAGTCAGATGTGAAATTCCAAAGCTCAACTTTGGGGCTGCATTTGAAACTCCACTTCTCAGAGGGATGGCGGAGAAAGCGGAATTCCACGTGTAGCGGTAAAATGCGTAGATATGTGGAAGAACACCGGTGGCGAAAGCGGCTTTCTAGCTTAACCCTGACGCTGAGGCGCGAAAGCAAGGGGAGCAAACAGGATTAGATACCCTGGTAGTCCTTGCCGTAAACGATGTGTACTTGATGTAGCTAGGCTCAACCCTGGCTGTGTCGGAGCTAACGCGTTAAGTACACCGCCTGAGGAGTACGCTCGCAAGGGTGAAACTCAAAAGAATTGACGGGGGCCCGCACAAGCAGTGGAGCATGTGGTTTAATTCGATGCAACGCGAAGAACCTTACCTGGGCTCGAAATGCAGGAGACGACATCAGAAATGATGTTTTCCGAAAGGACTGCTGTATAGGTGCTGCATGGCTGTCGTCAGCTCGTGCCGTGAGGTGTTGGGTTAAGTCCCGCAACGAGCGCAACCCTTATCACTAGTTGCCATCACGAAAGGTGGGGACTCTAGTGAGACTGCCTAGGTTAACTAGGAGGAAGGTGAGGATGACGTCAAGTCCGCATGGCCTTTATGTCCAGGGCAACACACGTGCTACAATGGTCGGTACAGAGGGCAGCCAAACCGTAAGGTGGAGCAAATCCCAGAAAGCCGATCTCAGTTCAGATTGTGGTCTGCAACTCGACCACATGAAGTTGGAATTGCTAGTAATGGCGAGTCAGCTACATCGCCGTGAATACGTTCCCGGGCCTTGTACACACCGCCCGTCACATCATGGGAGTTGGTTCTACCCGAAGGCGATGACCTAACCGTAAGGAAGGAGTCGACTAAGGTGGGGCCGATGACTGGGATGAAGTCGTAACAAGGTAGCCCTACCGGAAGGTGGGGCTGGATCACCTCCTTTTAAGGACAATTGAAAAGAACCTCACAATTCTTTCATAGGTTGAGATAAGCTTACGCTTTGCTTCATTCTTCCCTATCTCTAGTCGAAACTAATAGAATTATCATTTCTCCGTTTTCAGTGAGAAGTAGTAGATATCTCTGAACAGATCATGTAGATCAGGTAAGTCAATAAATTTCTAAGTAATAGTCAATTTTATAGCGGAAAGCTAAATTTCACTGAAATGAAATTGGTGCTTGAGAGTATGGAATTCTAGCAAGTGAATTCTGTAGTAAGTAAAAATAGCGGCGATTAAATTACCACAAATTTTATGTTTGTGAGACTTTAGCTAACTTGATGAAAATTTTTGTGATTAAGTTATTAAGGGCTATTGGTGGATGCCTTGGCATCGACAGGCGATGAAGGACGCGCTAACCTGCGATAAGCTTCGGGGAGCCGGAAAGAAGTTTTGAACCGGAGATGTCCGAATGGGGGAACCCAGTAGGAGTAATTTCCTATTATTATACCTGAATCCATAGGGATAGAAGCGATACCTGCTGAAGGGACACATCTCAGTAAGCAGAGGAAAAAAAATCTAAAGAGATTCCCTTAGTAGCGGCGAGCGAAGTGGGAAGAGCCCAAACCAGAGATCTTGTATCTCTGGGGTTGTAGGGCCAGTCATATGCGTACTTAGAGTCTTAGTTGAATACATCTGGAAAGGTGAGCAATATAGGGTGAGAGCCCCGTAAACGAAAGACAAAGAGGCGCGATTGGTACCTGAGTAGGACCGGACACGTGAAACCCGGTCTGAATCTGGGGGGACCACCCTCCAAGGCTAAATACTAGTCGATGACCGATAGTGAACCAGTACCGCGAGGGAAAGGTGAAAAGAACCCCTGTTAGGGGAGTGAAATAGAACCTGAAACCAGTAGCCTACAAACGGTCGAAGGCCTATGCCCTCTTTGAGGGAATGGCTGACGGCGTGCCTTTTGCATGATGAGCCAGCGAGTTAAGTTATATGGCAAGGTTAAGGGACAACGTTCCGGAGCCGGAGCGAAAGCGAGTGTGAATAAGCGCGATTTAGTCATATGATTTAGACACGAAACCAAGTGATCTATCCATGGCCAGGTTGAAACAAGGGTAACACCTTGTGGAGGACCGAACTAGTGACTGTTGAAAAAGTCTTGGATGAGCTGTGGATAGGGGTGAAAGGCTAATCAAACTTGGAGATATCTTGTTCTCTCCGAAATAACTTTAGGGTTAGCCTCAGATGAAAACTTCTTGGGGGTAGAGCACTGAATTCACTAGGGGGCTTACCGGCCTACCAACGGAAATCAAACTCCGAATACCAGGAAGACACTGGGAGATAGACTGTGGGGGATAAGCTTCATTGTCAAAAGGGGAACAGCCCAGATCGACGATTAAGGCCCCAAATTCTATGCTAAGTGAGAAAGGAAGTGAGGTTTCAAAGACAGTTGGGATGTTGGCTTAGAGGCAGCCATCATTTAAAGAGTGCGTAACAGCTCACCAATCGAGAGACTTTGCGCCTATAATATACGGGACTAAAGCATAGAGCCGAAATCTCGGGTGCACTACGTAAGTAGTGCGCGGTAGGAGAGCGTTGTATGTGCGGTGAAGATGTACCGTAAGGAGCGTTGGAGCGCATACAAGTGATAATGCATGGCATGAGTAAACGATAAAGAAGGTGAAAATCCTTCTCGCCGAAAACCTAAGGTTTCCAGGGTAAAGCTCGTCTTCCCTGGGTTAGCCGGTCCCTAAGCCGAGGCGGAAACGCGTAGGCGATGGGAAGCAGGTTAAATATTCCTGCGCCACCGTAAGATTTATGCAATGAAGTGACGAAGTAAGTTAAGCGTGCGGACGATTGGAAATGTCCGTTTGAGTATGGGGAGGGCTGATAGGTAAGTCCGGCAGGCATAATACCCGGTATTGGACAAGGGGAACCCTCGGGGGAACCGATGACGAAGCGCGATGCTTCCAAGAAATAATTTCTAGTCGTTCGAAGGTGACCGTACCAAAACCGACACAGGTGGGTGGGAAGAATATTCTCAGGCGCGCGAGATAACTCTCGTTAAGGAACTCTGCAAATTACCCTCGTAACTTCGGGAGAAGAGGAGCCCTGTGTCGTTATTGACTTCGCGTCAAGAAGCGAAGGCGGTCGCAGAGAAATGGCCCAGGCGACTGTTTAACAAAAACACAGCACTATGCAAAGCCGTCTAAGGGGATGTATATGGTGTGATGCCTGCCCAATGCCAAAAGGTCAAAAGGAGATGTCAGCCGCAAGGCGAAGCATTGAATTTAAGCCCTGGTGAATGGCGGCCGTAACTATAACGGTTAAATCCTTAGATATGGCCGTTAGAAAATCTGGCTATATGCTGGAACATCTGAGTATGTCATAGTACCTAGCAAGGTGACAATCTATGAACGCAGACAATCAGCAGGAAAGGCTATCTGTTACCCAAGAGCTCAAGTATTACTTGGCTGGTTTTATCGAGGGAGAAGGATCTCTCACAGTATCGATAAAAGAGCACCCCACCGTAAGGTATGGGATGCATCTCGATCCTGAATTTTTCTTATACCAACATAAAGCCGGAATAAAGCTCTTGGAGCTTGCTAAAGATGTTTTCGGAACAGGAAGAATAGTTCCGAAATCCGGTAGTGAAAATGTCTTAGTGTTTTCAATAACATCAAGGCGGTCACTATATGAGAAAGTGATACCATTTTTTGAGAAGTATATGATCTTCTCAGCAAAGTGGGAAACTTTTCTCATGTTTAGAGAAATCGTTAAAGCGATGGAAGAGCGTAAAGAACATCACTCACGTGAAGGTTTGATACGGTTGTTCACGCTAGCGTATCGGATGAATCCGAACTCTAAAGGAAAAGAACATAAAAGAACTTTGCAAGAAGTAATAGATAGAATCCTCAGAGACTATACGCCAGAATCCTCCGCTTCAGGGGGATATGATATAGTCCGATCTACCTAGCGATAGGTAGCTAACATAAATGCCTAAGGTAGCGAAATTCCTTGTCGGGTAAGTTCCGACCTGCACGAATGGCCTAACGATCTGGGCACTGTCTCAACGAGAGACTCGGTGAAATTGTAGTAGCAGTGAAGATGCTGTTTACCCGCAACAAGACGGAAAGACCCCGTGAACCTTTACTATACTTTGGTATGGGCTTCTGACTTTTCATGTGTAGGATAACTAGGAGACTTTGAAGGAGGCTCGTCAGGGCTTCTGGAGTCAACGTTGAAATACTAGTCTTGAAGAGTCGGAAATCTAACATCGGTCCGTGAATCCGGATGATGGACAGTGCCAGACGGGTAGTTTGACTGGGGCGGTATCCTCCTAAAGAGTAACGGAGGAGTTCAAAGCTTGCCTCATCGTGGTTGGCAATCACGAAAAGAGCGTAAAGGTATAAGGCAGGTTAACTGCGAGACCAACAAGTCAAGCAGGTACGAAAGTAGGACTTAGTGATCCGGCGGTAGAAAGTGGAATCGCCGTCGCTTAACGGATAAAAGGTACTCCGGGGATAACAGGCTTATCGCCACCAAGAGTTCATATCGACGTGGCGGTTTGGCACCTCGATGTCGACTCATCGCATCCTGGGGCTGGAGAAAACAATAACCATTCAGGTTAAAATCTTCTCTCTCTAGAGGAAACTCTAGAGTAATAAACGGGCTCAAAACGGTGAATGCCTCGTAAGAGGTTAACGCCGTGGGAAAGGAATTTTCTGAAGTTACGTGAGCTTACAAGTTGGTACTTCTGGTACTGCTTGTAAATCACTCATCTAGCAGATACTTGGTTTCGGTTTAACATACGATCTGAAAATCTGTGTTCAACTATGGAATCAAGATCCAAGAAAATTGCCTCCCCTAACGACTGAGCGTTGTCTTTTCAGAGACAACGTGAGATAGAGATATCTACAAAGATTCCTATCACACGGCCCGCACCTAACTTCTCATTGGTGACAATGTAGAATACGGTGAAGGAATAGTCTGACACCGATAGTAATATCGGAAAACGGATAGAGGTCCCAAGGGTTTGGCTGTTCGCCAATTAAAGCGGTACGCGAGTTGGGTTCAAAACGTCGTGAGACAGTTTGGTCCCTATCTGTTGTGGGCGTAGGATACCTGAGAGGAGCTGCTTCTAGTACGAGAGGACCGAAGTGGACGGACCGATGGTGTTCCGGTTGTACTGCCAAGTGCATCGCCGGGTAGCTATGTTCGGAAAGGATAAGCGTTGAAAGCATCTAAACGCCAAGCCTCCCTCAAGATAAGGTATCCCAATGAGACCTCCGGAAGATTACCGGGTTGATAGGTTGGGTGTGTACGCACAGTAATGTGTTTAGCTAACCAATACTAATAGGTCCATCGACTTAATCTTATTTTTCTTCATCGAAAAGCTTTGATGAAGAACGCCGCGTTTTTTACAAACGCTTTCAGGCGCCATTTCAATTTAGTAGTACATCTCTTAGTAGATGTATAGTGTTTCGCTCCATATTTTAAAGTTTTTGCCTGGTGACCATAGAGAAGGGGACATACCTGATCCCATCCCGAACTCAGAAGTCAAGCCCTTCCTCGCCGATGGTACTGCACTCAAGAGTGTGGTAGAGTAGGTCGTCGCCAGGCTTTTTCTTTCAACGCGAGTTTTCTTTAACTCCTCCATGATATTGATTTTCAGAAAACCTCATCCTTCATTTGAGGTTTCTCCTTGGAGGCTTTAAACAAAACTCGCGTTTCATTACATTCTGTATTTCACATACATTCTCTGTTAAGCCACGCAATCCTGCAATACTTCTTGCAGGATTTTGCAGCTTTTTGCATGATTAGCTAGCGTATGGATTTGCAAGCTCTTTTATTATCGCCTGAGTCCAAGACGCTAGAATTCAAGAGAGATATTTCTTCTCTAGGCCCTATTCTTAAAACAATCGTTGCGTTTACAAATACAGCGGGCGGAACGCTTATTATCGGCCAATCCGCTCCAGGTGAAATTATCGGAGTTCCTGATATCTTTAAGGCCGAAGAGACAATAGCCAATGCGATTTCGGATGCTATTTTTCCCTCAGTGCGGCCTGATATAGAAATTGCAACAGTCGCCGGGAAAAATCTAATTCTTATACGCGTCTCTTATTTCAAAGGGCCATTTTATATTAAAAATGAAGGGATTCCTCGAGGCGTTTACATTCGCCTTGGTTCAACAAGCAGGCCCGCTGGGCCTGAGCTTGTAGCCGAAATGCAACGGTCCATATTGAACGTCTCGTTTGACAGCCAAGCGCTTCCGGATTTATCCGAGGAAGATTTAGAAATTGAACCTTTGGTGCTTTTTTTTAAAAAAATAAAGAAGAAGATCGATGATAAAAAACTCCAATCTTTAGGCATTCTGACCCATGTTGCCCATCGATTAGTCCCTACCATTGGAGGATTGATATTGCTTGGAAAATCTTTGGAGCGCGAACGATTTTTTCCTCAAGCCCGGGTGGCTTGCGCGCGGTTTCAAGGCGAAGATAAAGCCCGCTTTTTAGATCGATATGATGTCGAAGGCACCATTTTAGATGCCGTAACCGAAGTCCCTAAATTTATCGCACGCAACACGCGCCTCCATGCCGAATTTTCTACTATGCAACGAAAAGATGTCCCTGAATATTCAGCCTTGGCTGTCCGCGAAGTGTTGATTAATGCTCTTGTCCACGCGGACTATTCTTCTGGCAGCAGCTGCATTCAAGTGGCGATTTTCGATAACCGTCTTGAAATACAAAGTCCTGGCATGTTCCCTTTTGGCTACACTTTAGATAACTTCAAAGCGGGAGTCAGTCATATCCGCAATCGGGTATTGACCCGCGTCTTTCGCGACTTGCATCTCATGGAAGAGTGGGGAAGCGGTTACAAAAGAATTATCGATGCTTGCGAAAAGGGGGGATATCCTGCACCGACATGGGAAGAATTAGGCTCAGCGATTCGTGTGACGTTTTATCCCTACGCCCCCATGCGGCTTAGAGAAACAGCGAGCGCTTCCATTGTATTATTGGACCATGAAAAAGCGATATTGCGCCTATTCGAAGCAGGAAAAAGACTTGCTTTCCGCGACATTTTTAGGTATTTGTCAAAATTGCATTCAGAGCGATCTGTCCGTTACTACCTGGCACAGCTCAAGCGCAAAGGCCTTCTCTCTTCCCTGGGAAAAGGAAGGGCCTTAGTCTGGGAAATCCAAAGTTCTCTTGAATAACTCTTCCAATCCCTTGCAAGCAGTGAAGCTTAGGCTCTGGCTCGCGTCCACAATTTCCAACCCAAATAGCCAATCAAGGCCAGCACCGCAGAAATGCCCAAGCATTTTAAGACGAAACTTGCAAAGCTGCGGCTTTTTGCCGCTTTTGGTGAAGGATCTGGATCTTTTATTAGTTGCGCAGCTTTACATTCAACTAGCCCATTAATAATGGGTAATGCCTCGTTATTCTGAGCATTCAGGAAAGTCACGCGGTTTTGTATCTCTTGAGGGACCATGAATTCCATGCCAGGAGAAATAGTAATTGTTTTCTTAGCACCGAAGTTTATCCAAAAGCTGTTTAGCAAATCTACCGGACGGCCATTTTTTCCCACATACGCAATATCCAACTCTGTAAGTCTCTCTAGACCATCAAATGAGGTCAATTTTTCTATGGGATTTCCTCTAAGAGAAAGATTCGTAACCTCATGTGCCAAGTTGTGAGGAGCTGATTCCAATAAGTTGTAGCTTAAGTCTAATGTCGCCAAATTCTGAGGGAGTTTCACCTCATCAATGCTCTTGATCGAGTTGGAACTGAGGTTGAGGCTGATTAAACCTTCAGATAACCAATTAGAATGCAATGTTTCAATACCTAAACCTTGCAGGCTTAAATGAACCGGCTTAGGTCCCCTATAGGTCATGATAGTTTTCACCGGATCCAAGGTGTCATTAGTGAAACAAGATGTAATAAGATCTTTCTGGGCAAAAAACTTATACATCTCATCTGCATTTTTGAATTTCTTACTTTTAAATTCACCAACAGCGGGATCCCTTTCGAATGTGCGCGTGAGGTTATGAAAGGCATTGTTGGCTTTTTGCGTTGCATATAGCCCTGCGCATAAACCGTCGTCTGTATTCTGCTGTCTATTGTAAAGTTGTGTAGGAATGGCATTACGCCAAGCACGTGCTTCTTTGTAGACGCGTTGGACGACAGCGTCAACTAAAGCAATCGAGCGATTAGGAGTTCCTCGCGGAATATTGGCTTCCGCCTCTATACAAAGGGCACGTAAATTAGGGTCGTCATTATACTCGTTAAATAGATTTCCAGCCGCTGCTGCTGAAGAATGGTTTATTTTAAGGCCTGATGAAGTTGCTTCCATCGTCTAAGCTCCGTTGCTGTTATCTTTTTGGATGAGTACCAAAACTCTAGCTTAGGCCAAGAGATAAAACCAAGCTGTTTTTGGCAATTTTTTCTATTTCAAAATTTGAATTCTCTATAAGATCCATTCTTCAAAAATGGAGATTGACTATGTCAGCAATTGATTTAATCACCAGTGGGGCCGATGGAGACGCGTTCGATGCATGGAACGAAAAAGACTACACCTTCGATACTTCTCTAGTCCTTCCGCCCTACCACAAAGATCCCAAAGTTGTTGAGCAAGAGGTTAAAACAAAAGCTATCGCCGATCGAATCGTGTTGGTCGAAACGAAGGGGAAAAAAGAGCGCGTCCTAGTCGATGGGGCCGTCAACGTGGAGCAAAATTCTGCACAAGATCGTCAGCAGCATATCAACTTCTGGAGCGGGAAGCGCGTATGGATGATTGTCGGGGCTGTCGCAGCCGCAGTCGTTATTGTGGGTACGGCTTATGCTGGTATTCCCTATTTGGGCCAATTATGGGGGGGTGCTTATGTTGTAGCCGGATTAGCTGAATTCTGGTTCTTAGTGAATGCCTCGAAAAAGTGGGGGCAAGCTAATGATCAGATCGCCAAATGGAAAGTCGTGCCGGCTAATGTCGTTGCAGCGCAAAGGCAAGAAGCCTTCGGCGTTGGTTTTTTCAGCGCGATGCGATTAAAAATGAAGGGCCAATATCACCAAACCTACCATGGACATGGACTGCTGCATCCCCAAGAACTCGATTACCTCTATCGTGAAAGCTTCCAAACCATGAAAAGAGATATCGATAAAGCGCGAGACCTTCCCGATGTCGCCAAAGGACAATGCGCTTTACGTTTTGCGCACAAAAATCCTCTTTCTCTTACCGCTTGGAGTTATGCCTATGATGATGCTCCCTCGCAAGTATTTAGTTCTGAATATGAGAGAATGGAGTCCAAAATTCTCAACATCAAAGAATGGTACAGCGAGCTGCGCACCCAAGTTCGTAAGCATTACGATCGATTGACCGAAGAAAGTAATCACCGTTTGGAGCTTGCTAAGGCTCCTTTTCAGGCAGCTTATCGCTATAAAGTAGCTGAGGCAATTATAGACTACGAAAAGAAAATCGCTCAGCATAAAGCCGGCGATCCCGACAAGGCCGTGCTCGCAGCCGAAAAAGACCGAGCAATCGCGGTTTATAGAACGCTCTACGAAATAGCGATCACTCCCATCAAAATGCACTATCAAGGGTATCAACAACAATTAGGGCACTGGCGCGATGGGGAGCTCAAACGCATCGATCTTGATGAGTGCCATTACGCACGCCCTCTTTTTGATGAAATCGAAGCGCTGTTTTATAAAGCGTACTCTCGGTTCATCGAAGGAAAAGACGTGTCGAACGATGTCGTAGTGCAGCCTGCCGCATCGCTCTATACATTTCAGGAGCCGGCGGCGCTTCCTGATGAAGATCTATGGGATAAAGTCTACTCGCAAAAGAGCGATTCGCCCTACCAGGATTTCATCAAGTATGCGAAATATGAAGCGTTAAAAAACACAAATACTAAGTCTGCGGGATAAAAAAAAGCCCATGCAATTTTCATCGCATGGGCTTCAAATCACGTTGTTAGATTAACCGTGACGGGAATGACGAGGCTCGCGGTCTCTTCCACCACGATCGCGGTCTCTGCCGCCGCCGCCGCGCTCACGCTCTTGCGGAGGACGTGCAACGTTTACAACCAGCGTGCGTCCACCGAATTCGGTGCCGTTCAGCTGTGCAATCGCTGTTTGCGCGTCTGCATCGTTTGCCATCTCGACGAATCCAAAGCCTTTTGATTGGCCAGTGAATTTGTCCATGATGATGCGGACCGAAGTGATCTCGCCAAATTGAGCAAAAAGCTCATGGAGCTGTTGCTCGGAAGTATTGTAAGGAAGGCTCCCTACATACAATTTATTGTTCATACCTTCTCCAGGTTTATTTTGGTTTAGGTTGACTCGGACTCTTTCTTGGCGAAGACACTCGATCGACACTCCAGGAAACCAGACACGGGATCAACAGTGTTGATTATAGCATATCTAGAATTTCTTGCATCTCTTTCATTTGCGTACGATTCAAAAAATTATTTGCTAAGAAATTCGTTTGTTCATATTGAAAAGGAATATGGCACTGAAAAACACGACAGCGCAGCTCAAAAAACTTCTTGCCGAGGTGCAAAGCAACCTCGAACGGGCCGATATCAAAGGAAACAAATCGGCCGCTCAGCGGGTGCGCACAGGGACCATTAAGCTGGCCAAACTGGCCAAGCTCTATCGCAAAGAATCGGTCGCTGCAGAAAAGCCCCAAAAAAGACGCCGATAGTATATCCTAGTGCCCCATGCCTACTTGTATCCATTTTCCCTCTTGCGGGGGGTGCACGCTTCAAAATATCCCTTACTCGGAGCAGCTAGTTCAAAAACAACAAGCTATAGAATCTTTATTTCCATCCGCTTTGCCCATCCTTCCGTGCGACGACCCTTGGCACTACCGCAACAAGATGGAGTTTTCGTTTTCGCAAAATAAAGCCGGCGAGAAATTCTTAGGCCTCATCCTTCGCAAAAGCCGCGGCAAGGTCTTCCATCTTCAAGAATGCCTCATTTCTCCGCCGTGGTTTTCGCGCATGCTCGCCTCTATAAGAAAATGGTGGGAAAGCTCTGATCTTTCCGCTTACCATTTTCATCAAGGAACGGGCACGCTCCGCACCCTCACGATTCGAGAAGGGCGCCATACAGGTCAAAAGATGGTGATGCTCACCGTTTCAGGGGATCCCCGTTTTGCTCTCACAAAAGCGCAACTAGACTGTTTTATTGCGGCCGTCGCAGATCCTTCCGTCAGCCTTTTTTTACGCATTCAGCAGTGCATACCCAAACAGCCGACCCAGTTCTTTGAAATGCACCTCGGGGGCCCTACACATATTGAGGAGCAGCTCCATATCCACGATCGCGTCCTTCGCTTTAAAATCAGCCCCAGCTCCTTCTTCCAGCCCAACACGCTCCAAGCGCAAAAACTCTATATGGCCGCCCTCCGCCTTGCCGCCCCCGCTCCCCATATGCACATCCTCGACCTTTATTGCGGAACGGCCACCATCGGACTCACCTTTGCCCCTTATGCGGCGCATGTCACCGGCATCGAGCTCAACCCTTACGCCGTGTTCGACGCCAAGGAAAACGCCGTCCTCAATGCTATCACCAATTTTACGATCCTTCGAGGCGATGTCGGTAAGCTCATTGCGACGCTTTCCCCGCCCGATCTCGTCATCATCGACCCTCCGCGTCCTGGCCTCGACGCCCCTGCCTTAGAGGGCCTTCAAGCCCTAAAACCCCCTCAAATACTTTATATCGCTTGCAACCCCACGACTCAGGCTCAGAATGTTGCAGCTCTTACCGATTATGCCATCGAAGCCGTGCAGCCCGTCGATCAGTTCCCGCATACGCACCATATTGAAAATATTGTGCACCTTCGTCGAATTAAAATTTAAATTTGTTAAAAGTTTACCCTTGCTTCTCCCCCTCAATTCAGGCAAAATGGGAGGAATATTAAAGGAAGGTTTTTATGAAAAAAGTGATCTTAGGTCTATGTCTCGCAAGCAGCTTACTCGGAACATTCCTCTTTGCGGATGATGCTCCAGCTGCCACGGCAGCAGCCGCTCCCCAAAACAGCCTTTACCAAACCCTCATGATGATCGGTATCGCCGTCATGTTCTTCTACTTCATCCTGTGGCGCCCCGAGCAAAAACGCCGCAAAACCCTTGAGGCCACTCGCAATTCCCTCAAAAAAGGCGACCGTGCGACAGCCATGGGCATTATCGGAACTGTTGTCCGCGTTCAAGACAATAGCGTTATTTTAAAAATGGTCGATGGCTCGAAAATTGAGATGCTCAAAGCTGCCATCACCGATGTCCAGCCCGGCACCGAAGAAGACTCCAAAACAGTTGAAGCTGCCACCTAATATAAAAATCCAGCGCCTTGGCATCGATGGCGAAGGCGTTGGATCTCTTGAGGGCTTCACCATTTTTGTGGAGGGGGCCCTTCCTACCGAAACAGCTGAAATTGAGATAACGGAACGGCGCAAAACTTTTGGCCGCGCCAAACTCCTCCAAATACTTTCTTCCTCTTCCCACCGCGTTGATCCCCCTTGCCCGCTTTTTGGCAAATGTGGAGGATGCCAGCTCATGCACCTTTCCTATCCCCAGCAGCTCATCGCCAAACAGACCCGCGTGCAAGATGCCCTTATCCGCATCGGCAAGCTCGATGCCGCCGTCTCTCCGTGCATACCCTCTCCTCAGCCCCTCGCGTACCGCAACAAAATCCAACTTCCCGTCTCGCCTCAAGGCAAGCTCGGCCTTTATGCGAAAAATTCGCATGACCTAGTCGAAATAGACAAATGTTACATCCACTGCGGCCTTGGAGAAAAAGTCTTTCAGTCCCTCCGCCCTCTTATGACTGCCGATGTACGCCACGTCCTCATCAAGACCGCGGTCCATACAAACCAAGTTCTCATCATTCTCGTCACTAAAGACGCCGCCCTCCAAACGGCGCTCGCTGAGAAAATCATGGCAGCGATGCCCGAAATCAAAGGAGTCGTGCAGAATATCCAACCCGATCCTACCAACACCGTCCTCAGCAAAAATTACCATCTCCTTGCCGGGCAAGGCCATATCGAAGAGATCCTCTGCGGCCTCACCTTTAAAGTCTCTCCCGCTTCCTTTTTCCAAGTGAATCCGGCTCAAGCCCAGAAGCTCTATCAAAAAACACTGGAGTTTGCCGCGTTAACCGGCGCAGAGACCGTCCTCGACGCCTATTGCGGTGTGGGAACGCTTTCCCTTCTTCTCGCCCAAAAAGCCCAACATGTTATCGGCGTGGAGTGTGTTCCTGAAGCGATCGCCGACGCCAAAGAAAATGCCCAAAAAAACAACATCGCCAACGTGACATTCCATGCAATGGCCGCTGAAAAGCTTTCGCTCCCATCGCTCGATGTTGCGGTTTTAAATCCTCCCCGAAAAGGATGCGACAAAGAGTTTTTGCTTCGTTTGGCCGAGCTTGCGCCCGAGCGCATCGTTTACATTTCTTGCGATCCTGCAACGCTAGCGCGGGATTTAAGTGTTTTGCATGAGAGAGGGTATCAGATCAAGGAAGTGCAGCCGTTCGATATGTTTCCTCAAACAGCCCACGTTGAAACGCTTGTTCAGCTCATTCGAAAAATGTAAATCCATTGATGCTAATTACTGTGGCCTTTAGCCACTCCATTGGAAGGTTTAGGAATTTTATTGCCTAAGAAGGATTTATCCATGGGAGAAGAGTTCACAGCTTTTAAAACAGAATCAGTAACCGAGGATTGTCCAGGGCCAGCTGGAGCTTCTGTAGGAAGCTTGGGTGTCGTTGGAGATGCAATGGGAGCAGTCTGTTCTTCTTCATCTTCATCTTCGCTATCGCAGGGTGTATTAGGGGCAGTTTTCATTGGCTTGTCAGAATTTGGCTGCTCTTCTTTATTTTTAGGAAGATTTGTTGGATTCGTTGTCGCCATCTCTATGATTGGTTCAGAAGATTCTTCTTCGGTAACCGAGGATTGTCCAGGGCCAGGTGGAGCTTCTGTAAGAGGCTCGGGTGTCGTTGGAGATGCAATGGGAGCAGTCTGTTCTTCTTCATCTTCATCTTCGCTATCGCAGGGTGTATTAGGGGCAGTTTTCATTGGCTTGACAGAATTTGGGTGTTCTCCTTTATTTTTAGGAAGATTTGTTGGATTCGTTGTCGCCATCTCTTTGATTGTTGATTCAGAAGATTCTTCTTCGGTTTCGCTATCGCTTTCTTCCGAATTGGAAGAGGAGGACGATGAGGAATTTTCATTCAGAGGTTGAGGTGTATCATAAGTCTTAGAGGTCTTTTGTTTTTTTTTGTCGCTTGTCGTATGAGATTTACAGCCATTGGCTTGTCTCACTACCTTGTCGTAAATTAGAGTTACGCTTTCAGTGATTGCTTTAGCGTCGAGCTTAAGAGTGCCGCCTTCATCCGACCAAATGCCTTTCCCATCCTTAGCGAGCTTAATTTCTGGATCTTGTGCTTTTCCATCTTTATTGAGAACAGTTACGCGGACGTGATCTTTGTCTGCAAGATGCATCTTGAAATCCGCGTCCGCCGCGATGCCCATAGACCTTTGCACAATTTCAGCAACGGCCCTGTTAAAATCGTCATTGTCGTTTAAGTCATTAAGGTGCGTATCGCAAACAATCAGGGCAGGGTCCTTCCCATTACAATAGGATGCATGTAAAATAGGCTTAAGTTTTGTTTCTTCCATAATTAATCCTTCATGTTTAGTATTAATTATAAAATAATTTATATAATAATACAATTAGAATCCTAAACAGCTTAGTTTGAGGGGTATTCGTTTTTCACCTTGCGCTAAGAAGAGGAGTCTGTAGAATGAAGAGAGTTATTGAGGATGAGCATGTTGCGTAAGTATTTGATACTGTTTGTGTTGGGATGGGTCGGCCTATGGGGCAAGGATCCGGAAGTTCTCTATTTAACCTGGCTAGATGATCCAACAACGACGATGGTCGTTTCCTGGCATACGGGCAAAGAAGGGGGCAGTTCGCTCTTATTACAGAGGCGGGGCGAGGCCAATTGGAGGCCGGTGCAGGGGTCTGGTGTGGAGATCGCGGGCACGGAGACTTGGGTCAGGAGGGTAGAAGTTAAGGGGCTTGAGCCTAATACAGAGTATCTATTTCGGATCGGGCAGGAGATGGAGGTCTATCGATTTAAAACGCTGCCCCGCACGGCGAAGGAGCCCGTCCAATTTGTGGTGGGGGGCGATGCCTATTATTTCGAGAGCCTTTTCCATGAAATGAATGCCGCCATCGCCAAAAAAAATCCCGATTTTGTCGTCATCGGGGGAGATATCGCTTATTCAAATGAAAATAAGATCACGCGGGGAAAATGGTGGGAACTCGATCGTTGGCGCAAGTTTTTTGCGGAGTGGAAACAAACCATGCGAACAAAAGATGGGCGGCTGATCCCGATGGTTCCTGTCGTGGGAAATCACGATGTGCCGCGCGGACTTGCCGATCCGTCCAAGACTCCTATCATGTTCTATGAGATTTTTGCTTTTCCGATGGAGGGAAAGGCTTATCGAACGATGGATTTTGGGAAATACTTAAGGCTCATTCTCCTCGACACCAATCACACCTCGCCCGTGAAAGGAGAGCAGACCGAATGGCTAGGCCAAGCGCTAACGAGCAAGGCCGCATGGAAAATTCCGATCTATCATGTGGCGGCTTATCCCTCGTATTATCCCTTCGATACGGATACATCAAAGAAGGTCCGTAAATGGTGGGTGCCTTTATTTGAACAAAATGGAGTGAAATTTGTATTCGAACACCATAATCACTGCTATAAGCGAACCTTTCCTCTCAAGGGGGGCAAGGTGGATGAAACGGGCATTGTCTATTTTGGAGATGGAAGCTGGGGCGTGCCTCCGCGGAAGTTTAAGAAGAGACTTCCTTATATTGCTCACGATGCTTCGATCGACGGATGTTATTTGGTGACCGTGGGGCAGGAGGCGTGCACGGTCGCTCCTTTCACACATAGTGGAAAAGCGATCGAAAATCCCATAACTTTTTCCTTAAATAGATGAATTTTGCTACCCAATCTTCCGTTTTGCGCTGCAATTTGGAAGAGTGGGTAGCAAAAAATCCTCGAAGAATCCCTTCCATTTATGGGAGGGTTCTTCAAAGCAGGGCTTGCAAAAGCTGACTGGAGCGCTGCGCAAAACGGGGAACTTCTGCCCCATCTAATTCTTTTTGGGTCATGAGAGAGAGATCGTAGAGGTGTTTGGCTATCTGCTCGGCTAGAGCGGGCTTTTTGTCTTTCAAAGCAAGGAGCTGGGCGACGAGGGGAGAGTTGGTATTGACGACAAAAGTTTTTTGCGCAGAAGGAAGCTCCTTTTCATAAAGAGCAAGCTGGTCGCGCAGGCGCCGGCTTTTTTCTTCGAACATGAGGAAGGCTGGAAGAGCATCCGATGCAAGGCTTTTCGCTTCGACAGGGCAGGGAAGGACCGTGCGGAAATAATCGGCGATGCGGGCGCTTTCGGTTTTCCCATCGGCGTCTAGAAGGGTCTTTTCGCGGGACGTATCGAGGATCGTCTCATCGAGGGCGCCATCGACGCGCTGGAACTGGCATGACAGCTTATGCTCTAAATAGTTCATCACGGCCGAGTCGACAGGAGAGGCAGCGATGATGACCTCTTTATCTTTGAAAAGCTCGAGGAGGGGAGCATGAGGATCGGCGGTGTAGAAGACTTTCTTCTGATCGGAAAGGGTGATCCAAGACCCTGTGGTGGTCTTCCAAACGAGGAAGTCTTTGGCCTTTTCATAAAACTTTTCGTCTTGGAGGAGGCCGAGCTTGATGACGAGTTCAATATCGGACCAGGCGTTGAGGAATTTGTCCTTGTCGTTTTGATAGAGAGAAGAGAGGCGGTCGGCGACTTTTTTGGTGATGTGGGTCGCGAGCTGGCGCACGGTGCGGTCCATCTGCAGCGTGCTGCGCGAGACGTTGAGGGGAATATCGGGACTGTCGAGGGCTCCGCGCAGGCAGATGAGAAAATCGGGGAGCACATCTTTGCAGTTGTCGGAGACGAAGACGCGATTGCAAAAGAGTTGGATGTTGGACTTTCCCCAGTCGAAACGGCGGGAGATTTTGGGAAAGTAGAGGATGCCTTGAAGATGGAACGGATAGTCGACGCTTAAGTGGATCCAGAAAATTGGGTCGGGTTCCATGGGATAAAGCGTGTGGTAAAAATCGAGATAGTCTTTATCGGCGCACTCGGAAGGATTTTTAAGCCAGAGGGGGTCTTCGTGATTGATGCGCGTGCCGTTGAAATAAATCGGATAGGGAAGGAATGAGCAGTATTTTTTCAGGATCGTGCGCAGGTGAAGGTCATCGAGATATTCGTCATCGTTCACATGGAGAGTGATGGTAGTTCCGCGCGAAGTGCGCGTTCCTTTTCCCAAAGAATATGTCGAGGAGCCGTCGCAGGTCCAAAGAGCCGCCTGAGAGCCTTCTTCGTGGGAGAGCGTGTCGAGGGTCACATTCTCTGCTACCATGTAAGCAGAGTAAAATCCGAGGCCAAAATGGCCGATGATCGAATCCTTCGCTTGGTACTTTGCAACGAACTCTTCAGCGCCGGAGAAGGCGATCTGGGCGATATATTTTTCCACTTCATCGGCGGTCATGCCGATGCCGTTATCGGCAAAGGTGATCGTTTTGGCAGTTTTGTCGATGGAAATATCGATGCGGGGGTCGTCTAGTTTTCCTAAGATTTGGAGTTTGCGCATCGCGTCGCAGGAGTTGGAGACGAGCTCGCGGACAAAGATATCTTTGTCGCTATAAAGCCACTTCTTGATAATAGGAAGGATGTTTTCGGTATGGATTTTTAGATTTTTTTGTGTCATAAGGACATATTATACCTATGCGAGTTTTTGTTGCCCAGCTCGACCCTACGATAGGGGATTTTTCCGGGAATAAGCAAAAGATTCTTTTGTCGATCCAGCGCGGCCGTGAAGAAGGGGCGGACATCATTCTTTGCGCAGAGATGGCCATTTGCGGTTATCCGCCTGAAGATTTTGTTTACCATGATACGTTTGTGAAGGCTGCAGAAGCCACTTTGCAAGAGATCGTCCCTGAAACAAAGGGGCTGATGGTGGTCGTCGGTCTCGTGCGCCGCAATCTCGCGGCGGGAGAAAAATCGCTCATGAACAGCGCGGCTATCATCCAAAACGGCAAGCTGATCGGCTTTCATGACAAGTGGCTTCTTCCGACCTATGATGTGTTCGATGAGCGGCGGTACTTTGAGCCCGGCAAGGACCTTCGCGTTTGGGAATGGAAAGGAAAAAAAGTGGCCGTCCTCATCTGCGAAGATATCTGGCAGCATGCCGGATACGTCGGCTACACGCAGTACCCCAGCGATCCTGTGAATGAACTCATCAAATTCAAGCCCGATATTGTTCTTAACATCAACGCCTCTCCCTATGCGTACGAAAAACCGGCGCTGCGCCTCAAGGTCTGTCAAAAGACAACCAAGACGCTCAAATGCCCCCTCATTTTCTGCTGCCAGGTCGGCGGTAACGACGAGCTTGTCTTCGATGGCTACAGCATGTGCGTCGATGGCCAGAGCCAGCTGCGGCAAATCGCCAAAGGATTTGAAGAAGACTGGATGATGGTCGATACCGAAGCTCTCTGCTCGCAGGCGGTGAAGTTTGATCCCTTAAGCGATCTGTATAAGGCGCTGGTGCTGGGCACGCGCGATTATTTCTATAAGCAAGGATTTAAGAAAGCGATTATCGGACTCTCCGGCGGTATCGACTCCGCGCTTGTCGCATGTGTGGCTGTCGATGCGCTGGGAAAGGAAAACGTATACGGTGTTGGCATGCCTTCGCGTTACAGCTCGCCGGGCAGCGTGACGGATGCAGAAGAGCTCGCGAAAAATTTGGGTATTCCTTTTGATATCATTTCGATCGAACAGCCATTCACTGATTATCTGAAAATTCTCGATCCTTATTTTAAAAATAAACCACCCGATACGACCGAAGAGAATCTCCAAGCGCGCATCCGCGGCATGCTCCTCATGGCGCTCTCCAACAAACATGGCTATCTGGTGCTGAGCACCGGGAACAAAAGCGAGATGGCGATGGGATACTGCACCCTTTATGGCGATATGGCAGGCGGCCTCGCTGTCATCGCCGATGTGACCAAGGTCCAAGTGTTTTCTCTTTGCCGCTGGCTCAATCGGCATCGCGGCCTCATTCCGACAGCGACGATCGAAAAACCGCCTTCTGCCGAACTGCGGCCTGATCAAAAAGATACCGACACGCTTCCTCCCTATGAGGTGCTCGATGCGGTGATCCAAGATTATGTTGAGGATTTCTTATCACCCGAAGAGATCGTGAAGAAGAGAAATCTAACGCTTGATCTCGTTGCAGATCTCATTCGGCGCATCCATCGCGCGGAATATAAGCGCCGCCAGGCGCCGCCTGCCATTCGTGTGAGCAAAAAAGCCTTCCGCGCCGGACGCCGTTATCCTATCGTGCAGGGATGGGCGCGTTAGATCGTCTTCCAAGAAAAGGGGAGAACGTCCTCGAGAGATTTTTTGTTATGGCGCAGGAGCATGAGGCGGTCGAACCCGACGGCGACGCCGCAGCAATCGGGAAGGCCTCGTTCTAGAGCAGTTAGGAACTGTTCGTCGAGGGGCAGTGAAGATTTTCCTGCTTGCTGGCGCTGCGCATTGGATTCATGAAATCTCCGTCTTTGTTCGATGGGATCGGTAAGTTCATGGAAGCCATTGGCGAGTTCCGTCCCGCGAAAATAAATTTCGAACCGCTCGGCGACGAGGGCCCCCTCGCGCACACTAGTCTGGGCAAGGGCCGATTGGGATGCGGGAAAGTCGCGGATCACTGTCAGATTTTGCAGATGAGGCTCCACAATAAATCCCATCATAAAACTGAGAAGGGTATCGAGGTCCCAGCGAACAGCGTCTGCGGGGAGGTGGGTGCCGTGGCGATGGGCAGCATCGATGAGCTCTTGGTGCGAAGCGGTGACGTAATCGACCCCTACAAACTCCTTGATCGCGCTGCGATAGGTATGCGTGTGGAGGGGAGCATCTCCAATGAAAAGGCGGACAAAGTCAACAGTTTCATCGATGAGTTGGGAAAAGGTCATACCGATGCGGTACCATTCGACCATGGTAAATTCAGGATTGTGCAGATGGCCGACTTCGCCATCACGGAAGACGTGGCTCATCTGATAAATATCGCCGGCGCCGAGCGCGATGAGCCGCTTCATGGCGTATTCTACGGAGGAGTGTAAAAAACCTCTTTCCCCGCCTTGAAGGGGAATAGACATGATATCGATATGGAGATCGATGGGGGCGCCTTTGCCCATGACAGGGACGTCGACTTCGAGGACACCGCGTTTGGCAAAAAAATCGCGCACGGCCGTGAACATGTTGGCACGGTCGCGTAGGATTTTCAGTTTCTCAGACGCGGGAGACGTAGTCACCTGTTCTCGTATCTATTTTAATTTTATCGCCTTCTTCGACGAAGAGAGGAACTTGCACTTTTGCGCCGGTTTCTGTGACGGCAGGCTTGAGCACGCGTCCTGATGTATCGCCGCGCAGGCCCGGAGCAGACTCGATAATCTTCATTTCCATGAAGGTCGGAGGGACCACTTCGATGGGTTGGCCTTTGTAGAAGACGATCGTATAGACGACCTCGTCCATCAGCCATTGGGCGATGTCGCCCATCGTTTTGAGGGGAACGGCGATCTGCTCGAACGACTCGTCATCCATGAAATTGGCGTTATCGGCATCTTTGTAGAGGAGGCGGTATTTGGTCTCCATGACGTCGGCCAGTTCGAGACGGTCGCCCGATTTATAGGTGCGTTCGATGACACGGCCTGTCATGAGATGTTTGAGTTTAACGCGGTTGAATGGTTGGGCTTTGCCGGGTTTGATGAACTCATTGGAGATCATCGTATAGGGTTCGCCGTCGACTTCGACTTTTAAACCGCTGCGAAACTCATTCGTATTAACTTGGGCCATGTTATTCCTCTATATAAAAGGACTTAAGGATGGCAGATGTTCCTCTTCTCGTCAAGAATGTAAAAATTTAATCATAGTGTTGAAGCGAAGGCGGTGTTAGAGGGCATATATTCATGGGGTCGAGATACGGAGATTAAGCCGGATGGATCAGCCACAACAAGAGGTAGAGGACAACGCTCAAGATGTTCAACACGGATCTTACTTTTATCAGAAGAAGCATTGATGAGTTCGATACTATGATAGTAACGGAGAGGGGCAATCGTAGTGATGCGTTTTTTAGGAAAGCGCTTCCTAACCATCTGTATAGCAGGGGCAAGGTCAGAATCATTTGAAATGACAAGAGCTCGATCGAATGCATCCTGATAAGCAAGGTCTAAAAGAAAAAGGGCTATGTTGACATCAGTTTCTTTTTCTTCATGTCCAAACCATCGATGGTCACAGGAAGGACAACATCGATGTCTTTTTTTGAAATAACCGAGAACAGGTGTTATACCTCTAAGTTTCAAAGCTTGAATATAAGCTTTTTGATTTTTTTGCGTTTGTTCCGCGACATGTTCTGCTTGAGCCGAAAAATAATATACGTGGGAAAGTTCCTCAGAATGTGATTTTAGAAATACTTTTGAAAGGGCTCTTAAGTCGGTCCATTTCAATTCTGGGCGATGAAGGCTTGCTATTGCATGATAAAGATTAAGTCCATCTATAAAGGAGGTGACACGTTGACGATTCACAGACTTCCTATTAAAAAACGTGCCACGGGCCGGAGCCCGTGGCTTCCCCATGGGGTCACCATGGGGGACTATGACATAATTATACAAAGACGGGATATTTTTTTGCAAATTTTCTTTAAAAACGTGCTACGGGCCGGAGCCCGTAGCTTCCCCACAACAGTCGCCGTGGGGGACTATGTAGAGATCAAGGCCGGGCCCATCTTCTCCAAACAACGGCTGTCACTAGCGCTAATCCTGCTAAAAGCATGCCTATCCAAATGTTGAACGATTTCTTGGAGGTGTTATGAACCCTACATCACTACAGTAATATTTATATTGTTCCAAATCTCTGCAGGCAGGGAGGTCACTCCAGTGCCGCTGATGTCCAGTCTGGTTAATCTTGAGAGGTTCTTGATGGCGTCAATATTTTTTAAATCGGGGTTGTCACTGATGTTTAAATGTATGAGGCTTTCTTGCAATTGTGTGCGACGAGAATATTTACTTGGTCGAAAAAGAGTTCTCAACTTGGTATTGCTAAGAACGAGAGATTCCATATGTTTTTGTGCACAAATGTGATGGGAAACATGAAATAAAGAGGCTCCAGATAAATCTAATGAGGTAATTTTTGCAGCTCCTAATCTGCCCGCGAGGTCTGTGAAGTTCGGTTGGTTAGGTAAAACTAACACAATTCCTGCCTCGTTAGATTGAAGAACCCTCCCATAAATGGAAGGGATTCTTCGAGGATTTAAGGAATAGACCAACTACAGGCCTGCCTAACCCACCCCTAAAGGGATGGGATTGCGGCATGGCAATCGTTCAAAGACCGTATTGTTGACAAGGTGATAAAAACCCTTTTGGAGCAAATTCTGAATTGCAGTAACAAAATTTGCGGGAATGCCGGGTGCTGTTGCAGCGATGCTTAAGTTCGTAAAATCTTGATAGCTTCGGATATTGTTCCAATCGAAAGATCTAGCATCTATTCCTTTTTGTTAGAGTGCGAGCGCTTCTTTACTCCATGAGCTCGCAGCTTGCAGGACTCTTTGTACCACCTTCTCAACTTTTGTTTCTTCAATAGCAGTTGGTGCTTCATCTTCTACTGTTTGAACAAGAGGTTGAACCTCCTTCGCCTTTAGGCGAAGGAGGTTCAAGACCAAGACATTTATTTACGCGGGAGGCTCAAGATTTTTACAAATTCTTTTTCTACATCGGCGGGCTGTGTGATCTTAGGCAGCGTAAAGACTTGTTTTTTAACTTCCTTGCCTTTGGGTATTTCCATTTCCAGCGTGTGTTTTTGGAACTTGAGGAAGGTGATCTTGTGCTGCGCGGCGAGGACGCGGATGCGGGTGAGGTGGTAGAGCCAGAGGACGGGAGTCGGATAGGGGCCGAACCGGTCTTTGAGCTCGGCAAGGAGGTCATCGACATCGGCGAGGGTGAGCGCTTCGCCGAGGCGGTGGTAGATCTCGAGGCGAAGAGAGGTTTCGGCGATGTAATCGTCGGGAAGGCGCGCATCGAACGTAAATTCCATTTTAGTTTCAGTGAACGAGGGCGCGGTTTGTTTTTTGAGGGCTTCGATGGTGCGCTTGAGGAGTTTGCAATAGAGATGGAAGCCGATCGCGGCGATTTGGCCCGATTGCTGGGTGCCCAGGATGTCGCCGGCGCCGCGGATCTCGAGGTCGCGCATGGCGATCTTCATCCCGCCGCCGTAGCCAGCTGTTTCGAGGAGGGCGTGGAGACGCTTGCGAGCAATCTCTGGGAGAAGTTTCCCTTTGGCGTAGAGAAGGTAGGCGTAGGCGGGGCGGTTCCAGCGGCCGACGCGGCCGCGGAGCTGGTAGAGGTCGGCAAGGCCGAATTGATCGGCGCGGTCGATGAGGATGGTGTTGGCGTTGGGAATGTCGATGCCGTTTTCGACGATGGTGGTGGAGACGAGGATATCGGCCTGTCCGCTTTTAAAGGCATGAAAAATTGAGTCGAGTTCATCGGATGACATCTGGCCATGGCCGACGACGATGCGGGCTTCAGGAAGGAGTTTACGGAGTTCTTCGGCGGCGAGATGGATGGTCTCGACGCGGTTGTGGATGAAGAAAGCTTGGCCGTCGCGGGAGAGTTCGCGCAGGAGCGCGGTGTGGACGATTTCGGGATCGCGCTCGGCGATGATCGATTTGATGGGGAGGCGGTCTTGGGGCGGCGTGTTGATGATGGAGATTTCGCGGGCGCCGACGAGGGAGAGGTAGAGCGTGCGCGGGATGGGGGTCGCCGTGAGGGTGAGGCAATCGACGCCGACTTTGAAATTTTTCAGGTGTTCTTTGGCGCGGACGCCGAAGCGCTGCTCTTCATCGATGATGATGAGGCCAAGATCTTTGAAGACGACGTCTTTGCTGATGAGGCGGTGGGTGCCGATGAGAATATCGACGGTGCCATCGGCGACGCCTTTGAGGGTCTCTTTGACTTCTTTGGGGGTGTGGAAACGCGAGATGGCGCGGATGTTCAGCGGAAAATTCGACATGCGCGCGCAGAACGACTCGTAGTGCTGCAGGGCAAGGACAGTGGTGGGAACGAGGACGGCGACTTGTTTTTTTCCTTCGGCGGCGGCTTTAAAGGCGGCGCGCATGGCAACTTCCGTTTTGCCGTAGCCGACGTCGCCGCAGATGAGGCGGTCCATCGCTTTGTTCGACGTCATGTCGGCCTTGAGGGAGGCGATGGCGGAGAGTTGGTCTTCGGTCTCTTCGTAGGGAAAATCATTTTCAAAGGCGATCATGAGCTCGGTGTCGTCGGGATAAGAAAATCCTCCCTGGATGACGCGTGCGGCGTTCCGTTTGAGGAGTTCTTCGGCGTAACCGACGATCGCTTTTTGGGCGTGGTTTTTGGCGGTCTGCCACGATTTGGAGCCGATGGTGTGGAGGGTGGGGATTTCTTCGTGCGCGCCGATGTAGCGGCTGACGAGGTAGGCCTGCGCGAGGGGAACAAAGAGTTTGCTGCCTTCGGCGTATTCAAGGACGAGGAATTCGGTTTCGGCGCCGAGGTGGTTTTTTTGTTTTTCCATGCCGAGGTATTTGCCGATGCCGTTGTGGAAATGGACGACGAGGTCGCCGGGGGCGAGTTGATGGAATTCTGCGGCGGGAGTGTGGTAGGTGCTGCGCCATTTGGTGCGGCGGAGGCGTGTTTGGTGGGTGAACTCGGCCATCGGAACGAGAACGGTCGTACTATCGGCAAAGGCGACGCCCGAGGATAAATAACCGCGGACAAATTTGGCGTGGGGAGGAATCGTGATTTTTGAAGAAAGGGCTTTTTCTTCCGATTCGGTAGAGCAAATGAACGTAGGATGCGCGGCTTGGAGATTGGGAAGGAGTTCTTGCACATCGAGAAAAGGATGGCGCCAACGTTTTGTGTCGATTTTTTGATGGGAGAGTTCAAACGTCAGCGGCTGCAGAGGAGCTTTGCCGGAGTAAAAGGCGCGCCCCACTTTTCCTTGCAGATGTACGTCCGAGAGTTCCTCCATGCGCTCTTTCGTCCAAAATTGGCGAGGATAAGACGAGGTTCTTTGAAGAAGTTCTTCGAACGTCTCGAGATGGGCTTTAGGAAGTCGAGAAAAGGAGACGTATTTATCTTCGAGCGCGAGGAGGTCATCGAAGATGATCAGCGTATCTTTCGGAAAGTAGTCGAGAAGGGAGGCAGGAGATTTTTTGAGGAGATCAAATTCCGAGGCGGGGCAGACGAATATTTGGTCCGTTTTTTCGATCGTCTTTTGACCGATAGGATCGAAGATGCGCAGGGAATCGATGGTGTCGCCAAAAAAATCGATGCGGTACGGATCGGTCGCTGCGAGGGGAAAAATATCGAGGATGCCGCCGCGCAGGGCAAATTCTCCTTTATCGGAACAGACGGCGTTGCGGCGATAGCCCAAAGAAGTTAAAAATTCATCGAGCTTGGCAAAAGAGACTGTGTCGCCTTTCTTCCACAAGAAACATTGCGGAAGAAGCATGCTTGGCGAAACAGTCCGTTGCAAAATCGCCTGGAGGGGGCAGAGGACGAGGGGATTTTTCTTTTTCTTGAGGGCATACAAGGTTTGAAAGCGTCTTCCGACGATATCGGGGCTGGGTGCGATCTCTTCGCCGGGGAGAGTTTCCCATGCGGGAAAATCGAGGCCGTCCTCTAATCCAAAATAGGGGCCGTCATCGAGGATTTTACTTTCTCTCGCTTCGGAGGTGATCACGAGGATCGGTCTTTCCTTGAGGAGGGAAAGGAGGAGCGCTTTGGGCGCATCCCAAAGCCCTTCGATGAGAAGAGAGGGCTCTTCTTTCGAGAACTCAGTGAACTGCCCCAATGACGGACTATGGTACATGAGTTAAAAGAGATTTAACTTTGTCGATGGCGCTCTCTAAGCCTTCGGGTGTTTTTCCGCCTGCTTGGGCAGAATCAGGTCTCCCGCCTCCGCTTCCTCCGATAAGGGGAGCAATTTCTTTGATGATCTGCACGGCTTGGACGCCTTTTTTGACGAGCTCGGGGCTCACCTTGACGACCATTTGGCATTTATCCGCAGAGCGCATAGCGAGGAGGATCACGCCATTGTTGAGACGCGGTCCGATGTCTTCGAGAAGGATCGCTAGCTCATCCGACTCCACAGGAACAATAGCGGCAAGAAGGGCTGTGCTGCCGACGTACATCGTTTTTTGCAAAAGGGTCTGCGCCATTTCGCGGAGCTGGACGCGCCGTACATCTTTGATTTGTTTATGGAGCTGCTTAATTTCTTCGTGCATGGCGGCTATTTTAGAGAGGTGCTCGTTCTCTTGGTGGCGCACGAAACTATCGGCGGCATCGCCCGTGACAGCTTCGATGCGGCGGGTTCCTGCAGCGATGCTTCCTTCTTTCGCGATGCGGAAATAACCGATGGTCCCGGTGCGTGACGTGTGCGTTCCGCCGCAGAGCTCTTTAGAGGTTTCGATGTCGATGACGCGCACTACGGCGCCATATTTTTCGCCGAAGAATTGTTTGATGTCGGCGCGGTTTTGCGCTTCATCATACGAGAGTTCGTAAGCTTGGACGGGCTTGTCTTCGCGGATCTTCGCATTGACGAGCTGTTCGATCTGAAGCAATTCTTCTTTGGAGAGCGATTTGTGATGGCTGAAGTCAAAACGAAAACGGTTTTCTTCTACCAACGATCCCGCTTGCCGGATGTGCGGTCCTAAAACTTTTTGCAGCGCCCAGTGGAGAAGATGGGTCGCGGTGTGATTGTTTTGGATGCGGCCTCTGCGGTCTGCATCGATCGCAGCGCGCACTGTGTCGCCGACGTGCATCGTTTCCCGCTCGCATTTTCCGACGTGAACGATGATGCCGCCGTAGGGGTTTTGACAGCCATCCACGACAAAGCGCCCGGCTTTTCCTTCAATGACTCCCGTGTCGCCGACTTGTCCTCCCTTTCTCAGCGTAGAACGGCGTCCGATCTAAAATGATTTGTCCTTCTTGCCCCGGCGTTATCGCTTGGGCGAAAGCGCCATCTACAAGAATGCCGACAATTTTGGCCGCAGCGGCGCTCTCTTGATATCCGGTAAATAGCGTCGCAGGGTGTTTTTTCAAAAACTCTTGGTAAAGATTATCTTCCACGACTTGCGTATGCGTCACATGCGCCGAGCGGGAGAGCTCGCGCGCTTTTTCTTCGAGGATCATGTAAGCGTCGAGGTTGACATTGAGGTGCGCGTCTTTCGCGATGAGCAGGATCTCTTCGATCGGAAGTCCGTAGGTGTCTTTGAGTTTGAACGCCTCTTCGCCGGTGATCTCTTTTTGAGGACGTTTTTTCGCTTGGGCTGTTACCGTGCTCAAAATATTTCCTCCGCGCTTGAGCGTGCGGAAGAAGGCCTCCTCCTCGACGGCCAGCACTTCAGCGATGCGGGACTCGGCGGTCTTGAGCTCGGGATAATCGCTGCCCATCGTCGAGATAAGCCGCGGGAGAACGCGCGCTAAGAAGGGTTCTTGCATCCCGAGCATGCGTCCGTAGCGGACAGCGCGGCGCAAAATCTTCCTAAGTACATAACCGCGGTCGACATTGCTAGGCTGAACGCCATCGGCAATGGCAAACGATAGAGACCGGATGTGGTCGGCGATGACGTGGAAAGCCGGGGACATCTCTTTGTCGTCGATTAAATAAGCTTTGCCTGTCACCTCTTCGACCTGGGCAATCAAGCTGCGCAGAATATCGGTGCCGTAGACAGAATCGACGTCCATCTTGAGAGAGACGATGCGCTCTAAGCCGCCGCCGGTATCGATCGAAGGTTTAGGAAGAGGCGTCATCTTTCCGCTGGCATCGCGGTTGAATTGCATGAAGACGAGGTTCCAAAATTCTAAATATCTCTCGCCCGTGGCATCTTCTTTGATCGATGGCGCGTCGCCGTACTTTGGGCCGCGATCATAGTAGAGCTCCGAGCAGGGCCCGCAGGGTCCGGTATCGCCCATCGCCCAAAAATTATCTTTTTCTCCCATGCGCACGATGCGCTTTTCAGGAACGATTTTTTTCCAGATCTCAAAGGCTTCGTCATCGTCTTGGAAAATCGTGACCCAAAGCTTGTCGGGATCATATTGAAAAATCTCCGTTGTCACTTCCCAAGCGTAGGCGATCGCTTTTTCTTTAAAATAATCGCCAAAAGAAAAGTTGCCGAGCATCTCAAAAAACGTGAGATGGCGCGAGGTGTGGCCGACGTTATCGAGGTCGTTGTGCTTGCCGCCGACACGGATGCATTTTTGCGCTGTGGTCGCCGTTGTATAGTCGCGCTTGGCCTTGCCTAAAAAAAGATCTTTGAACTGGTTCATCCCTGCGTTCGTAAACAAAAGCGTGGGGTCGTCATGCGGGACGACAGGGGAGGAGGGAACGACAGCGTGCCCGTGCTTTTTAAAATAGGCCAAAAACTTGCGGCGGATCTCTTGAGAAATCATAAATTTTCCTTGGGGGTGCAAAGCATAAGAGTTTACCAGCGGGCCAGAGAAAAGTCAAAAGCAGCTTAGTCGATTGACTTAAGCCGAAGCTTTTCTCTAATATTGATTTAAACGGACTTGTACCCCGTTTCTAGCGAGATTGTCGACACTGTTTTTAACATCGTTTAATCTTTGTTGCTGTTCTTTAGCTAATTTTTGTTGCTGTTCAGCTAATTTTTCTCGATGTAGTCTGTCTTTCTCAGATTGTGTAATGAGTTCTTGGGCAAGTTGTTGATGTTCCTGTAAGGCTTTTTCTTGCTGTTCCATTTGTTCTAAAATGAGACCCTGTTGCCGCATTTTTTCTTGTTGTTGGGTTCTTATCTGTAAATTGGACAACTGATTTGATTTCTTCCAGACAGCAAGGGCATCCTGAACCCAAGTATTGATTTCGTCCGTACTAAAAAAATTACTCGCGGGATTAAAATACATTTTCTTGCCCAATACATTCTCTAGTTCTCTAGCTAAAGAATTGATGAGGCCCTGGCGTAAAACAATTGCTTCATCATTTTTTTCATCGCTAAAGAGGACGACAACGCCAGAGTTCATTAGGGCTGCTTTGACTAAAGATTTAAGTGCATCTATTTTTTGCGCACTTTCAACTTTTTCATAAATCGTATTTGAAAGAGTTCCGAGGATTTTGTTCACTAAGAAATCAGCAATTTTTAATAAAACTGGATCGTTTATTGAGCTTGCTTCTATTATTTCTTGAATTTCTTTAGGTAATGCATTATAAGCATTGCTCGAGATCGACTTAGCATCAGCCCCATTTTTCAATAAAATCATGAGAGTTTCTTTCCTTACCGAATCCCATGATGGATGGTCGCTGCAAAATTTTGTTAACAGAGAGTTGTTGTTGCTATCTTTCATCATATTGCCGTTAAACCCGGCTTTGGCTAATAACCAGCATATCTTTAGAGTGTTCTGATTATCGAATCTGTATCCATTGAAACAATCTATTAACTTAGGATGAGTCATGGGAGCTTTCTTTTGTAAGAACAGTTCAACAAGATCGGGGTGCCCATGTTCAGCGGCATTATATAAGGCGTCAGCATTAGCCGCTATGCTCTTATCCAACAAAAGCTTAGCAATTCCAATGACGCCCTGAGTAGCATTAGCATTTAGGGCGTCTGTCGTAGGAGTTGCTCCGCGCTCAATCAACAGTTTAACTATGGCAGTAATCTCTTCTTTATAGGAACTATCGTTACCAACAGGACGCTGACACGCAAACTTAAGAGCATCACAATGACCAGCATCTTTGCCAAGATTTGCATTAGGGCTAATCCCAGCGTCTAAAAGCGCAGCCAAATTGCTCTTATTACGATATTCAATAGCAATTTGAAGGCATTTTGGAGTTACCCTTGCTCCAGCTTGAATCAACATTTTTAATTTCGGCGTGCTTTTTTGATCATGAGAGTAGGTTCTACAGACATATTCAATTACTGGCAAAGGTGGATCTATGCTGAATGGGGGTTGAAAAATATGATTTCGGTCAGCTCCCGCGTTAAGAAATACCTGCACTACTTCAGGTGAGCTATCCGTTATTGCCAGAGAAAACAAAGTTCTTCGTGGGGTGCTAAAACCATTAAAATTCATATCGGCGCCTTGACTGAGTAATGTTCTAACAAGGGCCGAATCTTTTTCATCTTCTACAGCTTTTCTGAGAGCTTGATTGAGGCGCGACTGGTGTGCGTATTTTGCCCGGTCAGCAGCTTCTGCTTTTTTGCTGTTTTGGGGTTGTGTATTTCCTCCGCCTAATCCGCGAACGTCGGGTGTTAGTTTGTATTGGTTACATCCTGAAAATTGATGGATTATCCAATATGTATTTTTTAAATAAGCCTTGAAGACCGATTGATCCGCAAATTGAGGCATTGAAGATCGGTCAAAATACATAGTTACCCGCTGGCCATCAGATGTCAAACCCTCAGCGTCGGTAGAACTATAGAAGTTCACTTGTTCAACCCTCTTAATAACAAATTGTGCCAATTGATCTGCAGAAAGACTGAACAGCGGTTCGGGTCTTTGTTCATCTGTTTTTTTGAATGATGAATCTTGAATCCTAACATTATTGATAGATCCGTTGTTAATTCGTATCACAGCCTACTCCTACAAGAAAAATTAAAATAAACTATAACTCTGCAAAATAATCCTGTCAAATGTTTTTGCAAAATAGTGTAGACCAATGATTTTATTCTTGAAAATGACAGGCACCTCCGATACTCTTATTTCTCTTACAACTGGGATTTACAATATGGACAGCGAACTCAAAAAAGAACTCTCTAAAGTAGCCGGCACGATCCGCGCGCTCTCTATGGAGGCGGTCCAAAAAGCCAACTCGGGCCACCCCGGCCTTCCGATGGGATGCGCCGAGTTTGGCGCTTATTTGTATGGCTGCGTGCTCCGCCATAATCCCAAAAATCCTAAATGGCTTGCGCGGGACCGGTTTGTCCTTTCCGCCGGCCACGGCTCGATGCTGCTTTATTCCTGCCTTCACCTTGCTGGGTTCGATTTATCTTTAGATGAGATCAAACGTTTTCGCCAGCTCCATTCTAAAACACCCGGCCATCCTGAGTTTCATATCACGGAAGGCGTCGAGGCGACGACAGGGCCGCTGGGGCAAGGAGTGGCCAACGCAGTAGGGCAGGCGCTGGGTCTAAAAATTCTGGGGACGAAATTCAATACCGATGATTACAGACTATTCGACAGCAAGGTGTACTGCCTTGCCGGAGACGGCTGCATCATGGAAGGCGTTTCTTCAGAAGCCAGCTCTTTTGCCGGGCACTTAGGCCTCGACAATCTCGTCCTCATCTACGACTCGAATAAAATTTGCTTAGATGGCCCTTTGGCAGAGTGCTGTTCGGAAGACACCAAAAAGAGGTATACGGCTTATGGATGGGATGTCTATGAAGTCGACGGCTACGATCTCGACAAGCTCGATGAGACATTTTCTCTCATCCGCGATTCGCAAACACGGCCCTGCCTGGTTGTCCTTCATACGATCATCGGCAAAGGATCCCCCCACAAAGCCGGATCGCATAAAGCCCATGGTTCGCCGCTGGGCGCAGAGGAAGTCGAGGCCACCAAAAAAGCCCTCGACCTTCCCGAAGAAGATTTCTTAATCCCTCAATCGGTCCTCAATTTTTTTGCAAAAAAACTTCCTCAAGATGCAGCGCTAGAGGCCGATTGGCATGCGCAATTTGCTAAATGGGCCAAAGCGAACCCCAAGCTCGCTGCAGAGTTCCAGCAGATGGTAGGGCGCATTCTTCCTGCTGACTTGGAAGAGAAACTGTCTAAAATTGAGATGAAGAGTCCCTTGGCCGGCCGCAGCGCTTCGCAAATTATTTTAGATGCGCTCGTTGATCTCCTCCCCCAACTTTATGGCGGGTCTGCCGATCTTTCCTGTTCCGACTTAACGTTGATGAAAAAATATCCTATCATCACCAGGGGCAATTACCACGGAAGGAACATCAAGTATGGCGTGCGCGAGTTTGCTATGGCCGGCATTGCAGCAGGTCTTTTTCAAACACAGATGATCACGCCCTTTGTAGGAACATTCCTGACATTTTCCGATTACATGCGCAACGCTATCCGCTTAGCGGCGCTCTCCAAAGTGCAAGTGATTTACCAGTTCACCCATGATTCGATTTTCCTCGGCGAAGATGGACCTACACACCAACCTATTGAGCATTTTGCGGCTTTGCGCGCGATTCCTCGGCTGCATGTTATTCGACCAGCGGATAATAACGAAGTCAAAATGGCATGGATCGCTGCCCTTCAGTATGTCGGACCCACCGCGATCATACTTTCTCGGCAAGCCCTTCCCGAACTGACGGCAACGAAAGTATCGTTTGCGCAAGGCATGGGCAGAGGCGCCTACATCGTCAAAAAAGAATCCCGCACTCCCGACTTTACTCTTTTTGCAACGGGGTCCGAGCTTTCGCTTGCCATCGATGTAGCCTCAGCGCTCGAAAAACATGGCAAAGCTGTGCGCGTCGTCTCCATGCCTTGTTGGGAGCTATTTGAAGCTCAGGATGAGGCCTATCGCGAGTCGATCGTTGGAGGTAATTTGGGCCGGCGTGTGAGCATCGAAGCGGGGGTCAGCTTAGGCTGGCACCAATGGATCGGCATGGATGGCCTGGCCATCAGCATCGAGACGTTCGGAGAATCCGCGCCCCAATCCGATCTCGCGGAAGAATTTGGTTTTACGGTCGATGCCATCTTGGACCGCATCCTCCATGAATGATCGTTTTCTCAAGGCTCTCCGCTGTGCAAATGAAGGCCGTCCCGCCCGTTTGGATGATGCGGCAAGCGGGCCGTTTTCTTCCCTCCTATCAAGAGATGCGCAAGACCCACTCGCTCATGAAACTCTTTCGGACGCCAGAGCTGGCTGCCGAAGTGACGCTGCTTCCCATAAATGTTCTAGATGTCGATGCTGCGATTCTCTTTTCCGACATACTGTTCATTGGAGAGGCCCTCGGATGGAAAATTCATTTCCCTGATGGTGGCGGCATTGAAATCACCCCGCCTGAAAAAATTGTCATGAGCGATGTGAAAAAAACGCTAGAGTTTGTTTTGGAGACGATCGACCTGGTCAAACCCAAGCTTTCGGTCCCTCTGATTGGTTTTTGCGGCGGTCCCTATACAGTTGCGCGCTATCTCAAGCGGTTTGATCTGCTCCAATCGCTCACCGATCTCACGATCGAGTACCTGAGATTGCAGATACAATCGGGCGTCGACGCCATACAGATTTTCGATTCCTGGGCCGGCGAGCTAAGCCCTGAAGATTTCCAAAAATTATCGCTTCCTTATTTGCAGCAAATTGTCGATGCGCTCCGTCCTTTTCCGACGATCCTTTTTTGCCGAGGCTCATGCCGCTATGCGCAGGAGCTTTCCTCGCTTAAGCCTCACGCCATCAGCTTGGACTGGGAAAAAGATTTGGCCGCGATGCGTCAGGAAATTCCTTCCTCCATCGCGCTGCAGGGGAATCTCGACCCCGAGATTTTGCGAGGCCCGCTTCCTCAGCTGCTGGCTCAAACCGATCGCATTCTTTCTTCGATGCAAGGACAGAAGGGATTTATTTTCAATCTAGGTCATGGAGTCTTGCCTGATACGCCTGTAGAAAATGCGCGCGCCCTCATTGAACGCATCAAAGGTTATTGATGCAGGGCCTTTTAACTAAAAAAACTTGATACACCATTTCCCTCGGGAGATTGCTGTGTTACCCTCCATCGCCAACCCCATGAAGGGGTTGTCTGTTTCGGGCGCCTTGCACTCTCCTCGAGAGAAACGCCCTATCAAGTTTTTTTAGTTAAAAGACCCTGCTATTGATGCTGCTGTAAGGTTTGAATTCTACTTGCAAAAGAAGGATGAGCGAAATCGAGGCGGTTTTCTCCGGATGCTGATATCATCAGTCGATTGAGGACGTTTTCATCCTTTGCCTTAATATTTGCCTGCTGTCCCTTTTCAAAGAATTGAATTCCACCTCGAATTAATTCGTCTTTGTTGAGAGGATCATCGATCGCCGTGAGATCGGCTTGCTGTTCGATATATTGACTGTAAGCGTAAAATATTGCCGAAGCAATTCCATCGATAATGGCACCCTGTGCGAGGCTGCCAAGCAGGGTTTTCGGAGATCCGATAGTCATTTTTAAGCAAGCCGATGCCAGCATTGAAGCGCCGTAATAAGCAGCCGGCACTTTCAGCAGATCGCCATGCAGTAAATGGGCAAGTTCATGGCGCAGTACAAATGCTTCTATCGATTTATCAGGGGTCGGCACAGTCATGATCTCTGCTGCGCCCGGGCCGTGGCCGATTCCTTTGCAGTGGAATGGAACAGATGCATCAGCATGATGCCACACAAGGATCGGTTTTTTAATACTCATTTCATGGGCAACCCGCTTTACCTTCTCCTGGAGTTCATCTGAGGCCAAAGTTACAGAATTTTGACCCCGCATCGTAGCAGCGAAGTTAAAATGGTGGGGATAGAAAATGTAATATAGATTGAACAATGAGACGAGGGAGGCAACTCTGGCATCCAGTATTTTGCTTAGTACAAGCCACGACAATAGTTTCTTAGGGGCCAGCTTCCAATGAGACGCAATATTTTTTGCCAATAGTATACCGTCTTGAACTGCGTGTAAGCTTTTTTGTGCCGCCAGGAAGAGTTTAACTTCCGGCAGTTCTTTGTAGGCGCGGACTTGCTCCTCGAGATCGGTTGGCTGAGGAGGCTTTTGCGAAAAAGGTTCTGATACAGGCGTCGGCGAGCCTAAATTTTGTATACGCTTCTCGAAGGAAGGCTCGAAGAATTCTTCTTTTCCGCTGTCGGTAAAGAGGACCATCAGCGGCCATAATAATCGGTCCGAGAATGAACTCTTTTGGGCGACGGCAATTTTCTCAAGTAGCTTCAAACAAGCAGCTGCAGACCCTGGATCTTTTGTGACTTCAACGGCTTTTTTATCGGACTGATAGATTTGGGACCGGTTATATAAAGCCTTGGTCATGTCCGCTAGAAATTTACAACTTAGTCCGGCAATTAAGACGTAAGCCCAACTTCCTTTGCGTTTGAAATAATGCAATAGCATTACCAATGCCATTTGAGTTAAAAGACCTGCGCTGCCTCGCCGTAATGCATGGTTCTCAGAAATACTAAGCAACGCGTGTGTCCTTAAAAATTCTCTATAAACTTTACCAGCTCGCAGCTCTTTGATTTCTGGTATGGCCTGAGTAGAATTCATTTCTAGATAGCCATCGATATATTTGTCGTTGTAGAAAAGAATAGGATGGCAAGAAATGTATTTAGTATCGTCGAAAGTAGTGGAAGAACTCGTTATCATAGATGGCGAATCCCAAGGCGCACGCACAAAAAGATATTCTATATCGTTTCTTGCTGAGAGCCCTATCTCTTTTTTCTGTTTTTCTATTTCATGAAAGAGAGCGGAATTGAAGATACCTCCATTTCCCACCATTAGTGTATTGCCTTTTCGAAAACCAAACTCGGTATGCCCGCTTGGTAATATTTGACGCAAACACCAATCCTGAATTTTCAGGTGAGCAGAGAACGCAGTGCTTGCAGCAAGAGGATAGTGCCCGGCTGCCACCCCTTCGAAAATGCTAAAACCGATTTTGCAGCAACGCGATACGATATTGCGTATATTCGTGAGCTTGGGCGCTATTGAGGCAAGATAAGAATGCTGTTCCCGTATAGGGTTGCTTGTTGAAAACATGTGTTTTTCCTTCAATTAAAGGAATAATTATAACATAAGCCATAGATAGACAAAACAATTCTTTTAAACAAATGCAACCATCTAAATCTTAGCATGTTGATTTATTTTCTTGAAAAGTGCCAACGGTTTTGGCATATTTGGATGAAAAGTGCCAACGGAGTTAGCAGATTATGAGATACATCCCTCGGTTTTTAAAGCCGCCCAAAGAAAGTTTTTTTCTTTTCGGTCCTCGCGGCACGGGTAAATCAACATGGCTACAACATACTTATATTAAGCAAGTTAGGATCGATTTGCTGGATGCTGCCGAAGAACGAAAATTCTTGGTGAGGCCGGAAAAACTCAAGGAAATAGCAGGCACGTTATCACCGGGGGATGTTTGTATCGTAGACGAGGTGCAACGGGTGCCTCAGCTCATTCCTGTTATTCATTCGCTCATTGAAGAGAAAAAAGGCATCCAATTTATTCTTACGGGAAGTAGCGCACGAAAATTTCGGCGATCCGTCGGCGATCTTTTGGGCGGACGGGCTCTTTTACGTCACATGGGTCCTTTTATGGCAAGCGAGCTTAAGGAGGCATTCTCTCTAGAAAAAGCTCTCCGCTACGGTTTGCTTCCCATGGTATGGCAATCGGAAGATCCTGAGGAAAAAGCTCAGAACTATGTCGCTGTCTATCTCAAAGAAGAGGTGCAGGCAGAGGGCCTTGTCCGGCAAATTGGACCTTTTGCCAGATTTATGGAGGTTGCATCTTTTTCCCATGGGCAATTATGGGTGAGTACAGAAATTGGTAGGGAATCGCAAGTTAAGCGACAAACCGTCGATAATTATTTGCAAATTCTACAAGATCTTTTTTTAGCTTTCACGTTACCAGTATTTACACGCAGAGCTCAGCGAGCTCTTGTAAGCCATTCTAAATTTTATTATTTTGATGCGGGAATTTTTCGCGCATTACGCCCTAAAGGGCCTCTCGACTCGGAAAGAGAATTAGAAGGTGCTGCTCTCGAAGGTCTGGTGGCTCAACATCTGCGCGCGTGGATTTTTGCCCAAAGAGAAAATCATCAATTCTGTTTTTGGCGGACTCAAACGCAATTAGAAGTCGATTTTATTGTTTATGGTCCTCAAGGATTTTGGGCCATTGAAGTGAAAAGGGGAGAAGATGTTTCGCCGTCTGATGTGAAGTCTCTTTGTATTTTCAAAGAAGAATATCCAGAAGCGAATTGCTTTCTTCTCTATGGAGGTAATAGAAGGCTTAAAATTCGCGATATCTTATGTATTCCCGTTGAAGAGTTTTTGCGAAATTTGTCTCCTTTAGAAAAGCTCAACTGACTTGTCGCAGGCATGGAGGCTCTCTCAAACCCTCTAATCTTCTAGGGATAAATAATAGGTCGCCATGCCGGCCCAAAAAACAAGTAAAAAAGTATTAAAAACGGTAGCGATGCGTTCTTCAAAATCCGGATTTCTCTGGATGCGCATTTCTTGGCGGACAAGATCTTTGACTGTGGGCAGAGGAAGAATGGTGATCACAGTGTCATTCGAAGGAATGCGCATGCAAGGAGCTTACTATGAGGTGGAGGTTTTAGGTCAACCAGCTTGTTGCAGGGGGTGGGGCGCGCTTAAATTTTTAATCGTACGGATCACACTATCGGGATTGAGGGAGATCGAATCGATCTTGAGGTCGCCGAGGAAGCGGGCAAATTCGGGATAATCGCTCGGGGCCTGGCCGCAGATGCCGACTTTGCGTTGTTTGCGATGCGCCTTGGCGATCAGCTCTTCGATCATCCGTTTGACGGCGAGGTTGCGCTCGTCAAATAGCGGGGCAAGCTCTTGCGAGTCCCGGTCCACGCCTAGGACCAGCTGCGTGAGGTCGTTCGATCCGATGGAAAATCCATCGAAACGATCAGAGAATTCTTCTGCCAAGATCACATTGGAGGGAATCTCCGCCATGACGTAGACCTGAAGGCCATTTTCACCGCGCTTCAATCCTTCTTCCGCAAACACTTCAAGCACTTTGTCAGCCTCTTCCAGCGTGCGGCAGAAAGGGATCATCGGAATGATATTTGTCATCTTCAGTTCTTCGCGGGCCTTTTTCAAGGCCAGACATTCGAGCGTAAATCCCTCTCGATAACGCGGGCTGTAGTAGCGGCACGCCCCGCGAAATCCCAGCATCGGATTTTCTTCTTTCAGTTCAAAATCTTGGCCGCCGATGAGGTTCGCATATTCGTTGGTCTTGAAATCGCTCATCCGCACGATGACCGGATCGGGATACCGCGCCGCTGCGATGCGGGCGATGCCTTGCCCTAAGAGGTCGATAAAATAATCTCGGCGGTCGGCGTATCCCTTCGTGAGCTTCTCGATGGTCCGGCGGGCTTTTTTGTCTTTGACTTGTTCGAGATGCACGAGGGCCATGGGATGGATTTTAATCACGTTATTGATGATGAACTCCATGCGCGCAAGTCCGATCCCGGTGCAGGGTAGGCGCCACCAATGGAAGGCCTCTTCTGGGCTGGAGATGTTGATCATGAGGGGGGTTAACGAAGCGGGCAGCGCATCGATGGAAATCTCCTCCGCCTCAAACTTGAGTTTGCCCTCGTATACGGTCCCTTGTTCTCCCTCGCTGCAGCAAAGCGTGATCTCTTGCCCTGATTTCAGCATTTGCGTTGCCGTATTGGTCCCCACGATGGCAGGAACGCCGAGTTCTCTGCTGACGATCGCAGCATGCGATGTGCGCCCGCCATGATCGGTGATGATGCCCGCTGCCTTTTTCATGATCGGCACCCAGTCGGGCGAGGTCATCCGGGTGACTAAAATCGATCCTGGCTCAAATTGTTCGATTTGACCCGGAGAGTCCAGCACCTGCGCCTTACCCGTCGCGATGGCATCGCCAATGGCAAGCCCATGGAGCAGGACTTTACCTTTTTCTTTGAGCGCGAAGTTTTTGAACTCTCCATGGTGTTTGAGGGAATGGACGGTCTCGGGGCGCGCTTGGACGATGAAAAGCTCTTCGGTGATGCCGTCCTTGGCCCATTCGATGTCCATGGGGCGGCCGTAGTGTTCTTCGATCGCGATCGCCCAGCGGGCGAGCTGGAGGATATCTGCATCGGAGAGCGCATACGATCCTTGCTCTTTGCGCGAAGGTTTGACATTTTTTGTCTCGGAATTATGGTAGATCAGTTTTTGTTCTTTTTTTCCCATTTTTTTCCCGATGATCGACAAGGTGGGCTTGAAGACGATGTATTCATCGGGGTTGATCGTTCCCTGGACGACATTTTCTCCGAGGCCCCAGGCCGCATTGATCACTACGGTCCGCGGAAAGCCGCTGTCGGGATCGAGCGTGAAAATCACTCCCGAACTCCCTTTATCGGAACGCACCATCTTTTGCACCCCGATCGAGAGGGCGATTTTCATATGCTCGAAATTTTTAGCTTCTCGATAGGAGATCGCGCGGTCGGTGAAAAGAGAGGCATAACACTTGCGGCAGGCATCTACGAGCGCATCTATCCCGCGAATATGGAGAAAAGTTTCTTGCTGTCCGGCGAAACTCGCATCAGGCAAGTCTTCCGCAGTCGCGCTGCTGCGCACAGCCACATCAGCTTTTTTGCCCAGAGTCTTATAAGCTTCGGCGATTTCCTTTTGAAAAGCAGGGGGGAATTCGCCTTCCAGGAACCATCCACGGATCGTTTTTCCCTTTTCTTCCAAAGATTTTGGTTCTTTGAGGAGGGCAGTGATTTTTTCTTTCAGATGGTTGTGGTCCAGAAAGGCCCAATACGCTTCCGCCGTCGTCGCAAAGCCATCGGGCACCCGGATACCTTGGGTTTTGAGCGTTGATATCATCTCGCCCAGCGACGCGTTCTTCCCTCCGACGATGGCCACATCGTTTTTGGAAAGGGTCTCAAATGAGCGAATGAAAGACATAATTCTTTCTATAGCTTGTGTATTTATCTATGGCAACCGTAAAATACCGGCGCATGATCACAGCGCTGCCTGCCGAATTGCAATTCCACATCGTTTCTCACCTCAGCACAATAGGCGACTTCACGCGTTTTGGGTCTGTTTGTAAAGCATGGCGTACGATGCAGCAATCCGAGCATTTTTGGAAAATCGTTGTGCAAAAGTTCGGCATTCCACTTCCTCAGCATGTGGATCCTCGGTCGTGGGTGGTCGAGCATTATCAGCTTCCCAATCGGATTTTTCGGATGATGTCCCAACCCGACCCCACAGATTTTCAAGAGTTGATAAGCGGTCCAGTTCTTCGTCATTTCAGATCTCTTGCTCAGCAGCAGCAAGACACCCTTAAGGCATTTTTCCACACGTTCCATGAAGTGTTTCAAGCGACGCCGGGGAAAAATTTACGAAAGGAGATGATCCAAGATCTTTTCGGGCAAAATCTGCAACCTATTTTTCGTGTTTGCAGGCATGCTATTTTCTTCAATTTTTGCGACAACGATGTTTTGCAATTGTATGGCCCTTTAGGGGTGCGCATTCGAGATTTAAATGCACAAGAGTGCTTGCACCTCAGAGCTTGCCTAGAACAAAATAGGCCCATATATCAGGCTCTGTACCAGATTTTAAATCGCAGGCTTCAACCCTTAGAGAAAAGGCTTGTTGCGTTAAATACGCCATGGGTGGTTCAAAAACCTTTCGACCCCAAGACACACTCGATCGACTTTACCCTTCCGTATGGCCTTTATCTTGCCACCCTCCCTGTCGACTTTACCTTATCGCTTTCAGATCTTGAAGGAGAACTTGCATTAAAACCTCATTTGTTCTTTAAAATTCGTCCTTACCAACGTTTAATTATAGTCGATATTCCGGATGAAACAGGCAGCTTTTTGAATGGTGTGCTGCACAGCTCATCACCGGATAAGTGGTATCAGATATGTGATTTGGTCAATAGCTGTTTTGTACGGCATCGATTGAGGCTAGACCTCCAAGGAGGCATAGTCATTAATTATGATCATCTGAACGGGACGCTAACCCTATGCAGCGACGACCAAATCGAGATCTCAAAACTTCCAGTCGAATCCGAGTGTTAGTCCCGTGACGCTCAAACTGCCGGGGCTGCTAGCGCCGCTTGGCATGGTCAGGTGATTCTGCTTGGGAAAAAAGTGTTCTTCCCATAGGAGATGGCATCCAAAATGCTCTCCTTGCCACGCAAGGCCCAGAGAAAGGTCAAGCAAAAGCGCCGCCTGTGAAAACACATTATGCTCTTGGAGGAAGGATACACGGCTCTTTTCTTCGCGTTCTGCTTGATGCACATAAAATTCTCCCCAGGCTATCGACACCGTGCTTTTCCCCAAGATGTACCATTGCTTCCACAAATTCCAATCGGTATGGAGCCCGGCTTCCGGGCCTAATCCCCAGAACTTATTTTTGGCATGCATGTTATCGACCTCATCGGGGAAAAGCGAGCCTCCTGCGTATCGCACAAAGAATTTTTCTCTCAGCGAGGCGAAACGGATGCCGGCATGCGGGTAAAGTGCCAGGCCTGAAGAGATGGTCCATTTTTTCTCCAGATCGAGATCGACAATCCCCATATGCAACCGCCAATGGACCTTGGCGTGTTCGACGAAGTCTCCGGGTATTTGCGGCGCATTCGACCAGATGGCCGTCAGGTGGCCGCTTGTCTCCGTATCGTGCTGCGTCGGAAAGCACGTCCATACCAAAGACGCTTTCCAATCATCATGCGAAAAATCTTGGGCAAGACCCAAGCGAAATCCCCAGCCCCATTTCATGTCGGGGTTTTTGAAATCATTGTGCTCAATGACATAGGGGACGCCGTCTTCCGAAGGAATAAAATACAGAGCGTCTAAAAGCAGGTGCATGAACTTCTTATAGCAGCTCTAATAAAAAAGAAAAGTTCTCTTTTAAAGTTGTTCCGCTCCCTGTTTTTGGAGGTCGGCTAATTCTTGTCCATAGGCCCAATCCAGTTGAAAACTATCATTCATGGTATCTGATTGCGTATAGAAGAGGGGGTTATTCACGGTTGCGGGATATGCTTTTTTAAGAGCAGCGGCCATCGCAATAGCTTTCTTCAATAACTCGATCTTTTTTGCATGCGAAGGCGTTAGTTGGGCCGCACTGTGGATATGAATGATTTGTTCCAAGTACAATTCAAATTTCTTGAGGCTATTTGTTTGCGCTTCCTGAGCGTAAAGTTCCGCAACCTTTAAATGTTTTTTGGAAAGTTTTTCAGCTTTTTTAGGATCCTGGGGCTTGAAATTGTGCTGCCAGGTCATAATATTCACAATTCTCCCCCTGAGTCCAGCAGATAAATCAGAATATGTCTCAATCGCCTGGAGGTTTACGGCCGCACGTTTTAGTAAAGTGTGAAGGCGAATTTTTTCTGTTGTCTTTGATTCCTTGTTTTTCTCAGCGCGGTAAAGTAGATAGGCTCGCTGCGAGCATCGAGCGGCCGCTTCAAAGCAACGAGTTGAAGAATCCATTTGGCTCTTCAGCGCATCGCGGAAGTTCAATGCATGGGGAGGAATGGGCGCGTTCATAGTTAATTTGGCTGCAGCTTCCCACAGTTGGGATCCTTTGCTATATTTAGCAGGAACATGCGAAGGATCGAGAATGGAGTCATTTATTTTTTCGGGATCTGGAGTAATCGTTTTAGCGCCTCGAAGGATCCAGGAGAATTCATCTAGGCTGTTCTTGGCTGCTTTTTCGCAGGCTAAGGCTTCTTCGAAAACAGATTCGGTGATTAATGTCTTCATGGAGGGATCGAGAGCTTGTACCTCTATCGCTACTTCACGGGCTTTAAAAAACAGAACGGCTTGGGTTTGGGGATCGGAGTTTTGCTTAGCTGCTGCAAAATAGGCCTTAGCAATATTAACTAATCGGGGATCCGTAGGTAAGACGCCGGGACGGCTCTGCTTTTTAGTTTCTATAGAAGAGCGGATTTCGGTTTCTTCGGGAGTGAGAAGCAACTTATTAACGATACCCCGTTGTACGTACTCTTGTATGACGTCGGCCGTTGGCAAAGGGGGTCGGATTGACATAGAAACGCTCCTGGGCAGAAATTTTCTCTGAGATTATCGCTGCAGTATTAGATATTTCGCAAGAACTTTACCACTTGGCAAGCGGCGGCATCGAGCAAAGAATCGCTTCGGGATTGCCCCCTGACATGAACCCAAATTTCGTTCCGCGGTCGTACACGAGATTGAACTCGGCGTAGTGGGCGCGCAGCTCGAGCTGCTTTTCTTTGTCTTCCCGCGTGAAGGGTTGTGAAATCCGCCGTTGATAGAGGGGCATGATCGTCTCTAGAAAACTGCTGCCCAGGGCCTTCCACATCGCGCAGTCTTTTTCAAAATCGCCGGTATTGAAATGGTCAAAGAAAATGCCGCCGACGCCGCGCTCTTTTTCCAGTGGGGGATGTAGAAGTACTTTTTCGCCTCCGCAGAAAACTGAGGATAGAGATGCTGCCCAAAGGGCCTCAGCGTTTTTTCCGCGATGCTGTGAAAATGGCGCGTGTCTTCTTCGTAGGGAAATCCCATGGGCGTCGATCGTAGCCGCCGCCGAACCAATGCTCCTTTTCTGTCTCGAGATATCGAAAGTTCATATGGACGGTGGGCGCATGGGGATTTTGCATATGGGTGATGAGGCTGACGCCGGTGGCGAAGAAAGGCCCTGCGCCGTCTTGCATGGGGAAAACTTTGCCGGAAATGCCGACCAGTTGACGGCGGCTTTTTCAAAGACTTCGCCGCGTAAAACGGCCATCTCGCCGCCGCCTTCCTCCTTGTAGGGCCAAGGCTTGCGTTCGAACCTGGCATAAGGTTCCAAAGACTCGAAAGTCGAAATGATGGTTTCTCGAAGCTCTTTTAAGAATTGCACGATTTCATCGCGGCGGTTAATACTTGAAATCTTATGAAAGTTGCGATTTTAGGGGGAGGGATTTCGGGGCTCGCCGCAGGATATTTTTTTCGTCATGCTGAGGTTACTATCTTTGAAAAATCCCATCGTGTCGGGGGATGGCTTTCCACCGATACGTCGACAGGATTTTTTTGAGAGGGGGCCTCGACAAGTTCAAAACCTCTAAATGCCCCGCGCTGCTCGATCTCATCGAAGATTTAGGGCTGATGGACGAGGTGATTTTCTGCAACGGAAAAACTTGCGCCGGTATTTCTGGAAGGATGGCCAGCTGCGCCGCATGCCGGCATGGACGCTGGCTCTTGTCGAAAGAGCTGTTATCGGAGTGGAAGGCGCCTCCTTCCTATGACGATGAGACGATTATGATTTTGCCTGTCGGCGATTCGGAAAGGCGTTGCTTGGCACATGTTCGATCCGATGACGCTGGGCATCCACGCCGGGGATATGCACAATCTTTCGATCCGGGCTTGTTTTCCTTCGATGAAAAAATGGGAAGAAGAGCATGGATCGCTCACGAAAGGGATGTGGAAGCAGCCGGAAATTTTTAGGGCCGCCGTTCGTAGCGCTCCAACGAGGCGTGCAGTCGCTCGTCGATGCATTTGGAGGATCGTTTGCGCCCCTCGCTTCGTTTAGGGACAGAGGTGCAGAGCGTCGCTTTCCAAGCGGATAAAGTCATTGTGCAGACTGATCAAGGATTAGATCTCATCCGATTATGTGATCAGCGCATTGCCGTGCCATGTGCTCGGAAAACTTTTTTCCTGAGCTCCTCGAGATCGAAATGAAAAGCATCACGCTCGTCCACTTCCGGTTATACGCGTCAGGTAGCGCCGAAAGAGGGTTTGGGTATATCGTCTCATCGCTGGAAAAACACCGCTCCTAGGAATGATCTTCGACTCGATGGCATTTCCTCAGCATAACCGCCACGAAGAAGAATGCGTCTTACGGCGTTTGTTCGAGGAACTGTAAGGATGTGCATGGCGGGCTTCGCGATCACTAGGAGCCAGAGAGAAAAACCGGCAGCGACTCTCGTTACACATATCTGTCAATGCCTTTCCTCAAATGACGGTGGGCCACGTTCAACGGATGGCGCGCTGGAAAAAAAGATAGCAGCGGAGTATCCGCGACGTTCAGATTGCGGGGAATTTTCTTTGTGGCGTCGGGGTCAGCGACTGCATCACAGCGGCTAAATCATCCCGTCGAAAATCTCTTTGCAGCGTGGTCCCGAGCTGATCGAGATCGTCGGGCGTGTGCAGCGCTGTGATGGTGAGCGACAATTCTTTTTCGGACGGACGTCCGAGCAAGATGTCGGCGTCGATGAACATTTTCCACAAAGTGCTGGCGTCTTCGGGATTCTTGAACTTGAGCGTCATGACAGGAAGGATCGAGGTGGCGGGCTTCAGGCCTTGCGCCTCTAGCTCCTTGCGCGGACCGAGAAGTGTGTTTTTGGACAAGCGCGCGTTCTTGGTCCATTTCAGGGAGCATGATTCAGGATCGCGTCCAGCGCGCCGAGCATAGAGGCCCGCGATGGGTGTTTTAGTCAGAGCGTTCTGAGAGGCTACGAACGCGGCGCTGCATCCTCCGCCCTTGGTCAGCGATGCAAAAATATGATCATAGCCTTTTTGTTTGGCGGCGCGAGCCAGGCCTCTTTCCCGGTTATACCAAACGTGGCAGATTCATCGATAGAGCAAGAGCCTTTCTTCGGAGCGATATTTTTTTCAAGCGCATCGATCCAGATTGTTTTTTCAGGAATCATGGTGCGAGCCATTCACTGGAAGAATAAAAGCGGCATGGGGCATGCCCAGAAAGGTGGCGAGTTTTTGTTCGAGCTGAGCCTGGGACTCTAGAAAGAGGGGGTGGACGGGAAGTCCCGTGCCGAATTAAGGGTATAGCGGATGGCGCTTTTTTTGACTTCGGGATGCTGAGCGAGCCCCAAGAAATCGTGCGACGCAAAATCGAGGACTTTTTTGCCGCGATATTGGAGGTAGGGGCCATCAAGGGGTACGCCCAGTTCCATGCTCTCACCTTTAGAGACTGTCTTAAACCTACGGCTTCGATCTTTCACGTCCTCCTCAACCCTATGCAGCTACACACAGGGCCTTCGTCGGCTGCTATGGGCTCCGCCCCGCGAAATCTCCGAAAAAATCCTCTCAAATCTCTAAAACCCTCAGGTTTTAAGACTAGTCTCTTAGGTGAGACATCATAAGGGAATGGAAATATTTATTGAAAGTGATAAATTTAAAAAATTTGGTTAGCCTGTCTTCATTCTGTTTTTTGTTTTTTATTTTGCAGTGAAGTAGTCGTAGTTACGTACACGTTTCGTTTTAGTTTACCAGGAACGGGGCTCATCTCTGGGGGAGAATCTTCTTTAATTTGAATTTTAGCAGAGGTTACTGAAAAAATTCGATCTTCTGCTTCTGAAGGTGAAGTGTAAGATTTGACTTCTTTTTGCAAAGCGGTCTGTGTTTTTTTGTAATCTTTATAAAGTTTTTCAATTGTAATGAGTGCGGCCTGGTTTTGCTGGACGACTGCGAAAAGTCGATTTATTACCTCGAGTTTTGATTTGTCTGAACTAAAATACGTCCTGAGCTCCTGTTGTTCATCTATCGATTTTGGCTGTTGTTTTAACGAATTATTATTTCGTGATTTTTTCTGTTGTTCTAGAATACGAACCTCACTGTTCATCACAAGAACATCAGGAACGATTGGTTTCGATCCTTCTGGAGGTTTGTTAAAAGCATCAATAAATCTTCTTTCTAAAGCAGATCGTTCTTTTGTGCCGATTCTCGAGTCGAATATCTTGACAGTTTCAGATACGCTTAAGATATCTTTTTGTACATTTTCACATTCTTTTTGGAGGTACGTAAACCTATTTGTAAATAGGGCAATGTCTCTCAAAGTGTTCTGGAGAAATGTAAATTTATTTTGATCTTTTCCCCCGGAGATCATTTAAGCACAATTCTATTGTGCGCATTTCGGATGGGTCTAATTTCGACTGATAGAGAGCAGTGTATTGATCGTCGGTAGGAATCTTATAAAAGACGGTGAAGCATGATCGAGTTTGAAGAGGCGCGGCTGCCATAAAAACTCCTTTTTTGGTGTTTTCCTCGTTAGACAGCTTAATTTATCGTCCTATATTTGTGTTTACAAAATTGGGGGCATTACAAAATATGGGCTTTATATGATGTCCGACACGCAAGCGCCGCCGCCTCAAGTTCTGGATTCTTTTTATCCTCAGTTAAGAAACGGAAATAATCTCTGGGTTACAGCCAGATTGGCTCTATTTCATCCCGTCTGAAAGAAGAATCGCCATGACGAATAAAGAGACGGACCTCTATACAACAGCTGATGTGACGCAGGAGCCGATGGTGAACCCGAATTTCCAATGGGACTTTGGCTATCGGCTCGGTTTTGGATATATCTTTAACAAGCGCACATGGGATGTGGCGGTTAATTGGACCCTTATTTTAATGCTTCTGTATCAAAAACGAAGCAACAATGGCGATCTAGGTTTTGGCATGTTCCCTGTCTGGTCTCTGGCCGATGATATTCTGCCTGTTGATTGGGTCGCTAAGTCAAAAATGGATTGGAAGCTCCACCTCAATCTGCTCGATATCGACTTTGGACGCGCCTTTGTTTTAAGAAAGGTTTTTTTTCTGAGGCCTTTTGCGGGCCTCCGCCTGGCATGGATCAATCAAGATGTCGATATTACGTACAAGGGCGGCATTTTTGCGAAATGGGCTCGATTTGCCCGGGTTGGATAGCGACTGCGGCGGCGATCATATGGATATGGAAAACAACTTTTTTGGAATAGGCCCTCAAATAGGACTAGAGCCGCAGGTCAATCTGGGAAAAGGGTGGAGGCTGTATGGCAATGTCAGCGGCAGTCTAGAATACGGTTTTTTCGACCTCCATCAGCGGGAAACTTATTTGGAAAGCGTCCGTTATGACCATCATAGGAGACCACAAGGATTCCGATGGATGTTCGATGCAGGGGCAGGAGTTTTATGGAAAACATTCATCACAAATCAGCGGTTCGCCCTTACTTTCAAGTTGGGATGGGAATATCACATTTTCTTTGATCAATTGGAGCTTAAGGCTGATGAGTTCGATCTCGTGAGCCATGACCGCAATTTGATTTTGAACGGCGCGGCGTTTTCCGTGCGATATGACTTTTAGAAGGAGATAAATGAAAAAGATTTGGTTGATTCTTTGTTGTGCAGCTTCCTTGACGGCGATGCCGGCTCAAATCATTGTTATCCGCCATGCGGAGAAAGATCCTGTGACGCGCGGCATATCGGAGGAGGGGATGGGACGGGCTGCGGCTCTCGCGTATTATTTAACTCAAACCGATTACCTTCTGCAAAATGGTCCGATTGCGGCGATTTTTGCCTCTCGGACTGTGCTGATTCCGACCGCCGTTTCCCCCGCACGATTGAAACGTTGATGCCGCTCCCAGTGCCTTAGCATGCCGATCCATATTCCCTACAACGGCTACCAGGTGACCGAAATGGCCGATCTCGTCTTAAACAACGAAAAATATGACGGGAAAAATATACTGATTTGCTGGAACCATAGTTCCATTCACGATTTAATCGCTGCGCTGGGATATCGAGTTCCGTTCACATGCAATGCCCCCCCTCCGCCCCCTTGCCCTGACCCGCAAAAAAAGTACCCCGATTGCCGTTTTGATTTGGTTTTTGTGCTGACATATCCCATCGCGCCGGGTCCGGCGCCCTATGCGCCAGTCTATTTTCAGCAATTGATCTTCGGAGACCTCACATGCGAAATGCCCCCTTATCCTCCCTCCCTTCCTCCGGCAACGTGCTTGTGCAATGATCCTGTTTCTTGCGCGCAAATTTGCAGCGTTTGTTGTTCCGACGTAGGGCTGGGCGACGATTAGCGGATGGTCCTTAGTTTTTCTGTGTTTTGTTGGGTCCGTTATCGTTTGCTGTGTTTTTTCGCTTTTTTGAATTCTCCATCTCGCAAGGGTTGAGCTGGGATATGTATTTTCCCATGATCCCTTTTAATTCTTGCAAGTTGGTTCTTAGATATTCTTCTTTGAACTTCTCTATTAATTCTAGTCTGTGTTTAGCCACTTTGCATATGATATTCACCTGCGTTGCACCATAGGTGTTATCATCGAGGGCCACCAACAGTTTGCAGATAGCAGAAGCGGCGTTAGCATCGTCTTTTTTATATTTCGTTTTTAGAGCTACGCATTCTTTGTACCAAGATTCATTTCTCTCGATTTGACCTAAAGGATTACTCACTAGGACATTAAAAGAGTAACGGGGTACGGAAAATGCAAGATCAACGACATCGCAAGTCATAACCACCGGAATGTCGGTTTTAAAAGCCTGTGGAGCTGCCCTCATTGGAGGGAGCGTCGAAACAGGAATCCTTCGCCTTTAGGCGAAGGAGGTTCAACGAACGAGAAGGGGATGGGTCGCGTCTTGGATGGCATCGCCAAATCCATATCCGAGCTTTTTGAGAGCATGCGTATGAGGGTCGTGGGGCTCTAGCACATAGCGGCTGCGGAGCGGCACATAGACGATGAGAAGAAATGCTTGGTCGGGATTTTGGAAAAGGGCAGGCCAGGGCAGGCTTAAGTCAGGGGCCAGGAACATGCCGCTGCCGACACTCTGCGGCGTCATAGGAGGGGCCTTGGGGTCGGCCGTGAGGCGGACGAGGATGCCTCCGACGATCGGCTGAAAAGAGCTGATCTGCTGCAGGGTCGCGGCTTCTTTGAGCGGCGCGCTCATAGGCTGAATGGTGCGGATGTATTGATCATAGGCGATGCGCAGCTGCTTGGCATGGAAAAGTTCCGCTGCCAGCTGAGCCGCTGGTCGGCTCAGGGACAAATTAGGGTAATCCCGCCACATATCGCGGCCGACGGAAAAAATCTCTTCGGGCGTTCGCGACCCAATCATTTTTTTAAGCCGTTTTTCCACGATGCGGTCAAGAAGTTCTTTGGCAGAAGCGCAAACTTCAGGAGAATAAAGCTCCTCAAATTCGATGTACTTATGCTTCGTGAAGAAGAATTGGTGGTCTTTTGTCAGCGCAAATTGCACAATTTCACAGTCGGTTGCTATTTTAACCCAACATTATACCACTATTGCCTCAAAGGTCAAATATAACCCCAGTTTAATGTAATCCATCTATGAACAGGTCCATCTTTTTGCGATCTTTTGTATTTCCCTCGTCGGTCCTATGCAGCTTCGCATAGGGCCTTCCTCGGGAACTTCAAAAACTCATCAAAAATCTATGGCCTCCTCCCAGATGCCTTACATTAAACCGAGGTTAGTGTAATATCGTCCTATGCAGAAATTATGGGACGACATGGCCGGTGTCGAAGAAAAAATCGACTATTCATTCAAGGATAAGAATTTACTTGTCCTCGCCTTTATCCATCGTTCGTTTTACAACGAAAATCGCGAGCTCGTCTCCGGCCACAATGAACGTCTCGAGTTTTTGGGGGATTCGGTCTTGGGCCTTATGATCTCCGATTATCTCTATAAGCATCTTCCTACCGAGGCCGAGGGCGAACTCTCTCATTTGCGCGCTCACTTGGTCGAGGCATCATCCTGCGTCCGCTATCTTCAAAAATTAGGATTGGAACCGCACGTGCTTCTGGGGAAAGGAGAGCAGATGAATGCCGGAAAAGGACGGGAGACGATCTTGGCCGACCTTTTTGAAGCGCTCATTGGCGCTGTCTATCTCGATAGCGACCTGGATACCGTGACGAAATTTTTCTGGAAGCACTTTGAGAAAGATGTGAAAAGCATGCTCAAGGCCCCTTCCCGCAATTGGAAGGCGGAACTGCAAGATTATTCTCAAAGAAAATTTCAGAAGCCTCCGCACTATATCGTCCTCAAAGAAGAGGGTCCCGATCATAATAAAATTTTCTACGTATCGGCGACGATCGATGGCAATGAGCTCGGTGCAGGTTCTGGTTCGACAAAGAAGCAGGCCGAGCAAGCCGCAGCCCAAGATGCAATGAAAAGGTTGGAACGTGGCTAAAACGAAAACAAGCTGGAGCTGTCAAGAGTGCGGCCATAGGCAAGCGAAGTGGACGGGCAGCTGCTCGATGTGCCAAAAGTGGAATACGTTTGTCGAAGAGATCGAAGTCTCCACGGAGAAACGCTTTGAAGGCGCTGTGCGCGAGCCCGCGCGGCCGATGCGCGTAAAGGAAGTCACTTCCGACGCCTTTCGCCGCATCATGACGCGCATGCCCGAAGTGGATCGTCTTCTCGGCGGGGGACTCGTTGCCGGCAGCCTCACCCTTCTCGGCGGAGACCCCGGCATTGGAAAATCGACCCTCATGCTCCAGATCTCTCAAGCGCTTGCGGCCCAAGGGCTCATCGTCCTCTATGTCTGCGGCGAAGAATCTGTGGAGCAAACATCGCTGCGCGCTCAGCGGCTCAATGTCACCGCCGAAAATCTCCTCCTTTTTAGCGAAACGAACTTTTCTCATATCAAAGCGCAGATCGACCGCCTCAAGCCCGACATCCTCATCATCGACTCGATCCAGATCATGTATAAGGCCGAGCTTCCCTCTGCTCCGGGTTCGGTATCGCAAGTGCGCGAACTGGCCACAGAGTTCATGCACCTCTCCAAAGGTCTCGGCATCTCGACCTTCCTCATCGGCCATGTCACAAAATCGGGCGAGATCGCGGGACCCAAAGTCCTCGAACACATCGTTGATACCGTGCTCGACTTCGAAGGAGACCGGCAGCATGGATATCGCTTGCTCCGCGCGGTAAAAAACCGGTTCGGCCCCACCGACGACATCGCCCTCTTCCAGATGGACCAAGGAGGCCTCAAAGAAGTCGAAAATCCCTCCGAGGCCTTTTTGCAAGAGCGCAAGAAAGAGATCCCCGGATCGGTCATCATCCCCACGATCGAAGGAACACGCTCCATTCTCATCGAAGTGCAAGCGCTCGCTGCCGCCTCCTCTTTTGCCACCTCTTCGCGCAAGTCGACGGGCCTCGATCAAAACCGCCTCGCCCTTCTCCTCGCCGTCCTAGAAAAGCGCATGGGGTACGCGCTGCACCACACCGATGTCTTCGTCTCTGTGGCCGGAGGCATGAAAATCGTCGAGCCGGCCATTGATCTCGGCATCCTCCTCGCGATCGCCTCTTCCTTCTGTAGTCGCCCCATCGATCCCGACACCGTCGTGATCGGCGAAGTCGGCCTCGGCGGCGAAGTCCGCAGCGTGCCGCGCGTGGAAAGCCGCATCAAAGAAGCGATCAACATGGGATTTAAGACCGCTATCCTTCCCAAACGATGCCTCAAAGGTTTCTCTGCAAATCCCAAAATCGAACTCATCGGCATTGAACTTGTCGAGGAAGCCGTTCATGCTCTCATCTCCTCTTAAAATCGGATCCCGCGCCTCCCGCCTCGCGCAAGCCCAGGTCTGGGAAGTCCATCGCGAGATCGCGCAGTTCCACCCGCACATCGAGTTCGAACCTTACTGGATTGCAACGACCGGCGATAAAGATTTAAAAACATCACTCCGCGCTCTCGAAAAAACTGATTTTTTCACCCGCGAAATCGACGAACTCCAATTGCAAGGGCTCTTTCGCATCTCGATTCATTCTGCCAAGGACTTGCCTGAGCCTTTGCGAGCCGGACTCGCTGTCGTTGCTCTTACTCAAGGCGTCGATCCTTCCGATTCTCTTCTGTACAACGTCGAGCCGCTGCCTAATGGCGCCCTCATCGGGACATCCTCGGAGCGCCGCGAAGAAAATCTCCGTGCGTGGAGGTCCGATCTTCGCTGCGCCGATGTGCGGGGCAACATCGATCAGCGCATAGCTCTCGTCGATGAAGGAAAGCTCGATGGGCTCGTCATTGCCGAAGCCGCGCTCATCCGCCTCGGCCTTACGCACCGCCGCCGCATGAAATTAGAAGGAGCGAATGCCGCACATCAAGGTCAGCTTGCTATCATTGCAAGTGAGGATGACAAAGAAATGCATCACATATTTAAATGCATCGATACCCGATGAAGCTCTATCTTGGCACAGAATGTCCATCCGCTGAGTATGTCCATTATCCGATCATTCGCATTGAGCCAAGGCCCTTACCCGACAATGCTCATGAAATCTTTCCCACGTTCACGCATATCATTTTCACGAGCAAGAACGCTGTGGAGATTTTTCTAGCCCACTTTTCTGATCTTTCCTCGAAAATCTTAATCGCTGTCGGCCAAGCCACGGCTTCACGCCTTCCTCCCTCCCACATTGCCCAAAATGAATCCCAAGAAGGAATCATAGAGCTTCTTCAAGAACTCGACCTTGCAAATGCAAATATGCTGCTTCCTCGCTCTTCAAAAGCGCGCCATCTTCTCGATGATTTTTTGCAAAGATGTAACGTGCGGTACAAAGTCTGGGACCTCTACGATCCAGTGCCGCAGATACCGTTTCCGCTGCCTCCCCTCGATCAATTTGAGGAGATTATCTTTACAAGCCCCTCAACGGTGAAGGCGTTTTTCAAATTCTTCGGAAAACCGCCTGTCCATTTAAAATGCACATGCCAAGGGCATGTTACCGAAGAAGCGCTAAAATCAAATTATTAGATTTAATACTCATATAACTCGGCTATATTAAAGCTGAGATATAAGGCAACGCGACTTCCTCAATTTCTATCTCCATTGCGGTTGCTAAAGTTGTTTTTAGATAAGCCGACAAACTCCATCTTATTTCGTCTTTGATGAGCATATCAATATGCCATGAAATCGATTCAGGCGATGCATTAATAGGTTCTGTTAGTAATTGAAGATAAGAAGTTGAAAATTCATTCGTCTGTCTAAATTCTGAGATGTATTTTTTAACGTAGTGGTCAAATAAAAAGGACACCTTTTGTTCAGTTGAAGCAGATTTGGGATATTCAATATTGTTATTTATAACGGTTTTTAAATTTGAAGAATCGATAGAGATTTGATTGTCTGCGTTGTAGGTCAAGGAATAGTTATCTAAATGTTCCAGAATGGCTTTTGTTTCTGGCATTCCTTGGAGAGTTAAAATAAGTAAGCGATCATAAACCACGGAGGTCGAGGTAGATTTAGATGGGACATTTTGTTCACTGTGAATTCTTTTTTCAAAAGAAGGAGAATGCCTGGGAGAGTTGTCCAATTTAACACACATGATATACCTTTTACTTTGAAAGCCTACATTTTATTGTAACTAGGTTAAAAAAAGCAACTTAAAAGACTCCATCCCTTTTTCTTTTCGGATGGTTTCTACTGAGTAGTCACCCTTAATTTAACACATTATTAAGAGGCAGGGTTGACAATGAGATTTTGAGGCAGCCAAAACTCTATATAGAAAGCTGCATGTAACTGATGAGGCTGCCTCAAGACCTCCCCCTTCTTTTATTCATTGCAAATGCCAAGGAGAGGTTACGAAACGAGCTCTTTCTCAATTACTTACATCAAGCTAATCACATAAGTCGCTAATTCATAGAAATTTACGCTATTTTTATTACTAAAAAATTTATTTACATTTTGTAATAATTATTATATAATAATTTAATAAAATATAGAGGTTTATGTGATTAATGCATTAATTCAAAAAGGCGTTATTAGAACTCACGAATATAAGCGTTCTGATAATAAGATTAAGAAAAAGGTGTCGAAAGAGGCCGAAGAAGTCCTTTGTAAAAAGGCAGTCTCTTGCCTTAGCATCAAAAGTTCTTACTCGATGTCTGATCTAACAGCGGATATGAAAACCGAGTCGGAAGACATTCGTCAGAGATCCGCAGAACTATGGAACTGTGTGAGAAGAAAACCCAATAAATTAGGCGGTTACATCTATACTTTTGCAAGGCCTGAACCCAAAACAGAAGCCGAACTCAATACCTTGCATGATAAATTAGATCAGATCTACCCAGCTGTTGAGCCAGATGATTATTTGCAAAGGCGCAATGTGCATTATAAAGTCTGGGACCTCTATGATCCGGTGCCGCAGATACCCTTTCCGCTGCCTTCCCTCGATCAGTTTGCGGAGATCATCTTTACAAGCCCTTCGACGGTGAAGGCATTTTTCGCATTCTTTGGTACACCCCCAACACACCTTAAAATGATATGCCAAGGGCCTGTAACACAGGCAGTTCTGCAGCAGTATCTTCCATAAGCTCCTAATAATTATCTATTTAATAACAAAAACAAATTAAATTTTTTTATTTACATTATAAAATAATTACTATATAATGGTAGGACAGGAGATTAATATGGAAAGAGTAAATGGTAAAACACAGATTGATGCAAATCATAGTAAATTAGCCGCGCCCACTTCACCCACGGTGGAGAAGGTAAAGCAGGTCAAAGCCAAAGAAGCTGAAGATTTAATGAAAAGGCCTGAGCGCATCACAAGGCGGAAATCAGTTTCTCAAATTCGACGGGATGAAAAAACTGAAAAAGAAGAAATAGCCGCGCGAACAGGAAGCATATGGACCTGTGTATCACGCAAACCTAACCAATTGGGTGGATACATTTATTCTTTTAATATGGAAAGTTCTGGCAGTTACCTTGATCGTTCTGCGCAGGACAAGAAGCTTAGGGAGATGTATCCAGCGAGTGAAATAAACGATGTATATGGGTCCGTTTCTTTATCTTCCATGCACAAAGCTCTTGGATATTCATGGAATAGAGATGGCAATGTTACGAATTTAAATCTTCCGGACAGGGAGGCTTTGATAGCTAATTGGAAGAAGAGCCAAGAAGATTGTCCCGAGTTGCCTTCTTTGGATATCGTTTCAAGCGATGGAATCGCAGACGATATAGAGTTTGTGGAGGCTTACTTTAGTCATGATGCGCTACTTTCTTCTGGGAAAGAATTTATTCACGATTCGATTTTTCATGTACTTCCTTTGCTTACCCAAATAGGGTATTTACGAAGCGGATCTTTTAATCATCCAAAAGATCCAAGTTACAAAAAAGAGCGGGCAAGATTAGTAAAAGCACTCGCTAAGATATATCGGACGCTCATGATTGCAAAAAAACAAATAGAAGAAGGGAAAAGCAATATAAGCAAAGACCTTTTGCCTAAACTCTTTCTTCTTTTAGGGTATCAAACAGACGTCGTATCGGCTCTTGAAGATACTAGTTTTTTGAGCGAAGCAATGTTACAACTCGGAGGAGAGTATTCAGTCTCACAATTGTGGGATAATCCGAGTGATGATATGGAGAGGAGTTTTATAAAGCGACGATTTGGGAAACAATGGCTCTGCGAAGAAGAATTCTTCTTTAGCGTATGGAGAAAAATAAAGCAGATTGAAGCTGATTTTGATGCCGAGCGAAAAAAGAGTTAACTTCTCTTCCTTGCCTTTTCTAGATAAAGATATAGAATCGGCATGAGGTAGAGCGTCAAGAATTGAGAAAATAACGGTCTACCCGCAATCCCGAGTCAGAGCCGCTCCGCATATTCAGTGCCTATGCCAAGGAAGGTTACCAAACGAGCTCTTTCTCAATTACTTACATCAAGCTAATCACATAAGTCCCTAATTCATAGAAACTTAAGCAATTAGTATTACTAAAAGTTTTATTTACATTTAGTAATAATTATTATATAATAGTTTAATAAAGTATAGAGGTTTATGTGATTAATGCATTAAGTCAAAAAGGCGTTATTAGAACTCGCGAATATAAGCGTTCTGATAATAAGATTAAGAAAAAGGTGTCGAAAGAGGCGGAAGAAATCCTTTGTAAAAAGGCGGTCTCTTGCCTTAGCATTAAACGTTCTTACTCGATGTCCGATCTAACAGCGGATATGAAAACCGAGTCTGAAGACATTCGTCAGAGATCCGCAGAACTATGGAACTGTGTCAGGAGAAAACCCAATAAATTAGGCGGTTACATCTATACTTTTGCAATGCCTGAACCCAAAACCGAAGCCGAACTGTATACCTTGCATGATAAATTAGATCAGATCTACCCAGCTGTTGAGCCATTTGAGGGGGTAGATGAAGAGGCTCATTATCCTATTCAAATACCTCTTGGATACAGTTTTAAGAGTAAAAATGGGATGATGTATTTCTATATACCTGACAAGAAAGCTTTGTTGGCGAATTGGAAAAAATTGCAAGAAACACGACCTGAATTACCGCCTATCGACATCATTTCAAGCGAAGGAATAGCTAGTGACTTGGAATATGTTGAGTCTTACATGGCGCATGACGCGCTGCTTTCTTCAGGCAAGGAATTCCTCCATGATTCGCTTACCCATGTCTTGCCGACTCTTAATACGATTGATGCACTCAGTCGAGCTGCCAAGGGCAAAAGCAGGACTTCTTATGCGAAAGAAAAGGCTAGAGTTGCAAATATGCTCTACAAGAGATACCGCCTGTTCATGATTGCAAAAGATGCCATGAAAAATGACATCTTGGTGGACAAGCTCTTTTTTCTTTTGGGTTTCCTAGCGGATAACATCGCAGCTAGCGCTAATTTACAGCACGTAGGTGAGCATTTTGATTTCAAAGTGGTAACTCATCGTATCTGGGATGCTCCGAAAGATTATAATGAAGCATTTTTGAAACGCCGCTGGAAGATGTCTCCAATTAGCAATGTTCGCTACCCAATTATTGAAGAGAGACTCGAACGAATGGAGATAAACTTTTTGCTCCAGAGAGGCAAAAAACCTTAAGGAAGCGAAAAGAGCAGCCCCCCCATGGGGTCATTGCTCTTCCCGCACCTCAGACTCAGCCCGGCTCTTAAGCTCGAAGCTTTTTCCAACCCCAGCCAATCAGAGCCACAAATGCTGCGCAGCCCGCAAAAATCCCTGTCCATTTAGCCAACGATCGCCAAAAGGGTGTTTTTACTACTGAGCTTTCGGGCTTCTTCTCATGGTCTTTTTTTTGCTCTGGGGCTTTGCCTGGCGTTTCAGGTCCCGGGGGAGGAGTATTTAGGAATTCAGGTTTGGAGGTTTCAGATTTTTTCGGGATTGCTGGAGTGGCAGGCTTTCGTTCGGACTCATCCCCTGGCTTTACGGACTCTGTTGTATCTGGTACTGTGAATGATGGCGGCAGGGCTGGAGGTTTTAAAGAGCCGGTAGGGCCTGACGAAGCAGAAGACTCATCGCGAGCTCTTAAGGGAGAAGGTGGCTGCGCGGAGGATTCCGAAGATTTTACGGGTGCTCTTGGTGCAGCAGGCTGGGTGTCTGTATCCTTACCAGCAATATTAATAGAGAGGCCCTTCGGTACTGGTTGACCTTGAGGGATGAGCATTTCCATATCTTCAGAAATAGTCACGGTTAGAGGTTTTTGAACTGTCCATAGCCAATCGGGCAGTTTTGTTAGGCCAGTTTCTGAGATGTCTAACTGCTTTAATTTTTTTAGAGATTTTATAGTGTCGATGTTAGTTAAATTAGGGTTTTGGCTTAGATTTAATATTTGTATGTTTTTGCTTTTAAGGGTTGGGATTTCAGATAATGAAGTATTACGGACATTTAAAGATTTGAGCTGAGTTAGACCAGCAACAGTTTCACAAATTCTGAATAAAGCATTGTTTTCTAAGGAAATTGCTGAAATATCCATCATACTAAACTCTGAGGGAAGATCTGTAAAAGTTGGTTTGTTGGAAAGGTCAAGATTTTGGGGCTTTGCAACCACTCCTTTCTCAAGCACGGAGTCTCTTACTTCTGTCGCACCCTTATCGATGTCTTGTAGGGTACGGGATATTGGGCCTTTGATGTCCTCAGGTAGTGATTGTGCGCAGATGTGTAAGTTAGTGCCATTTTGGAAAGTATTTAGTTTTTTTGTAAGGTCATTGCTAGAAAGACCAGTATTTGCGATTTCCTTAGCTGTATTACTCCATGAACTTGCATTTTGGAAAACAGTATAAGCGATCCACGTTACAATCTTGATAGGCGTGTCGAGTGAACTAGATAGTTGAGTAGCTCTTTTATGGAGTGCATAGAGAACATCATTTCTCGCTAATCCACTTATAAATGTTGTTGCCTGGCTTTCAGTTAGACCTTGAATAGAAAATTTTTCTGGAACCGAATATGTACCTACAGCGTTTGCCATATAACCTCCTAAGGTTCTTAATAATGGTAGAGGAGTGTAATCCGAATGCGATTTCTATCCAAGGGTTTCTTGCGGGGGAGCGATTTTTGATTAGGCATGCCGGCGGCGCATGAACAACAAGGAGAGGCCGGCAGACATCACCGCGATGATGCTTGCCGCAGTCATTAACCAAGATTTAGGAGTTTCAGTCCCTCCTTTTCTAGAGGAAATTAAACATCCCTCCTGAAAAAATCTCAGCCTTGCAATAATCGTACAATTCTACTTTGCATTAAAGGAACTGAAGATAACGCCCATTTAGTACAAATATAAATTGATCCAGCTGACTGAGCTACAAGGAGGTAAGGAGCGATGTTCACGCGGTACCCTAATTTTTCGGCTACTTTAGCACTGACGTATCCTGAAGCCCCGGTTAGTACACAATAAGTAATAAGTTGTCTAACTGTAATTTTGCTTCCATTATTATCATAAACACTCGGCATCTTCTCTCCAATAATCGCTTTGTATAGATAATCAATAAGAGGCTTTAAAGCCTCTTCAGTTGTTGCTGTGAGTGCAACGGCCATCGGGGCATTGGTATTTGTTACTTTTGCAATAACAGCATGAATTGCTGAAGCTTTAATCGCTCTGTCTAAAAAATCTACTACTTGTGTTGACATTTGAGCCTCCTAATACAAAATATACTAATATGTCATTAAATTTTTGTCGATTAGTAACTCAAGTGTCCTAGCATAGGCTAATGTTTGGGGAGCAGGTCACTGGGTTTCTTGCGGGGGAGCGATTTTTGATTAGGCATGCCGGCGGCGCATGATCAACAAGAAGAGGCCGGCAGACATCACCGCGATGATGCTTGCCGCAGTCATTAACCAAGATTTAGGAGTTTCAGTCCCTCCTTTCCTAGGGAGGTAGCCTGTGATTTTAAACCCGAAAAAGCCACTATACTCAACCGTTAAAGGTGTTTGACAGGCCTGCCAGGAGAAGGTAGGTTCGATTGCTGTCTTGAAAATGTTCAAATTCTCCAGGTTGTATATGAACTGCACATCAGATACACACGCGAGTGTTAATTGGGGATTAAAGCTGAGGTCCAGCTTGCGTACTGATCTGGGCCAATAAATTCCAATATGACCCTTTAAAAGGCGGGTGTTTGATAAGTTGATAGACTCTACGAGTTGTAATTTTCCGATGTTGCTATTTCGCAGGCTATACAAGGGAATGTTATGCATGTTCAGAGAGCAGTTGATCCCCAAGCCGCTAACTATTTGGGGAATATCGGTAATTTTAGGATGAGAAGAAAAATCTAAGGTTGCGTTTTGCAAAGGAGGAATTTCTTCGGGCCATTGGGTGAGAACGGTATCATTTTTTAGATTTTCTTCGATCTTTTCTTTTAGCTCCTTTGGTACAACTTCTAATTGGGCGAAAGCATGGATATTGATTTGCTCTTGGTATTTTTGAATATCAGAGATCAGTGCTGTTATCTCAGTATATTCTTTTCCGGAGGATAAGCGCTCTCGGGCTGAAGGGCTCCAGGTTGCTGTTGTTAAAATAGAACGTACAATCCAATCGACGCGGGCAACATCGTCTTTTAAGACGGGGTTGTCCAGTGCTCTATGTGCTAAAGCTATACGATTTATCGAGTCAGTAGCCCCGCTATGCTGTATCGAGAGAAAAGCATCACTTGCTATGTTCTGACTAACAAAAGCTGCGGTCATGCGCACTCCAAATATTTTTGAATAGGATAGCTCAAGTTTGCTTTCTCCGCAATTTTTCGAGGTAGAGATAAAGAATGGGTGTCAGAAAGAGTGTCAGGAATTGAGAGAAGAGCAGTCCGCCTGCGATCACGAGGCCCAGGCCTCGGCGGGTTTCGGCACCCGCACCAATGCCGATAGCGATCGGGAGCGCGCCCATCACAGCCGCCACCGTCGTCATCATGATGGGACGGAACCGGACCACACAAGCTTCTTTGATCGCCTCGAATGGCGATTTGTTTTCATTGCGTTGCACTTCTAGGGCGTAGTCGATCATCATGATGCCGTTTTTCTTGACGATCCCGATGAGGAGCAGAAATCCCACCATACTGTAGAGCGAGAGGGGCTCGCGGAAGATGAGGAGCGTGAGCACGCCGCCAAGGCACGCAAAGGGGAGCGCCGAGAGGATCGTGAGCGGATGGATAAAACTCTCATAGAGGATGCCGAGCACGACGTACATCGCGACGATGGCAAGCAGGAGGAGCCATATCGCATCTTTGGAGGTGCTTTCCATGACATCGGCCATGCCTTCGAACTTGCCTGTCACCGATGAGGGGAGCGTTTCTTGGGCGACTTTTTTCAGCTCTTCGAAGGCGACTTGGGATTTAACATCTTTGGCGATGTCGAAGAAGAGCGTTGCGGAAGGGAGCGCATCGACATGGTCGATGGTCTGCAGGCCGACGCCTTCTTTCCAATGGGCGACGGCTTTGAGGGGAACGGAGGTCCCTTCGGGTGTTTTGAGGTAGAGTTTGGCGAGCGCCGAGGCGCTTTTTTGGAACTCAGGGGCGAGCTCGACGAATACTTTGTATTGCTCGGCGCCTTTGTCGATTTTACCGACGCTGCCGCCGCTATAAGCGCTTTGGAGGAGGGTTTGGACCATTTGGCGGGTGAGGCCGAGCTTTTGGGCCTCGTCTTCAAAGACCATCACATCGAGTTTGGGATCGTCGGCTTTGACGCTGAGGTCGGGGTTGACGAACATCGGATTAAGACCAAGTTTTTTCTTGAGCGCTTCGCCGCTTTTGCGCACCTCTTCGAGGTCGGGGCCTTTGAGGACAAATGAATAGTTGTTTTGGGTGAACCCCCCCCGCCGCCGGAGATGAGCTGCATGCCGCGCATAAAGGCCGAGGTGCCAGGAACGGCATTGAGCTGGCTTTGCAGTTCGGTAACGACGGTAGCTTGGGGAGCACGATGCTGGGCGTCTAAGAGTTGAATAAAATAGATCTGAAAATCTTTAAAGTTGAGGGCGATGAAGCTCTTCACGGCGGGATGTTTTTGGACGATCGCGTTGAGCTTTTCTTGGTAGGCTTCGGAATAAGATTTGGACATGCCGCTGGGCATTTGGGTAAAGCTCCAAATCGTTCCGCGATCTTCTTCGGGGAAAAGGGTGATGGGGAGAAATCGGAAAAGAAAAACGGTGAGGCCTACGGTGAGGACGCCCATGCTCAGGGTTGTTTTTTTGTGGCTTAAACACCAATCGAGGGCGGGTTTGTACATCTTCAGCAAAAAGCTGGGGCTTCTGGGCGCGTGCGACTGCGGAGAAGAAAATTTGCTGCAGAGCATCGGCGTTAAGAAAAGAGAGACAAACCCCGAGACTAGAATGGCAACGGCGAGCGTGACGCTAAATTCGCGGAAGAGCCTGCCGGTGACATCTTGCATGAAGAGGAGGGGAATGAAGACGGCGACGAGGGAGAGCGTCATGGAGAGGACGGTGAAGCTGATCTGCTTGGAGCCGGTCAGGGCGGCTTGGAGGCGGGGGAGGCCTTTTTCTTGGTGCCGCACGATATTCTCTAGAACGACGATCGCATCGTCGATCACAAATCCCATCGAGAGGGTGAGCGCGAGCAGCGAGAGAATATCCAAGTTGAAGTTGAGCATGTGCATCACGATGAATGTGCCGATCACCGAAAGGGGAAGGGCTGTTGCGGCGATCATCGTCTCCCGCACGCGGCGGAGGGTAAAATAGATCACGCCGACGACGAGCACAAAGGAGAAGATGAGCGACCACTCGACGTCTTCGATCGCCTCTTTGATCCAGTTGGTCTTGTCAAACCAATGGAGTAGCTGCATGGAGGAGGGGAGTTCCGATTGGATCTCGGGCAGCATTTTTTGCAGCTCTTCCGAGATGCGCACGGCGTTGGCGGTGTTTTGTTTTTGGATCCCGAGGATGACGGTGGGGGAGCTTTTTTCGGGCGTGAGGAAGTGGAAAATATCTTCGTTTTCCAGGCCATCGCGCACGTCGGCGATCTCTTTTAATCGCACTTGGGGGGTGAGGGCCAAGTTCTGAAAATCGGCCGCAGAGCCGAGGCGGCTGGGAACTTCGAGCGTGAACTTTCTTCCTTCGGTGTCGAGGCTGCCCAGCGGCGCATTGCCGGTGGCCTGAGTGATGGCGGTCTGCACCTCTTGGAACGTCAGGCCTCGGGCGGCCATGAGTTCGGGGTTGAGGTGGATCCGCACGGCATAGGGAGATCCGTGCACTTCGACTTTGCCGACGCCATCGATGCGCGCGAGCCGCTGCTCGATTCGCTGATGGGCCACATCGTAGAGTTCGGCAAGGGATGCCGTCTCCGAGGAGAGGATGAGGTAAATGATGCTCTCGCCGTGCGCGTTGGCCTTGAAGTAGAGCGGCCGTTGCTCCATGTCAGGGGGTAAGTCGTTATCGGCGCGCTTGAGCGCCACTTGCACGTCCTGCACGGCCTCGTTGATATCGCGGTCAAGGGTAAAGACTACCGTCATCCACGACATGCCGCGGCTGCTTTGTGAGTAAATATTTTTGACGCCGTTGATGCGGAGGAGTTCTTTCTCGATAGGGGCTGCAACCTGAGAGGCCATTACCTCGGGGCTCGCTCCTGTATACATCGCTTGGACGTTGATGAGCGGGTACTCGACGTTGGGAAGATCAGTGACAGGGAGCTGTTTGAACGCCAAAAACCCGAGCAGGAGGATTGCGCACATCACGAGCGTCGTCATCACCGGGCGGCGGATAAATGGTTCAGAGATGTTCACTTGGCTTCCTCGACTTTAGAACCTGGGAAGAGGCGGGAGTGTCCTTCCGTGACAACTTTGCCTTCATCCAGATCGACGACCACAAATCCTTTTTCTTCGGGCCCGAGCTTGACGGGGCGCACTTCGACGGTGCTGTCCTCTTTCACGAGGAAAACGTAGGGGCCGGTTTGATTCGTTTTGATGGCCCTTAAGGGAACGAGCCGGGCGTGCTCTTTCTTGCCATAAAGGATTTGAACGCGCACCGATTGCTCCGACCATAGAGGAGTCTTTAGCTCCGTTAATATGCCTTTGGCGGCGATCATGCCCGATTTCGGGTCGATGGAATGATCTAAAAATACGACGCGGCCTGATGCTAAAATGTCATTCGTCCCTGCAGCATAGACTTCGAGCTGGGGGGATAGGGGTAATTTTTCCCGCTCGGCAGGCGTCAGCTCAAACTCCACAAGCAGCGGGTCCATCTGCGACAGCTTAACGAGCGGCAGATCGCCGGCCATATTGCCGACTTGCAGGGCTGTTTTGCCCGCGCATCCTTGGATCGGCGCGACGATCCGGCAATGCTCTAGATCGAGCTTTGCCGAGGCAAGTTTAGCTTCGTCGGCCTTGATCATCGCATCATAGAGAGCAATTTTCGTTTGCAGCTCATCCCATTCGACGGGAGCGATGTGCCCCGGCTTGGAAAGGGTCTTATACCGCTCCAATTTTTTCTGCTCGTTTTTCAAATGGGCCATATCTTGCTGGAGCATCGCTTCCGCCTCACGCACGCGGATCGCATAAGATGCATCTTCGATAGAATATAAAAGCTGCCCCTTTTCTACCCACTCGCCTTCGGTGAAATGGATGCCCGTGATCGTGCCCTTCACTTGGGGCCGCACTTCGGCGGCTTGGGAGGGCTTGATCGTTCCCATCGCTTCAAAATAGAGCGGCACATCGCGCATCTCAACGGTCGCGGTTTGCACAGCGACAGGAGGCATCTCAAAAGGCTTAGGGGCTTCCTTGGAACATGCCGCCAAAATAACTAACAAACACAACCTTCTCATTTTTCAAGACTCCCTGTAGCAAATGCGAGCTGGGCTAGCGATACGAGCCACTGCGTCCTTGCTTCTGTTTTTTTCATTCTTGCATCGGAGAGCATCCGCTGCGTTTGCACGAGATCGAAAATATTATGCAGGCCCGCTTTGTAGTTCTCCAAGGCGGCATCATAAGATTTCGTGGCTTCCTCTAGGTACTGGTCGCTCCAATTAAGAGTTTCCTGAGCGGCTTTCACATGGGAGCTATAGGTCAGGACTTCGAGCGCTACTTCTTCTTGAAGGAGTTTCAATTCTGCTGCGGTGATCTCCTCGTCCGCGAGCGCCACTCTGGTTTGATACGTATTCTCAAACCCCTTGAACAACGGGATGTCGAGCGCAACTCCTGCCGTGTAGTTGTATCCCCGATCTTTGTGTTTAACGTATTCCATCCACCCGCCTTGGCCCAAAGCTTTTAACTTCGGCCTCGGCCCTCGGCGGCTTTTTTTCACCCGCTCATGCATCTCGCTTAAAGTAGCCTTTTTCGCGAGCACATCGGCCCGTTTTTCTTCCGCCGCCGCCACGAGCTCGCTAGCACCCTCTGACATCGGCGTCATTTCTCCCGGCGCCGTTTGCACCTTTATTTTTTCTCCCAGGGGCTTCCCGAGCGCCATGAGCAGTTTGCCATAAGCGATGGCCACGGACGATCTTGCCCCTGCCAGCTCCATTTCGAGTTGGGCAACGGTAGCTCTGCTGATCGCTTGATCGCCCTCTGATTTCAGCCCCGCCTTGAACAGGTCCTCTGCAGCATCCCTGACAGCTTCTGCGTCTTTCAGCGAACTTTTTTTGGTGCGGAGGAGCGCCTTCGCATTTAAATATTCATAATAGCTCTGAGAGACCTTGCACATGACCCTCTGTATCGCAAAATCCTCCGACCACTTTGCCGCCGCTAGGGCCTGGCGCGTGGCTGCTACAGAGGCTCTGCGCTCGCCAAAATCAAAGAGCACATATGACAGCACCAGATCGGCGCCATAGTTGGTAAATATCACTTCCGGACCATTGACGAACTTCACATCCCGTCCATGCGTCAATTTCCCTTGGACGCCAACGGCTGGATAATAATCGCTCTGCGCCACGCCGATCTGGGCTTGGGCTTTTTTAGTCATGCCCCAAGATTTTGCTGTTTCCGGATTATTTTTAAGAGCAATATCGATGAGCTCCGCAAGACTGAGCGGATCTCCGCATAAAGACGCGCAAAATAAAATCAAAAACGCTAATCTTTTCATAGGGAAAGATATTAGCAATTATAGAACTAATTTGTTAGCGATTTTTTTTGCGACTGCTTGTGACCGCTCCACGCAGTGATGCGCGAGAGTGCCTTCAAAATAATTTCCAACCAGATGAAAATTCGGGTAGCGGGTGGCCAACAGCCCCTCTAGGGCGCGCATGCGAGGCTCGTGGCCCACTTCCATCAGGGGAAGGCCGTATTCAAAAATGTTTGCTTCAGCTCTATGGGGGATATCCTTGATGTTAAGGTGGCGTTGCAAGGCATTCACGGCAAGTTCGATAGCTTTTTCTTTATTTAAATCATTTCTTTTCAGCATGACAGTCAGCCGCGATTCTTTTTCAAGTTGATTTTGACTTGCCAACACCTGCGAATCGAACCTGGCAACGACAGCTCCTTCCTCGTTGCCCAACGGGAAAAAATATCCAAAACCATTTTTTGGCAAAACTTTTTTTCTATAGCCCAAGCATACAGAAGTTATATTTCCATGAGGAACGGATAAAAGTTCTGGGATCCACAGATTGCCGATAACAGGCGCCGGCAGGGCGCTGCAGAGAACATCTGCTTCCAATACTCCCTCGGGTGTCTCGACCTTAAACACTCCATCTTTGTATTGGATGCCCGTCGCTTCGCGGTCCTTCAAAATGTTTGCCGACAAAGCCTCGGATAAAGCTTGGATGACCGTTTGCGATCCTTGCGGGAAATAGAGCCACTTATTTTCATTCCAATGAGATTTTTTTCGCATTAAACAGTGCCGCAAGTAGATCGAAAGAATGCTCCCGTAGTGGCGTTCGGCTTCTTTCAGCTCTGGCAAATAAGAGTCCATCGATAATTTTTTCAGATCTGCGCCGTTATAACCGCAGACCATCGGCGCAAAATACTTTTCGGCAATCTCAGGGCTGAACCTTCGCGCAGCGAAATCATAGACGGACTCATCCTGCAGTTTGGGCTCTGCCCTCCGCTCTTTAAAATAGAGGGCCCAGATATCCCACGAGAAAAGCGATAGTTTCTTGATCTTTCCTTTCCAGGAGAAGAAGCGATTCAGATAAGGGGGTTCGGCGACAACAGCTTTCTTATCAAGCTCCAGCATTTGAAAAAGCTGGGCCATCGCATTATGACCGGCTGCTTTAAATAAGCAGGGGCCTCTCTCGAATACAAATCCTGTTGAAATATCGGTGCCGAACTTACCGCCCGGGCGGTTTTTTTTCTCGACGACGGTGACCTGAGCACGCGGCGTGCTGTATTTCAGAAAATATGCGAGGGAAAGGCCCGAGATGCCGCCCCCGAGTATGACGACGCGTTTAGATTCCATGCACTTCCGGTTGCTCAATTAATCGATGCGTATAACGTCGCACAAAATCTTAACGCACCGTTGATTTCTTGGCAAAAAAATCTTCTTCTATATTCAGCCATCTTATAAGATGCATGACTATGAAATACATTTTAGTGCTGTGTCTAGCCCTCCTAACGGGATGTGCGATCAAACGCGACAATATCACGATCAATTATGAGCCCATGTCAGAGGTGAAAAAGATTTCTCAATCAGTGCCCGTTGCTGTTGAGGTTACGGACATCAGGGATGAAAAAAGTAAGGTGGGGTGTAAAAAGAATGGTTATGGCATGGAATTGGCCAGAATTGTCAACACCGTTGATGTGAATGAGCTGGTTCGTGAAGCAATATGTACTGAGTTGACGAATCGAGGCGTTACAATTTCTTCTCGTCATGAGTCTAGCATTTTAGTCGATGTGGAGCTTGGCAAGTTTTACAATGATTTTAAGGTGGGTTTTTGGGCCGGCGATGCCATATCGGAAGTGATTTTGAACGTGAAAGTCAAAAAAGCGAATGGCAATTTTTCCTTTTCCAAGGTCATCCTTGGGAAGGGAGTAGAGAGCAACATCTTACTTATGGATGGGCGTAATGCAAAGAGTGCATTAGAAGCCGCCCTTAAAGATGCGATCACTCGTCTTTTCAGCGAGAGAGAGTTCTTTGAAGCTATTTCCGCCCGTGATTCCCATCTTTAATGAATGCAGATGTTCAAGCCCTTTATCGACTTAAATCAATGGATTTTTTTCGGCCTTGCATCGATGAGTTTTAAGAATTACCAGCTTGCTGCTGAACAAGGGGATGCATTGGCACAGAACAGTGTCGGCTTGTGTTTGTGCAATGGCAAGGGCACACCTAAAAATCTACCGCTAAGTATCGTATATTTCGAACGCTCAGCTGGGCAAGGATCTGCTGTCGCGCAGTATAACCTTGGGGCATGCTATTACAACGGTGCAGGAGTTGAAAAGAATCCTGATAAAGCTAGGACCTACATGGAAAGTGCAGCCAAGCAGGGACATGTCAAAGCCAAGCAGCATCTTAGTGCGTAGATGCTGGGATTCGATTAATTTACTTGCTAAGTCTTAAACTTTGAAGGTCTTTTAACCCGATTGGTTCTTTTGTGATCGGATTTGAGTCATTTTCAATATACCAATGGTAAATCTGATTGCTATTGCCAAAATTTATCGACTCGAGCTAGCCTAAATGGCAAATTAAACCAATGCAGGAGTTTTATGGCAATTATAGCGGGGGGTTTAGGAGCAGATAACAAAATCACTTCAACTTATAACGGACAGAAACTTAGCTTTGTTCTTGAAAAACAAAGCACTCTTCATTGGGATAATCACCCTGTCAGGATAACTGACGCGCAATTTCAGACATTAAATAAAGAGCGCGTGTTTTCTATTCTGCAAGGGAAGAATTTAATGCCTTCCTCGCTAGCGGGGCTGCAGCCGGCCAAGATTGTTTGCCAAACAATCGGTTTGATCGATAAGCTCTACTGCGATGCGATATCCGATTATACTCAGCGTCTAGTTGTGGCGTCCGAGGCGGATTTTATGCAGATCAACACTTTAATAACAAAATATGGTTGGGTTCCCTTAAAATACACAGCGGGCGGATTAGGAGCGTGCAGTGTTTTGGGCCTCGCATTGGGATCTCCGTTGGGTCCTTTTGGGGCAGTAGTCGGTGGGGCAGTGGGTGCTGCGATGGGTTTGATCTCAGGATTTTTTGGAGGTAAAAAACTAACTCAACGGACGATTGAACGGGAAGGAAGTGCTCACCGGGTCAAATGGATGATATCCGTTGATGTTCTTGAAGAGCTTAGATTTAAGAAAATTTATGAGAATATCTCTAACGCTGTTATGCCTCTTATGGAAGACCTGAAAAGACTTGAACAGCAGAACCAAACAGATAAACTCAAAGTTAGGCAATTAGAGCAGCTTTGTTTAGTGCATCAAGTAATTTTCGGGCAAACCCCTTTTGAAATCATTTTCGACCCGAGTACGCCGCAAACAAAGATTAATATTGCCGAGTATATGCGTGCATTGGCTGGCAAATTCCCTGCCTTAAAGTGAGAATAGATACAAAATAAGAAGGTGCTAAAAGCATGCTATTAAGCAAAAGTCACCCCTTTCAACCAAAGGTATCTGATTTCAGTTTTAACAACTATCTTGCAAATCATCAGCAATTGGCATTTTACACGCTTGATTTGCGACTACAAGAGATCATTCTAGAACGGCTGTTGAAATCGCAAGAGCCTCAAGATTTGACGAAAGTCCGCCTTACTCTTGACATCGTTGCCTTATGTCCCGACGTTGAAATCCTAGGAGTTATTGACTCATTTTTTTTAACAGCATTAAATACTAGAAGTAGTGATGGCGATATTAATCCTTCATTAATCAAGTTAAGAAGAGTTTGTCAGTTAAACAGTGGCGCAAAAGCTTTTTTTAAATATGCTTCAACAAAAAAAGTAGATTACTACACGATTAAAACCTTAAAAGAAATGATCGATCGATTTTCTGGCTGCCTCATATCTGAAGCAGCCTCTGTTCCCTCTTATTTATGCCACCTTCCTTGCCATGATGAAGGTGGAGAGGCTCTTCTTCTACAAAAATGTCAGAATCCCGCTTTTACAGGCACGAGTCACGTTGAAACGATCTCCCCAACCTCCTCTTTGCCTATCTGGCAGCCTTCTAACTTAAAAAATCTGTTGACGAAGAACTTCTCATTTAAAAATATGTGCATCTTAATCACCGATTATTTTAAGTCGCTTCCTAATGCTAATCATCTGAAGCAAGATATTTACGATCAATTTTTTAACTTCTTACTGTGCGATCCACTAACCAATGATTTGAATGATCGTGAAAAAAGCGAATTGCTGAAACTAGCCGTAATTACCACAAGTCATCTGTATGACCCGGTGCCTCAGCATTATTCGGTAGCAGATCTCAAAGAAATGGCACATGTAGCACAGGAGCTCCATGCAGATTGTGGAGGAGAGGTGCTGATTGCCTTTTGTCAAGGTCTTTTCCGTAAGGATGGGGCGCCGTTCGATGAGACCATTCAAGCGCTCAAACTTTTACATATATTTTTACAACCCGATGAAAAGTTCGGCGAGGTTCAAACTTGTTTGGAAAATTTTCAAAAGGGTAGCATTCCCTTCTCAGAATTGATGAGCTATCTGGAGCAGATCGCTTCAAGAGCCGCTCCTCCTAATGATACTACGCATGATCTACAAGCATTAATGAAGCGTTTTAAAGGGGACGATCCCCTCGTCCGATTTGCTTTAGAATCAGAAAAGCTGAAAAACATTGAGAAGACCTACCTTCAAATTGAAACATATTGCGCCCGATGGCAGAGCTGCCGCATGAGCGAACTGATCAACAAAGCAAATGAAATTCGGGAAAAGACTTCTTTAGACGATGCTGACTTGGCTCAGTTAATAGCAGTTGGCCGACTCGCACTGCGCATCAAATTCTTCCCTATTTATTTACACCCTTCGCAAATATTGACTATTTTGGGGCTTCTCGCACATCAGAAGGGATGTGTCGCCCAGGTTAAGACGGGCGAAGGTAAATCCATGATCGTCGCCTTAATGGCTTTCTTATTAAGCATGCAAAAAAGAGATGTCCATATCATTTCTTCTTCTCCAAGCCTTTCTACGCGCGATCAAAGTAAATTCAGTTCTTTTTTCAAGGCATTTGGCATTACAACTTCCCATATTTGCCATGCTGATAGAAGGCCTGAGCATTTTGATGCGCAGATGCTTTATGGAACTGCTAATGATTACGAGTTTGCTATTATGGCTGAAATGCTCTATTTTACTAAACTTTTTGCTCGACCATTCGCAAATACCCAAGCTATTGTGGACGAGGTTGATAATCTCACCATTGACACGGCACTCAATGGAGCCCGTTTTGGATATCCGGCCGAAATTTCCTTTAATTGGATATATTTGCCTATTTTTAAATTCCTGCAGCAAAACATTGCTAAGAATGAAAAACATAAAATCGACTCACCTTCCCAGATTGATAAGCTGAGGACTTATCTCCAAGATTATCAAGGGGGACAATTTAAAAAACACACAGAGACATTTTCTAATGATAAATTACAAAAATGGCTTTCTGCTGCTTATCACGCTCTTTATGAACTTAAAATAAATGATAACTATATTGTTGAAAAGGGTGTTAATATAAAAGAGAATCTAAAGCAGAGAATTGTTATCATCGATGAAGGAAATACAGGCAAACGGAACGAAGGTTCTCGCTGGCAGGGCGGAATTCATGAATTCGTGGAAATTAAGCATCATATCCAACCGAAAAAAGAATTCATTACTCCGATTAGAATGTCGCATCCCGTATTTTATCCTTTTTATTCAGCTATCTACGGCCTTAGCGGAACGATTGGATCCGAATCGGAACGAGGTGAAATTAAAATAGTATATGGCATTGATTCTTTCGATGTTCCGACACATAAGCCGTCTCTTAGACATGATGCCCCTCCCCAGATTCTATTAGATGATAGTCATCTTATCGCGGGTATCTTAAGAAAAATTGCTGCATGCCGTCAGCAAGGGCGCCCTATTTTAGTCTTATGCAAGACGATCCAAGGCACTCTCGATTTGGAAAAGAAGCTTAAAGACGCCCGGATTCCTCATGAAATACTCAACGAAACACAGCAGAAAAAGGAAGAAGATATTCTAGAAAATGCGGGATTGCCCGGCGCTGTAACTATTGCGACAAATAACGCCGGAAGAGGAACGGATATTCAACTAAAAGGGAATAGTAAAGCAAATGGTGGGCTCCATGTGCTGATCACTTTTTACCCTGAATCGCTTCGCGTGGAAGAGCAGGCTCGAGGAAGGGCCGGCCGTCAAGGGGAACCGGGGTCATCGGAAATTCTCCTTTCGGGGCAACCTTTGGGGCAGAACGAAGATTTGACGAATCCGAATGTTCAGAAAAGATTGATCGAGAAGCTCGATAACGGAAGAAAGTGTCGTGGTAATGTCATGAAACAAAGAAAAGTTTGCTGCGCCGAGCTCGAACGGTTTTGTTTTAAGTTTACAAAGGAATTTTATCAAAGATTAGAAAAATTCAACGCGCTTTTAAATGATAAACGGTTTTTAGAGAGTGTTGCAAGGGATTTGAGTAACCGTCTTCTTAGTAAACCCAAACCTGATTTTTCTATTCTTCACGTAAAGGATCGTCCTATAGCGGAAGAGGCTTTTAAACTTTTCCAAGAAAAGGAAGTACAGCCGATACAGTGGGTCGTTCTGTTGGGTAAAATTGGCAAACGGGTCAAAGAAAAAACAATCAACGAATGGGCGATTAATTTTCTTGCCCCAGTGGATGAGATGATCGGTGGTTCTACAATCCAGCAATTCAGTTCCTTGCAGACATGGGCTAGAAACATTTACGTAAATTACTTCGATCAACGCGTTATAAGCGAAGAAGAATTCTTCTTAATAGTGATGTCTTATATTGGTGAAGAAGTAATTTTCGCTAAAATAAATCTAGAGCTTGGAAGCCTGAAAAAGGACATTAAGGTATTGTATCAGAAGTTTTTCGTGAATTGGAGCAATGCTCTTGATATCCACGGAGCCGGGATTTATGACTATCTTGGTCATTTGTTAGGAACTAAGCTTTATCATCAACCTACGAAACTATAGAAGGTAACATGGAAAGAATTCCAAAAGATTTTTCTAAACCCTTACCCGCGATGAAGAGTCCTCTTCTTGTATGGGAGCAACCCCGTTTAAGCATTGACAGACGCATCATGAAATTTGTTCTCCTCGGAATTTTCTGCGTTTTAGTCATTCCCCTTTTCATGATGAAGTGGTCAAACGTGAAAATGTTAGGATTAGAGGTATATGATGGTATCGATCGTACCCCCTTACAAAAGCAAGGGATCAAAACGGAAAGATCGGCATTCACCAGGTTCTGTGATTATTTGACAATGCGCGACAAGCTCATTGCTATGGATAATGCAATGCGTGAGCACTCTCGATTATTGAAGAGCGAAATTCAACTACTTAGAAAACAAATAAAAAAATTCGACAGTTTTGTTATGAATAATGCAGAACTTTATAACGTCTGCCTAACTCATCTGCAGCAATTTCCGGAGTATATTTCTCCCGCCCCGGAGATTCCTAAGAAGTTAGACCTCAACAATCCCATAAGTTTACGAAGCAGTTTTTTATTCGAAAAAATAAATCTTGATCATCGAATTAACGAAAGGAGGAGATTCCTTATGAGGCATCCAGAAGTAATACAAGCTTTTCAAAGAGCTTTCGATATGCAAAAAGCGAAGCTATAAACTGATTTCCTATGGACATTAAAAAAGAAGAGCTATTTTATAAGGCCCGTGCGGGTAAGATTCAACCTAATGAAATTGCCTATGTCATAGCCCAAATTCAAAAATATTACGAGCATCCCAATGAAGAAAATATCCATTCATTATTACAAACAATCAGCTATGCAAGCCGTTTTTGCCAATCGTCGATCATAAATGAATATAAAGGACTCATTGAGAAATTTATCATTTTTCCGGAAGATCCCATGGTTTCCGTTACGGCACTTTGTGTCTTGTGTGATGATTGGAACCTAACGTCCGAGTATATCAGCCAGCTCAAGTCATTTCTGAGGGGAGTCGAATGGGATAAAGATAGGGTCGTACGTGTTAAAGCGATATCTATTGTTGGGAGATATATAAGAGAGACCGGTGACAAAAAATGTTTAGAAATATTGCTTGAAATATTCAAGAACGAACGGGAACGAAGAGATATACGCCAACTTGCTTATGAGTCCATCTATATAGCTCTTAACAAAGAGATCGATATGAATCCTCAAAATTTAATGACGCTAGAAACACTAGCAAAAGCCTATGAACAGCTTAGAAATACAAAAAACGAAGATCTAACTCTAACCTGGCCTATAGACATAAGAGATTTATATTATAAGGCCTATGACGGTAAAATTCAACCTAATGAAATTGCCTATGTCATAGATCGAATTCAAAAATATTACGAGCATCCCAATGAAGAAGATATCCATTCATTATTACAAACAGTCGGTTATGCAGGCTGTTTTTGCCGATCGTCGATTATAGATGAGTATAAAGGCCTCATTGAGAAATTTATCATTTTTCCGGAAGACCCCTTTGTTTCTGTTACGGCACTTGATGTCTTGTGTAATGATTGGGACCTGGCGCATGAGTACATAGGTCAGATTAAGTCATTTGTAAGGGGAGTCGAATGGGATAAAGATATGCAAGTACGTGTTCAAGCAATATGTGCTGTTGCGGAATATATAAGAGAGACCAGAGATAAAGAATGTTTAGAAATGTTGCTTGAAATATTTAAGAACGTACAAGAAAAAAAAAGTATTCGCGAACTTGCTTATGAGATGATTTCTAGGGCTCTTGGCAAAGATTGGAAGGATCTAGAGAAGATCGATATCGATACGTATCCTCAAAATTTAATGGCTCAAAAAACTATAGCGAAAGCCTACGAACTACTTGCAGAAAAATCAATTTCTAGAGAGAACTTTAGCCATGAAAAAAGCGGAGATAAAAACTGACCTATGGACATAAAAGAGCTAGTAGATAGGGCCCGTGAAGGTAAAATTCAATCTAATGAGATTGCCTATGTCATAGATCGAATTCAAAAATATTACGAGCATCCCAATGAAGAAAATATTCATTCATTATTACAAACAATCAGCTATGCAAGCCGTTTTTGCCAGTCGTCGATTATAAATGAATATAAAGGACTGATTGCAAAATTTATCATTTTCCCGAAAGATCCCATGGTTTCCGTTACGGCACTTTGTGTCTTGTGTGATGATTGGAACCTAACGTCTGAGTATATCAGCCAGCTCAAGTCATTTCTGAGGGGAGTTGAATGGGATAAAGATAGAGTCGTGCGTGTTAAAGCGATATCTATTGTTGGGAGATATATAAGTGAGACCGGTGACAAAGAATGTTTAGAAATATTGCTCGAAATATTCAAGAACGAACGGGAACGAAGAGATATACGCCAACTTGCTTATGAGTCCATCTATATAGCTCTTAGCAAAGAGATCGAAACGAATCCTCAAAATTTAATGACTCTAGAAACACTAGCAAAAACTTATGAACATCTTAGAAATACAATAAACGAAGATCTAACTCTAACCTGGCCTATAGACATAGATGAGCTAGTAGATAAGGCATATGATGGTAAAATTCAAGCTAATGAAATTGCCTATGTCATAGATCGAATTCAAAAATATAACGAACACCCCGAAGGAGATCTCTATTTTTTATTGAAAATAATCGGTTATGCAGGCTGTTTTTGCCGATCGTCGATTATAGATGAATATAAAGGACTCATTGAAAAATTTATCATTTTTCCTGAAGGTCCCATGGTTTCAGCTAAGGCGCTAGAAATCTTGTGTGAAGATTGGGGCCTGACGTCTAAGTATATTAGTCAGATTAAGTCCTTTATGAGAGGAGTCGAATGGGATACAGGTATGGACGTACGTATTAGAGCAATATGTATTAGTGGGGAATATATAAAAAAGACCGGTGATAAAGAATGTTTAGAAATATTGCTTGAAATATTTAAGAACGAACGGGAACCAAAAGATATACGCGAACTTGCTTATGAGATGATTTCTTTAGCTCTTGGCAAAGATTGGAAGGATCGCGAGAAGGTCGATATCGATACGTATCCTCAAAATTTAATGGCTCAAGAAACAATAGCAAAAGCCTATGAATTACTTGCAAAAAAATAAATTTATAAAGAGAGATCTACATGCAACATGTACCTGCTAATAGCCAATCGAATATCCCTAAATTGCAAGGGTCGCAAAATTCCGACTTTATTGAAAATAATAACACAGTGTGCATCCCAAATAGAAATGACATTAACATCCAACGGGCAATATGGCTTTATAAACAATTAGTTCCTCTTACCCTGCCTAATATGGATTCACATGAAAACATCATACAACTTTGGAAAATCGAAAAATACGGATTAATTGGTTCTGTTATGGATCGATCGGGCCATATAAAAGTCATTCGATCTTCTAAAATTATTAACCCTTTAAGTTCAGACGCTCAGAAAGACAATCTTATAGAACGGCTTGAAACTTGTGGTTTGCGACGTTGGTCGATCGTATTTAATCCGCTCCAAAAGGAGCTAATCATATGGCCTGTTTTAGTGGCTGCTGGGAAAGATGGAGGCCCAAGAAATAGAGATACAAAAAATGGAGATATAGGACAGGTAAACACATACCTAAGAGAACTTGATACAAAGACTTTTAGTGCAGCGATAAGAGAAAAAAATAAAGAAGACGTAAAATACAACTCAAAAGGGGTGCCTTATAATCATCAAAAAAAAGTTGAGAACCTAACGAAGGGGCTTACTAAGCATACTGCTTTAGTAAAAGATAGGTTAAATAAGCCTCATTTGCCAGAACACGAACAACAGCAACTAAAGTCAGAGCTTTCAAAATCGGAAAATTTGTTGAAATATGCCAATGTGGCGATGCAATTGAATTATAAGCATTATAGGTATGGCGTTAATAAATTAAATCATCCGGACCAAAAAGCCTTGTTGAAGCCCCGCGGCAGGGGCCTTGGCGAGGGCAGGATATTGGGAGGAAAACTCCCACCCATGCCCGGGTTAACAAAGTTTCAACAACTTATCCAAAAACTAGGTCTTACAACCTCCTATAATAAAGACCACCCCGAACATCCCATATCTCCTAAAGGAGCCATGGGCGGTGAAATAGGCGGTGTCGGAGGCAGGACAGAATTAATTCAAGGGTTGTTCGATACGCCCGACGCTTTGTTTGAAAATACACACTTGTTCTTTTTGCCTACTTTCGGTGATGGCCAGCTTCCTATGACAGACGATGAACTACGCCAAATTTTGCGGGAGCTTGCCATCGGCATTTATGTCCATGATACAGTTCCTTTTTTTAGCCTGCATTTCAACCAGAACTCCGATCTTTACCCTGTTATTCATCCGGCTTATCAAAATACCTTGGTGGGACAAGTGATCAGCCTTCTAGATTATTTTATGAAAGGTTATCTCAATGGAGGCATCTTTAAGGAAGAGTTCATCAAAAAATGGGCAGAAGATCCTAACTGGGAGAGAAAAAAAGAATCGGTTCTACAAGAGATAATTGACTTCAAAACTTATTGCCAAAAGAACCTGACCGGAGCTGATAAAAAATACACTTCATTGCGTGCGATTTTAGATATAAGCACAAATCCTGAATTATTAGCGCGTGTGGAAGAAGCAGTTGGCCAAAAGATTGGCAGTATTTCCGGTGTTGAACCGCCCATTTTCAGCGATAACACCCTTTTTTCTAATTCTTTTAGAATTATTGCCAAGCAAAGGAGTATTCAGAAAGCAGACAATTTATTTGTACTCGATGCCGATTTTGATGTTTTTTATACAATAGAACCAGCTCCCGCTTATAAAAACGCACTGGCAGAATATCAGAAAATCCATGACCAGCCTCCCGCTTCCTATCAATTAATGGTTGAAGCTTATGAAAAAAAGAGAGAAGCCATTCATGATCACATGGTTAAGCTGCCTATCTGCTCCAAGTATTTTGCTATGCTGGGTGTGATCAATTTCTTTTGCAGTTATATGATGACTTTGAAGAACCGCCGCAAAGTTCCTATTTTTCCTCTCCTTCAGCCTACCCAGAATTACGGCAGTCCCGTCTTGTTTCCCCATTTACCTCTTGAGCATTTCAAAGAAGAAAAGCTCAAAGTGAATTTTGCTGCCATTACGAAAGAGATTTGTTCATCGCACAGGGCTGAATTAATGCAATATCTGTTGCAACCCTCTGATCAAACAGCTTCAATTCTCATCCAGGCATTAACACCGATATTTAGGAACAGCATCTTGGCATCTTGTTCGGCAGTTATGCATAGGCATCTTAAAAATCACCCTGATATCATCCAGAATGACATAGTTAAAGAATCGAAAGGCCTACTCGATAATCTAAGAAAAGGGTTTCTCCAATCAAAAAAGGAGATCCGAGAGTCAAAACAAGTGTCAATGCAAACAAGTGAAGAAATGCAGGAAGGATTTGATGTAGAAAATGAAATAAGAAAAATGTCCCCATCTCAATTTAATAATATTATTAAAACTGTTAGTAGCGAGACTGCTGATCATTTGATTAAAATTAGACAAATGTCATCTAGCGAATATGAAGAATTGAAAGCTATTGCTATAAAGACCAATAGTCAACTCCCGCTTCTTCAGAATTTGGAAGAACAGGATTTACCGGGCTATATTATTGATAACATCTTTCCAACGCTTTTTGAAGACCAACTGGTAGATCGACAACAATCTTTATCAGTTAATGCTTTGCACTTATTATCGGAAGTTTCCTCTACAACGATAGAAAAAGGTAAAAGGATCGTCGGTGGGTGCGGCATGACATTAACGCCGATGAAAGTAATCCCTTCTCGGAAAGGGGAGAGGATACTTCAAGAGCACTGGTCTGCAGTGCAACAAGTGGATCTAGAGAAGTGGACTAAAATAGGAGATGGGAAAAGCAATGAAACCCAAGGGGCTATCTTTAAATTAATGTTTGAAGATTTGCCGCCAGGGATGGACGAAGACTATTCCTGGATGGAGAATGTATTCATCGGATCCAGCCAAGAGGCGGCTCAGCGCTCTCTTGATATGCAGGAGATTGGCAACGCTATACGAGAAGAAGATGAGAAGGGTTTTATTGAGCTAATTAAAGATCAAGAATTGAACCTTATGCGCAATAATAATGGAGCAACGCTCATTCATTTAGCGGCAATGCGAAAAAATCCTTTTTATATTACGACGCTGCTTAACAAAGGGCTATCGGCCAATATACAAGATAAAGAAAAATATTTGCCGATCCATTATGCAGCAATGTATGGAAACGAAGAGGTTGCAGCCCTTTTACTGAATGCTAATCCTCATTTTATCAATGCAGAGAGCGATAATAAGTCAACTCCGCTAATCGTTGCAATTCAAAACGGCCAGGAGGTTATGGCGCGATTTTTGCTTGCACGAAAAGCTGTCTGTAACACGGTTACATCCGAAGGCTATACGCCGCTGCATTGCGCTTTACATCATGGCCATGAAAACCTTGCTTTGGCTTTATTGGAACAACCGGAAGTGGATGTGAACAAGTCGACAGAGGAAGGGGTGACCCCGCTGATGCTTGCCTGCGAGCTCGACTCGGAAAAACTTGTCAAGGAGCTTCTCAAGAAAAAGGCCGATCCCAAAGCCGCCCGCAAGGACGGAATAATTGCACTTGATATCGCTGTTAAGAGAAATTGTCTTCCGGTTTGTGAAATCCTATTCCCCCATTCAACTTTGTCCGATTACACGATCGAAATTACTGTTAAAGAAAGTTCCCTTGATATTCTGAAACTATTCGCTGCCAGGCCGAGTTTTTTAGCTTATCGCAATTATGCCAAAGATACTCCACTCGTTTTAGCCGTACGGTTTGCAAACATGCCCGCCGCGTTGCACATATTAAGCCTAACCCAAAATCCAGCCGATCTTGGCGTAGAAAACGTCTTTAAAGAATCGGCAATTAGTTTAAGCATGGATTGCGGTTTTGTCGACCTTATTGAGGCAATGATCCAAAAGGGAGCTATCATCCGGCCGATGCAACTTTTAAAGAGCCTGTGCCGTTTTGACATAAGTCCGTTCTTAACAGACTATCTATCCAAACAAAAATTGAGCAGAGCAGACTTGCAAGAACTGCTTTTAGAGGCCGCAGAAGCCGGACAGCATATTATAATTTCCATGCTGTTGGTGCCAATGCAAGTGAATCTTGATGCCTTAAACAGTCCCAAGGGATGGAAAATCGAACATTATCTTGCTAAATCAGACGGGATTTATCTCTTGAGACAGCGTATTTTGAAAACCCGGGACCCTCTTAATCGCATTGCTGCAGAAGGTGGTAAAACATTGGCTTATCTGGCTGCTGAAAATGGGAGCTGGAGCTGCTTGAAGTTTTTGCTTGCTCAAATGCTTAAGAATAATATCTCGTTGGATAACCATTATCAAACCCGTCATCTAGCTTACGCTATTATAGAACGCGGAGACCTGAATGGGGTGCATTTGCTGCACGACTCTATAAAAGATCCCTCATTATTTAAATGTGATCTCGATGGAAAAGGGACAACCGCCGCGCATCTGGCAGCTAAAATCGGATCTAGAGAAATTTTGCAATTTCTGCATAATCAAGGCGCCCTTTGCGACCAAGAAGATACGGATGGAAAAACACCTCTTTATTATGCAGTCCAATGCTACAGTACACGTGCCGTTAAATTTTTACTTTCAAAAGGCTGTAAAATTACCCCCGAAGCCCTCTACCTTGCTTTTTCGAAGGCAGACATATCGAATTTATTATTAGAAGCAGGGGCCAATGTTAATATAAAATCTCCTCATACTCAAGACACGCCTCTTCTTCTGGCTGTGAAACATCATGATTATGATGCTTTCAATAGACTAATCCAAGCCAGTGCTAACCCAGATTGTACCAATGCGGAAGGGTGGACTCCTACACTTTTAACGAGCGATACGGGCCAGCATGGCATGCTGGAAATCATTTTACGGCAAGGATGCGTGGATCGAAGGACCTATAAGGGCGATACCGCCCTGCACCTAGCCAGCAAGAAGGGGCATGCGGAATGTATTAAATTACTAGTTTTAGCAGGATTCTCAACCTCCCAACCCAATGCAGACGGTAAACATCCTACGATTCTTGCGCAACATTCTATCGGCGCTTTAGCGGCTCTGAGTATCGAAAATAAGGTTTATGCCAAAAAGATCGGTCAATTCACTCAGGCTTTGAGTGAGGGTAGTGCCGAGGCAATTCAAAAGATGCTTAATGTTCTGCCAATCAATGAAATCATCACTATTCCATGGCTTAATGTGAAAGTGTCAGGCACTTTATTGCATTTATTTTTGCGTTTAATGCGTCGATCAATCCCTATTCGAGCCATCGTCGTTACTCTATTACAAAATCGACAGCTCGACTTGCAACTGCGCGACAGCGAAGGTTGTTCCTATGCCCATTTGCTTGTCAGGGCCAACATACAACCAAAGAACTTAACATTAAATGTCGTCGAATATGATGGAAAGACGCCTTTACATTATGCAGCAAAATTCTGCGATGAAATATTTTTAGAAGAGCTTTTTAAAACCAGCGACGCTAAAAATGTGATCAATACCCCCGATAAGGAGGGAATGACACCTCTTTTTCACGCGATTCTAGCAAAGAAAATAGAGAACATAAAATTCTTGCTTGCCCAAGGTGCGAATCCGAATCACTGTGCTCTTAACCTAAATACGCCTTTATTGATAGCATGCCAAGAAGGATTTTTCCCTGCAATTCGGCAATTGCTCCGGGCAGGGGCGGATATTAATAAGCGTGGCACAGTTGAGCAGGTGACGCCGCTGTTTATTTCGCTTGAACATGAAAGCGATGAAATCAGTCTTTATCTTATGATGAAAGGAGCAGATTGTTCTACCAAGACTCGAGGAGGTTCTTCGATTGCTCATTCTGCAGCTCGAACAGGTAAGAGCAGTGTATTGCGCTTCTTGTCAAGTAAGGGAATTTCACTTTGCGAGCCGAATGCCCAAGGCATCTATCCGATACATCTGGCAGCCCAGCAAGGCAAAAATAAAGTTTTAGAGCTGCTTTCTTCGGAAGCTATATCATTAGAAACCATGACAATTTTGCCTCAAAACCGCATTAAGCCACCCAAAAAGGCACTTACAATGAAGGATGCTAAACCCATTCATTTTGCCTCTATGGCTGGAAAAGTTGAGACTGTCCAATGGTTATTGAACCGTCACGCCAATCCAGAATCAAAATTTAATAATTATGACAGTGTATTGTCCGGTGTGGCTCAACCAAATGGCGTATTTTTGATGGATATTTTTAAACAATATCAACTATCTCAGGATCCAAGCCACATATATCCTGCTATTATTACGGCCATTCTAAGCGATCGTGTAGACTCCCTCGCAATGCTTTATCAGCTAGGCATTCCCATCAATGATGATATCGTGGATGGCCAGACAGGGTTACATCTTGCCTGCAAGATAGGATCTATGCGCGCAACTCATTTTTTATTGAACCAAGGTGCAGACTTCGATATTCCTAATCGAAAAGGACAAAAAGCCATTGAGATTGCAGCTGCAAATCACTCCGTTGATCAGTTTTGGCAAATGCTTGTTAGAATGGAACCAAACATCGATGAGATAAACGACAGAGGGGAAACGCTCTTGAACATTGCTGTGAAAGCGGGTAATTTGGCTCACTCCATGATTCTTATTAGTCAGGGTGCTTCCTTAGAAATAGCAGATCAGGCAGGCGAAACGCCGCTACATGCCGCCGCGAAAAAGGGTCGTTTGGATATTGTCGGGTTATTAATTGGCTGTGGGGCTGACTATACGAAAAAAACTTTTTTTGCTGAAAAAACGGCTCGAGAATTGTCAGTCAAGCCGGACATTATCGAATTGATAGATAAATATAGCGGGATTAAAACAACGGCGCATGAAAAGGAGAGTTTACTGCATTGCGCTATTAAAGCAAAAATTATAGAGGCGGTAAAGGTTCTGTGCCTTGGTGCCGATGTGAATCAAAGTATAGCAGGCGGGAAAACGGCTCTGCACATAGCAGTTGAGGTTGGAAGCATTCCAATTATACGAATTTTGCTTTCACACGGAGCCGATATTGAAGCCCAAGACGATCTTGGACAAACGCCTTTATGGAATGCTTGTTTGGTTTTACGCAGTGTTTTGTTAACGCGCATTCTAATTAGAGCCGGAGCCGATATGGGTCATAAAAATAAATCCGGGCAATCAATTTTGCAAGCGCTGAAAAGGGGCGACTTTCAAGGAAAAGAACAAATGGTAGATTTATTAGTAACCGTCTAACTTACCCATCGAGCGGCACGGAAAGACCTAGTCAAAACCTAAATCGATATGGTTTAGGTTGACAGCTATTCCCCTTCGACGACTCCCTGAGGCAATGTTGAGGGCTGATCTAAACTTTCTTCAGCGGCCATACGCACGATTTTAGGTTGGAACTTACCTAACACATCAACTAAATCTTTTTGTTCTTCCATCACAGTGTTAATAGGCTTATAGGCCTGCGGCGCCTCGTCAAGACCCCCTCCGATCAAATCTATACCATGTTTTAATAGGTATTCCATATGTTGTTCGTGGGTAATTGTTTTCTTTGCTTGGTAGTGTAACATTCAGTCTGTAAATTTAACCTCTCTATGCAAATGAGGAGTTGAAGAAAAAAGTTTGAGATCACATTCTCTTAAGTTCGCAACAAAGGAGAAGTATGATCTCAAACAGCACGATTAAGCAACATCTTTTCTGTAAAATTTGAGATTTTTTCTCCCAAGCTCTAGTTTTTCACTTTTTTGCGTGCCTGGCAGGCCTGCGCCGAGCTGCCTGGCGGGCTGCTCGGCCTGTCCCGGCGCTTATTGTTTTTATAAGCCTACTTTTTAAGCTTTATTCGAACGTCACATACCTCTTTCCACTGACCCACTCTTCGTGTATTTCACATACCACGGCTGTTACGAGTCTTTCACAAGAGGCCTCATTCGGGAACAGGCGGGCCACGCGTGTTCGCCTTCGGATCTCCTCATTTAACCTTTCGACGACATTGACCGTTCTTATCTTTTTCCAGTGCTCCCGAGGGAAGCTATAGTAAGCCATCGCCTCTGCTGCATTCTCCTCTAGCCATTCACAGAACCTCGGCGCTTTTTGACTATACCTTCCAACAGCTTCTTTGACCCGCCTTTGGGCTTCCGGCCTATCCAGTGCCTGATAAATATCTCTCACAGTTTGCCCGATCTCTTCTCGCATACTCTGATTGGGCGCATAGCTTTGAGCATTTTGAGCCAGATGGAACAGGCATCGCTGCCATGGGACTGATGGAAGCGTTGCTCGTAGCGCAGCTTTCAGCCCGGAGTGATCATCGCTGATGATCAACTCTACTCCTTTTAGCACTCTCTTCAGAAGGCTTTCCAAGAACGTCCTCCAGTGTACTTCTGCTTCAGATAGGCTGCATGATACTCCTAGAACCTCTCGCTGCCCTTGCTTGTTCACTCCCACTGCCTTCAACACAGCCAGACTTCTCACCTGCCCATTGTGACGCACCTTTTCATAGTGAGCATCTAAATAAAGATAAACTATGGCATCTAGGGGTCTCTGGCGGAACTTCTCGAGCTCTTCGTCTAAGAGCGTCGCCACTCTAGAGACTTGGGTCGAGCTGAGGTCAAAGCCACAAAGTTCTTCCGCTATCGCTCCTACTCGCCGAGTCGATACGCCTTGTACGTACATTTCTGCGATCGCCAGCTTGAGTGCCCTTTCAGAGCGCTCTCCCTTCTCCAGACATTGCGGGTAGAAGGCGATTCCTCTCGTTTTGGGGACGCTCAGCTGCAGCTTTCCAAATCGGCTCTGTACAGTTTTATCCTTAAATCCGTTAGCATATCCTTTTCTTGCCTCGGTGCGCTCATAAGAGGCTGCCTGGATAGCGTGTTCTCTTTCGGCCTTCATAAGCTCATTAAAGAGCCGGCTTAAGAGTTCGCTTAGTCCATCTAATCCTTGATGAGCAAGCTCCTCGATAAGTGCGTTAATAACTGGGGCAAACGTGCTGTTTGAGATCATACTTCTCCTTTGTTGCGAACTTAAGAGAATGTGATCTCAAACTTTTTTCTTCAACTCCTCATTTGCATAGAGAAGTTGAATTTACAGACTGAATGTTACACTACCTTGTTGAAGACGGAGGGGGAGGTAAATCAAGAGGACTAGATGATGGCTGAGAAGGTTGGAATGAGTTGGAGTAGTCTTGGAACTGGAATTCCCTTCCTTTTCCGTTATTAAAGGAGCAGGCGTTTATAGGTAAATGGGATTGAATGCGTCTTCCACGCCAATCTACTTCTTTTTCACCATATCGGCTAGACACATCCGACAATGAGCTTAGAACCTCGTCAAAAGAAACTCCATCAATATCCATAGATCCCTCCTCTCTGAACTTTGGCTGCGAAGACTGTTAAAGAAGCATCTTATGAAACGCGAGAGATTTTTGGAAGTAAATCTCTTACGATCCTTTCGAGTTTGAATTTTCCAGCTTTAATATAAGTCTTGCAATTTTATCTCTGCGCGTGAATTCTTCTTGAAACACAAGAAGAAAATCTTATGAAGCGTTGGATCCCCGTTCTGTTCTATACAGGCTCTCTATTGGGAGATGTTCAATACGAGGCCATCGTTGATAGATACTTCTCTCCTTACATAGGGGCTGAAAATATTATATCAGCTCAGCGCGGCCTGGAATATCTTCAAGACGACGTCATTAAGTTTCACAAAGATACGAAACAAAACTTCTGGTCGGGGCTGGGCCGGTTTGCAGAGTTGTTTCTTTTCTGGGATCCCATTGATGCTGTAGGGGTCACGACACAGCATGAAGTCTTCGGGCATGGGTTTCGCATAAGAAGCCTGCATTCATATGGCGCAAAAGTTCACGGCTATAAGATTGATCTGCCATCTCCATATGGCGATGGAGGAGGCGTAACCCATTTCAGCGAAAGAGAAAGTCAAACAACCGTATTTGAAGAACTAAGTATGGTAAGCGGCGGAGTAGAGGCCACAGCCATCCTCGCCAATAGGCTAGCTCTCAAATGGTTTCAGAGGGGATATATAGACGCACGAGAAAGCATGCTTTATTTCGATGCCCAGCAAGATTTGACCGTCTATAGCATGTTATCGGAAAACGAAGATGGCGGCGATGTATCTCACTATGTCCATCTGCTCAATAAGACATACAACAAAAGCCACATCAAAGTAAAAACCCTCCGTCAGCGAGCTCTATTTAGCCTTCTTGACCCGTTAACCTACTATTCTGTTTATGCGTGGTGGCGCTTTGTAGTATGCGGGAAACACACACACATTCCCATGATTCCCATCAGATCTTATAAATACTTGCCCAGCGTTAGACTCGGGCTCACTCCCTTTGGTCCAGAATATTATCTCGATAACTACCTTGTGAAAGATCGCAAGCCCATCTATTTTTATTTCCGGGCAGGAAATTACTCGCATCAAAATTTTATCGGTGCGGGGGTAGAACACGCCTATCTTTGGAATATCCAAGCTCTTCCTTGGGGCCTTCGTCTTGATCTTTGGTATCAGCCCCATGCTGCCTTCCGAGATCTTCATTATTCAGTCAAAAAACTCGAGACCGAACATCATTTCGATCACCAACCACATAAAACCCATGTCGGAATGGCGCTTTCTCTGATTGGACAAATTAAGATGTCGCCGCATACAGCCGCGTATTTTCAATTAGGCGGCAAAACTATCGGATTTCTACCTGGAGAGCCTTTACAGCCAGCAGCCATTGTGCGCATAGGCTTGTCCTTCCGATAAAAAATTGTAGCAAATATTTTGCTTGAAGAAGTACAGTCGACAGACAAATTGAGGTCGACCATGGTCAACTTAAGGTTAGCGCGAATATTCTTCTTTCTCTTTGCTACTCTTTATGCAGAAGAACAGTCTGTTTTTGTAGGGAATTTACCGAACGGCCTGACTTACTATATCCATCGCGTCCCCTCTCTTCATAGATACATCACGATCGATTACATCGTTAGAGCAGGCTCAGCTTATGAACGGGATGGTGAAAAAGGATTTGCGCACTTAACGGAGCATTTAGTTGGCCGCAGTCTCAAATTCAAGGGTGTAGAAGTACAAAACGAATACTGTCTTATATGGAGGCCAACTGCTAATCACAGTGCTTTTTCTTCCTACGAATACACGCAATTTCATTTCGAAATACCCCCGCCTGATTTAGCTGCGGGCCTTCTTATGCTCTCTGACATTCCTCAAAGCATCAAGATCATGCCGGATACTCTCCAAGCAGAGAAAAAAGAGATCTTCGAAGAGATCTATGAAGAGGATCCCTCACAAAAATTTGAGCGTGAGCGGCTTTCAAGCGAATACTCTCCTTACCAAGACAAACATCTCATTGGCGATGTTCAAGACATTTCCGGGGCAACCGTTGATCAAATAATGGATTTTCATCGCACGTGGTATCAACCGCAGCGCGCGGCCGTTGTGGTTATAGGTAACGTTGATTTGGAGGAAACGCAACAGCTCATACAAAAGCTATTTGTAGACATCCCTTTAGGATCTTGTGTCGATTTTATTCCCCAACTTGAGACTTCTGATGTGTTCATATTCGGGTATCAAAGTCCTCTTCTTAAGATGCCACAGCTCTCTCTTTCGTATTTTCTTCCCAAAATGACAGCCGAAGAACAGTTCGTATTTTCGATGGGAATTAGATATTTTCTAAAGTCCCTTCAACAGGCAACCCAGGAAACATCTTTGAGCGATCCCTCCATCGAAACGATATCTTTTCCTTCGATATTGCGCTTAACTTTCACCCTTCCCGATACCAATTATGAAAAGTCGCTAAACGAGCTGAAAAGCATTTTTAAGAAGCTTGACTTTTCTGCGATAACCCAACAGCAACTGGATCAATTGAAAGCAGAAATTAACGAAAGCCTGGCCCAGCAGCCTCCTGAGTTTCTTTATGAAAGCCTTATAACAACTTATAGAACCTACTTTTTACAGGGCGGGTCTGCTTTCGATCGAATCCTTATCGAGGATTTCCTTAGAGCCATTACGTTGGATAAATTTCAACAAGGAATGCAGCTATTTGAAAGCTTTTTGATGAAAACCCAATTAGAAGATAGTTTAGGAAGTTTATAAATTTGGAGGTAGTATGTCTACAGAGAGCATTGGATCAGATGTTTATTATGATTTAGGTTTTACAGCAGAAGACCTCATCGAACTTGATAAGTTAGGAGTGGAGTGGCGCGGAAGAAACATCAGCCAAGTTTACGATGATTTTCGAATACGCCTCATACAAGAGGCAGCCTTCGCTTTCCAAGCAATTGATCGGTCAAATCCCGAACACGCCACTTTACTCAAAGCTGAAATTCTTAACGATCTTGAAGACCTATTTGCAGATGACGATGATGTCGATGAGTCGATCGATATTTCGCGTCATTATGATCCGATATCCGGTACTTATTCCAAAATAGTTGTTGTAGAAAAGAGTTTGTGGAAAAAAACAAAAAAAGGAGTTAAACGAATTTACCATAAAACTAGAAAATGGTTCAAAAACAATACCCACAGCGGAATTGGAGGTGGTGGCAATGAAGTGCATATCCCGATAGTTGGAGGCGGAGCACCTACCCCTAGCTTTGCGCAGCAGCTTCAAGGTTCGAATCCCAATCCCCACCCCTATTTCGCTCCATCGTCTCCTCCCAAAACCCATTATGTGCAGCCTGCACCCTCGACTCCTTCCTTTAGCAATCTGTCGCAACCTCACCAAAATTTATTTCCTCAAAATCAGGAGCCTTCGCCCTTTCCTCATCACCAGAAATATAATTTTTCTCCCGAAAATACTGGACATTTTATGCCTTCGCAGCCCGTTCTCCCTACCAGCTTTGCAGGGGGCACATCCTCAAACCAGCCGATAATTGATAAGTTGAGCCATCCATCTTTGTTGGATTTAGGCGATGAACGCCCCTCCTTACCTCTAGAGAAACAAGAAGAGAATGCAAAGACCAATGATCCTCCACCAGAAACAAAGGGATTTCTTACTCATTTTTTTTCGCGAACAGTCCATGATTTTTGGGATGGCCTAAGCAAGTATGTTTCCTCATTTTACAAAACAGGCGAAACCATCGGAGCAGTAGTCAGCGATGATTTAGCCAAAAAATCTGAAGCGGCGGGCCAAAAGTGGGAAGAGGATTCTCAAGCGGGGCATAAAAAAGTCGATGCAATTTACTCAACGAACAAAGCTCCAGAATATACACCGGAAGCTGAGCAAGCTCGTAGAGAGCATCCTCCAATTCAATTAACCAAACTCGAGCTTCCTATTCTTCCTCAACAAGCACCAGTCCAGCAATTGACACTTTGGGGTCGAGTGACGAGTTTCTGGCGTACTGAGCAGGCTGGAGCTACCGCCATAGAGGTTGGCAAAGTTGGCCAAACTGCTTTATCCGAATTGCTTGTGCAAAACCCAGCATTGCGGGCCAATAGCACAAAATTGTTGGAGGCCGAGAAGGCGATTAATTCCTATCTGGGAGAAGGTTCTCAGCTAATCAAAAATAATGCTGGAGATCCTGTTTTTTTATCTAAGGATGGTAATAGAAGAGTTAGATTTGATTTTAACAGGCCAGATCCACATAATAATCCTCATATGCACGTTGAGAAATATGTTAATGGCGACTGGATAGGATCTGGTCAAATATATCCCTTTGATGTACCACACAATTGAGAGTTAATTTTATGCGTATATTAAACGATGAATCAGGCGGTAAACTAGATATGGTAACGCTCTTCTTTACAAAAGAAGAATTGAAGCAGTTGATTGGTTACGCTAAGCAGCTTATTGAAAATCCATCAGCAGATCATCATCATCTTTCCAGCGAAGATTATAAAAAAGAAATCACGTTATGTATTTATAATGAAGAAAATGTCAAAAACTTTAGTCCTCGTGTGCAGAAACTTATTATCAAAGACGAATAAGAGTGACCTGCTCACTATAGATCAGTCCTTTTACAAATAGAGGCTTGCGTCAATGAGCTAGCCTTCATTTTCGGTCTATTCTTAATGCGAAAAATCAGTTTCTCTTGAGCTAGGTTTTGACATAGTCAAAAATAAAGGGCCGAAAATCGTTAAGATTAACAAGTATTAAAGTGTATATTTTTGAAAGCAGTTCAATTAAGTTAGTTATAAAGGAAGATTTGGTGGGTTTTTATCTGATCATTTACAAAAATCCGACTTTATCAAAATCGTCTGCTGATTATTTGCTCGATTCTTTGGCTGAAGCTTTTGAGATGGCGCAAGAAAAATACGGTGTTTCGAGCAAACAATTTGTAGCTGTTTAGATTTTCTTGATGAGTAAATTTTGGTAACCCTGTGCCCGATTTTTCTCATGTGGCCCATATTCCTCCTGAAGGCTTTGTTTACAGGAAATAATGGTGAGCATCGAAGAAGAAATTATTAAAGGAATGTTATCCTTTCGAGGTTTTATTAAAATCATTTATTATTTTATATCAATTTATTTGTTAAGATGATTAATTGATTGGGTTGATGTAAGCTTCTGCCTTCATGTCTATAAAAAAGGAGAAGCTTGTGAAACGTTTAGCAATTCTATCAACGGTTCTTGTATCCGCAGCATTTGCAGATAGCGAAACATCAGAAACCAGCCCGATGGAAAGTCCTCACCATTTTCGTGCGGGAGCTGATATTTTGTTGCAACGATTTTACATCAAGGATGCATCTCATAAACAGACATACAAGAGTCTCTTAGCGGGGCCTCAGATCGGCTATGAGTATTTCACTCCTGATTCTGTCTACTTCGGTATTGATGGTGTCTATGCCATAGGGCCTTCAAGATTTAGTGAAAAGTGGTATGCCCCAATGCCGGAAAGGCCCAAGCACAAAATACCTAAAAAAAGAACGAAGCTTCGTGGGAGAGATGCAACGGGTATCTATGGAAACGGAGAAAGTCGATTAGGCTATGCTTTTAACTGCAGCACGTTCTCTTTAACACCTTTTGCTGGAATCGGCTTTTCTTATTTGCAACCCTGCGCGAAAGTCGATTTACATACCAACTGGTATTATACGACTGTGGGACTTCGTGCAAACCAGCAAATCACAAGCGGTTTTGACTTGGGCTTGAATGCGAAGGTCAATTATGCATTTCATGCAAAGACCTATCAGAGGATTGATGCTAAGCACAACAAATCGTGGCATCTCGACAATTTTTGGGGCTATGAAATAGGAATGCCTATGACTTGGCATGTAGGCGATACGGGCAATTGGGATGTTCAATTCCAACCCTATTACCAACGTCTGGATATAAAAGGGTCTTTCTTTAACGTAGGTTCGCGGTTGGAATTCATATTCCGATTCTGATTTATTCCAATTGAGCTAGCTCCTATTTCAGTCCATTCATAATGCGAAAAACAGTTGTCGTCTGAGGCTGACATTGCATGCTGCGCTTCAATTTCTAAAAAACGTCGACAATATATTGTTGACCAAATATTAGTAATACTCAGGCGTCCAGCAAATGAAAAGCGGGGTTAATTGACACACTCCAAGAGAGATCAGGCATTTGTTATAATGGCTACCACAATTGGTGGAGTTATAGAGTGGTATGAACTTTTTTTGTATGTGTATTGGGCACCATTAATTTCTAAGCTTTTCTTTAGTTCTGACTCAGAAACAGTCTCTTTAATGAAAACTCTTTTTGTGTTTTTTGTTGGATTTCTTGCACGTCCGATAGGTGGTCTTATATTTGGTCATATCGGTGATAAATATGGAAGAAAAACATCTTTCATTAGGTCTATCACTCTAATGATCTTACCTAGCTTTGCTATGGGAATGGTTCCATCTTACGAAATGGGGATAGCAGCTCCTATCATCCTCTGTATATTACGATTTCTGCAAGGGCTTCCTGCGGGAGGGGAGTTACCAGGTGCGATGTGCTACTTAGCGGAATGTGCGCCTCCCGGAAGGCGATCATACGTGTGTAGCTTTTCGTTTTTTGGCCCACAGATTGGTGTGATTATTAGCATGCTTGAGTGTTATTTTTTTGAAAAATATATACCTCACGAGGCTCTGCTAAGCTGGGGGTGGCGACTTTCTTTTATTATTGGAGGTCTACTCGGTTTGTTTGGTTATTTTATTCGGCATAAGCTTAAAGAAACCCCGGCGTTTAAACGTTTAGAAGAAAAAAGAAGAGTTTTGCATAAGCCAATTATTGAATCTATATTGAGGCATAAAAAGGAGATCTCTTTTGGCTTTTTTGCCTCATTTCTCGATGTAGTTGGTTTTTATATGTTTTCTGTTTTTTTAGGTATCTATTTTAATAAGGTTCTTAAAATTAGTTTGTCAGAAAATTTGTTAATAGCTACTTCCGCAATGGCGTTGTCAACAATAACCTTACCATTACTAGGGAGATTAGGTGATAAGTACAAAGTCAAGAAGCTACTAATTGGAAGCGCTGTTGGCATGATGGCCTGTTCATTTCCTTTTTATTTTGCCGCATCTCAGTCGTCAGTCTTGTTTACTACTATATTTGAGTTAATACTCATGCTTTTATTAAACATTCAGTTTGCATTGTTGCCTTGCCTGCTTGCAGAGCTGTTCCCAACCTCAACACGTTATACTGGTCTTGGAATGAGTTTCAATCTATGTGATAGTGTAATTGGTGGGTTCACTCCATTACTTGCTCTGTTTCTTACTAACCATATAGGTGATATCGCTACTTTTGTTTTGCTTATTGCAAGTTCTGCTGTAATTTCATTGATAACCTTTCTTTTTATTAAAGAAAGAAGGTTGCATTTAATGCAAGAAGCCTAGAAAGCCTTTTTGCGGCTAGCTTTTATAATAAAATAACTAGGATAAACATCACCCTCAATTTTTTCAGCTGCAGCGTCCAGCCCTTCCTCAAAAGCTTCTAACGTAAAATAGTTAAAAAATGTAGGACTTAGATACTCGCCTAATGTATGTGAGGGCTCAAAGGCTGTGATTTGGCCATCAAAGAAAACAGATTTAACTATTTCCTTTTCGAAGTAATTTTTCCCCTTTTTCTTTTTTTCAATAAACTGTCGAATTGGATGACAGACTAAAAAAATCAGCTTTCCTTCGGGTTTTAAGATGCGGGCCATTTCTAGGTAAATTGGATCGATTAGCGAAGCCGTCTGTAACGCCCACTTACTAATTACAAGATCAAACTTGCTGTTTTCAAAAGGTGTTTTTTCAAAGGAGCCTATTTCTATTTTACCTTCCGGATTCCTTCGTCGAGCAAGCTGCACCATTTCTTTGGAACTATCCACGCCATAAATAAGCGCTCCCTTATTCTTTATTATCGATAGATCATACCCGTCTCCGCATCCGAGATCTAAGACATTTTTCATAGACAGATCCATTTCCAAGCACCGAAAATAAGCCTTAATGCTCTCTTCATTATGCTTAATAAAAATTTCAGAATATTTTTCTGCAAAACTATTATATTGTTGGCTTGTTTCCATGGTTATCCTTGTCTCAATTGGTCATTTCGCTTATAGCAAATTGCAAATCTTGGTCTGAAGTAGTATCAATCTCTATATCAGGAAAGATACTGCTTAGAAGCCTACAATATGGTACAAGATGAGGGTCTTCAACAGGCTCTAAGGTATAGATGCTTATTCCAAGAGCTAAAGCATAGCCGATTTCGAGGATAGCTGCTCGTCCCAGGTAACCATCTATGTTAGCTACTATGACGAAAGTAGAGCGTTTAATTTTGGCGAAAACAGAATCTTGTAAAAGCTTTGGATCTGAGACAGGGTCAGAATTAAAAATGATAAATTCATCATTCGGGTTAACCACATCTTCATCTATAGGAGAAAGCACCGCTACATGGCGATCCTCTAATTGTTGTTTAAGTTTAATGATTTCTCCTAAATGCTTCCGAAATGAACCTATGATAACAGTGAGCAATGTAGCGTCACAATGACATTTTCCGTCTTTTTTATAGCTCATTTTTCGCTCCTACTCCTTAACTGAACTCAGTAAACTGGCTAATTTTTTCTTTTGTCATCGACGATGTTAACAATTTTCAAGATATTTTAACAGGCTTAAGTGTGGCTTGATGACAAAAAATTAATTTATTTTAAATGTGTTTATTTTGATTTTTTCAGTAAGTTTTTGGTTTTTTATGTTTTGTGTAATTTTTTAGTAATTTTTTAAATTATATTCTATTAGTTCGAAAATTGTGGATTTGGAGTTGGCAGAACGGATATGTGACCTGTTTTCCATAAATCAGTGCATTTAAAACAAATGTTCATATAAAACTTAAATTGAAAAGTAATATGAATCACTCGAACACATGATTCCGCCTTCTTGGCTTATGCTAGGTGATTTGCGTATTAGGAATTAATAATATAATTGATTTTATACACATTGTTTTACATTGATAGTTGCTTGTTGTTTTGCGATCATGGTTTTTCTTTCGGAGAATAACCATGAAAACCATTTGCTTATTTCTGTGCTGCGGTGCTCTTTTCGCTGAGGATCATTTTAACTTCATCATGGATCCCCATTTTTCGCCTTATGCGGGAGGTGAAGATATCATCGAAGGATTTCATGTTGCCGAGTGGGCACTAGATGCTCGTAGCGCATCGCCGCCTTGGTATGAGCGCCTGTTCACACAAATTGGTTTCTGGGATCCGCTTGGCAGATATGCGTCTACAGCGCAGCATGAAGTTTTTGGGCATGGTTATCGTGTTCGAAGCCTGCATGGACATGTTTTGAAGTATGGCGTTGGAGTTCCTTTCCCCTATGCCAATGGCGGGGGATATACGATGTTTCAGCGTTCTCCCAAATGGACCCCGTTTCAAAGTTTGGCAATTGATTCCGCAGGAATGGAAGGAACCGCTGTTCTCGCAAATCGCCTTAAACTCAGTTGGCTTAAAAATGAAAACCTCGATCCACGATCAACGGTCCTTTACCTATCTTCGCAGCATGATTTGACGTGGTATACCCATCATACGAGAGATTCTGTGTATGATGTAGGAGATGTTAAGCATTATGTCGATCTGCTTAACGAGGTCTATTCAGATGATCATCTGTCTATCAAATCCCTCAAGCGGCAGGCTTGGATCAATCTCTTAGACCCCTTCACGTATCTTGCCATGTATAGCTGGGGAGATTACATTGTCCGAGGCAATCAGAGGCCAGTTCCTATGATTCCCGTAGGGGAATATGGATACCTTCCAGGTCTGCGTCTTGGCCTTACTCCTTTTGGTCCGGAATACTATTTGGAAAATTATCTCCTGAAAGGGAATGAGCCTATCTATGCTTATTTGCGATATGGCCGTCATTCGGGACACGTCTACCCAGGCATTGGCCTCGAGCATCCCTCTTTGCTTTGGCATGACGAAAAAACAGCAGTGGGCGTTCGCTTCGATGGTTGGTATCAACCGCATACAGCGTTCAAAGATAAAAAGTATTCCTACAAAAGCCTTAGAGAGAAATGGGAGCTGCAAGAGGCTTTTCCATCCTCACCCTATGATCCAAAAGTCGGAGTTGCAGCTTCGATTATGTTGAGAAGGCAATTCAGTTCTTCGGGTTCGCTTTTTCTCCAAGTTGGGGGGAAAACAAAAGGGTTCCTTCCCGGCGAATCCTTGGACGCGGCTGTCACAGTGCGCGGGGGAATTACCATCTGGTAAGGGCATAAGAGAAAACACCCGCGGCAAGAATTTGCATGCGGTTTTGACAATTTCCTTTTAACACGATTTCTGCGGTCTACTTTTTTATCAGTGTTGGATTTCAGCTTCCAATGAACGCTGATCTTGAAAGTCTATGGAAGAGGCATACCGCTTTGCAAGGAAGCGGCCGCGGAGGAGGGCCACCATGGCCACGAGTAGGTGGCCAGCGCTGATGGCAAGCCAAAGCTGCGGAGCCTCGATGGAAAAGTTATGGAGAATAAGATATGTACAGCCGACTTCAAAAATCCAGCAGAGGATTCCTCGCAGGATGAACTGAAATGTGTCTTTGAATGAAAGGATGTACCCAACTCCGACAACGTTGAGCGCATCCAGGGTGAAACATGTCCAAAGACCTAGGGCTAGGATGCTGAGCGAAGTGGAGGAAAGCGTGAGCGTTGAAAAGCAGATGTGGAAGAGCTGTTGAGGAAATAGGAGCAGGGGGATGGCCTGAGCTACTGAGATTCCCAGGCTGAAGAGGAGTCCTATGCGAAAGGGTTTCTCAATGAGGGATCTTTGCTGGCCTCCAATAATTTGGGAGGCTTCTGTTGTGAGCAATTGCAGCAGGCCTTCTGTCAGGACGGAGAAGATTTCCCAAAGGGCGCCTCCCAGAGTTAGGATAAGGAGAAAGTCATCTCCTTTGTGAATAACAAAAAACGATATCACGGACCAAGCAAATAGAGTGGACGTGGTGGAAAAGGCGCGGATTATCCCTGTGCGCAGGTACTCCCATAGGAGAGAAGGACGGAGCTTCCAGGAAGAGGGCGCATAGATGGGGGAGGATTTGGAAAAGTTGCGGAAGAGTATGAGGCAGAACAGAAGCTGGGTAGAGATGAAAGCGAGCGCAGCGCCTATGAGGCCGAGGGGTGGGATAATGGATATTCCAAAGATAAGAACGCAGGCGAGGCAAAGGCCTAGGGACTGGACGAGGAAGGTGATTTTAAGGAGTTCTTTTCCTCTTCTATTTCCGAGATAGAAGCAGGAAAGAGCAGCGCCTAAGGGGAAGAGGAAATTGCCGGCTGTCATGATGTAAAGATAGGGAAGGGCAAGGTCGCGAATGGTGGTTCCTGCAAAATAGTAATGCCCATAAATGAGGGTTATTGGAACGGTGATGATCATGGAGAGGAAAGAAAACCAGATCATCTGCCAAATGCAGGGGCCCATATGTTCTGGGGTATTGGCGCCCGCGAAGCGGCTGATATGAACTTGAGCGATAAATGCAGCGGTAATACAGGGGATTTTTACGACATTGCATACGGTGGAGGCTGCGATGACGGCTTCCATGGCCTCTAATGAAAAGCGGCCGAGAAGGATTTTTTCTAAAAAGGGAAAAAGTGTCGAGAGAAGGGCGACGCCGACTAAGGGAAAATACAGAAATAAGAGGTGTTTGATGCTTCCTATTTTAGGATCTAAAGAGAGGGAATTGCTCGTTTTCATTTATTTGAGAAGGGGATTGTACGAGATTGTTGGAAGGTCAATCAAGGATTATCGGTATGGAATCTAATGGAGATTTTGGGGATAGGACTTTGCGTATGAGAAAACGGGCGCGAAGGCTGTTGATAGCGGCGGTGAGAAAAATACTAAAGGCGAGCACAAGCCAAAGTTGGGGAGCAGCGATGGGAAGGTAGGTGAAAATTAGGTAAGGTAATGCGAGATCAAGTATCCATGTGATGCTCCCTAAGACAAGGAGCTGAAAAATGTCTTTGAAAGCAAGAATATATGCATTTGCGACACCGAAGAAAATGTTAAAGGAAAGGCAAAGCCAGAGCCCGAGTCCAATAGTTTGGGGAAAGTCAAGGGGAGTTGAAATGCAGAAATAGAAGAGTTGCTTAGGAAATAGCAGAAAGGGAATAGCCGAAGCTACAATGATGAGAGCGCTGAGAATGAGGCCTTGGCGCAAGGTGTTGGATAGTGAATAAGGACTGTTAGCAGTATGAGAAACTTCGGTGATTAAGAGTTGCTGCATACCATTGGCGACGATGCTGAATATAGGCCACAGGGTGCCTCCGACGGTGAAGATAAGGAGAAAATCTTCGCCTTTTCGGAGGATAACAAGGAATATGAGAGACCATGCGGTTGCGACAGAGCTGCGCATAAAGGAACGGACAAGGCCGGGGCGGATATAGCTCCAGAAAAGGGAGGGATGGAATTTCCATGCAGTTGTAGCAAAAGTGGGTGGGAGGCTGAAAAATTTATATAGGAGGATAAGGCAGATAAGGACCTGGGTTGCGATGAAGGCGATGCCAGCTCCGATAAGGCCGAGGGGTGGGATGAGTGGGGGAAGTCCGAAGATGAGAACGAGAGATAGGAAGAATCCGATGGTTTGAACGAGGAGGTTGATTTTGAAGAGTTCTTTGCCGCGGCGGGTTCCAAGAAAAAGCGCGGAAAGGGCAGCGCCCAAAGGAAGAAGAAAATTCGTAGCGATCATGAGGTGGAGGTAGGGCAGGGCAAGATCGCGGAGGGATGTATTTGCGAAGTAATAATGGCCATAGAGGAGGCTTACGGGAACGGTGATGATCATGGAAAGGAGGGAAAACCAGATCATTTGCCAAATGCAGGGGCCTATGCGCTGGGTTTGGCCGGCTCCGGCATAGCGGGCGATATCGACTTGCGTTAGGGCGGCGATGCTAATGCAGGAGAATTGAAAAATAAGTAAAACAGTGGTTGCACCCACGATAGCTTCGAGGGATTGCGTAGAAAAACGTCCGAGGAGGATCTTTTCCAAAAAAGGAAAAAGCGCCGAAAGGAACGATGTTCCGGCTATAGGAAGATAAAGGAGGAGATAACTCCTCCACGAATGAGATGTTGGAGACATTTATTTGTGTGCGCAGGGTAATGGCTGGCACTCTCCTTCGTCGCAATGGATGATACGATGGAGAAAATCCACAAATGGACGATAGGAGGGTAGGCTATTCAACGTATTGCGATAGAACCATCCTTCAGCGGTTACTCGTATGAGGAGGGGCTGATGTTTAAAAGATCCATTTTTTTGAACAAAGGAAACATAATAATTCATAAGCTTTTCCCCTTTGCGTATTACAAAGGTAAAGGGATTCTTTCCTTGAAGCAGGTCTTCTGTTTCTAAGCCGGTAATATTCCCATGCCAAGCAATATGGGACTCTATTTGTTCGATAATAGGAAAATACTGAATTTCATTTTTGGTTACGAAACTCATAAGCACCTCTTTTTGTTTGGATCGTTCTCATAAAATTAAAAAAACCATGAGACGGATGATATTCTATCTTGATGCCATTTCTCATGAAAGATTGGCTATTGTAATAGTAGAGAGGAATCACAGGTATTTCTTGAGCCAAAATAAGCTCAGCCTTGGCAAGATATTGATTGCGCATATGGGGGTTGATTTCTTGGTCTGCTAGGTCAAGCAAGGCTTGAAAAGAGGGATCTTCCCAATTGGAAAAATTAATTTTATCATGGGCGTGCCGGAAAGCGTTGAGGGTGTAAATAGGATCATCAATCCATGAAGTCCATGAAATGACTGCTAACTGAAATTTTCCTTCCGTTACATGATGAAAGAAAGTAGCCCATGATAAAGGTTTAAGATCACATTCGATTCCCAAGGAATCTCTCCACATTTTTTGTAAAGAGTAAACGACTTTCTCTGATTGTGAGTCATAGATTAGTTCTAACTGATGGGGTAGCGATAAATTCGACATTTGTTGAAATTGTGTTTTAACTTCTTCCTTGATGGAGCTATGGGAAAATTCTATGGGCGAGTGGGCAGGAATTGCCTGGAATGGAAGAGAATTTGCCAAAGCAGATTTATCAATAGCCCGCATTAAAGCTAGTCTAGTGGAAAGAGAAGAAAAAAAGGGTTGTTGGGTATTGATGGCGCACCAACAAACTATATTTTGAGACATTAAGACACTGTTCGCATCTTTTTCTATAGAATGGAAAGTATGGTACGATGTTAAGGGGGTGCTAATGAGATCGATCTCGCCTTTTTGGAAGAGCTTTGTCATTTGAGAAGATGGAACATGTGTTAAAACAAATTTGTCGATTTGTGTATTTTCACTATCCCAGTAGAGGGGATTTTTTATGAGTTGGTAGCCGGTGTTAGGATGATTTAATTTGAGCTCATAAGGGCCGTTGCAGGGGTACGCTTTACCCGATTGACTTGGCCATTCGGGGGATCGCTGATCTATTTGGCGATGGATAGGGGAGTAGAGGGGGTGGGCAGTGAGTTGGAGGAAATAGGGTGTGGGAAAGACAAGTTTGACTTCGAGAGTAAGGTCATCAAGGGCGCGAACGCCTAGTTGATCTAGAGAGAGGACTCCGTTTTTTACTTCTTTAGCAAAAAGAATGGGATGAAAGAAATAATCAAAAGCTGTCTGAGAGTGAGGAGAGAGGAGTGTTTTCCAGGAGTATTCGAAATCATGTGCGGTGAGGGATGTTTTATCGTTCCAAACCGAGGGACGAAGATGGAAGGTATATTTTTTTGCATCGTTTGAAATTGAAACATCACGTGCGATGGCGGGTTGGATCTTTCCTTCTCGATCGAGCCTCATTAGTCCTTCAAAGAGCATTTTGAGGATGGGTGGAGAGGCGTTGTCTCCCCCTATGCGCGGGTCAAGGGAGGAAATTTTGTCTTCGAGGGCGACACGAACGATTTTCTGGCTGGCAAGCTGGTGGTGCCATGACTGGGCTGTTTCGCGGATGAGATCAAGGAGATTAGTACAATCGTGGGGCTGGGGCCTGAGGATCATGTAACTGACATATGTCATGCCTCCAACAGTTGTGCAGCTTGAGATGACTTCTTTATCGATTAGAGAAGGATGAGAAGGGAGGGAGAGCATATCTTTGTTCATAGAAAATATGCTTTGGATGGAGGCAAAGAAAAGCTCATGGGACTCAGAGGAGCGGATTTGATAAGTTTCGGAGGGGGGGAGCTGTGTTCCTTCTAGGAAGAAGGCAAAAAATTGCGATAGGGCGGGAGTTGGAATGGTCGCTTGCTTTTCTAAGGGAGATAAGGAATAAAAAAATGTCTCTATTAGCTCGGCGTCTACAGAGGGAAAAGCCTCTCTAAGGTTTTGCAAGTGTTCGCTTTGCTTGATGAGGAGGCCTCCGTTGCAATCGCGAAAATCTCCAAGGAAGGATTGGAGTTTTTTGGAGGCTTTTTCTCGAGCTGAATAGAAATTCAATGATCCATTGGATCGAAAAAGAGAGGGTTCGCGCGGAAGGGATAGACGCAGAAGGTAAGCCCTTAGGCTTTCGCCGGAGGGTAAGTTTCGCACGACTTGTTGGCGCTCAATGATGAGATTGGGGTCAAAGAAAAGAGGTTTTTCTACTGTGACAAGGGTAATCAAAAAAATAATCTCTTCAGAAGTTTGTTCTTCCAATGAAATCATGACCTGGGGCAAATCGTGAGCAGAGTTTATTTGCTGGCTTAGGAGCAGGATGTTCTTAAATACTTCTTCTTGGTTGCGGCGCATGAAGACGGCGGGAAAAAGTTTGGGGATGGTGTGCAGCAGCTGTTGTTTGAGGTTTGCTTGGAGAGATTTTCGATGATAGAGGGTGAAAGGGGCGTCTCTTTTTTCCAATTCGAGATAAAGGAGATGAAAGTTTTTATTTTTGACAGGATGGCGGTAGATGCTTTCTGAGATAAAGTGGACGGGTCCGATGATTTTCTGTATCGCGGCAAAAAGGGATTGTTCATCGAAGCGGTCATTGGGATCGGGAAGATAAGCTCCTACGGTGCAGCCGAGGACTTTTTTGGAAGAAAAGGGATAAAAAAGAGTTGCGGGGAAGATTTTAAATTCTATGTGCCGGCTCTCAGGAGATTGGGTCAGGCATCGGCCTAACTTTTGTTCAATGACGTGAAGAGAAAGAATGAGCCGGAAAAGATGGTGAGGTTCCCGATGGTCGAGAAATTCCGTGCTGGCGAAAAGGAAGAGAATGGGGAAATTTTCTAACAGGCGAGAATCGCGGCCTTGCGGAAAACGCTCAAACCAGCGGGTAAGCTCGCTGTCAGCTTCTGCGGCAGCGGCTTTGTGGTGCTGGGAAAGTGTCGATCCTTGCAACCTCTGCGTCATATGGAAGCGATTGTAAGGGATCGCTAGAAATAATAACAAATGTTAAGGAAACAGACTTTGGTACTTTGCGGCGAGTTCGGGTGAGGTGGTTATCAAGCCGTCGGGCGTGAGCTGGTTCACGGGCCCGAGGAGGACTTTTTGGGGATGGAGAAGAGAACGGTAGAGGGGCTTGAGGGCTTCGTATTGATATTGCTTCGCCCAGGTCCGGGACATGGGGGCCTTGTTTAGGTAGTCGTCATAATGGTCGTACATGTCACGCAGGGCATCGGCGGCATCGGTTAGGGAGCAGTTAAAGGAATAGCCATAGTAATCGCCCCAAGGATAGAGGGCGGGTTGTTGATGAGGAGAGTCGACGGACTTGACAAGGCCGCTTTGACAGATGGTGCTTTGTCCGGTGTTATCGGTGGCGATAACGGGGATGCCGAGCGCCATGGCCTCTCGGGGTTGGATGGAAAATCCTTCTCCCTTGGAAAGGCTGACGTAGCAATCGACCTGGTCGAAGAGGTTAAGATACTCTTCTTGAGATAAGTTAAACTGGGTGAAGACGATGTTCGTGGCGTTGAGCTCGGCGATTTCTTTGGTGATGGCTTCGCGTACATGGGGTTCTCCGGACCGGCTATTGATGCGGAGGAGGACGTCGGCGCGGTCGCCAAAAGCTTTAGCAAAGGCGCGGATGAGAAGGAGCTGGTTTTTTCGATCGCTGCTGGCGCTAAAGTTGGCGAAGACGAGGGGCGAGCGGCGATGGGTTTTGAGGGGTTTTGCGAGGTATCTGTCAAGGTTGAGGGCGAGGGGAAGTTCGAATATGGGGATCTTAACGCCGCTTTTCTCATAAACATCGATCAGAAATCGGTCGGGAACTGCAACGGCGTCAAAATAGTTGTTGAGGATGATGACCCATTCGGGCGGGATTTGGGTGGACTCGAACATCGAGTAAGCAATCTTGATGCTTTTTTTAGCCTCGGGCAAATCCAGCTTGCGAAATTTCTCTTCGCCGGGCCACCAAATAAGATCTTCAAAGAGGATGACTTTTCCCAGGTCCTGATTTTTGCCTTTGAGGATTTTTTTGATGCTTTTGGGAACGTCGGTGAGCTTGCTCTGACGAGTGGGAATAAAATTGATGGAGAGTTCTTCTTTAAATGCTTCGATGAGTTCCGGGGATTGCCTGCCGACGCCATCGGCCATGTTGCAGAAGCCGAAGATGGTCAGGTCGGGCTGTTTGTCCAAGAAAAACGAGGATAGGAATACGAAGCAGCAAATGAGGGAGGCGATGATGCTCAAGCGCGCTCGGGGCATTTAAGACTTCCCTTTGGGAGCAACGGGCTTTAGGCTGTTGAGCAATTTTTCTTTATCGAGGGTGACGATTTTTATTGTGCTGTCATTTTCCCCGCAGGCGAGGTGGATCAGTTTGCGGTCGGCTGTTTCTTCGACTACGAAACTGCCGGGGTAGATCACATGGTGGCGCGGATTGCCTGTGTTGCGCCTTGAAGTTTCGTAGATTCCCTGAAACAAGATGGGATGGCTGGATACTGCGGTGATGCGGAAGGGGGGTGTGGGCTCAAAGGTGTAGGCGCCCATGACATACCAAGCAAAATTATCTTTATCTCGAAAGAAGCTGTGGAAAAACCCTACATATTGTCCATCTATGAGCTGGGCGGGGGACCCTCCACGCATCTCGCCCCAAGTGCTCGGCCAGGAGAAATGCTGGAAATAGGGGTTGTTGGGAAAGGTCAAATGGGCAAGATCGCTTTTCTTAGGATCTGGGACTTCTAATATTTTATGGGGGTTTAGGGAATACTCAAAATGGATGGAGTCGTTGTAGACAAAAGGGGCCCAATTCTTTTCTATGGGTTTAAAGTGAAGGTCGTAGTTAGATGCATTTTTCGTTTGGCCTGTGCTTAAATCAACTTGGGCCATCCGCATGGTGCGGCAGTAGTAATTGTTGGGCGCAGGCGAAAGATCATTAAAGATGAGATAATAGTCATCTTTTAACTGGATGATGCGGGCATCTTCTGAAAATTTGCTGCCGGTATCGATCTTTTTAGGCTGTTTGCTTATGTTGTAAAAATTTTTATCTAGTTCGGTGCAGCCTACATAAGTATAAAAGGGTTGCTTACATTTTTTATCCAAAACATCGTAGCGGAATACCATCGCGTAATGATCTTTGTATTTTATAATCGAGGGATTATAGGGGGCGTTGATGCCGGGGACAGAGATGTTCTTCACTCCGAGAACGATGCCCGACTCATCGGCCAAGGGGAGGGCTTGTAGTTGGGGAGGGAGAGTTATTTTGGAGTATTTGGGCGTAGGTTCGTTGCGGGCGACTTCTTGCTTCTTTACGGTTTTTCGATGATTGACAAGTCTTTTTTTAACGTTTCGAATTTGCAGCTGGTTGACTATAAAAAATACGCTAAGAATTATTGAAATAACAAATATAAATCGACGCATCGATAATCCTGATTTAAAAACTTTTAAAATGAAGTCAGACTAATTTTATTAAATCGAAGTATTTTACGCAATGTAAAGGATGGATAAATTTTGTGTTAGAAAAAATAATAGACGTTGAAGACGGCGCTGCGGAACTGGACGGCGTTGCGGCCGGCGACGGAGAACCAAAATCCTCCCGCTAAGCTAAAGTCGTCGGAATAACTATACTCGAGGCAGGGGGCCAGGCTAAAGATTTCTGAGGAGGGCAGGCCGGCGGGGAGAAGGGTCTTTCCAGAGAAGCGGGAACGATTTTGATGAACATAGTGCGCGTCGAGCCCGAGGGCCCAGTAGCGGGTGAGGCTGTAATCGATGGCGAGGTTGACGATGAACTCATTGCCAGGCCGGACGGTGCCGTGTGTGCCAGGGCCGCCGAGATAGACGCTGAGGTTGTCGACATGGGTTTTAGCGGGAAGGACGTAGAAGAGGTTGAGGTTGATGTCGAAGGGATGTTTGGGAACGTAGAATATTTTGCGGACGACGACGAGGAGGATTGTTTCATAAGAGCCTGTTCCAGAAATGTCGCTTCCCAGTTTTTTGGGGTTGAGGTTTTTATATTTGCCGGTAGGAAAGCTTTCGCCTAAGAGAACTCGGAAGTCGGGGACGAGGGTTCCTTTTTTATTAGTGGTGACTTGGAAGCCCAAATAGGCTTCGGTATCCGCGCAAAGAAGTGTATGGCGGCTTCCGGAGCGATTGTAGGTGTCATTGAGGATGAGGGTGAAATCAAGATAGGGGGTGATCCCGGTTTCTAAAGAAACGGAAAGAGTTGCGAGGTCGACGTTTTTGATGGTTTGAGGAGACCAGTGGTGATTATAGATGGCGTTGGTGCGGGTGTAGTAGATATAGGGTTGAATGGAGAGGTGCCCCGGGGGAATGTTGTTGGGAAAGAAGGCGAGGAGGGATCCAGCGTAGAGCGGTTCGTAGTTGACGCGATCTTCTGCGGAGAAGAGGGATTGGAGAAGGGTGATGAGAAAAAAAAGGATGGCTAAAAAGATTCTCAAGATGACTCCTGCTTTGTGCAAGGATATCTAAGTAGAAAGAATTTTGCAATTTATGCGCTAAGGATCTCGATGTCCTGCGAGAGGAATTTACGGGCGAGGAGGAGGTGGCGCGCGGCTGCGCCAAGGTAGAGCAGGGTCAAAATAATGGGGCCGGCGCGTTCCCAGGATGAGGGATAGACAAGGTAAGCAACGAGTCCGATGTGCAGGGCTAAGGCAACGAGAGCGAGGGCGATGTCTTGGGAAGATTTTTTGTTGAAGATGCGCTGCTGGAAGAGTTTTCCGCATAGGAGGAGGGCAAGGATAGAGATGGTGTAGAGCCCGGCATTGGGGGTGATGTTGTAAAGGAAAATGAACATGAAAAGGGAGTAGAACCTCCAGGCTCTTTGGAGGTGGAGTTCGAGCGTGGAGGGGCTGTGGCGGGAAAAAAACACTAAGGCGATCCATAGTAAAAAGAAGAAAGCGCTCCAAAGGTGGGACAAGGAGGGTTGGGGTGCGGCGATGGTCTGTTCAATAAACATATTGCGCGTGATGCCGCGGGTTTGTTCCCAGTAGTCGCGCAGGTGGTCAGGAGCTATGTGGTCGCGCAGGTTCTTGAGTTCGTGGCGATAGTCGGCGGTGTGGCCCGCAAAGTTGTAGGAGTAATTATAGAAAAAGGAATCGTGGTCAGAGCGGCTGTGCTGTGAAGCTGAGTGATAGGTGTGGTAGGGGTTATCGATGTGGATGTGTTCTTGGACCCAAAGGGGATAGGCTAGGGCGTGAGGAGAGGAGCGGGCAGGGTTGATTCCAGTGAGGAGATAATCGCGCAAGGTAAAGGAAAAGATATCGAGGACTTTTTGTCCTGCGCTATGGCGTGTGGGGATGATGTAGGACTTGGTGATGGTGAGAATGTTTTTTTCCCGATCGTCGGTAAAGGTGAGAGGGCTCAGCTCGGATCCGCCGCCATAAATTTCTTGGATCTCATGGAGATCGTCATCGGAGACTTTTTTGATGCCTTTCCAGTTGAGCATGTCGCGGTACATGTCAGCGCGCGAGGTGTGGAAGGTCTGGCGGATGGTGAGATGCGCGGTGTCTTCAGAAACAAGGGTGATGGAGGTATCGATTTCTTCGGGTTTTCGGGGGCGCTCGGGGATGGGGGTGAGGTCTGTTGTATCCGGACTGGTCAAAAGGCCAAAGTGGTAGAGGGGGCAAATGGTGCTTTCGAGGGAGCCGCCTTGGAGGTTGAGGGTGGGATCGACGTTGTAAGCGGCTTCTCCGATTTTGATCTGCAAAATAATATGATCGAATAGTCCGGGCAGCGGAAGAGACTCGGGAAGGCTTTTGCCCTGGCGGGAGTGGACTAACAAGGGAATGGACTCGATGCCCATTTGGTGTAAAAGAGCGTGGAGGAGAAAGGTCTTATCTTTACAGTCTCCAAAGCGCCGTTGGAGGGTGACGGAGGGATCGGCGGGCTTGAAGGCGCCGACGCCTTCTTCAAAGCCCAGATAACGAACTTCGTCTTGCACAAATCGGAGAGCTAGAAGGGCGCGCTTAGCGGGATGCGCAGCGGCGGACTTCCATTTTTCCGTGAGCGCGCTCATCTCGGGCGAGGCGAGCTCTGGAAGGGCATAAAGGGGAGCGATTGTCTGGGCCAGTTCTTGCCAATTGTTATACTCGCTGACTTCGACATGGGCCATCGGAAAATACCAATCGGGAAGAGAGGGCTCTAATGAATAGGGAGCCGAAGTGTTTGTTTGCCATGCCCACTCGCGAAGGTCGGGGGAGAGATCTGTAACCGTGGGTTCTAGGGAGGTGTTAAAGTTTTTGAAGCGGAGAGGCGTATCAGGAGGGGCCAGAATTTTATATGAGGTTTTTTCGATGGCCTGTTCGTGCTGGAGTTTGAAGATCGTGTAGAGATGGGATGAAAAAATGGGAGATTCTCCAATGGTGGAATAGGCGTATTCAAGGATGTCGCCTTCGCGGATGTCATCGATAAAATAGACGAGCGAAAGGTTGCCGTTGTATTGGTTTTGATCGAGGTTTTCTTCGCGCTGAATAGTGTTATGGCGGGATGTTTCTAGGCGATCGAGCCACTCTCCGTCGCGATAGATGCGGAGGGTGTGCACGTCCACTTTTTGGAAGGCGGGATCGTAGTCAAAATTAAGCTGCGAGATTTGATGGACCCCGCTGGAAGAGAGAATTTTAATAGCAAAGTGGGCGAAGGTCGTATGTTCTTCTTTGTGCTGCTGTCTTTCTTTGAGAAGGCATTGAAGGCTGTTTTGAGAAGGATCGATGGGGACGGGATGCAGGGCAAAGTCTGCAGGATGGGCCCATTCAGGGGCCGGCGAGGCCATGAGGAAGAAGGGAAGGCAGATGGATAGAATAATCCGACAAAGCATGTTTGGATTATAGCCATTAGGAACTTTACCTTCCTCTTTTTTTGGGGGTTCGGATATGCTGAAGGTTACAAGTTTTAAGGAGGCCTTATGCAATACAAGCTCCCTGAGCTCCCCTACGATTTTGGAGCTCTCGAACCCGTTATCTCGGGCCAAATCATGGAACTCCATTACACCAAACACCACCAAGCGTATGTCAATAATTTGAACGCTGCGTTGGAAAAATATGTCGAAGCAGAGAAAAAAGGCGATGTCGCAGCGATGATCGCGCTGCAGCCGGCGATCCGGTTCAACGGGGGCGGTCATGTGAACCACTCGATTTTTTGGACAAACTTAACCCCGAAGGGCGGCGAACCTAAGGGCGATCTTCTCGAGGCTATCAAGAAAGAATTTGGATCATTGGATAAATTGATCGAAGTGATGAGCTCCTCAACGGTGGCGATACAGGGTTCTGGATGGGGCTGGCTAGGCTATGATAAGGCAAAAGGAAGGCTCGCGATCGCTGCCTGCAGCAACCAGGATCCCTTGAGTACAACGGGGTTAGTGCCTCTTTTGGGCATCGATGTATGGGAGCATGCCTATTATCTTCAGTATAAGAATGTTAGAGCTGACTATGTAAAAAATATTTGGAAAATTGTGAACTGGAAAAACGTCGAAGAAAGGTATGCTGGTGCAAAGTAAATATTTTGCAGCGGTTGTTTTCTATCTTAAACTTTGATATAGTAGGGCACAAATTATGGCATTATTTTCTTGGAACAGACCAAAAATTAAAATTCAGTCGAAGCGGGACGGCTACAGCGGCTGGATCAAGTGTCCTGAATGCACCGAAATGATCCATGTGAACGAGGTGGAAAAGAACCTTCAGTGCTGTACAAAATGTGGTTATCATTACCGCTTGTCGGCCCTTCAAAGAGTAGAGATGTTAGCGGACGAAGGCTCGTTTGAAGAAAAATTTACCGAGTTTAAGGCAGTCGATCCTCTCACATTCGTCGATGAGCAGCCCTATACCAAGAGATTGGAGAAGGCGAAAAAGACGACCGGCCGCGATGAGGCTGTGGCTGTGGGGACTTGCAAGATCAATGGAAGGCCCACAGCTTTGGGCGTACTCGACTTTGGTTTTATGGCAGGATCGATGGGATCGGTCGTCGGCGAAAGGCTGACGTCGCTCGTTGAGCTGGCGATTAGACGCCGCATGCCTGTTGTGATCGTATCGGCATCGGGTGGGGCGCGGATGCAAGAATCGGTGCTGTCTCTGATGCAGATGGCCAAGACGTCGGCGGCCTTGGCGAAATTGCATGAAGCTGGATTGCCTTTTATTTCCGTGCTGACGAATCCGACCCTCGGAGGAGTCACAGCCTCTTTCGCATCGCTAGGCGATGTGATCATCGCAGAGCCGGATGCCTTGATCGGCTTTGCCGGACCCCGCATCGTGGAACAGACAATTGGACAGAAACTACCCCCGAAAGCGCAAAAATCTGAATTCTTACTCGAAAAAGGGATGATCGATTGCATTTTAAATCGACATCAGCTAAAAGATAAGTTATCATTTTTCTTGAGCTTTTTGATGGACAACGAACGAGAGTTTTTAGATGAATCAGATTTGGAGCCTCTCGCAAAATTGCCTCAAAAGTTTAAGGAACTGCTGGACTTTTCCGAGCAAGAGTTAACACATGTCACTTGAACAGTTAGAAGTACCGATCAAAGTTGAAGAAGGTGGAGCGATACCTGAGTATGCTTCATCTTTGGCCGCAGGAGCGGATGTGAGGGCGCATCTCGACAAAGAAATTGTCGTGCAGCCCGGGGAACGAGCGCTCATTCCCACGGGACTGCGTTTTGAAATTCCTGCCGGTTTTGAGATTCAAGTAAGACCTCGCAGCGGACTTGCGTTGAAGCACGGTATCACTGTTATCAATTCTCCCGGCACTATCGATGCAGATTATCGAGGCGAGCTCGGTGTTATCTTAATTAATCATGGAAAAGAGCCTCTCACGATCACTCCAGGCATGCGTATCGCGCAAATTGTTTTGGCGCCGGTCTATCGTGCGTTTTTTGTGACGAAAGAGAACCTTGCTGTAACGGCAAGAGGGGAGAGTGGATTTGGCCATACTGGAACGCATTAATCATCTTCTCGTAGAGCTTCGAAATTTATTCAGAAAAGGAAAAGAGATGTCCATCGCCGACTATCTCGATGACCGGCAAGTGGTCTTTTTAGATGTTACGACACAAGAAGAAGCAATCAATGCCCTCATCGACGCCCTCGATCAATCCCATAAGCTCAAAGAAAAAGAGGCTTTCAAACAGGCGATCTTACAACGGGAGAAACTTGTTTCAACAGGCATCGGCCTCGGCGTTGCGGTCCCTCACGCAAAACTTCAAGGCTATGATGACTTTTTTATCGCCATCGGTATCCAAAGCGGACGCGGCATCGAGTGGAACGCCATAGACGGACTGCCTGCGCATTTGATTTTTATGATCGGGGGGCCTGATAATAGGCAGACAGAGTACTTAAAGATCTTATCGCGTCTCACAGCGGCGATCAAAGATCCTGAAAGACGCGCTAACCTTCTCAAGGCGACGTCTGCAAGTCAAGTGATTGCTCTTTTTCAAGGATGCTAAAAAATTATGGACCTGAAGATCAAAGATGTAGCCGAGCTCCTCAACGTCTCTCAAACAACTATCCGCAGATGGCTCAAAGATCGTAAAATCCCTGCTTACCTGCTCAACCATCAATATCGATTCGATAAAAGCGAGATCGAAGATTGGATGATGCGCTGCAAACTGCAGATGAACCAAGACGGGTTCACGCCGTTTGAAGAAAAACAGATTTACCCACCGGCCACTGGATCGCAGCAGTTCAGTTTTTATCGGGCCATGCACAAAGGCGGCGCAATCATCGACGTGCCGGGAAAAACAAAAGAAGAAGTGATTACAGCCGTCTCCAAAGAGATCGCCACACGCGTCGGCCTCGATGCCGAAGTGATCGCTGATCTTCTCCTGGATCGCGAAGAGATGATGCCGACAGCGCTCAACAACGGCATTGCCGTGCCGCATCCCCGGGATCCGGTGCTCGAGCATCCAGGCGCAGACGTGATCATCACCGTCTTCCCTAAAAATCCTTTAGACTATGGCGCCCTCGATGGAAAAAAAGTCCACACGCTCTTTTTCCTTTTTTCCTCATCGGACAAAAGCCATCTTCATTTGCTAGCTAAAATTGCCCATTTCAGCAGCCAAGAAAAAAACTTGGCCTATCTTCAAAAAAAACCCCATTCTTCGGAGCTTCTCTCTTATGTTAAAGAGTGGGAAGCGACTATCACACAATAAGGAAATATGAAAAAAGGACTTTTCGCAAGAAAATCAATCGCGTCGCTTCTAAAAGAAGCTTCCGATAACAAAAACGGTCTTAAACGTACTTTAGGTCCGATGAACTTGACTGCGATCGGCATTGGAGCCATTATCGGCGCCGGTCTATTCGTCTTGACAGGTGAGGCTGCAGCGAACGCTGCGGGCCCCGCTGTTGTTATATCTTTCATCATCGCTGCGATCAGCTGCTTTTTTGCCGCGCTATGCTATGCCGAGTTTGCTGCTCTGATCCCGATTGCTGGAAGCGCTTACACGTATGCTTACGCTACGATGGGCGAGTTTGTCGCTTGGATTATCGGATGGGGGCTGTCCCTCGAGTTTTTATTTTCTGTCGCAACCGTTGCCAGCGGCTGGTCGGGGTATCTAGCAAGCCTCCTCAAAGACTTTGGAATAACCCTTCCTGCAGCTATTTCCGCAGCGCCTATCGCTCATAGCGTACAGACTGGATGGATAGGCACAGAAGGGATCATGAACCTTCCAGCCATGGTCATCATCGCCTTGCTCGGCATCCTCATTGCCCGCGGCGTACAAATGGCGGCATTCCTCAACAATATTCTCGTTGTCGTTAAACTCGGCATCATCGTGCTGTTCATCGCTTGCACGGTGGCTTTTGTTAAAACAGACAACTGGACACCGTTCATTCCTCCCAATACAGGCGTCTTCGGAGAGTTCGGCATCAGCGGTATTTTACGCGGCGCTGGGATCGTCTTCTTTGCGTTCTTAGGATTTGATGCCGTTGCGACGATGTCGCAAGAAGCGAAAAATCCCCAGAAAGACATTCCTATCGGGATGCTCGGATCGCTGTCGATTTCAACAGTCGTCTACGTTATCTTCTCGCTCCTCCTCACTGGCATTGTGAGCTACAAGATGCTCGGCGTCAGCGACCCCGTCGCTGTTGCGGTCGATGCGCTCGGACCCAACTTTGTGTGGCTGCGCTACGTTGCAAAAATAGCCATCCTCGCTGCCTTTACTTCGGTCATTTTGATCATGGCCATGGGCCAAGCGCGGATCTTCTATACGATGGCGCACGATGGACTTATTCCGAAAGCATTCGGAAAGATCCATGCCAAGTTCCGTACGCCGTTCTTTGCGACGATCGTTGTGACCCTCATTGCCATGGTGATGAGCGGATTTTTACCAGTCGGGCTGCTGGGAACATTGACCTCGATGGGCGCGCTCCTCGCCTTTGCACTCGTGTGCTTTGGCGTGTTGGTCCTGCGCTTTACGCAGCCGACCCTCCACCGTCCGTTCAAGACGCCGTGGATGCCCTGGGTTCCGTTACTGGGCACGATCTTCACCGTGGCTCAGATGATCGCGCTTCCAGGCGTTACCTGGATGCAGTTCATCATCTGGATGGTGATCGGCTGTTTCATATATTATTACTATGGCCGCCACCACAGCAAAGTGCGCAACGGTTAAACATCGTTTCCGCCGAGGGCTCTACTCGGCGGAGTTTTCTTTATTTTTAATTATGATTTCGATTTTTTTCTTTTTCTAAACATAAGATAGTCAATGAGCATATCATGGATCAATGAACAATCTTTTTCGATCTTGCTTGGAGCACTTCTTAGGTACTCAATTGACTTCTCCTTGGATTCAAGAGGGCTGGTAGAAGAGTGTGCATTAAATAGCTGAGTAGGTAACTGGCTTGTATATTTCTCTAAACTTTGGAGAGTTTCATCGATTTGGGGATTTGATAAGCGTTTTACGCGGTATATTATTTCGCGTAATATTTTTACAATTTTAATCCCTGACTTGCAGTAATTATTTACTTCTAAAGGATCATTGTTTAGAGACTCTATGAACTCTTTCTTCTCTTTTTCAGGGAGCATTTCTTTTTTCTGAATGTTTGCTTGAGAGTTCTTACTATAAACAAAGCTCTCTCCAAATATAATCCAGTTCTTAATTTCGTCTAAAAATACATGCAAATTATTTAATCCATATTCGGCAATGTCACTCATTTTTTCTGCAGATTTTTCTGCTCTCCATCTTCTAATCAAATATGGGCCATAGAAAAAAGCGACAACAGCAAATATTGCAAGTAATACCATGGCAAAATTAGCAGCTTCTGTACTACAAAGCCATTCCCATGGACTCTTTGTGGAAGTTTGGGAAGATTCCATTAAATTGATCAATTTTTCACTGCTCATGTATTACTCCTATGGCTGAAGAGAACGCATAACTTTCTTTTCAAGAATTTCAATTGCTTCTTTTGCTCTGCGAGAAAAATCTTCAAGACCACCATTCCGTTCTATGCATATTGCTCCTTCAATTATATCATCTTCAGCTAGTGGTTTTGGTTTCAGAGTTTTGCGATCAATTTCTCTGCTGGGAGCTTTTCCATTTAATTCAATCATTAGTTCAGCAAAGCTCCCATGGGTGGCTTTATTTCTTGGTTGTCGACAATTCTGGAGTTTGGCCTGCTCAGTTAGACTAAGTTGGTCTGGGAAAACCTCGAGAATAGCTTCAATCAAGTGGGAAAGTTTTGCTTGATGATAAGGTGGCCTTTTTTTCTTTTTTAATGCAGCCTGCACCTTAGGTTCTAATTGAGCAATCGCGCGTAATCGCAAATCTAGAGCGGTTGCTGCACCAGAGGCCTTGTCAATATGCAATTGAATGCTATTGAACATCAGGATTAGGGCTTCGATTGTGAAGGGTCTTTTTACTTTTTTCTGAACTTGTGTTTGAGTTGTATTGATCATGAGTTGACTCTCCTTATGATAATCAAAGATACAAGGTTTTATTCTTCGATGATAGCTCCTCCGAGGCAGATCCTCTCGTCGTAAAAGACGATGGATTGGCGTGGAGTAACTGCACGCTGCGGCGAGGGAAACTTCACAAAAAGACGGCCGTCTTCCATTTTTTCAATCGTGCACTCCTGGCTGGGCTGGCGGTAGCGGATTTTTGCGGTACAGGTCAGCGGAAGCGAGGGCGGTGCATGGACCCAGCTGATGTCGGTTGCGGTAAGATGGTCGCGATAGAGGGCGGGATGATCGGCGCCTTGCTCGACAAAGACGATGTTGCGCGCTGTGTCTTTAGCGACAACGAACCACGCATCGCCGGGCCCTCCGATGGCAAGACCTTTGCGCTGGCCGATCGTATAATAGGCAACGCCCTTATGCTCGCCCACGGTGCGGCCGTCCATGGTCTGAAAGGGGCCGGTCTGATAGGCGATGTAGCGATTGAGAAAGGTGCTGAACTTACGCTCGCCGATAAAGCAGATGCCGGTGCTGTCTTTTTTCTCAGCGGTAGGAAGGTTGTGCGCTAATGCTAGGGCGCGGACCTCGGGCTTGGTCAAGTGGCCGATCGGAAAAAGCGTTTGAGAAAGAATGCGGTCTTTGACGGTATAGAGAAAATAGGTCTGATCTTTATCATTATCGGTGCTGCAAAGAAGGCGGCCGTCTTTTGTTTGGGCATAGTGGCCTGTCGCGATATAATCGGCGCCGAGGGTGAGGGCCTTTTCAAAAAAGGCTTTAAACTTGATCTCGCGATTGCAGAGAACATCGGGGTTGGGAGTATATCCGAGTTTAAGCTCTTCGATGAAAAGCGAAAAAACGCGGTCCCAATATTCCTGAGCAAAGTTGACAGTGTAGTAGGGAATGCCGATCTGATCGCAGACTTTGGCGACATCTTCGTAATCTTGGGTGGCGTGGCATTGTCCATCGGGACCCGTCTCTTCCCAATTTTTCATGAAGAGGCCTGTGACTTCGTATCCCTGCTGCTTAAGAAGCAGGGCTGATACCGAAGAATCAACTCCTCCCGACATGCCGACAATTACTCTTTTCATAGGAAAGAATTATAAAGGATATTATGTAATAATTCTATGACGATGAAAGTCCAGCTTCAAGATGTCACCTTAGAAGGAAATCTTTTAATCCCTCCAGGGGCTAAAGGGGTTGTCATTTTTGCTCATGGGAGCGGAAGCAGCCGCTTAAGCCCAAGAAATCAATTTGTCGCTGAGCACCTCAGGGAAAGCGATTTAGGAACGCTGCTCATTGATTTGCTCGTGCCTAAAGAAGATAAAGTCGAAGAAAGATTTAACATCGAACTTTTGGCGAAAAGACTGGTGGGGATTACGGAATGGCTGCGAAAACAGCCGGAGGCGAGGGGACTGAAGATCGGGTATTTTGGGGCGAGCACCGGCGCTGCCGCGGCGCTGATCGCTGCTGCAGGAGATCCGAAGATTGGGGCGGTGGTATCGAGGGGTGGACGTCCTGATCTGGCAGCAAAGGCTTTGCCCAGGGTAAAAGCGCCGACGCTTCTCATCGTAGGCGGCGATGATGCTCCCGTGATAGAGATGAACAGAGAAGCTTACGAGCTTCTGAGCTGCGTGAAAGATATGCAGATTATTCCGGGGGCGACGCATCTATTCGAAGAAGCGGGAACGCTGGAGCAAGCGGCAAGGCTTGCAGAGCTCTGGTTTGTGAAGTATTTAGCCACTTAGAATCAGCGAGTTGTGTTTTAACTCCAAGTCTTTCATCATGAGAATGTTATGACCATGCACATAGGCGCTTTGAGCTGCTATTAAAATAATTTCTTTACTTTAGTTATAGGTATAGATTCTGCTAGTATTGTCTTTCATTTTAGCCAAAGGCAGGGTTTATGAGTAATTTAGCGGTTTTTGATATTGGAAAGCATCCAGCCACACCAGCACAATTCCAGCTGATGTATTGTAATGGGATTGAATCTTCACAAGAACAAGCCATGGAACAGGCGAGCCTCATTTCAAAGGCGTTCAATGAGCGTGTTGTAACAATTGTATATAATTTTACAAAGGTGTCGGGATACTTCAATTTTGGCTCTGCTGCTCAAGTCGAAAGCGAAGCTGCTCTAGCGAATTTCTTGGTCGAACAAATCCGTTTGAAATTGCAATTAAAATCGCGTGTGGCGTTATTTGCTCATAGCCATGGAACGGAAATCACAAGGCTGGCTTTAATAAAGCTAAATCCTGAAGAACAGAGAAAATTGAACGTTTATTTGTTCGGAGGAATTGCGATTCCAAAACATATGGCCAATTTTGTTTCTCTCTATTTTGACGAAAGGGATATTATCGGCACAAGCGCTAATCAAGCATACGATAAAGAAGGAGTATTAATTACTCATCTAAAGATAACAAAGCGGATAAGGCTCGAAGGATATGACCGGGCGATTATCAATCAGGTCAAAGAGGATGTATTAAAAGAAATAGATCCTATGACGCCAGAACCAGCTAACATCCAACTTCGGGCTTATAGGCAAAAGGCTTTTGTGGAAACATTTTTCAGTGGACAAGCCATAGATCCTAAGAGTTTAGAAGCAAATGTTCGAAAATACACACGGGGTTTTACGGACTATAACATATATTTTCTTCCTTTGCCATCAGAAGGCTCTGAAAAATCCTCTGAGACTTCTCAATTAAGCTGCGAAGCTTTATCTGAAATGGCCGCGAAAGAGATGAAAACTTATGTCACTGACAGCGATAATTTGTGCCATAAATTTAAGGCATTTGAAAAAGAAATATGGAACATCGCGTCGGTTGTAAAATTCGTCCTAGAAACAGCTTGCTAGAGGCTCCTTAATTGGCATTATGTGTGAGAAAAAAAAGGTCTCATCCACAAAAAAATTTATCAATTAACGATTCAAGGATGGCTCCCTCTTTAGTGAGTTCATAATTTTCATCAAACTCATTTATTTGGAGTTGTTCTCCGAAAAGATCTCTATATTCATCTGCAATATCTTCGGAAAGATTCAATAAATAAGGGGGACTATTGTTCTGAAGACCTTGAGTTAGATTTTTACGTAATTTTTCAGATAAAAATGAAGCGGAAGATATGTATTTAAATTCATCTTCATTTAATTTAATCAGTTTCATTTTTAATGGCCTTCATTAACTTTTGTGCTTTTTTTGTAGATGTAGGAATGATTGAGGCAATTTTCCAGGTGAGATGTTAGCAGTATTATATCTTTTTTTGTTGCAAAATTATTTTATTTGCTAGCTTTAGTTTGTTAGTTGTTTTCTGGTTTTAAAATTTCAATTTGTGATGCCTCTTCTAGAGAAATGCCTAGCCGTATAGGGAATTCCCATTTCTCGATCTCCCTGGAGACCTCTGTAAAAGCTCTTTTGATAATGTTAACATCACTTTCGGTGAGGAATACTTCAACGACTCCTGTTTTTTCTTCTTTTAACAACTTTTCTAGTAAAGCTTCAGCGATTTCTTTCTTTACGCCTATTTTCTTTTCAAAGTTTTCTATTTGAAAACCCCAACAGATCTCGCCGAGAATGTTAATTATTGGACGATCTTTTTCAAGATTCACTTTGAAGGTTTTATTTTCCATGTTTCCTTATTTTAATACCTCGTCGTAATATTTTTTCCCTAATGTCGGTCGAAAAGCTGTTCCTCCATCGCGATGAAGGGGATCGCGTATTACGACTGTTCTGCTTTCTTGATGCCAGTAGGCTGTACGACCTCTTGTTAATATTTTCATTTCTGTTGGATTGTTTATTATATTCCTAATGTGCTGCTCAAATTCAAATTGTGAGAATCCGCCAAATTCATTTCTGGTGATGACATGTTTTGTAAAAGCATGTCCTCCTGATATTTCCTTTGATATGAGAGAATTTTTTAACTTTAATGCGTTAACAGAGCTGCAAGCAGGCCCGTTGATTTTTCGCCCTTGGATAAAGTTCAAAGCCTTTCCAATATAATGCCGCAATCCTCCTGATGCCAATTCACCAGATGCCTTTCTAGCGATAACTAGATCCAAAACCAAGGATTCACCCAAAACCACAGTGTCGTAATAAGAGGCACGCTCTTCCTCTGGCAAGACTTTATGCAATTGCTTCTGATGCAGAGAATGACAATATTCAAAAGCGCCCTCAAATACATTAATTTTCTTGGACCAAGGAGTGTTTGAAATGGGAGCTAAGCTAGTGAAAAAAGAATTTGTATTGCGCAGGCTGCGGCCAGCGGCATCTAATGAGGCAACAGCTAGATTTTTGACATGTGAAATATCTCGCGAACTGGAGTCATTATCTCGAGAATCCTGCTGATAGGAGTAAGAGGAATTGCTCAAGGAGTAGGAGGGCGGCTGGTGGTCCAGAGTTTTGATGGGATCGAATTGTCGGATTTCAAAGGAACCGTCGGGGTTGAGGCCGAAGGAGCGCTCGATGGCAAGACCGTAGAGATCGATGTTGAGAAAGGGGTTGTTAGCGACGAAGGAGTATAGATTGTAACCATCTACGTAGCCTGCGGGGTCCGGAGTGAACCAGCGGCCATGCAGGGGCGTATAGTAACGACGGCCAAAGAAGATGAGACCTGTTTCTTCATCGATGCGTTTGGAAGCATATCTCCAAGGATTGTGGGCATAGCTGACGTTGAGGGAATAGCCTCTTTTATCGAAGATCTGTTCCTCGCCAAAGGCGGTGTAAGAGTAGGTTTCTATCGGGGCGCCAGTAAGGGAAATGAGCGAGATGATATTGCCAAAAAGATCGTGGAGGGGAGCATAGGTTTTTTGGTTGAGTTCAAGAGCGATAGCAGCGCCGCGCTCGGATAAGGCATCGGGATGAAGGACGCGGAATTGGAGGAGGCTGCCGTGTGCATCGGCTGCACCGATCTCTTTGTCATCATCATAGAGGAAATGGATCGTTTCTCGTTCAATCCAATCATACATGGGAGCATCAGCGAAAATGTAGGTTGTTTTAGTGAGACGGCGGTGATGGGCGTCGTAGGTAAAGGTGACGCGGTGGTACGGCGTTTGTACAGAAATTAGACGGTCTAGGGAGTCGTATTGATAATGGTTATCGAGGTCAGCGATGGGGTTTCCGTTGTCGTCGTATTGATAGTGGGAGGGAATCTGGTTGAGAACGTTAAGGGTGTAGGGTTCGTTATCCTTTTGTAGGCGGTTGGAGTGGGAGTCATAAGCGTAGATGTGAGCATTTTCGGAAATGAGTTGGTAGAGATGGTCATAGGTAAAGGACTGCGAAGTATTTTGGGTAGAGAGTGCGAGAATGTTGCCGATGGCGTCAAAGGCGGTGATTTGCTGTAAGAAGTGAGAGGAGTGCGTGGCAATGGTACGGTGGAGGGGGTCGATTGTCGTTGTGAGCGTGCCGGCATTTCCAATGAGTTGCTGCTTTAGGAGGTTGCTGCTGAGGTCATAGTCTGTGTAGTAGTGAGAGTAGAGAGTCTTTCCTCGGGATGAGAGGCGGTGGATGGAGCGAGTGTAGAGGGCGTCATAGAGATATTGGACGGAGGAGCCGTCAGGTAAGTTAAGGCGCGCGCGCCGCCCTTGGTCGTCATAGGTTTTTGAAATGGTTAGATTATGGGGAAGGGTCTCTGAGAGGGTGCGACCATGGGAATCGTAGGTACGGAGGACGGTGGCCTTGGTGTGCATATCGCGGCTTTCAATTTCTTGGCCTAGGCGGTTATATCGGAACGAATAATGAATATCGGAGGATTTGAGTTCGATGAGGAGTCCGAGGGGATCGTAGATATTTTGAATGAGCGTGCCATCGGGTTTGATGGTTTGATCCAGTTGGCCTATGGGGGTGTAGGAATAGCGCGTGATTTTTTGAGAGGGGGTGTTGGCAGCTTCAGCCAAAGAAATGGGGCGGTTCATCGAATCGTATTCCCATAGAGTGGCAACTTGGCGAGAATCTCGATGGTAGATGGTGTTGCCATTTGCATCGAACGCTTGCTCTTCGTGTTTGATGAGCTCTCCGAAAGAATTACACACTTCTGTCGCCGCGAGTCTGCCGTAAACGTCGAAGGTTTCGATGGTTTGGAGGCCCACGGGGTCGGTGGTTGTTTTTTGCAGGACATATTGTCCTTGCGTATTCCGGTAGTGGTCGTTGTAGGCGATAGAGGTAGTATGGCCTAGGGCATCTACTTGTTGGATGAGCCTGTTGAAGGCGTCGTAGAGGAAGTGTTCTTTAGCTTCTTTGTTATGCGGATAGGTTGTAATGGAAGAGCGGTTGCCAGCTTCATCATAGGCGTAGAGGGTTTTGGTGAGAAGAGTGCCCGAAGTATCTTCGTTTCTTTCTTCGATGACTTGGTTGAGAAGATCATATTCGGTGATCGAAAGAAGATCGCCCTTTTGGACGATATGAAGGCGCCCAAGGGAGTCGTAACTGTAGTTGATGCGTTCTCCATCGAGCTCTTCAGCAATTTTACGGCCTGCGCCATCGTAGAAATAATAGGTGGTATTGCCCTCGGCATCGGTTTTTGAAAGGAGATTGAATCCATCATAGGTAAAGTGCTCTTGGGTGAGAATATCGCCTTGAAAGGAGGTTGTGATGGATGTTTGACGGCCTAAATAATCGTACGTGTAGCCGGTGGTTGTTCCGAGGGCATCGATGCGGGTTTTGAGTGTGCCATCGATATTGTAAATAAAGTGTTCTTCTGTGCCATCGGGATGCGTGACAGACATTACCTGATTGCGGGCATTGTATTGTTTGGTCGTGGTGTTCCCGTTGGCATCAATTTGGGCTATCTCTCTTCCTGCGTCGTCATAACTCGAGTAGAGAACGGGATGAAGATCGGTGGACGAAGGAAGGTGGGTTTCAAGGATATGGCCAAGGTTGTCGTGGACATAGCGGGTTTCGTTCCCATAAGGATCGATAGAGGCAATTTTATTATGCTTGCCGTCATAGCGATGCTGAGTGATGCGCTTCGTCCCATCGATGCCGGCCTCTTCTGTTTGAATGAGGCGATTAGAAAAGTCATAGGACATGCGCATAGACTTCTTTCCACTAGCATCTTGGGAAAAGATGCAGTTGTCGACTTCATCATACGCATATTTGGCGGCTTGGCCTATGGCGTTGGTCTCTTCGACGGGATTGCCGTGCCCATCGTAGGAGGTTTTAAGTGCATAACAAAAGTTTCCTTGGCTGTCATAGATATGTTTTTGGGAGATACGGCCCTGGCCGTCATAGATAAAGCCGATTTTATTGAGCAGAACTTCTCCAGAGCCATTCCAGTACTTTTCTTCGATGACATAGGGCATGTTGACGAACGTCCCGCTGCTGATAGGAATGATCGTTTTAATTTTTCGTACTGTGACGCCTGAGAGATTAGCAGGATCAGGGGAGCTGCCATTGTCGATGACCTCCCGGGTCAAGATGAGATCGTTATTATATTCGTAGAATTGACGAATTTTTATCTGGTCGCCGTCACAGATAAATTTAGAAGAAAGAAGGGTCGCATTCGAAAGATAGGAGAAGAGTGTAACTTGGCCGTTGGACTCTTGTTTGCGGATGAGAAGGTTGCGGCCGTCTTGCGAATATTCAAATTTAGTGACACAGACTTCGCTCGTATTTTCTAAGGGATAACCGTCGTTCCCCATTGTCGGGCCCGAAGATGTGCCGGAGAAATTGCCATAAAATCTTTCTTCGAGAACATTGCCGCTGCCATCATAGATGAAACGCCGGGAAAAATACGGCTTGTTTTTAGAATCTAAAAAGCTTCGGCAAAAAAGAGTTCCATCGCCTCCCCAAAGGAAGGTCTCGCTATGGATGTGAGCGTCATTTTTCCCAAAACGTTGGATCGTGTTGAGGCGCAGCTCGGGGAGTAGTAATAGCGTGTGAGCGTGTTGTCGATTTGGCGAACATCAGTGCAGCGATTTCCCATGTCATAAAAAAAACGATGCGTCACATGGGGGGTGGCATCCGTGCCCACAGGGGCGCTTAATGTTTTGACGCGAGTGATGCGAGAGTCGTGTTTCGAGATATGGACACCCACGCCCCCAACGTCATTATGGTGGGGACGATAATAGTCGATGTTAAAGAAACGATTGGCTGCTGTGCCGTAATGGCGTAAGAGAGGGCCGCAATAAGTGTGCATCTCGTAATAATCAAGGCCATTTGGAGGTGTTGTTGAAGAACTAACGTGACGGAGACAAAAAGAATCGGCTTTGTCAATGTCTTTTTGACGGTTCTTGTAGCGGTATTCGATTTTTTTCCCATCGCTGGTGTGGGCCTCGCAATCTTCTTTTTCATCCTTTTTTGTGTAATTGAAGCTAATGGAGGCATAATTTTTGGAATGATCGGGGCTGGTGATGCGAATGGAATTGATCGAGTTTTTCTTGTTGTAACCATAAAAAATGATGGGCCCTGTTGGTAAGCGTTCCCATTGGATGAGGTATTTCAATGATTCATTCGTTGTATTCGTAATAACGGCAACAAAGTCTTCTTGATGAGGGGCTTTCCCATAGCACCTTTGCGTTCCATCTGCTGAGAATACAGTAAAATATCCGGCGTCTGCATCTAAGAGAACATGGCCATTTTTAAGATTAGTTAGAGCGGAGAGTTGCCCGCGAGATGTATTGGTGAATCCGGGCATTTGAGTCGCGGCGCTAGAAAATCTGCTTTTTGCAAGATTCCCATTTGTCTTTTTGCGCCTTTCGTAATGCTTTTTCACTTCTTCAGCAGAACCTTTGTATTGGCAAAGCGTTCCATTCATATCTCGGATAGTAATAATCGGTGGGCCATCAGTGCTTTGGTAGGTGGCTTCGAAGTAATTAAAAAAGGTCCATCCTGCGAACTTCCCTCTGCCATCGCCACTTATATAATGCCGAACAAGCTGCAGCGGTACAGCTCCTTGAACAAAGGTGTCTTCGTGGGATATATAAAGGTCGCCCGTAATGGCGCTGACCATTCCTTCGACGAGAGAGGACGGTTCGCCTTCAGTCACTGCCAGAGTATAAGAACTATCCGAGAAGAGTTGCGCAGAGAAGAAAAGAGCTAGAAGATACCAACGCATGCAACAGAGTTTACTTCATGAAGCTGAAAACGGAAAAGCATTTTTGTAAGGATTGCTACACATTCTTTTGCTATTTGTATATCGAGAAAAAACGGTATGCTTTTCTGCAAAGGTAGGAGGGTTGGATGGTTTCGATAATTGATTCGACTGCGCAACAAGTCGCTATATACCAACTAGCAAAGAAATTTGAACGGGATGGCGATCTCTATACTGCCGCTAAGTTAATGACCCCGCTCAGCACTGAAAGCAAACAATTGAACAACTGTCTAGAAATTCGCTCGATATTCTATGCGGCAGAACTTTGGACAGAAATGGCTGCAAAGGTCATCGACGGAGACGGCCTGGAAAAGGAAGAAGAATATCTCAATAACGCAGCCCAATGCTACGACATCGCGCTCATTGCTTTAAAAAATAGAGCCGTCAACGATTAACGGCTATTTCTTCTCTTGTTGTCCCGCAGGCCCCGCAAGCGCCAGGGGCGCTTTCGCGTCGCTTGGCATATCTTGCTCTTGGAACGAGACTTCTTCGCCTTTCACTGAGCAAAGGAGCGTTCCTTGCTTATTGGGGTTGCGTAGGATCCATTCCGAGAGGGGCTCTTCGATATACCGCTCGATCGCGCGGCGGATCGGGCGGGCGCCGAACTCGGGCTCGTATCCTTTGAGGACGAGGAAGTCTTTGGCTGACTGATCGAGCGTGAGAAGGAGGTGCTTGCGTGTCAGACGCTCTTGCACTTTCTTCATCTCGAGGTCGATGACTTTGAGGAGTTCGACTTTGTCGAGAGGTTTGAAGATGACGAGGCCGTCAAGGCGGTTGAGGAATTCGGGCGGGAAGTGTTTTTCAGAGGCTTTTTTGATCGTCGCTCTCATTTTCTTCTCATCAAGGACTGCTTGAGATGCGCCAAACCCGACTTCGGTTTGACCGCGGATGAGGTCGGCGCCGAGGTTGGAGGTCATGATGATGATCGTATTGCGGAAATCGATCTTGCGGCCAAACGCGTCGGTGAGGCGTCCTTCTTCGAGGACTTGCAGGAGGAGGTTCATCACATCGCGATGGGCTTTTTCGATTTCGTCAAAGAGGACGACGCAATAGGGGCGCTGACGGACTTGCTCGGTGAGTTGTCCGCCTTCTTCGTAACCGACATAGCCGGGAGGAGAGCCGGTCATGCGGCTGACGGCAAATTTCTCCATGTACTCGGACATGTCGACTTGGATGAGGGCGTCTTCGCCGCCGAACATGTGGATGGCGAGCTGTTTGGCGAGGAGCGTTTTGCCAACGCCTGTGGGGCCTAGGAACAGGAACGCGCCAATGGGGCGGTTAGGATCTTTAATGTCGGCACGGCTGCGGCGGATGGAGCTGCAGACGGTGCGGACGGCATCGTCTTGACCGATGATGGCTTGTTTGAGCTCTTCTTCCATCTTGAGGACTTTCGTTGTCTCACCTTCTGTGAGGCGGGTGAGCGGAACGCCGGTTTGTTTAGCGACGATGAACGCGATCTCTTCTTCATCGACGATGACTTGCTGTTCGTCTTTGCGGTTTTCCCATTGATGGATTTGATTTTGGAGCTCGTCGCGGAGGTTTTTCTCTTTGTCGCGCAGTTTGGCGGCCTTTTCATACTCTTGCTTGGCGATGGCGTCTTCTTTGGCCAGGCGCACTTCTTCGATCTCTGTCTCGTATTTGGTGATATCTTGCGGCTGGTGCATGGAGGCGATGCGGGCTTTCGCGCCGGCCTCGTCCATGAGGTCGATGGCCTTATCGGGCAGGAACCGGCCGGTGATGTAACGGTCAGAAAGGTAGGCGGCGGCTTTAACAGCGGCATCGGTATAGAAGCAGCGGTGGTGCTGCTCGTACTTGGGTTTGAGGCCCATGAGGATCTGGATGCTCTCTTCGATGGAGGGGGGAGCGACGAGGATTTTTTGGAAGCGGCGCTCAAGAGCGGCATCTTTTTCGATGTGTTTGCGGTATTCATCGAGGGTTGTCGCGCCAATGCACTGGATTTCTCCGCGAGCGAGGGCTGGCTTTAAGATGTTGGAAGCGTCGATGGCGCCTTCTGCGGCGCCGGCTCCCACGATGGTGTGGAGCTCGTCGATGAACATGAGGACGTTGCCGCTCTTTTTGATCTCGTCCATGACGGCTTTGATGCGCTCTTCAAATTGGCCGCGGTATTTCGTTCCGGCGATCATGAGCGTGAGATCGAGGGAAATGAGCTTTTTCTTGGCGAGATTGTCGGGAACTTCGCCTTTGACGATCGCATGGGCGAGGCCTTCGACGATGGCGGTCTTACCAACGCCGGCTTCTCCGATGAGGACGGGGTTGTTTTTGCGGCGGCGGCAGAGGATGAGGATGAGGCGTTCGACTTCTTCCTTGCGTCCGATGACGGGGTCGAGTTTGCCTTCGCGGCAAAGTTCGGTAAGGTCATGGCCATAGGCCTTCAGCGCGGGCATTTTATCGGCGGAGAGGCCTCCCTTCTCGGGCACTTTGCCAGGAGATGGGCCTCCAGCTGCGGGAGGAGGGGTCCCCATGCCCATGGGGGGAAGCTGCAGGTTGAAGGTCTCGAGTTCTTTGAGGACTTCTTTGCGGACGTCTTTGAGGTTGATATTGAGGTTTTCGAGGACTTGGGCGGCGACGCCGTCGGTTTCTCTAAGGAGGGCGAGGAGGAGATGTTCGGTGCCGACATAATTATGACCGAGGCTGGCGGCTTCTTCATTGGCGAACTCGAAGACTTTTTTAACCTTGGCGGTGAGGGCGGGGTCGCCATAGACTTGGATCTCAGGTCCGAATCCGACGAGCCGTTCGACCTCTTGGCGGACAGTTTCATAGTCGAGGTTGAGGTTGCGCAGTACATTGACGGCGATCCCTTGCCCGAGCTTGAGGAGCCCGAGGAGTACATGCTCTGTGCCAAGATAATTGTGATTGAGGCGTTGGGCTTCTTTCTTAGCGAGCTTGATGACTTGTTTTGCGCGATTAGTAAATTTATCGAACATAATGAACGTCCCCCGTGGCCTATTTTATGTGTTAAGCCTTTTATTGGCAAATTTGCGCGAGAATAGCAAGTTTTTTTTTAATGTACTGTAATATATGATGGGCGGGATGCAATGGTTAGAAATCGATACGGGCGCGGCTTCTGCGGAGAAAAATATGCGCCTCGATGCCGAGATGTTAGAGAAGGTTCAGCAGCCGATCTTGCATTTCTATGAGTGGGAGCGGCCCAGCATCACGTATGGCCATTTTATCGAGCCAAGTAAATTTTTGAATTTATCGTCCGCCGAGGCGCGGGGGATCGATTGCGCTCGGCGCCCCACGGGAGGGGGGATCGTCTTCCATCTGTGGGATTTGGCCTTTTCGGTGTTGGTGCCGGCGCAATCGAACTTCTTTTCCTTAAATACCTTGGACAATTATGCTTTTGTGAACCAGGCCGTTTTGCGCGCTGTCCAAAAATTTTTGGGAGAGGAAAAAGAGTTTTCTTTGACGCCCACGGACCACGCGGCAGCGATGGAAGACTGCAAGCGATTTTGTATGGCCCAGCCGACGAAATATGATGTGGTGCTGCAAGGGCGGAAGATCGCCGGCGCCGCACAGCGCAAAACGAGACAGGGTTTTTTGCACCAGGGGACGATCGCGCTCATGATGCCGGAGATGGACATTTTGAGAGATGTTCTCCACGACGGGGGAATCGCCGCAGCGATGATGGCGCACACGTATCCCTTGATGGGCCCAAAAAGCCTACAAGAAGCTAGAAACGAATTAAAACAACATTTGAGAAAAGAATTTATCGATGAAAACTGCGATTAGCCCAAGACGCGATGAGAATTATCCTGATTGGTACCAAGAGGTGGTGAAGGATCTCGCCGAGCACTCGCCTGTGCGCGGCTGTATGGTCATCAAGCCTTGGGGTTATGCGATCTGGGAGAATATGCAGAGGATCCTCGATCAGCGGTTTAAAGAAACGGGACATCAGAATGCTTATTTCCCGCTGTTTATTCCGCTCAGTTATCTAGAGAGAGAAGCCGAGCACGTGGAGGGGTTTGCCAAAGAATGCGCCGTCGTCACCCACCACCGGCTAGAAGCCGGCAAAGATGGCAAGCTGGTACCGGCCGGAGAGCTCGAAGAGCCTCTCATCATCCGCCCCACATCGGAGACGATCATCGGCGAGATGTTTTCCAAGTGGATCACCTCTTATCGCGATCTGCCTCTTCTCATCAATCAATGGGCCAATATCGTCAGATGGGAACTGCGGACGCGTCTTTTTTTGCGGACGACGGAATTCCTTTGGCAAGAAGGGCATACCGCCCATGCGACGGCTGAAGAGGCGCTCGAAGAGACGATGCGCATGCTCATGGTCTATGAAGAGTTTGCTAAAAAGTCATTGGCGCTCCCGGTGATCCGCGGGGAGAAGACGCCGACGGAGAGATTCCCGGGCGCAGTGAGCACCTTTACGATTGAAGGGATGATGCAAGATCGCAAAGCGCTCCAGTGCGGGACGTCCCATTTTTTAGGCCAAAATTTTGCCAAAGCATCAAATATCAAGTTCCGCGGCGCAGACGGGCAAGAGTCGCTTGTTTGGACGACGTCCTGGGGCTCGACCACCCGTCTTATCGGCGCGCTCGTTATGACCCATAGCGATGACGACGGCCTCGTTCTTCCTCCTAAAATTGCTTCGTCTCACATTGTTCTCCTCCCGGTCATCCATAAAGAAGAGACGCGCGCCGAAGTGATCCATTTTTGCCATGCGCTCGCCGGCGAACTCCGCCACGTTCTTTTCGATGGAAAACCCCTCAACGTGATCGTCGATGAGCGCGATATGCGCGGCGGCGATAAGATGTGGGGCTGGATCAAGAAGGGCGTTCCTGTTCGGATCGAGGTCGGCCCCCGCGATATCGCCAATGATAAATTCCCTGTGGCCCGCCGTGACAAGGCTCCGAGCGAAAAAGCCCAGCTCTCCCGCGGACAGCTCGTCGCCGCCATCTCCGATATCCTTCAAGATATCCAAGACAATCTTTATGCCCGGGCCGAGAAATACCGCGATGCGAACACGGTCAAAATCGACAGCAAGGAAGAGTTTTATCGGTTTTTCACCCCCAAAAATGCAGAAAATCCCGAGATCCATGGGGGATTTGCGCTTGCACATTGGGGCGGCGATCCCGATATCGAGAAAAAAACAAAAGAAGATTTGGGCGTGACTATCCGGTGCATTCCTCTGGATGCCGAAAAAGAAGAAGGGAAATGTCCCTTTACCGGCAAAAAAAGCCATCAGCGCGTAATTTTCGCAAAGGCCTATTAAAATGAATAAAGTCGAAGGGGGCAAAGAGAGAGTTTTAACGCAAAGGCGCAAAGACGCTAAGATATCTTTTGCAACTTTGAGCCTCTGCGTTAAAATCTCTCCCCAGTTCGCAAACTCAGGTATAATATGTTAACATTTTTGAGAAAGCATCAGCGTATCTTGTTTTTGGTGATCGCGGTGATCACCATCGCCTCGTTTTTGTTTTTTGGAACATCGGGCGCCATGGACACTAGGGCCCCTATGCCCGAGCGCAAAATCGGCAAGGCCCTCGACGGCTCCTCGATTACAGACCGCGAAGTGCACGCGATGATCCTCTTTTTCTCCCACGTGAACCCCCGCGCAATAGAAACAGACTTTCTTTCTACCGGCATGGCCACCATGCTGGCTGAGCGCAATTTCGATGAGATCAAGCCCGACCTCGTCGCACGTTTAGAAAAAGTCCGCAGATTCCGCCCTTATCAGCATCCCCAGGCCCCTTACTTGAGCGCCGAAGAAGTTTGGAAGCGATTCATCCCCACCCTTCCCGAGCACTTGTCGCAGCTCAAAAAAATGGAGGCCAGCCCCGACTCTTTCGCTCTGCTTTGCCAGCTTTATCTGGACCAATCCGCCTTTTCGCCCGATGTATTGCGCAGGATCCTGCTTTATCAGCAAAGACAATACAATAATATCCAACCCGACCCCAGGCTGAGCGAAGAGCAGCCGCTGGCCCTCATGAACTTCCAGACGCTGGAAGATTGGCTGGGGACAGCCTTCATGAACCGCCTCGCCATTTTTCTCATCAATGGAGCGCGCATGGCAGAGCAAAAAGGATATGCTATTTCGACCGAAGAGACCCGTGTCGATCTCTTGCAGAACGCCCGCACCCTCCTCCAGTCCCTCGCTTCTAAAAAAGAGGTGACGTACGCCGATGCCGAAGAATTTTTAGAGTACCAGCTCCGCTATAGCGGCCTCGACATGCCCAGCGCCATTGCCGTCTGGAAAAATGTCATTCTTTATAGACGCCTCTTCGACGCTGTGGGCCAGAGCGTGTTTGTCGACCCCCTCTCCTATCAACAGATTGCCGCTTATGCCGGCGAAAGCGCCTCCGTCGAGCTCTATCAGCTTCCTGCTCATCTGCGGCTGTCTAATTTCCGCTCGCTCCTCAAGCTGCAATATTATTTGGATAACGTTGCGCCCAAAGCCCGCGGCCCCAAACTTCCCGCCCAATTTTATTCCATTGAGGAAGTCGAAAAACGGTGCCCTGAGCTTGTCCATACAAGGGCCCGCCTCCGCGTCTCTAAAATCAAAAAGGAAGATCTCACCGCCCGCATTTCTCTGAGAGAGACTTGGGAATGGGAGGCCAGCGACGCCGGGTGGCAGCTCCTCCAAAAAGAATTTCCGATTCTGGGCCGCGCTAAAGCTAAAACTCCCGACGAGCGTACAGCCGCGGTCGATGCTCTTGAGGCCCAGCAGCGCGCTAAAGTCGATCAATATGCCCGCCAATGTATCGTAACGGCCCGCCCCGAATGGCTAGCGGCGGAGCTCCAAAATACACAAGCTGCCGAACTGGAGGTCAGTCTTCATGGCCGCGGCGCCGTCCATCCTTTCTCGGATGTCGAAGATACCAAACCTCTTCTCGACAAATTGCGTGCTGTTTCTTTAAACGAGACTTTTTCGTTTACGCCCAACAACGAAACTTATTACCGCGTCACTCTCTTAGAGCCCCTCGCTGAAAAGCAAGTCATGACCTACGAAGAAGCGAGCCAAAACGATTACCTGGGCCGCCTCCTCGATAAACAGCTTGAAAATGCCTACGCCGATGTGCGCCGCAAAGACGCAGCTCTCTTCCAACTGCCCGGCGGCAATTACAAACCCTTTGCCCAAGTCAAAGACCTCGTAGGCAGCAAAGTCTATGCCGATCTTTTGGGCACCATCACTTCCGAGAAAGTCGGCCTGGAATATTACAGCTCGCATCGCCTTACGGGGCATATGAGCGCTGCGCTACAGAGCATTCGTGAGCAGGGGGAGGCTTCTCCCTATCTGCAGACGACCGGCGATCGCCTCATCGATCAGTGGAAGCTCGTACGCAGCACTACCGACGTTAAACGCTCGGAGCATCATTCGATTTCCCCCGACGATCTTTTTGCTACAGCTGTCGGATCGTGGTCCCAAGTCCAAACCCCCATCACCGGAGATCTCTGCTTTTTCCGTCTGCTCAGCCTGGGGAGGCCCCCGAGCAAGTCGCTGATAATGTCGACATGGGACAAAAGATCCTCAGCCTCGACGCCCATCGCTTCCTTATGCAGCAAATTCTCGACTCTATGGAGAAAATGTGAGCGAGCTTCTCGAAACTTTACCGCCGACCCCTCCGATGCATTTTTTCGGGCTATCTATCGATGTGCCCGAAGGAAAAAAAGGGAAATCGCTCCCTTCCACCTCCGAGCTTTTTGGAGAAACTGCCTTCGCCGATGTCCATTTTGCCTGGACACGGGAAGGAATAGCTCTCGAAGTGCGCGTCAAACATTCCCTAAAAGATGTCGTGTATCCCGATTACAAAACCGGCGATGCGTTTGAATTTTTCTTCGACACCCGCGACCTTAAAACGGCCGGCTTTCCCACCCGCTTTTGCCATCACTTCCTCGTACTTCCCAAAGAAGTCCAAGGCGTCCAATGCCTCGAACTCACAAGGTTCCGCACCGATGACACCCATCCTCTCGCGGACGGAAATGACATCGTCGTGAAGCCCACCTTCGCCCTCAAGGGCTATGCCCTTCAAATTCTATTTCCTGCCCATGTCCTCCATGGCTTTGATCCCGCCGCTTTCGACCGCCTCGGCTTCACCTACACGCTGCACCGTGCCGGCGGACCGCCGCAGCACCTTACCCTCTCTTCTCTCTTTTTTGCCGTCGAACACCAGCCCAGCCTTTGGGCCACAATATATCTCAAGAGGTCTTCATGAAATACACCGACTCCCATGAATGGATCGCAGAAGATGGTACTGTAGGCATCACAGCCCATGCGCAAAAGGAATTGGGCGATATCGTCTTTGTGCAACTCCCTCCCGTTGGAACAAGATTAACGGCAGGCAAAGAAGCGGCCGTTCTTGAATCGACCAAAGCTGCTGCTGATATCTATGCTCCTGTTTCGGGGATGGTCATCGCGATCAACGATGCCCTGCAGGACACCCCCTCACTTCTTAATACGGATCCTGAGGAATCGGGCTGGCTCTTTAAGATGGCGCCCGAGGACCCCTCGGAGCTCGAACGCCTGCTGACAAAGGCGCAATATGTCGAGCTCCTTAGAGAGCCTTTCTAAGGCTTCTCAAGCGCAGAGTAGAAAGCCTCAGATAGGATTTGAAGAGTACGGGGATCAAATTGAACATCCCTATTTCTGTGGTTGAAAATCTGATGCGTCGATTTTGGTGAGCTTACCAAGCCAAGGAATGCATGAGCTTGTATTAGGTTTGTCTTTGCTTGATCAATAGTGCGATCAGCTTCAAACTGTTGAGAAAAAGCAGTTTTTAAGCGTTCTTGGAATTTTTTGATGACAAGATCAGATAAAGGCTTTGGTGCTGTTTCTAAGTTTTGAAGAACGATTGCCAAATCACAATAATCCGCCTCTTGCAGAAGCTTAGGATCAATTTTAATATCATTCTGCGCGGAGTCTATAGATCCCATTACTTTTAGTATAAGTTCATTCAAAACTTCTATGTCCTTTTGTACCTGATTAAGCGTGGCTTCATTAGGTTCTTTCGCAATCTTAAAGAGCCCGTCAAGAATTGAATTCCCTAATCGCACAGCAGCTTGTGGAGCTCCTAGCACTGGAGCCTGCGGAGATGCTGGCGCATGTAATATATCACGGATTTTAAAAGCGATCATGAAAAGGGCTATGCCGACGGCTGCGGCCGTTAGAATGATCAGATTGCGCCCTGTGAGCGCGCGGCCAACATTCAAGTTCGGAAATGGCAATGAGGGAAATGAAGGAGCTTTGAAGGCGAAAGGAAACGTGGGAAGTTTGACAGCAGTCGGTTCTATTCTTGGCATAGAGTTCTCCCTTTGGATGAGTATTTTATATGCCTTGGCCGAGTTTTTTTCAATTATAACTCGCGCATTTACTTTTTTTGAGCTCTGTACGTAATATAGGGCTTTTTAGAACCTATGAAACAAAAAAGAGCTAAATGGCCGTGGGTCCTTCTGATGTTCTTCGGATTGAGCGTGGGCGTGTTTGCTTGCCGCCACGTTCTTATCGCCACCGTCTTGGAGCGGGCCCTGGCTTACGTCTCTCACGAAAAGCTGCACTATCAACATCGGCAGATCCATGGAAACGAAATTCGATATGAGAATGTCCGACTGGGCGAGGGGATCGCAGCGCAGCATGCGGTAATCGATTGGAATTGGCAATTTTTCCCCTTTTACCTAGAGCCCAAAGTCGATATTGAAGGCGCGCGCCTCAAGATCAATCCTGAAGAAAATAATACAGCTTTGGCGGCTTTGCTGCTCCCGACGAAATATTTTGGCGTGCGGTTAAATGTCAGCGGCGGGCAGATTTTTATTCATGGCAAAGAACAGCCGTCCGCCTTTTCTTTTTGCGCAGGAGAGACTCGAGAAGAAATCGGGAAGCTCCATATCAGCAACACCATCGTGGCGGAAGTCCGTCAAACGGCGGAGGGGATGCAAGTACGCGGTTCGATGCATGATATCGATATTTGCGATGCAGGGGATCTGCTGGTCCGTTTTTTTCAGATGCCGCATCTAACTGCGATCAAAATGGGAGGAGTTCTTCGGTTGGATGGCCAGATCGCCATCGACCATCAATTTACCGTGCAGTCCCTCAAAGCCGACCTGTCTATAGAAAATGCCGTCTGGGAAAGAGGAGACAGGGCTTTTAACGCGCGGCATCTGCAGCTGATCCTGCATTATCCTTCTGGGGAACATGGTGCGCTCTGGCAGCAAATGCTGGCCGCCGCTGCATGGGAAGAGGGCCATGTTCGATTGCAAAAAATGAACGCGCCTTTGTTCCTGCATAGCGCAAGGGGGCATATTTATTTGAGCCCGCAAGAGGAGCCTCTTTTCGAGATGGAGGGAAGGATCGGTGATGGACTGTCGTTTACCGTGGAAGGCAAAGGAGTGCTGGAAGAGGGTCAAGTACCTTGGCTGGAAATGCGATTGAAAGCCGAGGAATCTTTAGCGACGGTTGCCGTTAAATGCAGCGATTGGGATATCTTCCCGGTAAAAATAGATTTAGAGAACTGGAAAGGAGCGGCCCTTCGAGAGACCCTAAAGGCCATGTCTTATTTCATGCCTGAGCTAGAAGATGTTCAGGCTGTCCAAGGAACGGTGCTAGGGCGCATCGAAAGCCGGATTGAAAAAGGAACGATCCCTTATATCGAGTGGCATAATTTATCTATGCGCGATCTCTATTTTGAAATCCCCAAAATGCAATTTCAGGGATTTTTAGGAGCGGCGTCATCGAATGGATCGTTCATAGGAAATCAAATCCATCAATGCGAACTAAGCCTAAGCCAAGGCCTGCTCAGTTATAACAAAAAGCGATTGGAGGATTTTCAGGGGGTTTTGAAGGTGGTGGACGGCAACATTGAGCCCAGCACATTTACCTGCAAAATCGAAGGCGTAAAGAGCGATATCAAGGTCGAAGGCCGATTAGATGCGCTGCGGCTGCAGGCGGCTTTAGAGGCCCCCTTAAGGATTTGGGCCGAGCTTCTCCATCAATCAGTGCCGGACCCCTATGAAAAGATACTCCACGTGGATTTATCGGGAATATTTCATGACGGGCGTCTCGATACGACAGGCAGTTTCAAAACCGATATGGACCGGGGTGAATTTGGTTTAGGCCTCGATAAAGAGCAAAGGGTCGAGCACGGATGGTTTACAATCCCGCGAGCGACCAAAGGACTCTACGCACCGTTTTTAAAAGGCGCTCTCGCGGACGGCGAGCTGTCCATCCGAGGAAAAATTCAAGGTCCTCATGTAGAGGGCCATTTTACTATCGATCATCCTTCGCTAACAATCCCGGAGGCGTGCCTATCGGCCTCTCAGCTTGATGAGGGCCGTTTTTCTTGGAACGCTGCAACGGGCGCATGGCAAGGCGGATTTTTATTGCGGGACGGAGAGCTGAGCCAGGCTTCTCTAGAGATCAAAGGACTAGAGGGCGAGTTCACATTTACGGAAAATTGCATCAGCGGCAACAACATCAGCTGCGCATGGGATGGATTGGCGTTTCTTGGCGATATGCAGCTTCTCTTTGTTAAAGAGGGGGAGTGGGACCTGCGGCTCACATCTCAAATGGCAGAGGGGGATCTCAACAAAATCCTGCCTCATTTATCTCTTCCCTCGGGCATTTCGGGCAAATTTTATTCAGAAAGAGAAGGTCTGCAATGCCGCATCCATCATAGCGTAGAGGGCACTGACTATTTTTGGCGTGTAAAAACCAACTTAAGAGAAGTCGGTTTTGGCTTGCTGCAAGAAGGAACTGGGCTATTGGAGTATGACTCGGAAGCGCAGATGGCCGTGGTCTCCCAATTTCAAGCAAAGGCCGGCGGCTGGGTTATTAAAAGCGCTGCCGCCAAGCTAGAAAACATTCCGACGAAGCCCTTAGAATTTGATGTGGAGATCTCCAGAAAAGGCCATCCAGGGCTCAAACTGAGCGGCAAAGGCCATCTCCCCCCGGACAATCAATATCGGCTTGAGCTTTCGGCTGATAACGCCCGCTGGTTGAAATGTATGTTCACGGACTCCGGAATCGTGTGGGACTTGGCATGGCACACGATGAGAGCCAATGGATCAATAGCAAATCAATCCTATTCTATTTCTTCTCTTGCCGCCGAGGAAATGCCAGGGATCATTTTTTCGACGCCGACGCCTCTTATCTGGGATGGCTCTGGATGCCGTGATATTCTTTTGATCGCGAAAGAAGGGGAAAAAGTTGTGGGGCGGTTATCTGCTCCGCTCGCGCAGATGCAAAAAGAGAGTGTCGAGATTCCGGAGGCGCAGCTTGCTTGGCAAGAATTTAATCTCCCTTTGCATATCCGCCTCACAGCCTCCCAAGCGCATTTGAAGACAGCCGGCGATGCCCTGAGGATTTCGTGGGACAAGGAGTTAAAATGCCAAGGGACATTGCACGGGTTGTCGCTCGATGTCGCAAGGAAGGATATAGGGTTTGCCGGGCGTGTCAAAATCGAGGATGGAGTTCGTCTATCGGCCTTCTCGAAGACGTCCTTTCTTAAAGAAATGAACGGACTCGAACTGGAAGGCGCATGGAAAAAAGAACCCGCCGGTTGGCATTTTGCAGGAAAGGTGCAGGGAGACGAAGTTACATTGAAGGGATGCCAGCTCCATCAACTAAAGGGCGATATGACCATTACCCCTAAGGCCGTGGTCATCTCAAACTTGCAAATTGAAGATCCGGCGGGACAGTTTTCATTGAAGCAAATTTCCATTCGCAAATCGATCACAGGATCGTGGGATACCGATATCCCCCTTGTGAAAGGGCATCATTTTAAACCCAGCCTCCTGCGCACCGCCGATGGAAAGCCCTCGAAAGAAAAACCGTTTGAGATCCGGTCATTGGTCCTCACCGATCTATTTTGCGAAGGCGATGATATTTTACAGCTGCGCGGCAAAGGAAGCTTCCATTTTACAAACCGCGAGAAAAAAGAAAGCTCCATCTTCGACATTCCTCTGAAGATGATGAAAGACCTTGGACTGGACTTTGATCTTTTCCGCCCCGAAAGCGGCGATGTGAAATGTCTCTTCCGAGAAGGGCGCATCTATATCACCGAGCTTGAAAATTCTTTCAGCGAAGGCCGGCGCTCACAATTTTTCCTCGCCTCCGATTTCGAGCCTTCCTATATCGATTGGCAGGGCAAGCTCCATCTCAACTTGCGTATGAAGCAAGATGCCGCGCTCAAGCTCGGAGAGCCCTTCGCCCTCACGGTGCGTGGGACGGCCGACAAGCCTAGTTATGGACTGCGTTAACAAGGAAAAGATATTTATCTTCTTCAGGAGGCTCGATCTCGCGAATGGGGATTCCTTTTTCTTTGGCAAACAGGATTTCGCGTTGAACGCCTTTAGACAATTCCCAGCCCTCTGATTTTAAAACGAACAGGCTCTCGCAGATCGCCAAAATGGCCAGATCGAATTGCATCCAATGCTCACCGGGGATCTGAGGAGCTAGGTCTACGAGAATCTCGTTGTGCGTGAGAGGAGAAAATACGTGATATCCTAACTTTGTTAGCTGCGCGGCAGTATAATGAGCTGCCGCACAACGTTTTTTCATGATATTCGTGTCAGGATGTCGAAAGGGACTGGCTAGATAGATTAATCCCATTTTTCTGTTTCCCTGAATCTCCATTTTGAGCAATCAGATAACACGCATAACGGGATAGCATGATGTCTGGTATTTCTCTCTGTGTACCGGAACCCAAGCTGACCATTTTCATGACATCACGAAAATGGCTGTGTATAAGCAACTTAGAGTTAGAGCATGCGGTTTTCGCCCTCTCAATTACATTTAGAAAATTTTCCCAGCTACTATATTCAAAGCGCTCTTGAAGATCTCTGGCCATCCAGTATTCGACTTCCTGAACAATATGGACAGCTTCTTCAAAACTCTTAGATAGCTTGAGAATGATTTCTTTTTTCAAAATGCCCTTGGTCGTTAAGCTTTCTTTTTCCTGAGGCCTTGGAATTACTTACGGTAAACCAGTCCTAGGACAAAACCTCCGCCGATGCCTTCGACGATGCCATTGATGAGCCAGCTAAATCCTAGCATTCCCCCGATAGGCAGCCAAGTATACCACATCGCTGTGATCAACCCAGAGAATACGCCAAAATAAAGGCCGAAACGCACACCATTTTCCACACCGCCATCTTTAAAAAAGCGTGTGAAGACAAAGGCCAGCCAGGCAGAAATAGCTAAATTAATTAAGAGATAAAGAGGGAACATGGAGCTCATTTCTTTCATGTTGCGCCATACATGCGGCGTGTGATGGTACATATTTGTAAGAATCATGCCATGCACTAACCATTCGTAGAAAAAGAGAAAGATAAACAAGGCTACTGTTGCACCGATATATCGTTTGGTATTCATCGAACCTCCTTAAGGTTTATTTTAAATTTTACATATGAGATCATTTAATGCAAACCATGCCATTTGTCATAAAAAATTTATGGAGGTCTATTTTTGGACTGTTTTTTCCGCCGCTGTGCCTTCATTGCGAAGAAAAGACGGATGGGGCTCTCTTATGTTCTTCCTGCACCGAACTTCTCCAGCTTCTCGATAGGACTGGCCGATGTCCTAAGTGTGCCGACTATTGCAAGGGTAAATGCCTAAAGCTCTGTCTTCCCTACAAAGAATTGGTCGTAGCGATGGAGAACGAGGGGCCGATACGGTCGCTCGTGCGCCAGCTCGAAAATGGCAAGCTTCCCGGGCTGGCAAAATCCCTCGCGAGCTATCTTGTCGTCCAGTGGCTGAAAAACAACTTAACGTTGCCGGATGTCATTGTTCCTTTTCGGCGATCGCGGTGGGAGAAAATGCGGCGGGGATATTCTCCTGCGGAACTTTTGGCCGGAGAATTGCGCCAGCAGTTGGGGGTGGGAAAAGGAAGCATAGCGGGTAAACGTGTGGTGGTGGTCGATGCGGTGCTGACTTCCGAAGAATTGGCGAAGTTTGCCGCGGAGCTGCAGATGGACATGCCAGCAGAGGTGTGGGGGCTGGCGGTCTATACTTCTTCGGCGAGATTCTCGGGTGCAGTCACGTAGACTTGGCCTATGATGGAGACGCCTTCGTCCACGGAAAGCAAGGGCGCCGTGATATTGCCGCGCACTTCGGCGCGTCCTCGGAGGACTAAACGTTCTTTGACGGTAATGTCGCCTTCTACTTTTCCTGCGATGAACGCCTCTTCGAGATTGAGATGGGCTTTGACAACGCCGCGAGGGCCGATGATGATTTTTCCCTTCGATTCGATCTCGCCCTCAAAGGTTCCGTCGATCTGGATCATTTTTTGGAAAGAGAGCGTTCCCTTGAGAGAGACATTTTCGCCGATGATAGTCTCGGGCTCTTCGATTTCGAGGGGTGGAGGAGGCGCTTCGTACGATTCTTCCAGAGCGACGGGAGGTTCGTCGGTGATGCCTTTTTCGAGAAAACCCTTAGCAAATTTAAACATAGCTTTTAAGACTCCAAATTGCGCCGTGCCATCTGCACTTGTTTTTTGAGCTTCTCATCTCTTTCTAACTGATTGCGTATCTTTTTCCAAGCATGGAGAAGCGTCGAGTGGGTTTTGCCGCCAAAAGAAGAGGCGAGGCGCATGAGAGAATCGCTGACGAGTTCTTTGGCGAGGTACATGGCGACTTGCCGGGGCAATGCCACTTGTTTGGCGCGGGAAGTTCCGGTGATATCGCTCTCGCGGACTTCGAAGAGGGTGGCGACGCATTTGAGGATGTTTTCGACGGAGACTTTTTTGTCGGGAGCATGCTGAAAGAGTTCGCCGAGGGTGTTTTCCACGATTTCTTCGGAGACGTCTTGATTTAAGTGGCGGGCAAAGGCGCTGAGGCGGTTGATGGCCCCTTCGAGCTGGCGCACGTTATTGAAGATATGTTCGGCGATGAAAAAGGCGACCTTGCTGGGAACGCGGAGGCCCTTCATCTCGGCTTTATGTTGGAGGATGGCCACGCGGGTTTCTAGATCGGGGGGGCCAATGTGGGCGACGAGACCCCATTCCATGCGGGCGATGAGGCGCTCGGAGAGTTTGAGCTGCGAGGGAGGTTTGTCGCTCGTGATCACGATTTGTTTGTTTTGATGGATGAGGGCTTCGAATGTGCTGCAAAACTCTTCTTCGAAGTTGAGGCGGTTTTGCAAAAACTGGATGTCGTCGACGAGGAGCACATCCAAGGAGCGGTAATATCTTTTGAGGCGGTCGACGGACTTCGATTTGAGATGGTCGACGATGTCGTTGATGAACTCCTCGGTAGTGATGCACTGGATCTTGAGCTTTTTGTTATGCGCGTGGATATAGTGGCCGATCGCATGGAGAAGATGCGTCTTGCCCAGGCCTACGCCGCCGTGGATGAACAGGGGATTGTAGGAACGGCCGGGATGCGTCGCAACGCCGATGGCGGCTGATTTAACAAACTGATTGGAGGGCCCTTCAATAAAATGGTCAAAAGTATAGTGGGCATTGAGCTTGAGGGTGGTTTGTTCGGAAGGGGCCTCAGCGAATACAGGGGCAGGGGCCGGCGTTTTTTTCCGACCATCCTGAATGATGGCAATCATTTTGCCCGGCGTTGACGTTCCGGCGCGCACAAACCGTTTACAAACTGGCCGACAAAACACGGGCTTGGCGAATGTTCTCAATAAGGCTTGCTATCCATGCCGTCAGCACTCAATGTCCTGGGACGGAGATCGGAAGCCGCCAAATAATAATCAGATAAACTCTATGAAGACGAAAGCATTGTGCATATCCCTTCGTGCTGTTCCTTGTTATGAACGTGCGGGCCGCGACGTTCAGCGTGACTCCCAGCGTGGTGAGCAACGATTACACCGGGCTGATTACATTCCAGATGAGCGGATTGCCGGTCGGCGAGACCGTCCAGATGGTGCAGTATTTCGACTTCAACACCAATGGCATTGTGGATGCGGACGACCTGGCAGTCCGTGGCGAAAGGGTGAGCGACGGCCAGGCGAAACTGATTGCCGGGGCCACGAATATCAATGCCTTCCGTGACGAGGACGGTGCCACCAATGGCGCGATCAGCGCGTCTTTCTGGTTTCCCAATGCGCCTTCCGCCGCCAGATCCGTCGGCAGCTACATTTTCCGCTTCAGCAGCCCGTCAAACCATTTCGCTTCGGCGGATGTCCAATTTACCGTGGCCAGCCAGCCCTATGCCCAGGATATTCACGGTCATGTGGTGAACAATTCGACGAACGTCCCTCATGCCTTGGTGGCACTGATTCATCCCGCCGCCGCACTGGGTTTGATTCCCACGGTCATCGTGAGCGCGGCGGCGGACGCCTCCGGCAACTACACACTCAAAGCACCGCCTGGCACCTACATGACGATTGGGATCAAACCCGGCTATGTGGCCAACTTATTGACGCTCGCTCCGGTCGTCCTGAACACAAATGTCTCGCTTACAGAGGATATACCGCTGACGGCGGCAACCACGACCATCTCCGGCTCGTTGGTGGACAGCACCAACGCCGCGTTGCCGGCCGTGCCTTACTCGGAAGTGGAGGCGGTCACCACCAATGGACTGGTCGCCCTGGCGTTTAGTGACAGCAATGCAACCTTCAACATTCCCGTCGTGGCCGGCGTCTGGACAATTGGGGCGCTTCAGCAAAGCGCCAATGCCGCGGCGTATCTGCTCCACGATGTCGCCTCCAGCACGCTTTTTGACACGACCGCCGGTCCGGTCAACAACGCCGTGGTCGAACTCAAGCACGCGACCGCGCTCATCAATGGCCGGGTGGTGGACTCCTCCGGCAACCCGGTCGCGGGCATCAATCTTTTCGCCAACGCGGACCTTGGCATTTTCAATTCCTTTACCACCAGCGTCAGCAACGGAGTATATTCGCTCGCGATAGACGGCGGGGCGGGAACCGTGATCGTCCGTAGCGCGAATGAACCGCCGGCCAGCAGCTATATCTGGGCGACGCCGCAATTCGCCATCAATGACGGGCAGGCCATCAGCCTTAATGTCACCGGCCTGATTATCACCGCACGCTTTCGCTCGCATGTGACGATTGACACCGGCGTGCCGTTGTCCGGTCTAAACGCCGTGGCCGGTTCCTATTCATACTTTGGTGCGACCACGTTTGCCACAACGGATGGCAACGGCTTTTTGGACATGCCGGTTTTTGGCGGCGAGTGGAATTTCGGCTGGCTTGATGTCCTGCCAACGAACCTGGTTTTCCCGGACTTTCCCACGTTCACCATCACCGATGGCGTCAATCTGACCAATGACATCGTGGCGCGAACCGTCACCGGCACGGTTGCCGGTTATGTCCACGATGGCAATGGTCTGGGCATCACCAATCTCGCCGTTACCATCACCAACCACGTTGGCATCACCAACTTCACCCTCCGCGCCATCACCGATACCGATGGCAATTATTCCGTCCCCGTCTTTAATGGCACCTGGAACGTCAGCCTGGATAACAACGCACTATACTTCCAAGGTTACCTTTCGGCGGCCCCGACCAATCTCAGCCTGCCTCCAACCAACGGGGTGGCCAACTTTGTGGTCGCCACCGCTCCCCTGGTTCCGCCGCCGCAGATACTCACGACCAACTTGTCCGACGCGACGGTCAGCAACTTTTATAGTGCGGACCTGGTGGTGACCAACGGCTTTAACTTGGATTCGTGGTCGCTCGCTTCCGGCGCGCTGCCGGGCGGGCTGGCGTTGTTTTCAACGGGCATCATTTTCGGCACTCCCACCAATCTTGGACTCTTTAGTTTCACGGTGAATGTTCAGGATTCCCACGGCAGCAATGATGTCAAAGCCTTGTCCATCCGGGTTAATCCGGCGCCGATTATTCCGGTGCAAATCATCACCTCCTATTTTTCGGGCCTGGTCGCGGGTTGTTCCTATGCGAACCAGCTTCAGGCGACGAATGGCACACCGCCTTACTCTTGGGCGCTGGCCGCCGGCTGGATCCCTGCCGCCCGGTTTGCAGCTCGCGACCAACGGCATCCTTTCCGGCACGCCGACCAGCGGCGGCTATTTCTCGGTCATGGTTCAGGTTACCGGGGCCGACAGCGGGACCACGAACGGCACGCTGCCAATTCTTGTCAATTCCGCGCTGCAAATTTATCCGCATGACTTGTCCGCCGGGGCGTTGGGAGCGGTTTATTTTGATTACTTGTATGTCTCCGGCGGGGCGCAGCCGCAGACGTGGTCGGTGATCTCCGGTTCCCTGCCGCCGGGCTTGCTGCTGGACCCGGCCACCGGATATATCACCGGCACGCCGACCATGCCCGCAACCAACAGTTTTACCCTGCGTGTCACCGATGGCTGTGCGACCATTGACACTCCCACCTCCATCACGAATTATTCCGCGACGCAAATCCTGACCACCTATCTCTCGGACCTGGCCATTGGCTGCTCCTATGCAAACCAGTTTCAGGCGACGAATGGCGTGCCACCTTACTCGTGGGCGCTGGCCGACGGCTCGGATCCCCTGCCGCCGGGTTTGCAGCTCGCGACCAACGGCATCATTTCCGGCACACCGGCCAATGACGGCTATTACACGATCCAGGTTCAGGTTATCGGAGCCGATGGCGGAACGACGAACGGCACAGTGCAAATCCAGGTCAACACCGCGCTGCAAGTTGATTCATCTCCATTGTCTGCCGGGTCAGTGGGAGTGAATTATATTGGCGGCTTGTATGCCACGGGCGGAGCGCAGCCGCAGACCTGGTCGGTGATCTCCGGTTCCCTGCCGCCCGGCTTGATGCTGGATCCGGCCACCGGGTATATCACCGGCACGCCGACCATGCCCGCAACCAACATTTTCACCCTGCGTGTCACCGATGGCTGCGCGACCGTTGACACTCCCACCGCCATCACGAATTATCCCGCGCTGCAAATCACCACCACCGCATTGACCGTGGCATCGCCGAATGTGCCTTATAGCGCACAACTTCAGGCTGCGGGCGGTGTGCCACCTTACTATTGGTATAATGACACCGCTCTGCCCGATGGACTGGCGCTTGGTTCCGATGGTTCCATCACCGGGACGCCAACCAGCGGGAGTCCCAGCATGTTCACCTGCGTGGTTTACGACGCCATCGGCGACAGTGCCACCACCAATTTAACCATGGGTGCCACCTCCGGGCCGGTTCTGGATCTCCCGGCGATGTCAGGCGCGAACCAGTTCACCTTCCGGGTTACCGGAGTTTCCGGGCAGGACTACATATTGCAATCCACACTGGATCTGTCCAACTGGGTGAACCTCTTCATTACCAACGCGCCCGCAAATGTCTTTTATCTGACCGATACCAACGCCACCGGACCCAGCCGATTTTATCGTTTGAAAGCAAGTCCATAAGGATTTGGCCGGCCCATAGATGCGAGGTCAAGTCATCGTCGAGGTTACAGGCGTCGAGGTGACGGGTCTTATTTCAAAATCGGTTTGCCGGTGTTCGGTCAGAAACTCCTCACGTCGTCTCCTATGGGTGGTGCCGGGCTTCGTTGCCCCGCCATTCCCCAACTCCTTGCACGTGCCAGTCAGACGCTGATTTCGGAAGGCGGAGTGCGGAGCGCGGAATTGAAGGCCACCCCCAATGTTGCTTGACGAAGCGCGCCTCATTTCTATAAATTTTGTCTCTTGAAATCCAAATCCACTCCTTATCATCATCTTTTTCCGTGAAACGCTTTGCCATTTTTCTTCTCACTGCTTTCACCACGCTGATCGTCATCGCGCGCGAGCCGCAAACGGACATGGGCGTCCGCCAGCAGGACGACGCGGCGATGCAATGGTTTTCTGACGCTAAATTTGGGATGTTCATTCACTGGGGACTTTACGCCGTGCCCGCCAAGGGCGAGTGGTATATGGATCAGGCCGGCATCCCGGCCGAGACCTATCGCAAGTATGCTTTTGATCAGGGCGACGGAGTTTTTTTTGACGCCAAGGATTACGACCCGGCCGCATGGGCGCAACTCGCGAAAGATGCGGGCATGAAATACATGTGTCTCACGGCGCGGCATCACGACGGTTTCGCTCTGTTCGACAGCCAGTTCACCAACGCCTTCACCAGCGTGCAGACGCTCCACCGCGACCTTTTCGGCGAATACATCCGGGCCTGTCGCGCGGCGGGGTTGCGCGTGGGAATGTATTATTCGCCCATCAATTGGCGCTATCCCGGTTATTTCGATGTGACGGGCACGAATTGCGCGAAGAACAAATGGGGTTACACCAACGCAGTGTGGCACAAGGACAACGCGACGATGATGAAGAATGAAGTCTATGAGCAGGTGCGCACGCTGTCCAAAAACTACGGGCCGTTCGACTATGTTTTTTGGGACGGCGGCTGGCTGGCGGAACAAGGCTCGGACCGGGACGCGGCGTTTTTCTGGGAGCCGGGCAAATACCGCGACCCCGCCAACGCCTGGCCCGTGGCCGCTGAAAACAGCGACACCGACGAATCCGGCCGCCCGCTCGGCCTGATGGGCATCGTGCGGAAATATTCGCCGGCGGTCATCGCCAACAACCGCGCCGGCTGGGTTGGAGATTTGGTGCCGGAGGAAGGCGACGCGACCATCCGAGGCCCGGTGCGGAATACCTATTGGGAAAAATGCCTGAACCTCAACCAAATCACCTGGGGCTACAACACGCAGCAGCGATTGATGACCGAGGAAAAACTGACGCGCTATGTCGTGGACGCGGTCATGCGCAACGGCAACATCCTGCTGAATGTCGGGCCGGACCGGCACGGAAAAATTCCGGAGACGCACGCGGCGTTGCTGCGGCATTTCGGCGCGTGGCTGGCGGTGGTGGGCGACAGCATTTACGGCACGCGCGGCGGTCCGTGGAACCCGGTGGACGGACAATACGGCTTCACGTTCAAGACCGGGAAGTATTTCATCCACATCTTGCCCGGCTACACCGGCACGGAAATCACCACGCCGTCAGTCCAGCAAAAAGTCACCGGCTGTTTCGACCTGTTCACCCGCAAGCCGCTCACGTGGACGCAAAATGCGGACGGCACCGTGCACATCACCGGCTTGGACCGGGAAACCCACCCCGCCGACACCGTCGTCTCGATGGTCACCGATGGTTCCAGCCCGGAACCGCTGCCACACTGAAATTGATCAAGGGCAAGGCCAAGCCCGCGCTTCGTCGGCAAATAAACGCCTAGCTGGGCTTTGATTTGAATGATATTTTTTGAACCGCGTCACGCCTGTGTGAATTTTTTTGCTTGTCAATTATTCCCGGCGGGAGTATCAGCAGCGAAACTTGAATCATTTTATGGGCCTGAAAAAGATTCCGCCGGACGCGCGACCTCGCGCACGCGATGTTCAACGTGCGGGAAACACAGAACATCATTGCCGGCGAAGCCAACATCACGCTCATCCCGCGCAACTCCGAACTGCTCGGCCAGCTCGTCGCCGCAACGCAGGCGCCGAAGGCGGGGACGAAATAAAAGTAATATGGCAGTGCGGGTGAATTGACGAAGCTGCCGTGTCGCACTACGCTATAAGCGCCAGTTTCAAGGGTTTTAGCTTGTGGAATCGTGTGAATGCGAGATGCAGTTGAGCAATAAATAATATGATCCGAAGAATTTACATTCAAAATTACAAATCATTGAAAAAGACTGAAGTCGTTTTTTCAAATCCACTGACTGTAATTCTTGGTCCCAATGCGGCTGGAAAAAGCAATCTTTTTGATGCAATTCAATTGGTGTCTCGTATTGTAACCTCGCGAAATCTTAAGGAGGCATTTTCAGGCCACCGAGGGTTGCCCATAGAATGCGTTCACTATGACAAAGGCAATTCCACGTCACTCGATGAAAAAGAATGGCATGGTATGGCCTTTGAGATTGATGTCCAGCTTACCAATCGGGTAATTGAGGAAACTGAGCGCTTGATACATAACCTCCGCAAGGATCGGCGACACTTCAAAAGTTGGCGCAAAGGACGATGTGCCCAAAAACGGATAACCAATCCTCTTCTCCGTTAGAGATATTGAAATTGAGGTAAGCAGTCGGACGGGGCAAGCCAGAATAAAAAACGAGCGGTTAGTGGCTTTGCGTCAGGACAATAATTCAGAAAAGGCGCGCGGTGCATTTATAGACAGTGTCAAGGATAGGCTCAGTTTCGCATGGAAGGCCAGTCTCGCCCAACTTACTATGAGTTAGGACTCGAACTCTAATCGTTGCGTCGGAACTCTATGCGCCTCACTATCCCCATATCACTGCGTTTAAAGAAGAGATGCGACGCTGCCACTTTTATTATTTTGAGCCTCGGGAACTGATGCGTGCCGGGAATGCGATTGCTGATGTCACACAGATCTGGACGACGAGGTGAAGATTTGGCGGCATTTTATTACACTCTACAGGAGCGGAATAAACCGCAATTCATCAATCTGAAACGCAATGCCGCATCTATCCTACCACGCCTTACGGATATAACGCTGGACAAACGTAAGTCGGGTGAAATATTTATAGAGACTCACGAAGGCGAAGCGAGTTATTCCAATCGGTTGATTTCGGAAGGAACTTTGCGGGTGCTAGGACTATTGGCGGTGCTTTCTCCATCAGCCGGATCGTCTACTATCGGCTATGAGTGCCGGAGAATGGCGTCCTCATCCGCGGCGAATTTCACAAATTGCCGACTTGTTAAGAAACGCCGCTAGTGAATAAAACGTCAGATTTTGGTCAACACTCACTCTGCAGTGCTAGCTGCTTATTTTGAAAATGAGCATCTGATGACCTGTCAAAGAGAAGGAGTCTTAACTTGCTTCACGCCATTTGTCAGTATTGGCAGCCTATATAAAAAGGGCGAAATTGAAAACAACCTGGAAGATCAAATTGTGAGAGGGGATTATGGCGGCTAAATATACCGTCAATTTCTTTTTGGAAGTACAATGCTCAAGAATCTATCATTCCGCCATTGTTCAATCGGCTAATTGCGGAAAATGGATTAGATACAAATTGGTTCAACCTATCCGTTCTGCATTCTCGGTGGTGGCAAATCAATCTCTGCGCTTAAATCTTATCTTCAAGACGCTAAAAAGCGTGGAATGAGTCCAGCCGACTGCGTGGTCATTGGAAGTGATGCCAACTGCAAGGGATTTGTAAAAAAACGTGAAATGTTGTTGGCCGAGGCAAAGGGTTTCCGGCTCTGAACTCTAATTACCGTGATTCCAGACCCGCATATTGAGCGATGGTTCCTGCTTGATCCTGCTGCACTTTCTACGGCCGTAGGAGAAAGCTCGTGCCCCATGTCCCACCTTATAAATGTGGGGGAAGTAATGAATACAAAAACCGACTCAAGGACGCATTCAAAGGTAGTAGCGTTGCACCTCTATCCGGCGGAATTGAATATGGGTCAGAAATCGCGGCTATGATGAATCTTTACAATGTTTCAAAATTAGACTCTGGATTTGAATACTTTGTCCATCAAACTGTGCTCTGGCTTAAATCTTTGAAATGTTGAAGGGATTGTGTTTACCGAACACGAAATTGGCGGTCGCATTAGCGCCAGGTTTCGTTGCCCCGCCATTTCCCAGCCCCTTGCGGCGTGCTGGTCTTTGCCGACGGCCACCAGCGGCCGGGCCAGACCTTCCGGTCGGGCACGGAACTTAACGCAAAGCCGCCAAGACCCAAAGACGCAGAGATTTTTAACCATTGCGTCCTGCACCTTTGCGCCTTGGCGTTGAATTCCCAGCCTTTGCCGCCGGACAGCTCCCCGTTCCGCTGGCCAATGTGGGGACCGCGCCAGCGGGGACATCGCAGCGCAATGTCCCTACCACCATCCAATTTTAACGCAAAGACGCCAAGACCGAAGGCGCAAAGATTTCTTGGCCTTGCGTCCTGGCACCTTTGCGCCTTGGCGTTGAATTCCCCTTGGTCTGCCTTGATCTTGCAGGAGACGAGGTGACGAGTCTCATTTCAAATCCGGTTTGCCGGTTTTCAGTCAGAGACTCCTCACGTCGTCTCCTACAATAAGCCGCCGGGTTGCTGCCGTCGAAATCCCAAATTTGGCGTCATTCGCCTCGAACACTGTCCGATTTGGGTATTTTCGTATGTTTTCTGGAAAACTGGCGTTCGGAAGCGGGTGGCTGGGCACCGGCACCATCCAGATTATCGCAAAACCCCAATAAATCCTCCATTTACACCCAAAAGTCGCCCTCGGACTGACATCACTCGACGCGGGACTGACATCACTCGACGTCGACTGATGTCGGTTAGCGCGCGAGTGACATCACTCGACGGCTGACTAATGTCGGTCGGCGCGTGACTGGCATCAGTCGAGTGCGACTGATATTGGTCGGCGCGGGACTGATGTCAGTCGGCGTCCGACTGATGTCAATTAGCGCGCGACTGACATCACTCGACGCGCGACTCATGTCAGTCCCGCGTCGAAGTAATGTTGATTCCACGTCCATTTTCACGTTTTCGGTCCGTGTGCGGCTCCGTCGCGTCCATTCATGGGACAATTTACGAGTTCCATTCCCCTTCCAAGCGGCGTGCTGGTCTTTGCCGGCGGCCACTAGCGTCCGGGCCAGACCTTCCGGTCGGGCACGGAATTTAACGCAAAGACGCCAAGGCCCGAAGGCGCAGAGATTTTTTCCATGGCGTCCTGGCACCTTTGCGCCTTGGCGTTGAATTCCCCGTCTCCCGTCCGCCGCCGGACCGCTCCCCGTTCCGCTGGCCAATGCGGGGACTGCGCCAGCGGGGACATCGCCGCGCAATGTCCCTACCACCATCCAATTTTAACGCAAAGACGCCAAGGCCCGAAGGCGCAGAGATTTTTACCATGGCGTCCTGGCACCTTTGCGTCTTGGCGTTGAATTCCCCGTCTCCCGTCCGCCGCCGGACCGCTCCCCGTTTCGCTGGCCAATGCGGGGACTGCGCCAGCGGGGACATCGCCGCGCAATGTCCCTACCACCATCCAATTTTAACGCAAAGACGCCAAGACCCGAAGGCGCAGAGATTTCTTGGTCTTGCGTCCTGGCACCTTTGCGCCTTGGCGTTGAATTTCCCCTTGGTCTGGGGAGCACATGCGTTCCACCCGCGTCCCCATTTTCCATTCTCCGGCAAGCATGGGACGATGTGGAAATCGTCCCTACCAGCGCCGTTGAAATAAACGTGGAAAGTCCCTTGCGCCCGCCCGAAGTTTGCCGCGAGGGCGCGGCCAACCACAGCCGGGGGTGCTTGCGCACGGCCACCATTCCCCATTTGCGGCGGGCCATTGCAAATTCGGTCTGCGGAATTATTACTGGCTTAACCGGTAGAACTTCCTTGTCCCAGTTATGCCATTGGTCACGGCATTATTCGTATTGACGACGAACGGGGCGGTCGCATTGGTGATCCAGGCTGCCGGTGAAACAAGATTGGTGGTGGATTCCAGATTGAAGCCCGTGGCATTGGTGGGCCAGGTCAAAATCACATTGGTTCCGGAATGGTGGATGGCGAGCAGCGGCAGGCTGACGGTCGCCAGGGTAAAACTGAACACGGTGCCATATTCCACGCTGATGCCCGGATTGCCGCCATTATACGCGGTTCCGTAGAGGGTGTTGCCCGATAGCAGCAATGCGGCATTCGGATGCGCCCCGTCGCTGTTGGTATAAGGATAAGTGCTGTTGTAGGTGAATGTGTAGAGGTTCGTAAAGCCCGTGCCATTGGTGCTGATGCCGAACAGCGTGCCGGAGCCGAACCTGCCGCCATTATAGGCGGTCCCATACAGGGTGCCGCCGGAGACAATCAAGCTGCCCCGCGGACTGGCCCCGTCGCTGTTGGTCAGGGGTGTGCCAGAGGTGGCCGTGAACGAATAAAGGTTCGGTAAAGCCCCCATTGGTGTTGACGGCGAACAGTGTGCCGGAACCAAACCTGCCGCCTTGGGCCGCCGCGCCATACAAGGTTTTGCCAGATAAAACCAATCCGGCGTTGGGATTGCTCCCGTCGCTGTTGGTATATAAAGGAAAACCGGAGTTGGCCGTGAAAACATGGAGGTTGGTAAAGCTCGATCCGTCGGTGTTGATGGCAAACACCGTCGCCAAAGCCGCCATTGCCGCCGGAGGTCGTTCCATACAATGTCCGGCCCGACAGAATCAAAACGCCGCCCGGATCGTCGCCGCTGATGCCGTTGGTGAAATTAAACAGGTTCGTAAATCCGGTGCCGTTGACGTTGATGGCAAACACCGTGCCATTGTTCGCGCCGCCGCCATAGGCGGTCGTCCCGTAAAGGATGTTGCTGGATAAAACCAAGGCGGCATCCGGCCGCCGCCGTCATTGCCACCGGTAAATGAGTATAGGTTGGTAAAACCAGAGCCGTTGGTATTGACGGCGAACACGGTGCCGACGCCGAAAGCGCCGCCGCCATAGGCCGCTCCATAGAGGTTGGTGCCCGATAAAATCAATCCGGCGAACGGCACGCTGCCGTCGGTGTTGGTAAGATTAAAACCGGGGGGAATCCCGTAAAAAAGTATTCATTGGTAAAACCCGAACCATCGGTGTTGACGGCGAACAACATGCCATTGCCATTGGGATAGTAGGTGCCCGAATTGCCACCGGCGCTCGCCGTCCCGTAGAGGGTGTTGCCGGATAAAATCAATTCGGAATAGGGAGTGGCTCCGTCGCTTTTCGTAAAGGCATGCAGGGTCTTAAAAGTCTGCGCCGTTGCCGGGCCGGCCAGGATGAATCCCAGCACGACGAGGAACGCGGGCAGAACCCGGCTCAGTATTGAAGCTGCGCCGCAGTGGGTGAATGGTTTTTGAGCGTGGGTGGTGTTCAAGAAGGATTTGGGATTAAGTTTGAATTGTTTGATGGTGATTTGCGCCTGCTGGCCATGATTTTACACCGCACTGCGATGAAATACAATCTAAATACCGTCATCGAGCCATTTCCCCTGCCCCTTTCGGATTGCCAGTCAGATGATGGTTTCGGAATGCGGAATTGCAAACCAAACTGAATCTGGCCATCAGCCCCGCGTCCTTGCCCCTTTGCGCCTTGGTGTTGAATTCCCTGTCTGTGCAGGCGGCTAACCTGCAACCCCTGCGGTTCGGAGAAGGATGTTGGTTCCTGGTTGAATTTTCCCTGAAAAGGGTTTAGGTATGGCGGTTGAAACACAAAGAACATTAACCGTTAAATAATAAGCCTATGAAAATTACCATTGCGGCCATGATTATGGCTTTGACCCTGACGGCCCGTGCCGCCGATGTCACCGTCACCATCACCGATGTGCATATCTGCTGTCAGTCCTGCGTGAAAGGGGTGGCCAAGGCCGTGGCCGATGTCAGCGGCTTGACGGCCAAGGCGGATGAGGACGCCAGCACCGTGACCCTGACCGGGCCAGACACGGCCACGGTTCAAAAAGGCGCGGACGCGCTCGTGGCCGCAGGCTTCTTTGGCAAGAGCAGCGATGCCTCGGTCAAAATCAGCGCCGATACCGGCGCGAAAAACCAGACGGTGCAATCCATCAAAATTGAAGGTCTGCATCTCTGCTGCGGGAAATGCGTCAAGGCGGTGAATGATGTGCTTGGAACCGTGCCGGGCGTCACCGGCAACACGGCGGCCAAAGGCGCCAAGTCATTTGAAGTGACCGGCAATTTCAACGACAAGGCCGTGTTTGACGCCCTGCAAAAGGCCGGCCTTACCGGCAAGGAAAAATAATTTTCCCGCCACTTGCCAACGTCCCGGTGCCAGAAGCATCGGGGCGTTTTTTTTTGCGACCGGCTGCCCCGCCTGACTGCGATCCAAGACTGCCGGTTTGCCATGGGGTCTTTCCCCCATCACCTTGCGAAGTGCCAGTCTTTGCAGACGGCGAGCAACTATTGAGCGATCAACGTCAGCCGCATGAAGAGTTGTGAGTTGGTCATGGGCATGCTGAAAAGATGACTGGGTGGCGTGGTGGTGGGGTCGCCGGTGTCGGTGACAGGGTGCCAGTCGTTGGGCAGCATCGTCGCACTCCACTGCGCGCCGTAGGTGATGCCGCTTATCCCGGCGGGTTCAGTGAAGCTGTAAAAAAGATTGCCGCCGCTCATCTGCATCTGCGGGAGCTGGTCGGGAGTGGCCATGCTGGGATTTTGATACGGTCCGAGATAGGCGAAGACCGCAATATTCTGAACCCCGGTGTTATAGGGATTCGCCGTCAAGACGGCTGCACTGATGGCCGGGCCGCCAAACCACATCTGTTGCCAGCTCTGGATGGTTGCGAGTGTGGTGAAATAGCCGGTCATGGTGTAGGTGACACCCACACTGTTGGTGGCATAGGCCGCAAAGGAGTAATCGGTGCCCGGTGAGAGGCCGCTGATATTGACCGTGAAGGTTCCCGTGGTGCCGGTTCCGGTGGCGGTGCTGGCAAAGCCGTCGCCGAGTTGCGGGTTGCTGTCAATGAGCGTGGGCGCATAGACCACGCCGACGCCGGTGATCGCGGCTCCTCCGTCGCTCGACACATTGCCACCGAGCGTTGCCGTTGTGGCGGTGACATTTGCCACCGTGGGCGTATCCACCGTCGGGAGTGTTGGAGGCAGCACAGTAATCTGCACCACGGCGTTGGTGCTGGTTCCGCTCGGATTTACCAGATGATAGATGAAAGTGTCCGGAGGGATGCCATTTTCGGAATCAGGGGCGGCGCTGATATAGCCCGGTTTGGGTGTATAGGTGAATGATCCGTTCGTGTTCAGCACAAACGAGGAGGCGTGGGCTGGCCCTTTGACAAGGACGGCCGACGCACCGATGTTGAAATCGGCAGATTGAATGAGCGTTCCAGCCGGTTCAATGAGCGTCTCCTGATAAAGCGTTTGGAAGAGTCAGCTTGGCCGGCGGAACCGCCGCCGTTTTCAGGGGAACCAGCAGGGTGATCAGCATGGGGGTGAACGTGTGATAATGCTCCCCGCTTACGGGATTCGGGATGACGGCCGTCATGGCCGAGCCATCCGGCGAAATAGCTGGCAGGACCCACGAGGCCGTAGGGACTGGGCGTGATGCCGTTGGCGGAAAGGAGATTGGCCACCGTGCCGCTGCCGGTTCCAGGCGACCAGATCGCCGCGGAATTAAACGGGCCTTTGGTTCCCACCGCTTCATTTCCATTCGCCGTGCAGGCGGTTGGCGAAAAGTCTCCCAGGTCTTGGAACCCGTTCGTCGTGTTGTAGCGAAAGCCTCCCCAGCCGTTGTCGGCAGAAACGAGTGCCATACAAAGTCGTCCCGTCATCGCTGATGCAAGCGGGCTTGAGATAGACAGAATTCGCGCCCACGGCGCTGGCGGGAATGCCGATGTCGGTCATTCCGTTCGCCGCCTTCCAGAGAAACCCGTGCCAGTCTCCGTTATCAAGCGTGTAATATCCGGTGACGATCGTGCCATCCTTGCTGATCGCGGTCGCGTAGGTTTGCTGCTTCGTCGTTCCCGGAAAAAACCCGAGGGAGGTGAACGTCCCGGTGGCAATGCTATAGACGTAGCTCTCCACTCCGCCGTAGATGATGCCATTGTTGAAATCCTGCACCACGAGAGTGCTGCCATCTCCAGAGATGGCAGTCACAGACATCGCGGTCGCGGTCGGGTCGTCCGGCGGAGCGGGCACGAGCGACTCCACGCCATTCGTCCAGTAAGCCGCGTAAGAGGCTTGAAATCCGTTCGTGAGCGTGCCCGTCGCACTGCCGGCCACGACCGAGCCGTCGTGGCTGATGGCGGTCGCGGCACCCCAGTAGTTAAGATGGATGCCATAAAGGCTGGAAACGAAGCCCATTCCGACCGGAAGTCCGGCCCAGCCGGTGGCGGGCTGGTAGATCACGGGCGCTGCGGATTGGAAGCCGGGGGAATATGTTCCCGCGAAGATGCCGCCATTTGCCGCCGCAGTCGGGGAGATATTGTATCCACCCAACATGTTCGTTTCCGAATACTGGGCCAGCAGCACCGCCGGGGCACCGGCGATGATAATGCCAAGGGTGCGCAGAAGGTTCCGACGCATCCGGGCAACCCTGCGATAGGCAAAGGAACAGATTATTATCATGGTTGGCAAATTTGGTTTAGTTGACGGTTGCCTGCCCTCCGACTGCCCGCCCAAACGGAACAAAACACGGGCGAGGCAGAATTCGCAATTCGGAGAATCTTCTTCATATTTTTTAGCCTAATGGTGAGTATAAGCACGACTTGGCAGTTTCGTCAAGTGACAATTTTCGATTTCTTGGCGGCCATGAGCGGCGGTTGGCCGCCAGACGGTGCAATTCCAGCAGGCGGGAGCATGTCAGCACAACACCCCATGGAGATCGCACCGCCAGCCGGGCTATTATGAACCATGCCAAAACGAAGAAACAAATCCGCGAACCGGGTGCGGCACCGTGATTTCCGGGCGATCATGGTCGCATTCCGGGCCGGCATCGGAGCCTGGATTCCCTTGGGCTATGAGGATGAAACAGGTTTTCATTACGGCATACCGGTCATTTCATCTTTCCTCGGGCGTCTGGCGGACAGCCCGCCAATTTAGCGCCGAGATTGGTTGCCCGGCCATTCCCCAGCTTCTTGCGGAGAGCCATCATTACTTGCCGGGACCAGGCTTTGCCGAGTTGTGTGCGTCAAGTTCAGCAAATTGGTTTCCGTTGTTTTGACATGGTCGGCCTTCATCCCTGCGCGTTCAAGCAGTGCGTCAAATCCAGCCGCTTTAAGCTTTGACGGGATGGAGCGATTATGGGAAATTCCCCTGTCATCAGTCCGAGTTCTAAAATCAATTCACGTTACTCATGAAAAAAATGTTTAAATTTGCAGCTGCCTTGCTGTTGCTCTCAACCCTCAACCCCCAACTCTCAACTTTGCACGCCCAGGGCACGGCGTTCACCTATCAGGGCCGGTTGAACATCAACGGCAGTCCGGCCAGCGGGCTGTATGATTTCACCTTCAGCCTGTCCTCGAATCCGCAGGGCAGCGTCATCACGGCCATCACCGGAACCCTCGGCGTGCCGGTGACGAACGGCCTGTTCACCACGACGATTGATTTCGGTTCGGGCCAGTTTGTCGGCACCAGCAATTGGCTGCAAATCGCCGTGCGCACGAACCTGGTTGGCAATTATACAAACCTCTCGCCGCTGGTGCCAGTCACGCCCACGCCGAACGCCATTTATTCCGAAAATGCCGGGAGCGCCGCCACCGCGACCACCGCAACTACCGCGACCACGGCGGCCAGCGCCAGTTCCGTGCTGGCCGGAAACATTGTCGGGACCATTCCGGCAACGAAACTGCCGAACAGCGTCCTCACCAACGGCGCGAACGGAGTGAACATTTCCGGCACCTTTTCCGGGAATGGCGCGGGTGTGACCAATGTGACGCTCGGTTCGTTAAGCGCCAACAACGACATTTCGTGGGGCAGCTTCGTGCCGGTTTCCACGAATAGCGCGCCCAACAACCCTTATTCCGTCATCGCAGTGGATGTGAACGGAAATGGCAGGCTGGATTTGATCACCGCCAACCAAGGTGCCAACACGCTGACGGTGTTGACGAACTCCGGCAGCGGGGTCTTTGGCACCAATGCCACGCTGATTGTGGGCAACGAACCTGAAAACGTCATCTCGGCGGATGTGAACGGGGATGGCAGGCCGGATTTGATCAGCGCCAACTTTGGTCCCGGCACGGTGACGATTTACACGAACAATGGGAGCGGCGGCTTCGGCTCCAATGCCACCTACAATGTGGGCGCTCCGGGCAGCGGCGCCGGCACCCCCTGCGCGGTGGATGTGAACGGGGATGGCAAGGTGGATTTGCTCGTGCCGCTCTGGTTCTCCAACACGGTGGCGGTGTGGACGAACAACGGCAGCGGCGGCTTCGGCTCCAATGCCACCTACAATGTCGGCTCGAATGCGGTATGCGTCATCTCGATGGACGTGAACGGGGATGGCAAGCCGGATTTCATCTGCTCAAGCTATGTTGGTCATTCGCTGACGATTTACACGAACAATGGGAGCGGCGGCTTCGGCTCCAATGCCACGCTCAATGCGGGCCTCAACCTTTATGGCCTCACTGCGGCGGATGTCAACGGGGATGGTTATCTGGATTTGATCAGCGCGGCCCCGGTGGGGAACGGATACCTGGTGGTTTGGACGAACAATGAAAACGGCGGCTTCCATTTCAGCGCCCAATATCCCGTGGCCGCCGCCAGCGGCCCTTATACCGTCGTCGCGGCGGACGTGAACGGGGATGGTTATCTGGATTTGATCACCGAAAATTTTATAACAACACGCTGACGGTTTTTACCAACAACGGGAGCGGCGGGTTTGCCATCGCGGCCACGCCCGGCGTGGGCAACGAACCGCATGGCGTTTGTGCGGCGGATGTGAACGGGGATGGCAAGGTGGATTTGATCAGCGCCAACTTCGGGGACAGCACGGTGACGGTGCTGCTCAATACCCCGGCTTTTAACGGAACCTTCACCGGCAATTTCACTGGCAACGGCAGCGGGTTGACCTCGCTCACCGCTTCAAATCTGACCGGCACATTGCTGGCGTCATCGCTGCCCGCCAGTGTGGTGACGAACAACGAAACCGGCGTGACCTTGAGCGGCACTTTTAGCGGCAACGGCGGCGGGCTGACCAATCTTAATATCAACCTGGCCAACGTGAGCGGCGGCTTGCCGGCCAGCACGACCTATACGGTGAGTGGCAATCAAAGCGGCGGCTTCGGCAGTCCGTTGTTGCTGGTTACAAATGCCAACACCGGCGGCACCGCCTCTCCGGCGTTGCGCGTGGTGGGTTACGGCAATTCACCCAATGGAGTTTTGAGTGTTTCTTCGCAAGGCACCGGCCTGCTGGCGCAGTTCGGCAATGCCGGCTCGTTTGTCGCCGATATCACCACCAACGGCACGGTGGACGCTGCGGGCTTCAACGGCGGAACACTGCGGGTCGGCAGCAGCGGCACAACGTTGACCAACCTGGAAGCCGGGCAAGCTCTCATGCCCAGCGGCGGTTCCAGCCTCATTGTAACCAATCTGATCATCACCTACCCGCAGGCATTCACCACCGTTCCCAAAGTCATTGTCTCCGTGGCCAATGATCCGGCAACTCAAGACTCGAACGAATCGTTCGCGGTGTCCGTTTCCAGCAATTCCGTGAGCGCGTTCAGAGTCAATGTGGTGCGGGTGGACTCTGCCAGCGGCTGGATCCAGCAACTGCGCATCAACTGGCAGGCCTGGCAATAAACCGTTGAATTCCAAATAATCATGAAAGCCTTGATTCAAACGATTGTTCTGCTGCCGGCGTTTTTCGCGATGTTGGATGTCGCACACACCCAAAGTTATTCGATTGACTGGTATAAAGTTTCCGGCGGCGGCGGCACCAGCACCGGTGGAACGTATCAAGTCAGCGGCACCATCGGCCAGCCGGACGCCAGCGGCGCACTGACCGGCGGCGGTTATTCGCTCACCGGCGGTTTCTGGAGTCTGATTTCCGTGGTGCAAACGGCGGGCGTGCCAAAGTTGATCCTTGTTCCCAACGGCCCGAACAGCGTGCAAATCCTCTGGCCGAACACGGGCAGCTACACCCTGCAGCAGAACAACAACCTCGCGAGCGGCACATGGACGACGAGCCTCTATTCCATGACCAACGGGTTCGGCACCAATTTCGTCACCGTCACCCCGACGGCGGGAAATTTGTTTTTCCGGCTGGCCAATCCTTGAAACGCTGGAAGAGACAAGCGCCTGTCAGCATACAAAAGTTTCACCCGGAACTTCACCCAGCGAGCAATGAGCGGGCGTTGAATGGGCGTCCGAAAAATGGCTGAACCGCTGTAATATCCGGCTATCGCCGGCCTTGAAATAGAGAGTGTCAGGCTCATATTTTTGACACCGGCATGGCTGAAAGCGACAACATCCTTACGAAGCTGCGAGACCTGCTGGACTATCTACCTGAACAGGCTGGCGGCGTCCGCATAACACTTGGCGACATTTTCCATGACCGGCCTTTGTTCCGGCTTTTTCTCCAGGCAGGACATGATGGCGGCTGATGTGTTGCGCAGGACGTCGAATCCCAATTGGATCGGCGTGGGCGGCGTCACTTCCCGAATCTGTTTCTCGATCAGGGCCGCCTCGCCATCAAACGGATGTCTGCCGGTGCAGGCATAATAGGCCATGACGCCAAAGGCGAAGACATCGCTCTTGAAACCATTCGTGTAGTCGTCATCCCATTTCTCAGGCGCCATATACTTGGCCGTGCCGACGGGATTTTGTTTTTTATCCGTGATAAAGGGCGGCAAATTTCCGGCGAAATAGGAGTGTGAAAAATCAATCAGCCTGATTTCCGCCGGCGCGGCGGCGGGCACCAGCACATTCATGCTCTTCAAATCGTTATGGATGATCGGTCGGTCGCACAGGATGCCGGCGTGCAGATCCGCCACCGTCTCCGCCACGCTTTGCAGGATTTTATGTGTCCGGGCGGGATCCTTGAGGGTCACGCCTGCCTGCACCAGTTCATTCAAGGTCGTGGCCTCCACATATTCCAGAAAGAGACGATGCGACGCGGCGTCATACGCCAGTTTTTGCCGGACGCGGGGATGCGTTGTTTCATCCAGCATGTAGGCTTCATTCGCGATGAAGATCTGATCCCAGAAATTCCTCGGCTCTTTCAGCAGCGCCGGGTAGGGATTTCTTTCAAACTTCACTTTGGAGAGCTTTGAAACCCCTGCTTCCACCTGCAATGGTTCTTGTTGGTTGATGACCGGTATTTTCATGTTACTCTAAACTGTTCCGACCTCCGGCGATGCCAGCGCCGCACCGCGCGAGGATGCGCTGGCCGGATGGTAACATCAAGCGCAAGGTGCCGGCGCCCGACCGCCATAAAGTTCCGTCCGGAACAAAAGCACAGTCGCGCCGGAGAATACTTCACCCGCCCGCGAACACCGGATGAAAGCCGGCTTCGGTCAGGATGCGCGCGACCTCCGCGCGTTTGTCGCCTTGAATCTCGATCTGGCCGTTCTTCACCGTGCCGCCGGTGCCGCAGGCGCGCTGCATCGCGCTGGCCAGTTGCTCCTTTTCCGGCAGACCGATGCCCACAAAATTCTTCACCACCGTCACCGTCTTGCCGCCGCGCCCGGCCTTGACCCGGAGAATGTCCACCCGCCCGCGATTTTTCTCCGCCGGTTTGGCGGCGGAAGCTGGTGGAGAATTCGCCGGCGGATTTTCCGGAGCCGGCGGGAGACCTGCGCTGGACAGGGCGGCGAAGGGCGTTTGACCCAAGCCCGGTCCGCCGTCGGTGGGAATGCGTTTCGCGCCGGCCATGGGTCTTTTTATTTCGGCAACAACTCGCCGATGAACCAGTCTTCCACCTGCTTTCGCGCCCAGGGTGTTTTGCGCAGGAAGGTGAGGCTGGACTTCACCGTCGGATTAAATTGGAAACAGCGGACGGGGATGCGCCGCCCCATTTCGCTCCAGCCGTGCCGCTGCACCAGTTGATTGAGGATGTTTTCCAGCGTGATGCCGTGCAAGGGATCGCGGGGATGCGCCGCCGGCGACGGCGTGGTCGCGGGCGCGGCGGAATGCCCTTTCGGTTCGTCCATAAAATTCAAGCTGACAATGCCGTTTTGCCGGATAATTGGCAACCCCATACCGGCGAATGAAAATCCGGCGAGCCTCACCCGGCCGTGAGCGCGGCGCGGGCGTCGTCCACCGCCGTGCCGGTCTTTTCCAGAAAATAATCGTAGCCGCCCACATAAGGCGTCACCTGGCCGGCGCTGACATGCAGCACCTTGGTCGCGAGCTGGCGGATGAAATGCACGTCGTGCGAGATGAACACCAGCGTGCCCTCGTAACGTTCGAGCGCCAGCGTGAGCGATTCGACGGTGTGAATGTCGAGGTGCGTGGTGGGTTCGTCCATCAGCAAAAGGTTTGGCGGGTCCACGAGAAACTTGACGAGATTCAAACGGCTCTTTTCGCCGCCGCTCAAAACTTTCGTGAGCTTGTAAATGTCGTCCTTGCGGAACATGAAGGAACCCAGCACCGCCCGCGCCTCGTCCTCGCGCATCGCCGGCGCGCCGGCCAGCACTTCATCCAGCACGGATTTCTCCGGGTCGAGCGTAGCCGCGCGATGCTGGCTGAAATAACCGATCTTGGCGTTATGGCCGAGGTCGCGCTCACCGTGTTGATGCTCCACCACGCCGGCGAGAATTTTCAGCAGCGTGGATTTGCCCGCGCCGTTCGGGCCGACGAGCACGGTGCGTTCGCCGCGTTCGATCGTCAGGTCGAGGCCGGCATAGACTTTCGTCGTCCCGTAGGCCATGTGAATGCCGTTCAGTGAGGCGGCGCGCTGGCCGCCGCGCGGTGGCGGCGGGATTTGAAAACGGAACGGCCTGCGCGGGGCCAGCGGTTTCTCGACCTGCTCCATCCGCTCAATCTGCTTGAGCTTGGCCATGGCCTGCGACGCCTTGGAGGTCACCGAGCGGAAACGGTCGGCAAACTGCTGAAGCGCGGCGATTTCCTTCTGCTGGTTGTTGTAGGCGGCCAGTTGCTGCTCATAACGCTCCTCGCGCTGGCGGAGGTAGTCCGCGTAGTTGCCGGGATAATCGAGCAGCTTGCGCTCGGAAATTTCATGCACTTGCGTCACCACCTCGTCCATGAATTCACGGTCATGAGAAATCAGCAGCACCGCGCCGGAATAATTCTTCAGATAATTTTGCAGCCAGAGCAACGCGAGCAAATCAAGATGGTTCGTCGGCTCGTCGAGCAGCAGCAGGTCCGGCTCCATGACCAGCAACCGCGCCATCCGCGCGCGCATGATCCAGCCGCCGCTCATTTCCTTCGCCTTCCGGTCGAAGTCCGGGTCGCGGAAACCCAGCCCGCGCAGCATCTTCTTCGCCTTGGTCTCCACCTGCGGATCATTCAAGGCGTCATGCTTGGCGTGCGATTCGAGATACTCCGGCGATGACACGTCTCCCGCTTTTTCCAGTTCGTGCAGCCGCATTTCCAATCGCGGCAGCTCGTCCACCCGGCCGGTGGCCACGTCCAAAATCGTCTCGTCGCCGTGCGCCTCGGCTTCCTGCGGCAGATGGCCGACCATCGTCCATTCGTCGCGCTCCACCTTGCCGGCGTCCGGCTCCAGTTGCTTGAGGATAATCGAGAACAGCGTGGTCTTGCCCGCGCCGTTCGGCCCGACCAGCGCGACGCGGTCGCCGTAATTCACGGAGAAGGACGCGTCTTCAAACAGCACGCGCCCGCCAAACGTCATCTTCAGGTCTCGAATTGTCAGCATGAAATAAAAATAATTCTCCGGCGGATGAGGCCGCAGCGTGGAGAGGGAATAAAACCTTGCACTACGCGGTCGCCGGAGCACTGGATTGTCTGCGGCAACGAGCCGGGAAGCATACGCCAGAATTGCCCGCCGTCAATGGCCCATTTGAAGATTCAGCTTCAGTGATGACTGTTGCTGACCATCAGCGGCCAGGACACAAGACTTCCGCTCCAGTGACGGCAATTTAATTTACACCGCTGATGCCAGAACCCCCTGCCCCTCCACTTGTCACCGGCTTTGAACCCTCGCCCATGCCGGCCTCAATCTTCAATTCCGAAAAAAGTTCAAAATTATCATCGGCAACGAAACCGGCAGTGACATAATGGGCGGAGATTATTTCACCTATGAATTCGCGTGACAAGCGGAAGGCGGCGATTGGGGTTCCTCTCGGCGCGGCTCTGTTCGTAACCGCTGTGGTCCTCGCCGTGCGGCATCTGGTTCCCATTGGAGGTTTCGCAATCCTCTTTTTCTCCGGCTACCTCATCTATCTTTGGGGCTGCGCGGTGTTGGGCAGGGCCAAGGGCTATACCGCCGCCCAGGGAATACTCGTCGGAATCGTGCTTACCGCCCTCGTGCTGATGATCCTGCCGGATCGGACCAAAATGTCCAAGGCCGAACGGGAGCAGGACGACCGCGAAGATGTGGCCGAGCAAAAGGCCCGCAAGGTCGCCATGCGCCACCCCTTGAAAGGACCGAAAAAAGCCGTTGCCTGGCTGCTCGGATCGTTCTTCTTCATCCTCGGCCTGGCGATGATTGTCGGCTATCAGATTTACTGGACGCGCGTGGTGGTGCCGGAACGCAACCGCCTCGCCACGGCCATCGCCATCACCGCCGACAAACTTGATCCGCAGAACGACGGCAAACTGGTTCACGTCACCGGCACGCTGGCCGGCGGCGAAAACCTGGCCGACCCGGAATTCGGCGTGACGGCGGAGGCGTTGCGGCTGCGCCGCCGCGTGTGGATGTATCAATGGGCACAGGGCGGTCTCAAAAGCAAATCATCCTACTCGACGGAAGATTCGCAGGGCAACAGCACGACTTTGCTGAAAACGGAAACTTACAATTACTCGAAGGACTGGTCGGAGAAAATCATTGATTCGAATTTGTTCCGCAACGCCGGCCACGACAACCCCGTCGCGAAGGCCATTCCCGACCGCACGGTTGCCGCCACCAAAATCACCTTGGGCGTCTTCACTGTCACGCCGGAACTGGTGGCGCAGATGGACAATTTCCAGACCGTGCCCGTGACGGATAAAAATCTCGCCGCGCTGGCCGAACCGCTGCGGCCGCAGGCAAGCCTGCTGGACGACGGGATTTTCTTCGGCAAGAACGCGGAGCAGCCCGCCATCGGCGACTTGAAGGTCAAATTTGAATCCGCACCGTCCGCAACCGCCTCCGTCATCGCCCGGCAGGATGGAAATCATTTGTCGCCCTGTCCCGTGGCCAACGCCGGGCCGGTGGCGCTGCTGCGGATCGGGACATTTTCGGTGCCGGAAATGGTCGCGCAATTTGCGCAAACCAATTCCCAGGCACGGGTGCTGGTCTGGGTGGCGGGCGGCGTGCTCATTCTGTTCGGCAGCCTTCTGATCAAAATCGCGCGCCGGCGATAGGCGCAACCGAACTCCCCGCCGTTGGCCGGATTTGATGCCAGCCTTCACCCGCCGAACGCCGCGTATTTCCGGATGCCGCGCCGCCAGGCGAACCGGGCGAGACAATAAATCGCCACCACCCAGAACAATTGCATGAGCAGCGCCTGCACCAGTCCGGCGCCCGCGAGCTTGCCCATGTAGATGGCAATGGGCGTGTAGAGCATGGACGGGAACGGCGTGAAGAACAGCACTTTCCCCAGCAGCGGCGGCAGCAGATCCAGCGGGAAAAGATGGCCGCTGGCCAGATATTCAAACGCGAACAGGATGAAGATGAGCGTCGAAATTTCCAGCAGCCAGAACGCCAGCATCGCCATCGTGTAGGAGAGGAAGAATTGCAGCAGCGCCGTCAGCAAAAGAGAAACGGGCAGCATGGCCAGCGCCAGCCCGCTGGCCGGCAGTTGGAAATAACTGCGGAAGCAAAAAATGAACACCGCCAGCGGCACGATGGCCATGGTGATGAACGCCACGCGCCCGGCGAAGAACAGCGACAGGCGATACCAGAGGTAATCCACCGGCTTGAGCAGGAACTGGTTGATGTTGCCCTCGCGGATGTCGGCGGCGATCTGCCAGTCGTCCTCGTTCACCGCCGTGAACACGTCCACCACCGCCACCATCATGTAATAAAAAATCATCTCCGCCTGCGAATAGCCGCCCAGCGCGCTGCCCGGCGCCTTCCCGGCGTAAATCGTCCGCCAGAGCGACAGCATGGCGAAGAGCGGAATGAAGCTGAACAGCGTGCGCGCCACAAAATTGACGCGGTAGGTCAGGCTGTTCTGCAGGCCCACGCCGATGACGTGCCAGTATTTCTTCATGCGCCCCGCCAATCTACCCGCGCCGCGCCGGCATGTGAATGAAATTTCCACCGGCTCCGTCACCGTGGAGCCAGGCATCTTTGCCTGGCGTGGCGGGCGGCATCCCTGCCGCCCGGATCAAATGATGGAACTTCCAACCCCGCGCAAAAGTGCGAGACTATGTCTTTGACAAACCATGGTAGCGCTGCTCGCGCTGCGAGCAGCAGCGTCCGCGTGGGCGCGGGTGCAAACCGGGCGAAAGATTGAAATGCCGTCGCTGCGCTCGGCGACGGGCTTGCCGTAGCGCGGCAAACTCCACCACCAATTGTTTGTGAATGACATAATCCCTCAAATGTGTCTGGTGCCCCCGAAATGGCGTGAGTCCCTTTTCCGCCGGGCTGGAAGCCCGGCTCTACGGCAGGCAAGGATGCCTGCCGCCACGGGAAAACAAATAGGGAGCCGGATGGCTCCGGCTCCCGCAGGGCGATGAGGGCATTCACACTGTCATCCCGCAGCGTTCTAGTTCCAACGAGACGCCAATGTGTCTTCTCTGCCGCCAGCGTCCCGTGGTCACGATGTCCTCTCCGTGGTATGAAAAAAGGGCGGCAGTGTGATTCCCAAAGTTTCGGTCGGGCTAACCCGCGAACACCACCGTCACCGCGTCGCTCATCTCGCCCACTTCCTGGTCGGCGATGAGGCCGCGCACCGCATACTCGCGGCGTTCCGGCACATTCGGCTGCGCCAGCGGCGTGGTGTCCGCATACGGCGAAGTGATGATCCACTTCACCAGCTTCCATTGCGCCGAGCCGGCCGGCCGGCTGTATAGATTCACCGAGGTCGCCCCCTGTCGTTTCACGCGGATGAGCACCGCGCCCGGCGTCACCCTGGCCGTCAGCGTCGGCTTGATCGTCGTCGGGTCCACCGGTGTGCCCGAACCATCCACGCCCAGGTCCGCCCCGATGGCGTCACTGTAGTTCGCGCTCGCCTTCATGCGCCGCACCGCCGCACGCACGGCGGCCGTGCCCTCGTCAATCGTTTCCTGCGAGGCCGCGATGCCGGAAGTGTAATCGGCCCACTTGGCCTCCTTCACCTCCACCGCGTCATGCGCGTCCGTGCAGCTTTTGGCCAGGGCCGTCACTTCCGACTGCGAGAAGCCCAGCAGGATGCCATAGGTTGGCAGTTTCGTTGAGTAATTCGCCAGCCAACTGGCCAGCGACCCGTTTGTTTTAGGCAGATAGTCCGCCATAATATTTCTCTTTCTCTTAACACCGACATTCGAAGAATGGGGTTATAGTGCCATTCCGAACGCACCGTTCGGGCGCGTTGGAAAATAAATCAGCATCAGAAATGCCAACCGCTAATCCAGCCCAGTTGGCCGCTTAAGATGGCCAGAGTATGATTTGCTCGGTCAACCACTTACGCCGAAAAATTATTTTTGGCTCTCAACCCTCAACTCTCAACCTCCATTTGTCTCACATTAAGCCAACTGTCCTGCGCCGCACTGGTTCTGAACCGGCCTGATGGACACAGTTTTTAGCATTTCAGCTTTTCAACTTTGAGCTTTTGCCTTGTTCACCACGGATGGACACCGATGCACACGGATTGATTTGCCGCGAAGGAACGCAAAAGACGCAAAGGTCTTAACCGCGAAATACACGAACGACACGAAAGGCAGCCTGTCAGCGTTTCAGATTTTCAGCTTTTGGCTTAACCCTCAACTTTCAACCCTCAACTAAATTATTGCCGCCGCCAAAATTCCGGCGCACAATCGCCGTGTCCTAAAAATCGGGTTTCACCATGAGCTACCTCGAACGCGCCATCACCGACGGCCACGCCAAACTCTCCGGCGAAGGGGAGCATACGCCTCTGGCGTGTGGTTTCCGGCGTCACGCCGAAAACTTCGTCCTACAAACATTTCAGCGCGGAGAATTTCCCGGAAGATGGTGTGTCAAAAGTTCGGGCGCGACGCCCAAACTGGCACGCGGGACGCGTGCGCTCCCCAAGCCGGAGGAATACCGTTTCTACAAGGGCGACCCGAACAACGACATTCAGCCCGTCAGCAAGGAGGCGCTCATCACGCGATCAAGAAATGCCACCAGACCCTTTGGGCGGGCGGCAAGCTCTCGCTGAGGGCGGCGTTATGAATCGGACGCCATGAAACCTTTCCCCAAAACCGCAACGCCGGGCAAATCACTCCGCCACCACTATGACAGGAGAGAGCGATTGTTTACATTTAGCCATGGGAACAAATTGCTTCAAATAAAACTCAATAAGCATATATGAAATTGGTCTCCTTCTCGGTAACAAATTATCGGAGCATCACGACTGCCTACAAGCTGCCGATTCGACAAGCGACAATCCTCATTGGACCAAACAACGAAGGAAAGTCAAATATCCTGCGCGCACTCGTCACAGCGCTAGAGATATTGAGGAATCTCGGCAGGTTCCGGATTGCGCGAGGTCGGTTTCTGTCTCAAAACATTTATCGGGGCGCGTATGAATGGTCGAAAGATTTTCCAGTCACACTACAAGAAAAGAACCCTGGAGGAGAATCCACCTTCAATCTTGAATTTGAACTAACCATGGAGGAAGTCGATCAATTCGCCGAGGAGGTGAAGAGTAGCTTAAATGGCACGCTTCCTGTTCAGTTAACGCTGGGACAAAAGGAACCCGGTTTTCCGTGTTCTGAAAAAAGGACCGGGTGCAGCTGCCTTGACAAGCAAGGTTGAAGAAATCGCCCAATTCGTTGCAAAACGCATCAACATAAATTATATCCCAGCGGTGAGGACTGCTGATTCGGCACAGCGGATTGTGTCGGAGATTGTTGGAGAAAGAACTCGCGGCGGTAGAAGATGATGAGAACTTGAAAAAAGCTTTGGCTGAGGTAGCAAAAGTTCAAGCTCCTGTGCTTGAAAAGATCTCGAAGAGCATCCAGGAAACGCTGCGTGAGTTCTTGCCGAATGTTAAGAAAGTGCGGGTCTCGATTCCACAAGAAGAACGCTACCGCGCACTTCGCCGATCCTGCGAAATCATCGTTGATGATGGAACTCCGACCGAGCTAGTCCGCAAAGGCGATGGGGTGCAAAGTTTGGCCGCCTTGAGTTTAATGAAGCATGCGTCAGAAACGGGTGCAACGGGGAAAAACTTAATTCTCGCAATTGAAGAGCCCGAATCGCATTTGCATCCCATGGCAATTCACCAATTGAAAGCGCTGCTCGCCGAGATTGCACGCAAACATCAAGTTATTATGACAACGCATTGCCCGCTGTTCGTTGACCGTGCTTCGTTGAAGTCAAATATCTTGGTTCACAAGAACAAGGCGGCACCTGCCAAAGACGTTAAGCAGATTCGGGAAATACTTGGCGTCCGCGCCTCTGACAATTTGAGAAATGCTGAGCTTGTGCTCTTGGTTGAAGGTGAAGAGGATCGCAAGGCTCTCACAGCTCTTTTGAAGCATTACTCGCCAGAGCTGAACGTGGCAATTTCCCAAGGCACTATTGGAATTGACTCGTTGCTTGGAGGATCAAATCTTAGCTACAAACTCTGCCAGGCACGCGATACTGTCTGCTTTAACGCATTCATTTCTTGACCACGACAAATGTGGAATCGACGCAGCGAAGGCTGCGGAATTGGACGGCTGCTCACGACGGCTGACGCAACCTTCGCTGTCTGCAATGGCATGAAGGAATCCGAAATCGGAGAAACATTTTCGATGAACACCTTTATGCAAATATGCTTTTAAATAAATATGGAGTCTCGACCGCATCTCCAAAATTCAAAGGAACTGGGAGGTGGCGAGACAGGCTGCGCGATGCGTTCGGCACCAAGGCAAGCTGTCGAGTCCGATCAGTTGAGGCGAAAGTTAAAATCAGATGTAGCCGACCTTGTTGAGGCAAATCCATCCATGGCGCTCAATGCACACAAGCGATCTTCTTTCGACGCGTTAATTCAGGCTCTGAAACACCAGAAGATGCAAGCAGTCGTTGCGAGCAAAAAATAATGAATTGATTTTTCCATATGCCGAGAATGGCTTCGTCAGTCTTTGTCTTTGAATACAATGGAATTGAGCCATGAATCTTGAATCGCCCAGCGCCGAATTGGTGCCTGTGCATAGCAGCTACCGGCACTTGGAAAGTTTTCGGGTAGCACAACTGGCCGATGAAGTGCCGGGGCGGAGCATTGGACAGCCTTTGTCTAGCCAGTCGTGATACATTGGTTGCAAATTGAACATGAAACATGAGTGATAATTCAAAAATCGAATGGACGGGGTCCGAACATGGAATCCGGTGCGCGGCTGCTCCAAGGTCAGACCCGGCTGCCTGCATTGTTACGCCGAAACCTTTGCGGAACGGTTTCGCGGCGTGCCCGGCCACCCGTTTCCGAGTTTGGTTTCATCCTAATGTTTCAAATACTAAACCTCAAACTTCTGTGGAAATTGACTGTTAGGGATTTGGCCAATCTTTCATGACTATTTTTTTCTCATATTCAAGAGAAAGTCAGGTCATGATGAGTTAACCTATACAATGTTTGAACATCAGAATAGTAATACCTAACGATTGTATGGTTTTGTCATAATTATCATAATGGTTTAAATAGAAACCCTCATTCTTCTCTTGAAATTAACTATGACTATTTTTGTGGA
>CAWEXY010000020.1:0-29299 GCA_963813135.1 uncultured Verrucomicrobiae bacterium | reverse complement strand
CGGCGCCATCAACGCCAACCTGCTGACCGGTCCGTCCGCCGGCTTGCCGGTGACATTGGCGGCAGGGCGGCAACGCTCACCGGCGCGGTTGCGGCGCTCGGCGGTTTCGCGGCGGCCGGCGATTTCCGGCTGACCGACAGTTTTGCCCTGAACGTCGTCGGCGCGGTCGCGGCGGGCACGCTGAACACGTTGGCCCTGAGCACGCCCGGCGCGTTGGCGATCGGCCAGCCGGGCACGGCCGGCTCGCTCGCCGGCGGCTCCGTGGTGCTGGCGGCCGCGTCGATCGCCGAAGACATCACGGCAGGCAGCATCACCGCCGGCGTCCTGAGCAGCCCCATCACCGGGCTCACCACGGTGACCCTGAATGGGACGAACCAGGTCGCTGTGCTCGGCGGCTTCACAACCGGTACAGCGTCGCCCTCACCGACACGCAGCCGCTGACGGTGCTCGGCACCGTCGCCGGCGGAGGCAGCCTCGCCCTCAACGTCACCGGCGGCGGTGGCATCACGCTCGGCAATGCCGGCACCGCCGGCGTGCTGACCGCCAGCAGCACCGGCACGGTGGCGCTGGCGACGACCGGGGCGATCCTGGTCCCGCACGGCAGCATCGTCGCGGGAACGCTGATCGGCCCCGCCCCCGGCGCGTCCGCCACCACCACGACAATCACCGGCGCCTTCGCCGAGCTCGCCGGCTTCAACGCCGCCGGCAACCTGACCATCATCGACAGCCTGCCGCTGACCGTGATCGGCACGGTCACCGCTGGCGGCACCCTGCTCGGCAGCCCCGCCAACACCGCCACTCTGTCTTTGACCACCGGCGGCAACCTGACCCTCGGCGCCGCCGCCACGCCGGCCGTCCTCAACGGCGGTACGTCGTGCTGTCCGCCATCGGGACGATCGATGGAACCAACGGCGTCATCGGCGCCAACCTGCTGAGCGGACCCACCACCGGCCTGACCACGGTGAAATTGAGCAACCCCGGCAACGTCATCGCGGCGCTCGGCGCGTTCACGACAGCCGGCAATTTCTTCGTCAACGACAGCAGCGGCGTGGCGGTGCTCGGCACCATCATCGCCGGGGTACTTCGGCTGTCCTCGACCTGGTGAATACCGCCGGGCTGACCTTGGTGTCCGGCGGCCTGCTGCGCCTCGGCGATCCGACGACGGTGGGCGTGCTCAGCGGCGGCACGGTGGCCCTGCAGGGTCTGGCCGGGATCACCGAGCCGAATGGATATATCGTCACCAACCTGCTCACCGGCGCGGCACCGGCGGTGGCGGCGGCGGCGCAGATCAATCTGGTCAGCTACAACGATATCGTTGCCGCGTCGTCGCTGGCGACCACCGGCAACCTGCTGTTCAACGACACCCGGGCCGTGACGGTGACCGATTTCACCTCGGGCGCGTCCGGATCGATGATTATCTCCGCGAACGGCGACATCGTCGCCAACGGGCTGACGAGCGCCGGCGGGGCCATCACCCTGCTTTTCCCGGCCAACATCACCGCCACCGGCATCTCGGCGCTCCTGCTGACCGGTCCAGCCGTAGGCACCACCTATCCGATCGCCGTGTCGGCGAACATCTCCGGCAGCGTCGGCTCGCTGGGGGATTTTCATACCTCCGGCAACTTCACCCTGAACGACGGCGTGGGCGTCGCCGTAGTCGGCGGCGTGACGGCAGGGTCCGCGGCGGCGCTGTCGATCGTGTCAGACGGCACGGTCGCCATCGGTGTGCCCGGTGCGGCGGGATCGCTGTCCGCCGGCGTCGTATCGCTCGCCGGCACGGCCATCAGCGAACCGAGCGGCTCGGTTACCGCATCCGTCCTGGCGGTCACCGCATCCGCTGGCGCCATGCTCCCCAATGCGGCCAACGCCATCGCGACTGTGTCGGTGCTCAACGGCGGCACCGGCGACGCCGCGCTGGTCGACAATGCCGGGGTCACGCTGACCGGCCTGTTCGGCGGCGCCAACGCGACGCTCTCGACGCAGGCCGGCGGCATCACCCAGGCAAACGGCAGCACGATCCAGGCGACCGGCGGCGTCGCGCTGAATGCCGCGACCGGCATCAACCTGGCCGGCCTCATCGCCGATCCCGCCGGCCCCGTCAGCCTGGTCGCGCGCGGCGGCGACATCACGGAGACCGTGGGCACCGCGCACACCGGACAGGTGACCGCCGGATCGCTCTCCGGCAGCGCGACCGGCAACGTGCTGCTCGACACCACATCGGGATCCGGCAACGTGATCCCGGTGGTGGCCGGCTTCTGGCAGGGGGCGGCTTCACCCTGCCAACGCATGCACCGGTGGTGGTGTCCGGAGCCGTCAGCGGCGGCACCGGCGTGTCGATCAGCTCGCCCGGCGCGATCACCCGGACCAGCGGCAATATCGTCGCCGGCACCGGCACCGTGTCGCTGTTCGGCGGCGCGGGGATCAACTTCGCCGGCGGCATCAGCGGACCGACCGTCCTGCTGCAGGCGCTTGGCGACGTCATCGAGACGGGTGGTGTGCTGAACGCCGGCACGCTCACCGTCGTCACCGAAACCGGCGCCGCAGTGCTGGACAGCGCCGGCAACGCGGTGGCACGCTGGCTTCCGTCATCACCGGCAGCGGCGGCCTCAACTTTGCCGCTGCGCGCCGCTCACATCGCCGGCGCGTGACCTCGTCCGGCAGCGTCAGCATCCAGACCGGCGGCAACCTTGCCATCGCGGCCGGCGCGTTACGTCGGCGGCACGACGCTCGACATCGGCGCGCCCGGCGACATCGCCATCAACGGCACTCGAGCGCCAACCGCATGGTGATCGCCGCAGCGACCCTGTCGCCTGAAACCAACCCGGCCGATTTGGTCGCCCTCGGCAACGGGGCTGTGATCACTACCGGCTCGGCCGGCAGTTTCTCCGGACCGCTGGCCTTCGGCAAATGGCCAGGTTCGACCGATGACCGGCCCGGCGCCTATCTGTTCGTCAACAACTTCACCCAATCCGGCAGCAGCGCCGTCACCGACCTCTCGGCCGGGCCGGCCACGCTGCGTGTCGACACCGGCGGCGTGGCCAAATTCGATCTGACCGCCGGGCTCAGCGCGCGAGATACGGTGCTGTTCCTCAACGTGCTCGGCACCGGAACGGTGACCGGCCAGGTCTACGTCGCCGGGCTCTACGTCAACTACCCCTTCGGCACCGGCAGCAAGCGTCGGCAGACCAGGCTCGTCGCGGCACCGGCCCGCTGGCCGCCGCGGCCGGCTTCATCGAGCCGCTGGCGAGCGCCAGATTCCGCTTCGAACCATGCCCATCGCCTCGGTGAACTGCATCGTGCTTGCGGTGAAGGGGTGCCGGCAACCCCACCACAATTCGTATCGGCACGTCGCGCGACGACCAGGATGCGACCTGAACCTGCTGCTGCCCAACGTCTCCAACCGGGATTATTGAGATGCGATGCGGCGCCCCCGCGCTCGGTCTGCTCAATCTGATCGGTCTGCTCGCCCTGGCCGGCGGCCTGCACGACGCCGCCGCAGGAGGCCTATCTGCGCGGCAGCGGACGCTCGGGCGCGCAGGTCTCGGTTGGCGCCAATACCGTCGGCGAGGCCTGCACCCAGCCGGCCGGCAGCACCGCGCGGCGCCGATGTCTATTGCGGCACCTGGCTGCAGCCGAGCGCGCGCGTGCGCGAGGGCGGCCCGGCGGCATCGGCGGATCTGCGCGCCCTCGCGGTTCATTTGCCCTGGCGGCAGGCGCTGGACACCCGCTTCCTTTGTGGCGCCCCGGCGGATGGCAGCATCCTCGGCGGCGACAAGGCGGTGGTTCTCTCGTGCACGCGGCGGCTCGGCGGCTGGCCGCAGGTGGCGCTGGTCGCCGCGGTTGGCGGTCGCGTCGGTACGCCGACGGCGTGCTGCCGTGTCCGCCCGCGATGGAGCGGTCGATCGCGTGTTCGCCGGCGAACTGCATGCCGAGCCCGCCGCTCCCGCTTCCCCCGCGCGCGCTGCGCGTACCCCCGCGGGCGCGTTCAGCGCCAGCGACGTCGGCAATTTCGACGAACTCATCGACCGCGGAACCCGCGCGAACCTGGCCGACGATTTCGTGCAGTCCGAGGCCCTGTTCCGCCGCGCCGTCGAGGTGCAGGAGAAGGCGCTAGTTCACGCTCAGCGTCCCTTCTATAATGACCTCGTCACCTTCATGGTGGAAGGTCCTGTCCTCGTCTCCGTCTTAGAAGGCGAAGGGGCTGTGGCAAAAAACCGCGCGATCATGGGCGCGACCAATCCTAAAGATGCAGCTCCCGGAACGATCCGTAAAGACCTCGCTGAGAGCCTCGACCGCAACGTCGTGCATGGATCGGATAGTTTAGAAAATGCGAAGATTGAAATCGCGTTCTTCTTCAAGCCGACCGAGATCCATTCCCGAGCATTGAGCGGCGTTTAATTCGTTAAGAGTCGAAGCTTTTCCTCGAATGCTCCCACCAAACTAAGTTCGGGATGAGATTCGTCTACGGTACCCTTCGGCCAAAATTCAGGGTCTTGTCTACGATCTAGGGACTCCCATGCTTTTTTTGCTAGCTCAAGTCCTTTCTCCGCATCCTCTTTTTTGAAGGAAGATCCTGGTAAATTCATCGCCCGATATAGCTCAACTACAGAGCGCAGTAACAATTTCCCATCGAGTTTCCTTGTTGCCATGTTCTCATAGCGCCGGGATAAAAGAATACGTGTGCGAAAAAGCTTTTCTGCTTTTTTCTTGATTCTTTCCGGTGGCATGGGTTGGACGCGCGGTGAAAGAAGAAGTCGAAATTGGCTCCAATTAGCGATTTTTTCCTCTAATTCAATCCGCGGCTCATCGTACGCCTGAGCAGCAGCCTCAAGCGCTCGGATCGCCCGTTTCCATAGTGGATCGGCTTTTTCAGTTATTCTCTCACATGTGGCAGCTTTTTTAAGGCATTCGGCCTGATATTCTCAGGCTCAGGAGCTGTATATGAACAGTCATGCTCATACCACACGACAGGCCTAATAGCCACGGGTTGCTGAAGCGCTTCTCGTGCCGCTCGTTGCCATAGCTGTGATGCTTTAGCTAAGCGAGAAGTATCTTTCTCTCCTAAATCGGTAATAGAATTCATTTCAAAAACTTCTGGTACAGCTGCGGCTGCGGCCCGAACTAGCCACAACGGTTTTGTTCGAGGATCGGCGTCCTCCATGGCTGCCTTTTCACACGCCTCGGCTTCCTTATCTCGGCAGGATGCTTTCATCGTGGCAATATCATCTGCAAATCGACCCCATGTGTTTAAGAAGCAATAAGATGTCAGATCGCAAACTTCCCGGGCCTGACGGAAATAATAGGCACGGCGGGGAGCCTATTTGTTCGTCGAGTCCTTTTTTTTCACAAGCTTTCGCAAATGCAAATAAACGCTCGGTTTTTGCAATGCCAGTTTCTTCTTGGAACATTTCGATTTCCCCTACAGGAGCGTACCCTGACTGTAAGTAGTTCTCGAAAGCTCGGTCGAAATAGTTATCGTGAGTGGCGTATGGGCTACTAGTTACTGCAGTTGTTGACATAAGATCCCCCTGGAATTTTATGCGAGCCAGTTTGGTTTAAGTGATGATTTTATTGCAAACGCTTAGTGTTCGAGAATAAGTGTGACGGGCCCGTCATTGATGAGATGGACTTCCATCATGGCTCCAAACTCCCCTGTTTTCAGCCGTCCATCGCTTCGGCTATTTCACGGACAAATTTCTCATAGATCGGCACGGCAATTTCAGGGCGGGCAGCTTCTCAAAAATCAGGACGGCGGCCGGAATTGCATCCCATATAGCGTAAATTGTGACACGACAAGGATTTGCCCGCCGATTTCGTGAACTGAGAGATTCATCTTGCCCTGCTCATCAGAAAAATGCGAAGATGGATCACTTTTTGGACGAGCCAAGGTGTTTTTCGGCGTGTCATCTTTGTGTATGCCCAGGAGCACGAGAAGGCCGGCTCTGCGATGCCTGCCTGTATCGCGCTCTTCACGGTAACAGAGGCCTGCTTTACTTTTTGGACAACTGCGCGCATAGATTATCGAGGTATTGTTGAAGAGGGGCAGGGAAATGGTCGCCAAAGAGGAGTGAAATATTGCTCATGGCTCCGCTTCTTTTTAGTAGAATGAGGATCAAAAGAGATAAGTTCCTGGGGCTTAAATGTCCCGGGGGCTGGAAGTCGGCCGATGGGAGTATCGATGACTCCTCATGCTCAAAAATCCATTTGAGCACATGGATGTTTTGCCCAAATCCGGGCCAGAGATAAGCGCCGCTCTTTCTTTGCGGAACCAGTTGACTTGGAAGATGCGCGGCGGACTTCTAAGCTTTTTGCCTATGTAGAGCCAATGAGGAAAATAATCGCCCATGTTGTAGCCGCAGAAAGGGAGCATGGCAAACGGGTCATGGCGGAGTTTGCCGACGGCGCCTTCGGCAGCAGCGGTTGTCTCTGAGGACATGCTGGCGCCGAAAAAGACGCCTTGCGTCCAGTCTTTGGCTTCGACGACGAGGGGAACTGTATTGCTGCGGCGTCCGCCGAAGAGGATGGCAGAAATGGGAACGCCCTCAGGGTTGTTCCACTCGGAATCGAGCACAGGGCATTGTGAGAGCGGTGCCGTGAACCGTGCGTTGGGATGGGCGGCTTTTGTTAGAGAAGAGGGGTCCCAAGATTTGCCCTGCCAATCGAGCGCATGGTGGGGCGGATGATCGGTCATTCCTTCCCACCAGACATCGCCCTCATCGGTGAGGGCTGTGTTGGTGAAGAGGTATTTTTCGAGATGGCCCCCATGGCGCTGGGATTGCTTTTGAGAGAAGTGCCAGGAGCCACGCCAAAAAGTCCGCGCTCGGGATTGATCGCATAAAGGCGGCCATCGGGTCCAGGGCGAAGCCAAGCGATATCGTCTCCAACGGTGGTAACTGTCCAGCCAGGAAGGGTGGAAGTGAGCATCGCGAGATTGGTTTTGCCGCAGGCGCTGGGAAAGGCAGCGGTGATATATTTTTTTACGCCTGGGGGTTGGTGAGGCCCATGATGAGCATGTGCTCGGCGAGCCATCCTTCCGTCGCCCCAATACGGAGGCGATGCGCAGAGCATAGGCATTTTTTGCTGAGGAGGGCATTGCCGCCGTAGCCGCTGCCGAACGACCAGATGCTGGGTTCATCGGGGAATTGGACGATATGCTTTTGATCAGGACGGCAGGGCCAAGGAGCGTCTTTGTCGCCGGATTTGAGAGGAACGCCCACGGAGTGGAGGCAAGGAATGAACGGGGTGTTCCTTTCTCCATGCGGGTCATGATGCGCATGCTTACGACAACATAGGGAGAATCGGTGATCTGCACGCCGAAAGAGATGGCCCCATGCAAAACGGAATGACATAAAGGGTGCGGCCTTGCATACATCCCGCGAAGAGCTGGAGGAGTTTTTTCTTCATCTCTTTCGGATCGGCCCAGTTATTCGTGGGGCCCGCATCGGCTTTTGAGGAGGAGCAAATATAGGTCGACTCCTCGCTGCGCGCAACATCTTCGAGGGTGGAATGGCACCAAAAGCTATGGGGGCGAAGGGTCGGATTTAGAGGGACAAAGGTTCGATTGTCAACGAGCGCTTGGCAAAGTTGATCGTATTCTTCTTGAGAACCGTCGCAAATGTGGACATTTTTAGGTTTGCAAAGTGTTTTGATGTCGGTGATCCAAGCATCCAAGTCAGATAACATTTCTTACTCTTAAGAGAGATTTTTAACGCAAAGGCGCAAAGTCGCAAAGATTTTTTGGGACTTTGCGCCTTTGCGTTAAAATTCCCCTTTTTCAATCCATCGAACGGCGCTTTTTGAACTTATCGAGGTATTCGAGAGCTTTTCCGGTGCCGAGGCACACAGCCAAGAGAGGGTGAGGTGCAACGATGACAGGAAGTCCTGTCTCTTTGATGAGCGCTTTGTCGAGGCCTTTGATGAGGGCGCCGCCGCCCGCGAGCACCATGCCGCGCTCAACGAGGTCGGCAGCAAGTTCGGGAGGACATTTTTCGAGGGTGAGTTTGACGCTTTCGATGATCTGTTGGATCGGCTCGCCGAGGCACTCGCGGATTTCGACGGAATTGATGCGCTTGGTGATGGGGAGGCCGGCGACTTGGTCGCGGCCGCGCACTTCCATCTCAAGCTCATGGTCGCCCAGGGGATAAGCGGAGCCGATCGTGATCTTGATCTCCTCCGCTGTGCGCGGACCGATCATGAGGTTGTAGGTGCGGCGCATGTAGTTGACGATGCACTCATCGAACTCATCGCCCGGCGATGCGGAGCGACCGGCATTCCACGATGCCGCCGAGGGAAATGATGGCGATTTCGGTGGTACCGCCGCCGATATCGACGATCATGTTGGCGGATGGTTCATGCACGGGAAGGTCGACGCCGATCGCGGCCGCCATGGGCTCTTCGATCAGAATCACTTCTTGGGCGCCCGCACGGAGGGCGGAATCTTCGACGGCGCGCTTTTCGACGCCGGTGATGCCCGAGGGAACAGCGATGAGGATTTTAGGGCGGAAAAGGCTGCGGGCCGGGGTCACGCGTTTGATGAGGGCTTTGAGCATCCCTTCGGCGATCTCAAAATCGGCGATAACGCCGTCTTTCATAGGGCGGACGGCATGGATTTTGCGGGGGTTTTACCGAGCATCGCCTTGGCTTTGTGGCCGACAGCGAGCACTTCATTGGTGGTAGAGTCGACAGCAACAACAGAAGGTTCCGCAAGGACGATTCCCTTTGCCGCGCACATAAACAAGGGTATTAGCAGTTCCTAAGTCGATTCCGATGTCGCTGGAAAAAAAAGTGGCAAACCGTCCGAATTTTCCGTAAGACTTTCGTTTGACTAAGTATCCAAAAGATTTTTTCTTTTAATGCCATACTTCTCATGTTCTGTAAGAAGTTCTAAAACATCTTCCCAAGTTAATTTCGCAATAGCCTCATCATCGCAACTTACGACTTTCTTGACCAATCCTTTTTTCCGTCTTCTGCATCTCGGCAATTTTCTCTTCGATCGTTCCGACGGTAATTAATTTATAAGCGGAGACGTTCTTTTTCTGACCGATGCGGTGGACGCGGTCGGTGGCTTGGTTCTCAACGGCGGGATTCCACCACATGTCGTAATGGATGACGGTATCGGCGCCGACGAGGTTGAGGCCGGTGCCGCCCGCTTTGAGGGAGACCAAGAAAACAGGAATCGTCTCATCTTCATTGAACTTTTTCACGATATCCAGACGATTTTTGCTCGAGCCGTCGAGATAAGCAAAGCGAATGCCGCGCTGTTGGAGGTCGTGCGCATAATTTGGAGCATGCGGGTGTACTGGCTGAAGATGACCGTTTTGTGCTTGCCTTCGACGAGGGTTTGGAGAAGCTCGAGGAGCATCTCGTATTTGGCGGAATCTCCCGACTTCGGCCTTTTCCTTGGCAAAAATTGCAGGGTGGCAGCAGATTTGTTTGAGGCGCGTGAGGGTGGCCAGCACGTGGATCTGAACGCGGTCAAAGCCATCGCGTTCGACGAGCTTGACCAGTTCATCGCGGGCCGATGCGGCATAAGAGCGGTAGAGTTCTTGCTGGACATCGCTGAGCTGGCAATGGTAGACGATCTCGGATACAGGGGGAAGATCGTCGAGAACGTCGCTCTTCATGCGGCGCAAGATAAAGGGAGCGACTTTTTTGCGGAGATACTCGAGATTTTTTGTCTGCTCTTCGCCCGAGACCCGGATGTATTTTTCGACGAATCGATCGTAGGTGCTGAGGAAGCCGGGCATGAGGAAGTCGAAGAGGCTCCAGAGCTCGTCGAGAGAATTTTCGATGGGGGTACCGGAGAGGATCAGTCGGTGATCGGCGCTGGATCATTTTGACCGATTTGGCGTTGCGGGTGCCGCGGTTCTTAATGTGCTGGGCTTCGTCGAGGATGACGTATCCAAAATTGATTTTGGCATAGCTTTCGACATCCTTTTGGAGGAGGGTGTAGGACGTGATGACGATGTCGTATTTGACATCCCTTCGATCAGACGTTTGCGCACGCTGGGGACGCCGTCGACGATGATGACTTTGAGCTCGGGGTTGAACTTGGCGAGTTCTTCTTTCCAGTTATAGAGGAGGGAGGTGGGGCATACGATCAAGGACATCGCCTTTTGCTTCTGCGATATTGGGTGATGGCAACGATCGCCTGCAGAGTTTTGCCAAGGCCCATATCGTCGGCAAGAATGCCGTTGAAGTACATGAGGCGGAGCCGCTCCAGCCAATGGACGCCGTCTGTCTGATATGGCGCGCAATTTGGCTTGGATCTCTTCGGGCGTGGGGGTGAACGTCAAAACTTTTTCCCCAAGCATCTGTTTGCGGATGTCGACGAGTTGATCCGTCATCGCGAATTGGACGGCAGGCCCTTAAAATGGGATGCTCGATATTGGCCAGGCTCCACAAGAGGACGCTCGAGGGTGTGATCGTCGAGGACATCGATCCCCAGCTCATCGTAGAGTTGGACAAGGGCTGTGATTTTCTCGAGATCGAGGACCAAAATTTGGGGATTTTTTCCCCTCTCCTTTTTTGTCTTGGCTTTGGGCGTATCAAGCTCGATAAAGGGACGCCGCGAGGCGATGCATTCCCAGAGCTGGTCCATCCTGATTCCTTGAAGGGAACCGTGACTTTGATTTGGATTTCGATACAGATCGATACGTCGGTATGGCATAGCTTGAGTTTAAACTTGCTCTGATCGTAAATGAACTGATCTAAAAGATTTTGCGGGCAATTGAATGTCGACGCGATCTTGGAACCCGGGAATGACATCGGTCATGAATTCGACGATTTTCTTTTCCGACTTGGCGACGTACATCCCTTCCGTGCGGGTTATACAGAAAATCTTGGAAGAGGCCGTCGAGGATTTTGCGCTCTTCAACGAGATCGCGGGCTAAAATCCCGTGTTTGTTGACGAAGGTCGCAGCATCATCATAGGTCAGCTGGGTCGCCGTTGCGGGGATTTTGTGCCCTTCATAATGGAAGAAAAGCGAAGCCTCAAGCTGACCGTCGAGATAGACAATTTCACAGGTAGCTTTGATGGGGCCCACAAAAGGCAGCGTCACAAAGTCTTCTATCGCACCGCGATTTTCAATTTTGGAAAAATGCGACAGCTGCGGCAGCGCGTTCTCAACAAAAGAACCAAAGAGGGGCTGTGGAATCGTCATATCGCGGATAGGAGAAAGGCTCTTGAGATGGGTGCGCTGAATCATCTTATCGAAACGATAGTACGTGTTTTGATGCAGCATTCCCGGTTTGGCGCATTCCAGAAGCCGGGCCCCGGCAATGTCGATCTCTTTATCATGGAGGACAATCAGCGGACGGAGTAAAATTTTTGCCACCGGCGGCTTCATATATTCGATGCAAAATTTCAATGTAGCAGGCAGTGAGCAGTAACGGAGCGGCGTATCGAAGTTGCCTTCATACAGTCCGGGAAGCTGAGGCAGTTCTTCATCGGGTGCGGGAAATCCATTTTCGCTGAGGGCTTTTTCGTGTACGGCGGCCAAGACAAGGCCGAAGAGTTCGAGGTCGATATGCAAAATACGGTAGCCTTTTTCGGCATTCACCTGCTCTGGAAAGCGCGCCTGCTCGAGCAGCATGCGCATGATCTCGCGTTCTTGCCCTTTAAAAGAAGCGAGAGAAAAGCAATATCTTTTGGTCCCGATAAAAATCGGTTCTTCATAACGAAGCGCCTCGAAAAACTTTTTCACATAGGGAATATGCAGAGGTTTTGATCTAGAGGGCAGCCTTAAGGCAAGCTGGCATTCGACTAAATTCTTAGCGTCGGAGTAAGGCGGCGGAGCAAAGATGAGCATCGCCTCGGCATTATCGATCTCATAGGTTTCGCTGGGCCGGAAAAAGGGCGACACCGCCAGCATTTCGGATGCCGCAACGTATTCTTGCAGCACCTGTTTTTGATAATGCTCTTCTTGCTTTTGGCTCTGCTTGGTCTCGGCCTCTTTAAATTTATTGATGAGCGCCGTGCGCTGTTCATCGCTTAGCTCATTCTTCTCTGCGATCTGCCCAATGTCGGCTTCCTTAGAGTAGGCCACCATGATCTCATCCAGCCGCTCTTCTAAATAAAAAACGAGGGCCGCTAAATGCTGGCAATCATAGTTATAAGGGCAATCGCAATCGGAGTCGATCGTCTCGCACTCTAACCGATCGATCTCGATCTCGCTTTCATAATGATTTTCGTACTGCCCCTGCACCCTTCCGCTGATCCGCAAAACCCGATGGTCCAAATGCAAAATTTTGGCGGCAACGACCTTCTGCTTGTCGTAAAGTTCACGACCCTCTTTAACAACGTTGGAGGAAAAATCTTGTCTGAGCTTGCGGAAGTTAAGCATGGTCTAATTCCTATTAATATTTGCCTGCCATTTCCCATCCGGAAACGGCGCGTGTTTTTACCTTTTACCTTTTTTGGGCATCTCTCGCAACTAAATTTTTAGATCAAAAAAAAGGAGCCTGAAAAAAACTCTCCAATCTTCTACAATCCTATCAAAAATTCATCGGTGTTCTCTTGGAAATCGCCATTAAATATTTGAAATCTCTTCTTCCCGAAACTTCGTACGGAAAAGATTCCTACGCGGCTTTTCATCAGGTTCTCAAAGGCATCAATCCCGAAGTGTTCCGTAAGTGGGTCAGCGCTGATTTGTCGCGCACGCTCCCTCTTCTCGCTCCCAAAAAATTAACGCTCCTCCATGCTTGCGCCATGCTCGGAAGAGGGAAACATGCAAAAATTTTACTCGACCTCAAGCAAATCAATATCAACGCCCAAGATGGCAGCGGCTGGACCGTGCTCCATTTTGCTGCCTTCATTAATGACTCAGCTTTAGGAAAACTATTTGTCGAGCATGGAGCCCTCTCTACCCCCAACGTCCGAGGCGCACTCCCCGCCCAACTTCAAGAGCTGGCTTATCCCCCCGAAAAAAAAGTCTCTTTCTTCTATGAAGATAAGGGTCAAATTGTGGAAGGAGACAACCAAAAATTCTTTGAACTTACAGGCAAAAAGCTCGTGAACGAGGTCGTGATTTCCCGAGATGAATTATTTAAAGACTGGAAAGAAAACACTGCCGATATTGAATACGTTCCGCAAAAATGGATTGAGGCCTATAGAAAATTTAAGCAATCTCCGCCCCCTCCTTTATATATGACCCATACCGATATCGGATGGGAAGTGAAAACTTTAGAGGATCTGCCTGCCGAAACAATTGTCGGCGAATACCTTGGCGAATACGATCCTCTTCCCCCTGTAAAAGAAGATACCCCGCCCCTACCGCAGGAGCAGCTTCGTAAACAATGCTCTTACCGTGTAGAGACAACCAATGGCGACAAGGCATGCAATATGACCGCGATATTCAACGACGGTTGCCCGAAATTGTTGTGCGTAAAAATTTACAACGAAGGAGGGATAAAAATCCGTTACTTTTTCATTACCCTTGAAAAGTGTCCAAAAAATACTGAACTGCGTTGGAATTATATACAACATTTTGTCAAACACGAGGCGCATCAGGAAGTCAGCGTTCGCGGCCTCATTCAGACATATAAAGAAATGAAAATCCAACATGGGCCTTTAGATGGCCTATTTAGAAAAATCAGCCATAAACACGCAGCGGCAGATTCCGACTTGGACTTGTCTATTGACGAACAGAACATTCATCAAAAAATAATTTATCTTTTTACTACTCCGCAGCCGCTCATTATTGTGGCCATAACCCAAACAATTTCCTTTCAAGAACTACTCAATTGTATGGAAATTCTTAAAAAAACTTTAAAAATCTCTCTTGAAGTAAAACTTATCATGCATACTTTGTCCTATCTCAACTTTTCCACTCTTTCTCAGCAATACGTCGATTCCATGATTCAAATTGCCTCAACAAAAAGTGGGCAGGAGGCAGGGGGTGCGCTCATATCTTGCATTCCTATCGAAACTATAAAACGATACCGCCAAGAGCTGAAAAATTTTCAGGCTTGATCTCGCGATTGCACAAAAACCCCCTATCCCCTATATTTATAGGACTTTGCGGGCGTAGCTCAGTGGTAGAGCATCACGTTGCCAACGTGAGGGTCGTGAGTTCGAGCCTCATCGCCCGCTAAAACTTAGATTGGCATCATTACGTTGCCAACAAGGTAGACCGAGCGACATTTTCGCAAGGCATGACGCCGCGCAAGGGCATGAGATGCAAGACATGCAACGAAGCCATAGCCTCTGCGCTATGGATGAGGAGCAGGGCGCCGCAGATCAGGCCCTTCCGCAAGTCAGGACTGCGAAAAGGGAGAGAGGTTTACCGATTAAGGGTCGTGAGTTCGAGCCTCATCGCCCGCTATTAAATTTTAGGATAGTATGGAAGAAAAAGAGACCCCAGCAACGATAGAAACGCCTCCTCAAGAATTTCAAGGCGCTGACGTTAAAGTCGTTGTCCATCGCAAACCCTCATGCCGCATTGAGCTGGAAGTAGAAACTTCCGCCAACATGGCGAAGGAAGCCCGCATTAAAGCTACCAAAATGGTCGCTAAAGAGGTTTCCCTGCCAGGCTTCCGCAAAGGGAAAGCTCCAGACAGCCTCGTTGAAAAAAATTACTCCAAACAGATCGATCAAGAATGGCAAAAAAGCTTAGCCGATCTGGCCTTCCGGGAAAGTCTTAAGACCACACAGATCCCCGTCCTTAATAATGACCCGAAAATCTCCTATAACATGAAAAACATTTCGCTCGAGGGCGCCAAGGTCATTCTATTTTTTGAGACCGAACCTTCCATTCCTGTGATCGACCCAAAAGAAATCCAATTGAAAGCCGTCGAGCGGCCTGCCGTCAACGAAGAAAAGATCGAAGAGACCATCCGCCAGCTTCGTTTTTTCTTTGCCACATGGAAAGAAGTGACCGACCGCCCTATCCAATATAATGATATCGTCATCCTCGATGTCGATGTGATTGAAAATGATCCTCCCACTTCCCTCTTTTCGGGAGTTCGTTTTGAAGTGAGCGACAAATCGATGGCCAAATGGATGATCGATCTTATCCTCGGCAAAAATAAAGGCGATGTCTTAGAAGGCGTCAGCACGCCCGATGCCGATGCTTCTGAAGAAGATAAAGAAATACTCAAACCCAAAAAAGTACGCGTCACGATCCACTCCGTGAACGAAGCGACGCTCCCTCCTTTCGATGAACATTTTGCCCGCCTCGTCGGAGCAAATTCTGTCGAAGAAGTGAAAAAAAATGTCGAGCGCATCCTCAATGAAAAAGCCGATGGCCATGTCAAAGAAAAAATGCGCGAGCAAGTGAGCGACATCCTTTTAACGAAATATCCCTTTGATCTTCCCTGGAGCCTGGTCGATCGCGAGACAAGATTCCGCATGACCGAACTCCTTAAAGATCCTGAGTTCCAGCAAAATTGGAACAACATGACAAACGAAGCGCGCAAAAGGACCGTAGGATCCGTTTCCGAGCAATCAGAAAAAGCCGTACGGATGTTTTACGTCTGCCGCAAAATCACCGCGGATGCGCAAATCAAAATCACACCGAAGGATCTTCCCAAAGTATCCGAAACTCCTCTCGATATGCTCCTTGGAAATCGTCGAGAGATGGACCCGCAAGGAAATAGTGAAGTCCACCAAGCTGAAGCTTACTCCCGCATGCTTCTTGAAAAAGCTGAAGACTACATTATCTCCAACGCGAGTATTGCTTAATATAAACGCATTTGGCACTCTTCAACTTATATAGAGGAGTTATTACATGTACCAAGTACCCTATGTTGTTGAAGATACCGGCCGTGGCGAACGCGCCATGGATATTTATTCGCGCCTGCTGAAAGATCGTATCGTTTTTATTGGCACGGAAATTAACGATGCCGTCGCCAATACCGTCATCGCACAGCTTTTATTCCTACGCGCAGAAGATCCCAAAAAGGACATCAGCGTCTACATCAACTCGCCCGGCGGCTATATCACAGCCGGCCTTGCCATCTACGATACGCTCAAGTTCATGGGATACGACATCAATACCTACTGCCTAGGCCAAGCCGCTTCCATGGGAGCCCTTCTTCTTGCTGCTGGGAGCAAAGGAAAACGTTTCGCCCTTCCAAACAGCCGCATCATGATCCATCAACCCTCCGGCGCTGTCGGCGGAACATCGATCGATATCGAGCTGCAAGCCGATGAGATCCTCGCGATGAAACAAATCTGCGCCCAGATCATGAGCGAAGAGACAGGACAGCCGCTCGAAAAAATCATCGAAGACTCCGATCGAGATAATTTTATGAGTCCTCAAGAAGCCCTTGAATACGGCCTCATCGATAAAATCGCAGCTGCCCCGCAAAAAGTCCCCCCAACCCCTGCCTTGGCTGGAGTGTGATGGCAAAAGAAAACGAACAGGCGGTATGCTCCTTTTGCGGAAGACCTGAAGAAGCTGTTGAAAAGCTGATCTCAGGCCCTCAAGCTTTTATCTGCGATCGCTGCACACGCCTGTGCATGGACATCATCGAAAAAAAACCCGTCCACCATGAACTCAAGCTGCTCAAACCCACTGAGATCAAGGAACGGCTCGATGAGTATGTGATTGGACAAGAGCGGGCCAAGAAGACAATCTCGGTCGCTGTCTATAATCACTACAAGCGTGTTCGATCTCTGCAAAAAGACAGGCCCGTCGAGTACAGCAAGTCCAACGTTCTTTTGCTCGGACCGACAGGATCGGGTAAAACGCTCATCGCGCGCACTTTGGCGCAGCTCCTCGATGTTCCCTTTGCCATCGCCGACGCGACAACGCTAACCGAAGCTGGATACGTCGGAGAGGATGTCGAGAACATCATTCTCCGCCTGGTGCAAGCCGCCGATTATGATGTGGCCCGCGCTGAAATGGGGATCATCTATGTCGACGAGATCGACAAGATCCGCAAGACGACAGGCAATGTCTCCATCACCCGCGATGTCTCCGGCGAAGGCGTCCAGCAAGCCCTCCTTAAAATTGTCGAAGGCACGATCGCCAACGTTCCCCCCAAAGGCGGACGTAAACACCCCAACCAAGAGTATATTAAGGTGAACACCGAGAATATCCTCTTCATCGTAGGTGGAGCGTTCGTCCATCTCGATAAGATGGTCGCCAAACGCCTCGGCCGAAGCACTATTGGATTTGATGCGGGAGAAAAACGCGTCTTCGATCCGCATGAAACGAACTATCTTCTCTCCAAAGTAGAACCCGAAGATCTGATTTCTTTCGGCATGATCCCCGAGTTTGTCGGCCGGTTCAATAGCATCGCCAACTGCAACGAGCTGACCATCGACGACATGGTCGACATCCTCGTGAAGCCCAAGAACGCGATCATCAAGCAATACAAGCAGCTCTTTGCGGAAGAAGGCGTTGATCTCGAGTTCACCGACGAAGCTCTTCGCGCCATGGCTGAGCGTGCTAAATCATCTGGCACGGGTGCCCGCGCACTGCGCATGATCGTCGAGGGCATGCTCATGAACCTCATGTTCGAAGTCCCTTCCGATCCGACGATCAAGAAAGTCGTGGTTGGCAAGGAGAGCGTCATCGACAACGTCCCCCCGATCATCAAGCGCTCGGCTTAAGCCACCTGTAAACTAAATCCCATAGCAGAAAGTATTGTTGTAAAAGTTTGTAATTCGGGATTTCCTTGTTCCGATAAAATCCGATAGAGATTTTCTCTTCGAATATGAATTTTTTTTGCGAGCTTTCCTAATCCACCTAGAGCTTCAGCTACATTTCGCAATGCTTTTAGAAAAAGCTCTTGAGATTCGCGACACCACCCATAATATCTTCGAGAGCTGCATTTAAATAAGCAACGGCTTCATCATGATCTTTAAGCGCTCTGATGAGTTCTTCATGGTAATCTCTGCTTCGTGGCATCTCTTCCATATGATATTTCATGAAAAAGATTTTAGGACGAAAGACGTAAAAACGTCAATTTATGACTTCATCCACTTGGAGCGCGGAGGGTGATGGAGATGCTTCTTGGTGTCTTTATGAGGTTCGGGCGCAGGCTCGGCGATGTGCGCCGCTATGCTCTTAGCGACGCGTAAGAGATGGCGCTCGGTCTCATGCGCCAACTCCCATTTATCTTTAGGAAAGGCCTTGGGACTATCGAACAGGGCGAGAAGCTCTTCTTCTTGCATGCCGGCCGCGCTGACAAAAGGCTCGCCCAGCAGCGAGAGTTTTTGACCGACGAGAGAGATTTTCTCGGTAAGCTCGCGCGGGGTCTGCATTTTATGATCTTGGATGTACCTTTCGAGGCTGTCGATAAGGCGTTCGATGGACCCAAGCGCTTCTTCCAAAGAAAAAGATTTGGGATCGAGATTTTGCAGAAATTGGGTGCATTTCTCAAGCTCTACTTCGAGAGTGGTCATAATATGAGCATTTAACATTTACATAGTCTTAAAACAAGGGAAAAGAAAAATAAATATGACAAAAAACTTGGCTTGCTTTTTTATCGATTCAGCACTAAGTTTAAGGGCATGTTGGACCGATATCTTAAACAGCTCTCAGAAGAACTCAAACTCCCCACACCACCTGTGGATGAACAGAAAAGATACCACATTGTGATTGGCGATCAAAAAATCGTAATGAAGGATCTAGACCCCGGGATCTATTTCTTCGCCGAAATCAGTCCCGTCCCCCCTCACCGAAAGGAAGATCTCTGCATGCTGCTCATGCGGGCCAACTTCCTCGGTCAAGGCACGGGCGGCAGCACGATCGGCATGTCGGAAGACGAAAGCCTCTTGACACTGTCTCTAGCGATCCCGTATGAGATGAATTATAAGACCTTCCATGAATCGCTCGAAGATTTTGCGAACTTCGTCGACTATTGGAAGAAAGAGGTCTCAAAATTTAAGCACGCTGTATAGTCATGGCTGGATATCTCATTGCCGAAGAAGGCCCGGTCTCAGGTCTCGTCGTCCGGTTCGAGGAAGGCGAAGAATGGGTCATGGGCAGAGACCCCGATGAAGTCGATATTGTCCTAGAGGACCCGATGGTCTCTCGAAGGCATGCGATTTGCAAAAAGGCGGCCGAAGGGTATCTCCTCGAAAACTTAAGCTCTGTCAACCCTGCTACCCAAAATGGCAAGATCATTGCCGAACCTGTCCTTCTCCATGAAGGGGATATTATTCAAATCGGCAATACGTTCTTCCGCTTTACGGAAGAAGAGCCTAGAGAAGACGCCCCCCGCCTATCGACCGAGTCCCTAGAAGCGCCCTCGCTGGCTATTTCATCGATGCCGTCAGGAAGATGGATGCTGAAGGTCACAACTGGGCCCAATACGGGCGCCGAGTTCACCATGCAGAAAGGGGTAACGTACACGATCGGCAAAGATCCGACCAGCTGCGATATTCTTTTCCAAGATGTCAGCGTCTCTAGGCAGCATGCGCGCATCATCGTGGATGAAAACGATCGCATATTCATCGAAGACCTCGGCAGCCGCAATGGCAGCGTGGTCAATGGGGAGATCATCACCGAAAGAAGAGAGCTCCATTCTCAAGATGCCGTCTCGCTCGGAACGACGACTTTTCTGATCATCGACAGAGAAAAAGAGCACGTGACCATCGTTTCCGCCCCCGCAGTCACTGCGAAAAAAGAAGCGGCCCCCGTCCCCCGCGACTGGAAAGAGATGAAGATTTCAAAGCGGCATCTCGTTGTGGCCTTAGTAATGGGGCTCGTCATTATCGCTTCGTTCGTAGCGATGACATCGCTTTTTGAAGTGCAGCCCATCGTTTCCGCGGAGAAAAAAGAGAACTCCCGCATCGAGGACATCGTCAAAAAATATCCGGATGTCCAGTTTTCCTACAATGAAGGCTCTGGGAAGCTCTTCCTCATCGGCCATGTGCTGACATCGGTGGAAAAGCAAGAGCTGATGTACCAGATCCATGGGCTCTCGTTCTTGACGAACATCGAGGACAATGTCGTTATCGACGAGTACGTATGGCAAAACATGAATGCCCTCCTGATGACGAACTCGGACTGGCTGGGCGTTTCGATCTCCTCTTCCTCCCCGGGCAAATTTGTCATCCGCGGCTACTTGCAGACTGTAGAGCAGGCGCAAGCTCTTTCCGATTATCTCAATATTAATTTCCCCTACCTGGACAGGCTCGATAACCAAGTGGTGGTGGAAAGCAATTTGATGACGCAGGTCGAAAGCGAGCTTCTAGAAAAGGGCTATAATAATGTGACATATCAGCTTACGAATGGAGAACTCGTACTTGCCGGCCGCGTGGATGGGTCGGACTCCCCTAAATTTGACGGTCTGGTGAAAAGCTTTAAAGCTCTTCCCGGCATCCGCTCCGTGAAAAACTTCGTCATCTATACCACCGAAGACAGCTCGCTTGTCGACCTTTCCAGCAAATATAAGGTGATGGGGTTTTCGAAAAGGGATGGGGAAAGCCACTATGTGGTGATCAATGGAAAGATCCTCACTTTGGGCGATACGCTCGATGGAATGACGATCATGAATATCGAGACGACAATGGTGCTTCTCGAAAAAGATGGATTAAAATTTAAGATTAACTACAATCTGCAATAACAGCAGGAGATACCTCTATGTACGGCTTAGAAAAAAAACCAACGGCGCTACTTGAGTTCGATCTAGAAAAAGATCTAAAGAAAGATCCTAACAAGATCCCGGAGCTTCAAAGAAAAGTCGAAGGCAGAATTCAAGAGATTAAGGGCGCGCTGCGCGAAGGTTCGAAAGGGCCTGATTTAGACAAATTAGGGACACTGCTCCATGCCTATACGGCCTTGCAGAGAGTGCTCGGAAGAATTTCTAACAAAAAATAGGAGAAGAAAATGGGCCATCAGCTCACGGTTTGGTGCACGCTCTCGTTCGGAGATCTCATCGACCAATATAAAAGAATCCAGAGCCAGCTCGTATCACAAGTAAGAGCGCTGGCCAGCCGCATGTCGGTCGCAACACCAGGTCGCTTTCTCTTGCTGCAGTTCCAGATGAGCCAAGTGACCCAGATCGGCGACTCGATCTCGAACTTGATCTCACAGGTCCAGACGATGATCAATAACTCGGTACGTAACCAAAAATCTTCTTAAATAGTAGGAAAAAAAAGGTATGGCACAACTTCAAAAATACCAAGACGACTTCTTCCTCCTCCTCGAGGCAGGATATATTGCTGCGCATCAGGCCGACGAAGATGCCGCAATGAAGCTCTTTCGAGCCGCCCAGGCTTTAAAACCCGAAAATTTCTTGGTAAAAATTGGCTTTGGATACGTCCATTTGCTCAAGCTCGAACTGAAACAGGCGAATCAATTTTTCGAAGAAGTTCTCAAAAAAGAGCCTAATAATGAGATGGCAAGGGCCCTCCTCGGCCTCAGCACCGCTCTGACGATCAAAGAGGCGGAAAAAGGAGAAAAACTCCTCCAAGAAGCCCTTAAAAAGAGCAACGATGCCACCGTCAAGGGTATGGCCAATACAGCGCTGGACTTTATCGCTAAATTTGTCAAAAAAGCCCCCACTCCCGTGCAAGGCCAAACAGCGCCGAAGAAAAAAGGTAAGAAATGACCTCGAAGCCCGATGATGTCACGCGGCTCGATCCGACTAAAAAAATCGGAGAAGAGCAACAAAAGGTAGGCGGAACTCCCACGCCTCCCGGCGGACAGTCTTTCGAATCTTATATGGAGCAAGCCGCAAAAGCTCCCCAAGCAGGAGGAACGCCTGGGATATCTCCTTTTGACCTGCCGCAGGCCGGAACTCCTCTCACGGGCGCGCCGACTTTTGATACCCTGCTTACCCAGGTCAAATCCGCCCACACGATGCTAGGCGATATCAATACGCAGCTGCAAACTCCTAACCTTAAGCTCAAGCAGTCTTCGCGCTATCTCCTCCGCAATAAGCTGAGCGATGCCAACAAAAATGTCAAAGCTGCCAATGCTAAGCTTGGCGCCGAGGCGCCTCCTGCCCTCGCTCCTTCGGGCGGTGGCGGCATCATCGGCAAGTTTCTCGACTATGTGTCGGAGGGGCAAACGAACCTCATGGCTGCACAAAATCAACTTCTTTCTATGAAAGATAAGGGCGATAGCTTGAACCCTGGAGACTTCCTCGCCATCCAGCTCAAGCTGGCCCATGCCCAGCAAAACATTGAATATGCGTCGATCATGCTCGGAAAAGCCGTGGATGATATGAAGACGCTCTTCAACGTACAGATTTAAGATCTAATGGAACAAAAATCCCATTTTGACAAGCTCCTTTCGCACCTCGAAGACATCGAGCTGACGACCGTCCACGGCCGTATCACGGAAGTGGTGGGCATGCTCATCCGCGCTGTCGTCCCCCAAGTCAAGATGGGAGAGGTATGCCTTATCAAGCGGGAAGGCGGCGACCCTCTTATGGCCGAAGTTGTCGGGTTCACGAAAGAGGAAGTCTTTCTTTCGCCGCTGGGCGACATGACCGGAGTGGGGCCTTCGTCGGAAGTCATCCCGATGCGCATGCCTATGCACATCAAAGTGGGACCTCAACTTTTGGGGCGCGTGCTCGATGGCCTAGGGAACCCCCTCGATGAAGATGTGAACGGCCCTCTCGTCCTCGATCAAGACTACTCCGTCATGAATCCCCCTCCCGATCCCCTGAAACGGCAAGTGATCAAAACGCCCCTTTCCGTCGGCGTCCGCGCCATCGATGGCGTTCTGACTGTCGGCAAAGGTCAGCGCATGGGCATTTTCTCCGCGGCCGGCGTGGGAAAATCGACGCTCCTTGGCATGATCTCCCGGTATGCCGTCGCCGACGTCAACGTCATCACGCTGATTGGAGAGCGCGGCCGCGAAGTGCGCGAATTTATCGAAAATGATCTAGGACCGGAAGGACTGGCCCGTTCTGTGGTGATCGTTTCCACATCGGACCAAGCCGCCCAAATGCGGATCAATGCCGCCTATGTGGGGACGGCGATTGCGGAGTATTTCCGCGATCAAGGGAAAACCGTCATCCTGATGATGGACTCCGTTACGCGCTTTGCGAGAGCTCTGCGCGAAATCGGCCTTGCCGCAGGCGAGCCTCCAGCCAGGGCCGGCTATACGCCCTCCGTCTTTGCCACTTTGCCGCGCCTTCTCGAGCGTTCTGGGAATTCCGACGTCGGGTCGATCACGGCTTTTTATACTATCCTCGTCGCAGGGGACGACATCAATGAACCTGTTTCCGATGAGGTCCGCTCCATTCTCGATGGCCACATCATCTTATCGAGCGACCTCGCCCGCCAATACCATTTTCCTGCTATCGATATCCTCGCTTCGATCAGCCGCGTTCTGACGAACATCATCGACAAGGAACATCTCGAACTCATCGGTAAAATACGAGAAGTGCTTTCCAACTATAAGAAAAATGAGCTCCTGATCCGCATCGGCGAATACAAACCCGGCTCGGACAAGGGAGCCGACTTTGCGATTAAATATATCGATAAGGTCAACCGATTTTTGAAGCAGCAAGTCGAAGAAAAGTCTACTTTTGAAGAGACTTTGTCGCAGCTGCGCATGCTCTTTAGGTGAATAGATTGATCAACAAACTTGTGCCAAAGCTGAAGAAGGAAAATTTTAACGCAAAGACGCAAAGGCGCTGCCGATCTTTTGCGCCTTTGCGTCTTTGCGTTAAAAATCTCTCTTTATTTCCCTTGGTATCTTAAATAGTTTTATGGAAGAGAGCAAAAAAAAATATCCCCTCGACCAACTGATCCTCATCAAGCAGCGCCGGCTTGAAGAAGCCGAAAAAGTCCTAGAGCAAAAACGCAAGATCCTGGCGCAAGAAGAAGAAAAATTAGTTGCTCTCGAAAAAAAGCGGGATGAAGTTAAAGACCATCGAGATGACAAGCTCCGCCAATTTCGAGAGACCATCGATAAAGGATCGACAACGGACAAAATCCAGCAGATGCGCCAATATTTAAAGCTGGTGGATGAAAAACTGAAAATAGAAGATAAAAAGGTCGAAGATCAGCAGAAAGTTGTGCAAAACGCCAAGACCCAAGTCGAAGAAGCTCGGCAGGACCTTTTTAAAAAGCAAAAAGATGTTGAGAAGCTCAAAATACACGAGAAAGAATGGCAAAAAGAGATGGAGCATCTGATCCAGCTCGAAGAAGAGGCGCTTACAGATGAAATGGGGAGTGCGATGTTCGTCGTCAAAAAAACAAAAAAAGAGCATCCTCCGGAGAAATGATACCAAATGGTCGATGTGAGTAAAGTACAAGGCCCCAGCGGCCCAACAGAACCCGGCGGCGGTAAAAAAGATGTCTCGCGCACCGACGCGGAGAAATTCAAAAAAATGATGGAGGTTGGCGAAACCGACCCCGAGGGAAAAGGAAAAAAACGGGAGCGACATCAAGCCACCGAAGAAGAGAAGGCCAAAGCTGCCCTTTCCGGAAAGGCCCCCGTCAAAGAACGGTCTCCTGCGGAACTGCAGCGGTTCCATAAAACTCCAAAAATCCAACGCGCCGGCGAAGCAGAAAAAAGGCAGAAAAAAGAGCAGCGAAGGCCCGAAGAGGTTGCACGAGACGTTAATAAAGCCGAAGTCGCCAAAGAAGCGAAGGCCCGCGTACAAAAAGAAGAAGCAGAAAAAGCGCAAGAGACCGCTCGCGAAGGAGCCGCCGCTCCTCTGCCCCCGCCCCAACCGCCTGTGCAGCCTCCTATAGAGGAAGAAGAAGAGGTCGCTGAAGTAAAGGCCGCTCAGCAAAAACCGCGCGAAGTTCCTAAAGCCCCGGCGGCTATGCCTGCCATGCCGCCCCCGCCCCAACCTTCGGCGATCCCCTCCGCTCCTCTTTTCTTGGCGCCCGCCACGTCCCCGGCCTTATTTTTTAAGAACGAGGAAATACAGCAGCTCTTTGAGCGCATGGGGCTCGCCATGACGGTCATGGAAGAAGGCGGCATCACCGAAACGATCCTCCACCTTAGCGCCGAGGAGTTTCCCCATCTTCAAGGAACAGAAGTGATCATACGCCAGTACAGCGCCGCGCCGCTCACTTTCAATATTGAATTTGTCGGCCAGAACATAGCGCTCATCGAACAAAATGTCGGCCAGCTCATGAACGCATTTCAGGCAGGGAATTATAATTTCCGAATCCATAGAATAGACACGAGCCTGAAAAGCGCAGAGCGCCGTAAAGAAAAAGTCATCAGAAAGAGGGAGCCTAATTTGTGACGTCACATTGGCATGAAAAAATAACATCCGCTTTAAAAAACAGCCTGCAATTGCCGACGTGGGAAGAAGGATTTTCTTTTCCCTGGGACCGCGCCTGCGCCGCCATTTCCGAGGCTTTAAACATCCCCGACCTTAAACTCTCTGCGCGCCCCACCGATACTTTAGGCAGCATGGGGACCAAGCCCGTCGTTTTCGGCATTGAACTTGCTCCCATCGCCGGCAGCATACCAATGGACCCTCTCTTTGGATGACATCTCCGATCTGATTGCTCTTACCCTCTCGCCAGAGCGGCGTGAAAAAATGATCGACCCTCGTTTAGAGATTGGTTTTTATCAATATCTTCTGCTCGAAGCTCTCGACGCCATCGAAAAACTCCAGGTCTTCCCAGACGTTCACTTCCGCCTCTTCCTCGAAGAAGAGCTGACCCAAGACAACGCTCTCATCCTCGACATCGCCCTCGAACTTCCCAACAAAACGATTTACGGCAAGCTCGCCTTGTCCCAGAGCTTTTTGGACGCATTTAAAAATTATGAGCCCATTCGCCAGATGCCGCTCCTCGAGATGCCCGATGTGCAAAGTAAAGAAATAGAGCTCTGCATCCAAGCCGGCTCGTCCCAGATCTCCGAGCAAGAATGGTCCGAGGTGATGCCCGGAGATTTTGTCGCCCTCGATCATGTCTCGTATGACCCGACGGAAGAAAAAGGCTCCGTGACATTCCTCCTGGGAGAGACGCCTGTCCTGCGCGGCCGCATCAAACCCGAAGGCATCAAAGTGCTCGACGATGCCGCCTTCTACGAAGAGACAGCGCCCGTCCTCGAAGAAGAGCCCATGGAACTGACAGAAGAAGAGCCCGCTCCGCTTCCTCTAGAGACCGTGGCCGAAAAGGCCATGCCCCTCGCCGTCGAAGTCGCCCGTATGCGCATGACGCTGGGCAGGCTTTTAGAGACCAAGCCTGGCGATATCCTCGACATGCTCTTGCGCCCGCAGCAAGGCGTCGATCTTACATCGCATGGCAAGCGCATTGGCCAAGGAGAGCTCTATAAGCTCGGCGACACTCTCGGAGTTCGCGTCCTCGACATTGAAAAATAGGGAGAAGAAGATTTTTAACGCAAAGACGCAAAGGCGCAAAAGAACTCTTAGCGACTCCGCGTCTTTGCGTTAAATTCTCTTTTCCAGGACCATAAAAGATATGCCGGAAGATACTTTTTACCATCAGCCGACGCTCACCGACTTCTCTTCCCCTAAAGAGCGCGCAGGCCCTATTCCTTCGCATATCGGGCCCTACCGCATCGAGTCCCTCCTCAGCAAGGGAGGCATGAGCCTTCTCTACCTCGGCGTACATCCCCCGACACGCCTGGCCCTCGCCGTAAAAGTTCTTTCCCCTGAGTTCGTCAAACACCCCGAAATGATCAAGCGCTTTTTAAACGAAGCTAAAATCATCGGCCTGACCAGCCATCCCAACATCGTCAAACTCTATGGACAAGGCGAGTGGGAAGGCGGTCTTTATATCGCCATGGAGCTCATCCGCGGCGTATCGCTTCGTCAATTCATCCTCCAGCAATCGCTCTCCCTCAAACGATGCATCGACATCATTTTACAAGTCGGCTACGCCCTCAGCCACCTCCACTCCCACGGCGTAATCCACGGCGATTTAAAGCCGGAAAACATTCTCATTACCGAAGATGGCGTCGTGAAGGTGATCGATTTTGGTATCGCGCGCCTCCACGAAGAAACGAAAAAAATTCCCGCCCGCCCCGAAAAAATCATGGGAACGCCCGTCTACATGAGCCCCGAGCAAAAAGAAGATCCCTCCAAGATGACCTTTGCATCCGATATCTACGCGCTCGGCGTCATCGCCTACGAACTCGCGATGGGCAAGCTCAGCTATGGGGTCATTCACCTCTCCCTCCTTCCCAAAGGCCTGCGTAAAATCATCGAAAAAGCCCTCGCCATCTCTCCTCAAGAACGATACCCCGATGCCATCTCCTTCATCACCGACCTTTCCCAATATCTCAAATCGGGCGGACTCGAACGCGATCGCCCCGGCAGCGATCAATGGAAAGAACTCTTCGAGACCCTCCAACGTTCCGTACAATCCCTATCTCCCTCTTCCCTCCCCACATGGCCCGGCGTTGAAATCGGCATGGCCAAGTACCGCGCGCTTGGACAAGTCGGCAGCTATTACGATTATTTCCGTTTCCCGGACAGCTATGCCATTCTCCTTGCAGAGTGCGACCTGCCCGGCGTTGAGAGCAGCATTTACATCGGCGTTTTGCACGGGCTCGTCCGCGCGCTCATCGATCCCGATCCCCGATGGCTTTCACGCCTGACGCAAAAAGTCCGCGAAGAACTTCCTTCCATCCGATTTACCTTTTCTTACCTGCTCCTCCGCCCCCGCCTTGACCAGCTCACATTCTATTCCTGCGGCGGCTCCTCTCTTCTCCATTTCCCCCAAGGCAGTGAAATAGCCCGCAGGCACCTTCGCCCCAATCCCCTCCTCGGCGAAGAAGGCCCCAACGAACTCCTCTCCGTCAGCGATAACTGGGATGCAGGCGATCTTCTGATTTTCCATGATTTCGCAACGCCATTTGATGAGACCCTCATTCAGGGCGTCCAACAGAACATGCTGCTTTCCCCCAGCTCTCAAGCCGAAGCTCTTCTCAAACTCGCCTCTACTCAAGGCGGTTTTGCCGCACAAAAAAATTCCAAAAGCATTTTTGCCATCCATCGCATTACTTGACGTCCAAGGTTCTAATCACCTATTCTGTTTTTGCATTAACTTGGGAGGTTCTTATGGGAACGAGCATTTCTTTATTTGGTTTTGGCTGCCACTTGGGAAAGACCTGCGCTCTTTTTTCTGCAGACGTTGATAAATCCTGGCTTAAAGGCCTTGATGTAGAAAAATTACAAAAAGAATTTCCCGATCGCGTTAAAGTTCTCGATCAAGAAGTTCATTTCACGGGACCTGTCTGCATCTCTCAGGGGGCTGAAGGACCCGTCGTCGATTTCATTAAATATTCTGATCCCTTGATTAGAAGAAATCTCCAGATCGCTGTAGGAATAATGTTCTTCGTTACAATTTTTTCCGCCTTAACCAGATTTGCACAGTCTATACCAAGAGCAGATAAAAACGCTCGAGTCCACATACCTGGAAAATTTTCTTTCAATCCTTTTTCTTCTCAAAGCAAGACCGTTATAGCTCTAGTCACAGGTCTTTTTGCTGCTTTTGTTGCAGGAAAAATTTTCGATCGCTTAACGTAATTTTTTGGAAATCAATGATTTGCAAAACATCCTTGTAAAATCGCCATCTGATAGTGAAAAATGCTTTGTATAAGGCTAATTTCATGAATTCTAAAATTTTTCCCATCAAGGATGCTATGCAAAATAATAAGCGCATTTTGATTTTTCTGTGGATCGGCTGCATCCTGGGCCAATGGGCTCCCTGCCTTATCTCAACTTTCTGGGTGTCGCCCCGGCCTCTGCCGCCGCCCTGCTTGTTTCCTGCTTGGTCCAAACACCCCTTCTTTGGGGTGTGATCTGCTGGCTCAGCTACCTATTATTAAAACGCGTCGACCTGCAGCCTTTTCCATCGACGCACTCCGCAAAAATACGGTCAATCCCGGAATATTCGGGGCGTTGCCATTGGGCTTATTTTATTTGTCCTTTCCAAATGGATCTTCTATGCATCCAGCCTCGCCCCAATGCATCCACCCGCTGCGGCAGGAGCTCTCGCTTCGATCTATGGAGCCATCAACGAAGAAGTCCTCATGCGGCTCTTTCTTCTGACGCTTCTGTATTTTTTACTCCGAAAGATATTCAAAAAGACAGAGCGTACCAAGCTGTTATGGACAGCGGTCCTCATTATGGCGCTTATTTTTGGCGCAGGCCATTTCGCCCTCGCTTCTAAGCTCGTACCTCTCACTGGCCTCGAAGTTGCCCGCATCCTTATTCTAAATGGAATTCCAGGTATTATACTTGGTTGGCTTTATTGTTTTAGGGGATTGTGGGCTGCAATGTTCACGCATCTTTTATCGCCGATATAATAATCCACGTTTTGTTGGTCTGAAGGAGACCTTCTTCACTTCTCCTCTTGCGCTGAAACTACAAAGTATTTTCAGGATTGCCTCTCAGGGGGACTTAACTATGACATTTTTTTCCAGACGAGTTAGAGATTGCC
>CAWEXY010000019.1:0-67733 GCA_963813135.1 uncultured Verrucomicrobiae bacterium | reverse complement strand
GTTTCCGTTCTCAAGAGCGGCCTCCGAGTGCGCTTCAGCCAAATGTTACGTCTCAGGGCTGCACTCTCGTAATGAGGCACAGGTTACAAGTACAATGTGCACGTCGACGTCGACAGCAACTGGCGCCAATCCGTACCTGCCGATGCCGTTCCAACTCCCACTACGAATCGCATCCCGAACCAAAAGCGACAATGCCAGTGCCGCCAGCACCTCAGCTGTCCACGTGATCCCTCGACTTCAGCCGAAGTTCGCCGCTCATCAGACGCCATAGAACACACTGCCTCAGCCTCCGAAGAGATACGCGATTGCAACGGCAAAGGAATCGTTGGCCACGCAGACAGAGGACTTTGAGGACTCTGCAAGTGCGTGCGCGAGCGCTGGCGCCACCTCGTCTCTGAGCTCCACCTGTGCTCCTCTCCGACGAACTCGGACACACCGCTGACGAGCAGCCGGCGCAGGCAACGCTCGTGGCAGTGGCAGAACAGCGGCAGGAACAACAGTGACGGCACCGGCAGCAGCAACGAGGAGCAGCCGCGCAGGTCGAGTCGAGAGCTGACGCCGATCGAGGAGCTCGAGCTGAAGAGGGGCGAGCGGGACGAGGCGAGCGGGCACGCGGCTCGTGCTTCTGCTGCTGCTGCTGCTGCTGACGCGAATCACTTGGCCCGCGCTGCCACAAGCCCCTGTGCACAGCGAGCCTCGAGAGCACTAGCCACTTGTGTCGAGCTCGAGTCCGAAGGTACTTAGTATTTCATTTGCGCTTATTGAAGAATGTGTTACTGTTATGTAATGGTGCAGTCACTCGCAGCATTACGAATCGCTCTGAATTATGTAATAAGAGTCGAGAGTACGAGTTCTGCTCGTGACGTGTAGGCGAGCCCGTCCGCCGGCTCTGTGGACACGCGTGCCGCACATAGTGATCACTCCTCCCGCTGACGACCACTACGAACGCAACAGAAACGAGAGCGACAGAGAGCGACGAGGAGAGGAGTGAGGAGCGATCAGAGCGCAGCGTCTGCAAGGCTTCACCACTGCCACTCTGTCGATTGCTGCGTCGAGTGAGGAGACGCCCGAGTTTCGCACGCGCGTCATTGGCGCCTTCTGGGCATTCCTGCGTTCGCCCGATGCGGAGCTGCAGCGAGACGCAGACGGAGGCGGAGGCGAGAAGTGCGACCAGGAAAGCTACCGGAAGCGCGAGTCACGAAGAGGTTCATCGGGAGCGCCGCCCATCGACGCGGAGGTGCCGCCGCGGGCGGCATCTCCCGCAGAGAGTACGGCCTCTGCGTCGAGCAGAGCTCGTCCGGCTTCTCGTCCGGCTGCTTGAACGAGAGCACGTCGTACTCGTGCTCTGCAGGCGAGAGCGCCACCTCCACCTGCACCTCCAGCTCCACCTCCAGCTCCACATCCACCTGCACCTCGACTGCAGCTGCCGAATGCACAGTGGCGTCGACGTTGCTGAGGTCGTCCAGCAGCCGCTCGAGGAGCGCCTCGCTGAGCGCCGCGTGGGGAAGAAGACTGTGACGCAGGGCCCGACGGGGGAGAGCGTGCGGGAGGCAGAGAAGGCGCAGTTGGGAGGCGGCAGTGGCCACCTGGTCGACGCCGACCAGAACGCCATCTGATCGCCCTTTCAACCGGGAGCGCTCACTGATGATGCTCGCAGACACAGATGTGCTTTTCTCAGAATAGGAAGACCACTTCAGTTAGTGGTCAAATTTAAAGCTTCAGTTCTCTTCATACAATATACTGTATTTCTCTTCATCGTTCATATTTCTATCAGAGTGACCGCAGATCATCCGAGTTTTGTGATTTTTGTTGCACAGAGTCGTTGCTTGACTCTTATACTGTACTTTACAGTAAATTGTAATCTCTCTCTCTCTCAAGACCATGGACGGGAGGTGTGTATGGCCACGGGGGCACGTGCCCTTACCCCCCCCCCGATTTTTAAACTTTTCTTACTGTGCCCCCCCGGAGATTTTTATGCCACCTCCCGCCGATGCTCAAGACATAATCGATCACAAGTTGTTTTCTTTATTATATTTCCATAAGTTACCATAAGTTACTTGATAAATGTTTGGATCAAGGTTTTGGTACAGCTACAAAATTATAAGCGCATATAATTAGCGCATCACTCTACACTAGTCTATTACACCTACAGTCCACATTAAACAAATCAGCTGCTCTTATCGTAATGTATTAGTAAATACCTCTTCGTTTGTTTTATTTACTGGACTCGTACATAATAGGTTTTTTCCTCTTCTTAACACGAGTACCAGTAGTAACACACCTACCAGATGGTATCGATCTCACTTGAAGAATACGATTAATTTTGACTTTGTACGAATTACAGTAATTAGCACGCGAAAAATACAAACTCTTATTAGGGTGTGATTGTGATGCAGCATATTCTACAAGATGTGTTAGTGCAAATTAGGATATAACGATTTAGGAGTTCACTATTAAAAATTAATTCAGTTTCTGCCCTACTGTTTTCCGTTACATAAGTATTTATACTGTATATAAGTAAATTTCTCATATGATTTTGTTGATAATTGAATTAATTTTTACTCTATTATTAGACAAGAAATATTCAGATTCGTCCCTCTTTCTCAATAATCGGTCAGCATTCCGCAATTATTGCCCTTTTCGAGAGGAGTGCATTGCGGGACTAACTTGCGCCGTCGGATGAGCGACATTTGGGCGGCCAGTGAGGAGTGGAAACAGTTTGAGCGCATTACCGACGACCTCGTCGTTGCACTCAACAGGAGCATCGAACATCTACCGCTCGACGCCGACACACCCAGTGATCCCAGTCCACGTCTCAGGCAAAGTCAAAGGCCGCGTCCGAGTGCAGAACGAACTCAGGCCCGTCACGAGGAAGAAGAGGACAAGTGCGCTGACCGAGTGACTCTAATGGAGCAGCGAGCGCACAGCAGCCGCACTCCGACCCAGTCGCAGACTCTGGCGCCGACTCAGTCGCCAACTAGACGCCGACTCAGTCGCAGAGCTCTGGCGCCGACTCAGACGCCGACTCGGACGCCGACTCAGACGCCGACGCAGACGCCGACTCAGACGCCGACTCAGACGCCGACTCAGATGCAGGACTCAGACGCAGTCGCAGGCGCCTCCAACGACGAGCACACCGGAGGAGGGCGTGCAGATCTCGAAGACGAACGGGTCCGGCAGAAAACACGAACAAAACGGACACGGAAACGGCAAAGGGAATAAGAAAGGGACAGGGGCCGGCAACGGCGCCGGGACGCCACCGCCTGTAATGCCGAAGCCGAAGCTGGACCCCAAGTTGGTGGCGGCGGCGGCGAGGACAAGTCCGCGCGGCCCATGTCGCCGCTCGCCGTAGAGCACCCGTCCCCGTTCCCGACGAGTGGCGCGTCCGACGAGAGCAAAGGACGACACAGGACCTCTCCTCTCGCACAAGAGAACGGCGCCGCGAACAGGCTACTCACACACACTTTCGGGCCGGGCCACAAGAGCGATGCCGAGAGCGCTGCGTCGCCGCAGTTCAACCTGACGATTCCGCTAACGCTGTCGAGCTCAGTGCGCGATCTGAGCGCCGCCGCCGTCGACACGCCCGACGACGAGCCCACGAAGAAGGCGGCCGACACAGCGAAAGAGGCCCGACGCGGCGGCTCCGTACGACTGAGCAGCAACCAGCAGAGGGACGCTGCAGGCCAGTCCGCGGGCTCAGGCAAAGAGAGGTTCCGCGTGGCGCAGTTCTTCACGACGCGCAACCCGCGCTTCGCGATCCTCGTCGGACAGGACTCGCCGACGCTCTGGCGCACGGCGAGCTCTCTCGCCGACCTCCGCTCGATGCGCGAGCGCGAGCGCCTGCAGAAAAGCAAACCTGAAAAAAGGAGAGGAGCAACGCGAACAAAGAGAGCGAGAGAGAACGAAAAGAAGAGGTGGAACAAAGAGAACAAAGAGTAAGAGAGGAGAAGAGTTACAATTACAGTTACAGTCAGAGGCGGCAAGACCGGTCCGCGCCGGTCTGGATGCAGGAAGCAAAGAGAGGGGCCGCGTGGAGGAGAAGAGTCAGAGAGCGTTCGCGAGGCCCTCCGCCATCGACCTGCCCGCGAACTCGGCGTGGCCGCGTCGAGACACGGAGCCGCAGGTGCAGCAGATTCTGACGACCAGTGCGCTCGACGACGACGCGAGTGAGCAGAGCGGTCGCGACGGCAACGGCGACGGCAATGGGGAGTCGTTCAAGTCGGTGCTGGAGGCGGTCGAAGCGCAGAAGCTGAACCGCCTGCACGCAGTCGCACACCTCGACGGCCCGAAGGCCTTCCTCGCCGCTGCAGCCGGCACTCCGAAGCAACAGCAGCACCAGCAGGACCTGCAGGACGAGCACAATGAGCACAATGCCAGTGGGTCGCAGAGAAAGAGTGAGCAGCAGCAGAAGCCGAAGTCGCGGCAGAGGCACCGGCACTCGATCCACTCGACCCACTCGATCCAGTCGACCGCCGAAACAGGTCGCGAGCGTTGCGTTGGCCCAGAAGGAAGTGAGCGGCAGAGTCAGCAGAGGATCGCGCCGGCGTCGGCGGCGTCAGTGAGCTCGCAGAGGAGGAGCAACAAGCAATGCATCGAGGAGGAAGTCGAGGAGCTGAGCATCAGATACTCGCAGCAGCCGCGCCACAAAGCGCCCGACAAACTTGCGACCTCCGGAGAACTCGCGTGCGCAGAGCAGCGCGACGCGTTCGCCGTCGACCGCTCGTAGTGCTCGAGGCGGCGCCGGCGGCGGCAAGTCAAAGCCAGTCGGCTCGCCGGCGCTCTCTTCCCTCATGTTCGGCCTGCTGCCGGCGGTGACGGCGGATCGCCAGCACCGATCTGCCCGGACTCGACGCGGTGGTGGAGGCAGGAGTGGCAGCGAAGCGGCAACAGGGAAGTTGTTACTCAATCCAACAGGCGAAGCTGAAACCTTCCAATATGGGAGAATTAGCCATAAAATCGAAAATATTTTTGCGATTCTGGTAAACGGCCCAGTCTTTTTTGTACCGCCTAAACATTTATTGTATTGATAAGATCCTCGGTTTAAACTTTTCAACGAAAAATAGAGTCGGACATTTCCCTCATTAGCATATCCGAGCTCATCTAATTGTTTTTGAAGATCGACATCCCTTTTCCAAATCATCTGTGCAAAGACACTACCATTTCCCCCAAGCCCTTCGCTTTCGATGCTAACTTTGTCTCTTAGTTGTTCAGATAACAGCCCATGTTTGACGATGTTTCCAATCTTCAACGAAAATGGTCATCATCAAATTCTGTACTAATCTCTCTCCTATCATCATCATGATCTAGCCCGGTTAACATCGCCGTTAAGACTCAGCCTCCCCAGATCATTAAAGTTTCTTATCGATGGGCACTGCATAACGAACAAAGCCGGGCAAGATTTCTATGGATTGAACTTGATATTGCTTAAGATAATTTGTCATCGGAGGAGCTAGGGCAATCATTTTTTGCTTTAATTCGTCAGGAGAAAGCGTTAGAAACGCTCAGATATTCTGCAATACAGTTACCTTTTGAGGATAGAAAATTTTGAAGAGAAACCCACGACAATTTTTTCCAAATCTTCTGGAGTAGACCTCTGGAGGGCTTCATCTAGACCGATGGCGGATAAGGAATTTCTGCGAAAAGCTCCAATATCTTGGTCCCCTTCTAAAGAAATTTTAACAGTCTTGCTTTTTGGCCCTTAATAAACTCTAAAGATCCTATTCCCGTTAAATTAATGACAGAAGTATGAGTTTTAGGAGACAATGAGGCTTTAACCTGGGGGCCGACTCTTCCTGACATAGTCGAGCCATTGTGGTTCCATTTTCCACGATAGTCCAGCTCTCGACATTTGCAGACATAGCATTTCCATTCAGAGTGACCCATCTTTTAGGTTTATAGGAGTTTCTATTGAAACCCTGCCCTTTAAACTCTTTTGAAAAGCGGCAAATTGATCAGCTGTCATTCTTACAGATTCGAACTTCGGCTGCGACGAATAAAATTTATTGGTCTTGAATGAAAGCTCGGTTACAACGGAGCCATCATCTGACACTTTTCTATCAAAGTGAAGATTAGATCCGCTGACCAGTCCTTTTCCATAGCCGTAAAAAAAAGCGCCGAAATCGTATTTTTCTCCTGTTATTGGATCGATGAGTACGACTCGTCTTGGCTCCGATTTTCTCGGGAAGGTTTTCTAAGGATTCTACAGCTTCTATCTTTTTCATTTGCTGAGCAAGCCGCTCCATGGCCTGCGTCTGGTTATAGACTTGCTGAGCTTGGTTAAGGCGAATCATTCCCATCGCAACCTTGGCTACTATTGTCAAAAGTTGTTCATAACGGAATTCTTCCGGCTTTTTCTCAGCTTGACAGGCAACAACTGCCTGATAAAAATTAGAAAGCGCCTGGAAGATTAAATAATCACCCATTGCACAGAGCTTTGACGGATTACGCTTAGTAAATACACCGAAATCGCAAGGCATTTTCCTTAGATGAAGAAGCTTCTCTTGCCGACTCGAGGCTTGATAGACATTGTAGGCGCTTTGCCCCAGCTCAACTAGAGAGTTTGCAATTAATAGCACACGATACTGGAAATAGGTTGCTGCTCAGATCTGCAACCCCTTTAGCCAGCAAGAGGCCATATTGTGTACGCAGTTCCGATTTACCGTTAACGAAACCGTCCGCGCTTTGAGCTATATTCAAAACTCCAAGACCACAGGAAAGGGGCGCCCTTGCTGGCGCATAAAGGGAAATGAAAGGGAGCGCAAGCTCAGTTAAAAATTTTCCTTGTCTTAATAGGGAGCTATCCCTTCTGCGCTTAAACTACGGACTATTGTCTCTGGAAAGTAATGATTTGAAACCGACATTATGCACCATTTGTTTTAATAATTGTTAAAAACAATACCAAACAACAACTATTATTATCAATAATAACAAAATGTTATTATTGATAGAACAATGCCATGCAAATAACGTCTAGGTGATAAAAAAAATTATTTTTCATATGTAAAGGAAATTTTATGAAATGGCCTTATTAAGAGAAGCTACACCCTAACAAACCTGCCCTTAACGATAGAGCAACAAGCCGGCGGGAGTTCGCATCCTCTTCCCCATATTTGGTATCAATAACATCAGCAAGACGGCTGATGGCATAACTATAAAACGATAGATTCCCTTAAAATTAAAACAACCCTCCCGAAAGGAAGGGGTTGTTCAATTTTGCTTTTGCCCTAATAACTGCCCGGTCAGCACTTACTAAAAACATCACAAATCCACGTTGATGCGGAACCATGCATAATAACCTCCTGAATTAAACATCGTAAGCGCTTTTATTTTTTCTTGGGGGACATTTTGCTCAAAGTATCGAAGCTCGAATTTACCTGCTGATCTGCCCTTTGCAGGAATAATTACCAAATTCGCTTGAAATCTCCCAGTCGCCTACACGACTCGGGCTCAGTTGCCCACCTTCAAGGACGATAACGTGTTTCATCCAACATGGCTTTTGTTTATAGGTTTTGAGAGTGGCTGTTTAAACTGGTCTTTAATCGCGTTAATCGAATCGCCCATGATTGTTCCCATAAATCTACCGTCTCGGAGGTCAGCGGTAACATTTTTTCCGTCTTTTCAACCCTGACATTCTCTGCTAAATTATCATCAATAGCACCGTCAAAGGGTTGTTAGAGGCCCGCATCTCGTCTGCAAACCTATTATGACCTTCTGCTTCGAATTTAAAGGAAATGTTTTTAGTCGCAGGGTTCAACTTTACGGTGAATTGAGAGATATAATCAGGTGTGTCCGACTTTGTAGTCAGGATCGGTGGTCTCTGCGTGTACAGGCGAAATAATTTTATCCTTGCCCCAGGCATATAAAGCTAAAGCTAGTCCTACAAGCCCTCCTAAAAGAGCAAAAACTCCATAAAGAGGAGACATTTTTTAACTTCGGAGCAGCAGGGAGAACTGTAATAGAACGTGCAGCAATTTTCTTGGGATTTTCTTGTTTGTTTGTGGAAGAAAATCTTATCGAAGAGAGAGTCTTGATGGGATCGTGACGATTGCAAGTCCCTTTAAAAGCTTTGGAAGGGCATGAGTTGCAATTTTAGAACTTAATTTTGTTAAAAACATAATACCACCTTTTTGTTAATTATGATATTATATTAGAAATTGATATTATAAATAAACTAAAACCAACGTAATTATTATATCCATTTGTAAAATTGAATATTTATATTTGATTAGCGTGAAGGGAAAAGTTTTAGCCAGAAAAATAATAAGCATTAGTTTAAGGGCACAATTCTATGCCTACCCCAAAAAAGCGAAAGACCCCAAGGAACCCCTTGAGGTACTAGGCCGGCCAGGCAGCCCCACCACTTAATTAGCGGATTAGGTAAACCAATTTTTGCCAACGCTCTCGATAATTTTTTTCTCTACAGATTGACGCAAAGAAGCGATCTCCACTAGATCGATCCCCATGGCGGTCGTAGCTCAGTTGGTTAGAGCACTGGATTGTGGATCCAGATGTCGCGGGTTCGAGCCCCGTCGATCGCCCCATTTTCCCCTATGAATCATCTACAAGCTTTTCTTTTAGGCCTCCTCCAGGACTCACCGAGTTTTTCCCTAAGCTCTTCCGCCCATCTGAAAATCGCTAAAATATTTTTTGGCATTGAGCAGGAGCACGTCCTCTTCGACCTCTCTTGCCACTTCGGGACGCTCCTCGTGCTGCTTTATTTCCTCCGCCATCAAATCCTCTCCCTTAATTTCACGAAAAGCAAAGAAATCGCCTGGGCCATCCCCCTCTTTTTCCGTTCTATTTTCTCCTAAAGCCCGTGCGCGATGCCATGTCCCATTCAGAATATCTGGGCCTCTGTTTGATCGGAACCTCGGGTAATATTATTTCTAGGCTGCGACTGCGACTTGCGATAGCGTCCCCCGTCGCGCGCTCCTTGTGGATCGGCACGATGCAGGCCTCCGCGCTCATACCGGGCATCTCGCGCAGCGGGGCCACCATATCTGCAGGGCGCATCGCCGGCCTCGAGCCTAGCCAAGCTGTGCATTTTTCATTTTTGCTCGCGATCCCTACGATTTTAGGCGGCATGGCGCTCGAACTGTTAAAATTCTTCCGCCATCCTGACTTTGCCGCCGTCAGCTTAACCGGCTGCGCAATTGGCTTTGTCACTTCGGCGGTTGTGGGATATGCGATCTTTTCGTTTGCCTTCCGCCTCTTGGAGCGCGGAGTGTTGAAGCCGTTTGCCTGGTATTGCCTCTTCTTAGGAATTCTGGTAACAATAGTGTTATGGTGAAGAAAGAAGATAAGAAGTCTCATCCTGAAGCGCGCGGGCTCCTCCTGCTCGCTCTTTCTTTCTTTGTCTTCCTATGCCTGGTGAGCTTCCATGCCGGCAGCCGCAATGCCAACTGGCTCGGGCCCTTTGGCCACACGATCGCGTGGGTCTTTTCTTATCTCTTTGGGATCACCAGTTTTTTTGTCTTAGGCTTTGTCGGCTGGGCCGGCTGGAAATATTTGAGCTCGGGAAAATGCCCCCAGCTTGTCTCGAAGGCGCTCTACTTTTCTCTATTTCTTTTCTCTTTTTCAACTTTGCTCAACGTCGCCGCCGAAAACAAAATGCCCATCCCTGGCGCTCTCAAGCATAAGATCTTGACCGAGGTGCACGATTTTCCTCTGCCTTATCCTCATCGCGAGATCCGTTACAATTTAGGAGGGGGTCCCCTTTGACTACCTCTACCACGATGTGCCGCAGTTTAGCCTCCAAAGAATGCTCACCGATACGGGCGTCGGCATTACTTGCTCCCTCTTAGGGTTGGTCGCTTTGTTTTTTCTCACCGAAGTGCGCCTCTCTGATCTGATGAAACCCTCCTCGAAGCCAGTGCCCCGCAAAATCGAAGATATCGAAAAGAGCTTAAGCCCCCCTCCTCCGAAGCACCTGAAAAAAGAAGAACCTCAAATCAACATCCGCACTCATACTGAAAAAGAAGAAAAAAAATCAGCATCTCCTCGCCCCTCGCCTAAAAAGGGGCTCACCACGTATCAGCTGCCGCCAGCATCGCTGCTCACTAGTCCGCAGCATGTCGACCAGCCAATGCTCAAAAAAGAACTGCGCCGCCAAGCCGAGATTTTAGAAGAGTCCCTCCTCAGCTTTGGCATCGAAGCTAAAGTCGGCGATATCCATTGCGGGCCCACCATCACCTCCTTCGAAGTCCATCCCTCTATCGGTGTAAAAGTCCAGAAGATCACGGCGCTCGAAAGCGACATCGCCCTTAAACTCGAAGCGAAATCGATCCGCATCATCGCTCCCATTCCTGGCAAGGCTGCCGTCGGCGTCGAGATCCCCTCCCCCCATCCGCAAGAAGTGAGCTTCAAGGATATGCTCATCTCTTATCAACAAAGTCCCCGCAAGCTCTCGATACCGATTCTGCTGGGCAAAACTGTCACGGGTGACGACGTTATCAGCGATTTGGCCAAGATGCCCCACTGCTTGATAGCCGGGGCCACCGGTTCGGGAAAATCAGTCTGCATCAACACGCTCATCATGTCGCTCCTCATGAATGCGCGCCCCGATGAAATCAAACTGATCATGGTCGATCCGAAAAAAGTCGAGCTCACTCAGTACACCAATTTGCCCCACATGATCGCTCCTGTCATTACCGAGCCGCATGGAGCTTATGCTGCTTTAAGCTGGCTGGTCAATGAGATGCAAGTGCGCTACGAAATATTAAAACAGCTCGGACTGCGGAACATCACCGCCTTTAACCATCGCACGATCAATAAGGACTTCGAGGCGTCTCTTTCCCAGCCCATTCCTGAGCAGATGCCGATGATCGTCGCGATTATCGATGAGTTCGCCGATCTGATGATGGCCTCCAGCGCTGACCTAGAAACTCCCATCGCCCGCATCGCACAAATGGCCCGCGCGGTCGGCATCCACCTCGTCCTCGCCACACAGCGCCCCTCGCGAGAAGTCATCACTGGCCTCATCAAAGCCAACTTTCCCACCCGCATCGCCTTTAAAGTCGCCAGCCGCGTCAACTCCCAGATCATCCTCGATGATAATGGGGCTGACAGCCTTCTCGGCAACGGCGATATGCTATTCCTTCCCCCCGGAAGCTCGCATCTCATCCGGGCCCAAGGAGCCTACATTCGCGACGAAGACATCAACCGCGTCGTCGACTTTATCACCGCGCAAGGTCCTACCAACTATCTCATCCCGTCGTTTGACAAAATGCAGGCAGGAGCCGGCTCGGGAGAAGACGAAGGATCTCGCGACGATCTCTATGATCAAGCCCGCCTTATTGTCATCGAAACACAAACCGCCTCAACCACGTTCTTGCAGAGAAAACTCAAAATCGGTTATGCGAGAGCTGCAAGCCTCATGGATGAGCTCGAGGCTCGTGGGGTGATCAGCCCCCAAGAAGGGAGCAAACCCCGGAGAGTGTTAATCGATGAAAACGCCCGAAGAGATTGAAAAAAAATTAATCCCCCGCCTCAAATACCTTGGCTATCTCCTCATTGCTTTCAGCTTGATAGCTTTAGGCTATCATCTTTTTTCTGAACCGGCCGAGGAACGGATCCTGACCGAGGAAGAGATGCTCACAGAACTGTCCGAACCTCCTCTCATCAGCATGCTCCTCGTCGCTGCGTCCTTCGGAGCCGTCGGCGCTACGTGCATCACCATCGCATGGAGGCGGAAAAATGCGACGGATACTGATCGCTGAGGCATCTGCGCCTCAATATCATCTCCCCAATTATGATGTTTCTGTCGTCAGCAATGGTCCCGATTGTCTAGACAAATTAAATAAATCTCCTCCTGACCTTCTTATCGTCTCCCTCCATCTTCCTAAAATGCATGGCATCGAACTTCTCAAAATTGCTAAGAAAAAACAAATCGGCTGCATTTTGATCGATGATTTCCCTCTCCTGCAAAATTACGAAACGGCTCGCAGCTGCGGCGCCGATGAGATCCTCGCCAGGCCCTTTACGACCGACAAACTTCTCGCTGCCATCGACCGCTTTTTTGCGGGAACCCTAAAACCGAGTCCCTTCAGCGGCCCCTACACGCGGCCAGCCCCGATCCCCACGCTGGCTTCTCTTCCCGCCAAGCGCCCCGCTTCCTACCTCAAACTCTGGGGAACGCGCGGTTCGACTCCTGTTTCAGGTCCGCACCATATGCGCTTTGGCGGGCACACAGCCTCTCTGGAAATACGCACGCCCCGCGCCCTTGTTCTCATCGATGCCGGCACCGGCCTGCAATCCCTCGGTAAAGAACTCTTGCTCGAGCCTCCCCGCCACTACCATCTTCTCTTCAGTCATACCCATTGGGACCATGTTAACGGGTTCGCCTTCTTCGCTCCGCTCTATCACACCGATGCGACTTTTGACATTTGGACGCCTGTCGGCTACACAGAGACAGCTCTCCAAATTTTCAAAGACATCTTTTCAGAATCCCTCTTCCCTGTACCCTTTGACCAAATTGCTCCTCGCATCACCTTCCACGAGCTCCGGGATGGTGATCATATCGACATCGAAGACATCCGCATTCAAGCTTCCTATGCCTATCATCCTGGCTCGACCCTCTGTTTCAAAATATCAGCCTGCGGGAAAAACATTGGCTATGTCACCGACAATGAAGTCTTGCTTGGCCATACAAGCGACCCTACTAAGATCCAATCGCAGAACCCCCTCTTCGGTCCCCACCGCCCCCTCATCGAACTTCTCCACCGCGCGGACCTGCTGATCCACGAAGCCCAATATCTCGATGCTGAATACGCCGATCGCATCGGCTGGGGGCATTCTTCCGTCTCCAACGCCTCTCTCCTTGCGCGCGAAATTGCTCCGAAGGAGTGGGTCGTCACCCATCACAATCCCCGCCACAGCGACGATGATCTTCAGAAAAAACTTGTCGCTCACGAGGTTATCGCGAAACGTCTTGGGCTCCATTGCCCTATCCATCTCGCGTCAGACAAAATGGTCATCCCGCTCTAATTTTCTAGAATTTTTGGCAATTGATGAAGGGCTGCCGATATAGGAATCACAGGAATATTATCAATCGTCAGCTCACGATCTCCCCTGTAAATCAGAAAAGGCTTTACCATGGGATACTCTTCTCGAAAAGCTAAAAGTCCATGTAGATCTTCTGAATGGACAGAGGCCCCATTTTTAACTTCAAATGCCAATAGACCCTTTGGTCCATAAGCTACAAAATCGACTTCTATTTGAGTGACCGTTCTCCAATAAAAAAGTTCATAATCAAAATTACCATAATCGTTAATAGCCCGAAGGTTTTGAAAAAAAAGAGTCCCCATTGCTTCTTTCTCAGAATCAAGCGGCCCTCGTGGACGTATTGCACCATAAACACCCACGTCAAAAAAATAGAACTTAGGATGGGCAACTAATTTGCGCTTCGCCCCTTTTGTAAATACTGGAAGACGAACGCTTAATAAGAGATCTTCCAAAATTCCAAAATATCCTTCTATCATTTTGCGATGACAAGCCGATTCTCTTGCAACATCTGTTATCGTCAAAATATTACCTTGAGAAAAACTAGCTGTTTCCAAAAATCGTGTAAAAGCACCTAAATTTCTCGTCAGCCCTTCCTGGAGAACTTCTTCTCGCAAATAAGTTGCCACATAAGCTTCGAGATATTTTTTGGGGTCGGCTTCTGTTTCAATAGAAGGAAGTAGCCCATAATTTAGGGCCGACTTCAAATCAAATGCATTCCCCATTTCAACAGCAGTTAATGGATGCATCGCATAGGTGAGCGCGCGACCTGCAAGTAGATTGACGCCTTTACGCCGTAAAGTACGAGTACTCGATCCAGTGAGGACAAATCGTAGGCGCCGCTTTTCAATCAGCCGATGGACTTCATTGAGCAGTGCTGGCACTTTCTGCACTTCATCAATTACGATCCAATCATCAAAACCTTGAGGAATCATTTCTTCAAGTCTTTCAGGTCTTGCTAAAAGGTTAGTATAGATATTGGACTCTAGAAGATCTAAATAAAGAGCTTGGGGAAAATTTTGTTTTACCCAATAGGTTTTGCCCGTTCCTCGGGGACCGAAGAGAAAGAAACTCTTGTGATCGGGTGGTTTTAGCAATCTGGAGAACACAACTCCATTTTATCATGTTTTATGGAGTTTTAAACTCCAAATTCACACGAAAATCGCATCTTATTTATTTTAAAAGACTTACATCGCAGAAATGAGAAGTCCATGGCTGAGAATCTCCAATTTTGATTATGATCCGCTGCATATGTACGGATTTTGCCCGCTCGCCTCAGGCTCGAAGGGAAATGCTATTTTCATCGGCACCAAGAATACCCGAATCTTAATCGACGCGGGCATCGGTCTGCGCACAATAAGCCAGCGCCTTGCTGAAATCGGCGTCTCTTTGAGCGACATCGATGCTATTTTGATCACGCATGAACACACCGATCACATCTCCGGGCTTCCCAGCATCACCCGGCAGCACAACATTCCGATTTTTGCGAACGCTGATACAGCGAAAGCGATTCTGCAAACGATAGAGGGCGACTTCAAATTCAAGATCTTTTCGACGGGCGAGCCATTCACGTTTGGCGATATCGAAGTGCATCCGTTCAGCATCCAGCATGACACGCTCGATCCTGTTGCGTTTACTGTCCGTTATAATTCCCTGAAGATGGGATTTTGCGCTGACATCGGATTTGTCACCTCTCTCGTCAAATCTCAACTGAAAGAATGCGATTATCTCTATCTCGAAGCCAACCATGAGCCCTCGATGGTCCATTCTTCTCATCGCCCACTAGTCTATAAGCAAAGAGTTTTAAGCCGCCAAGGACACCTCTCCAACGGCGAATGCGCTGATCTTCTCGCCGAGATCAACCACCATGGCCTGAAGCACGTCCATCTCGCGCATCTTTCCCAAGAATGCAATGCTCCCGAGGTCGCCCTTCGTGCCGTGAGGGAAAAACTTGCCCAAACGCCCGTATCGATCGCTCTCCAAGACGCCATCAGCGCCGCCATCCAATTTTAATCAAAGAATAAGGTAGTTTTACCACAGAGGACACAGAGGACACAGAGGACACAGAGGACACAGAGGACACAGAGGACACAGAGGACACAGAGGACACAGAGGACACAGAGGGGGAAGAAAAATTCCCATCTTAATTACTCTGTGCTCTCTGTGTCCTCTGTGGTAAATTTTTTTTCATTATTATTTAAATAATTATTTGACATGATATGAGCTAGCAAGGTAGATACCCGTAGATAAAGAGAGGGTATCCTATGCATCCACTAGCCGATATAGAGGCAACGCTCGATTTGCTGATCCAAAATACGCGACAAATGCAGCAAGGCGAAGACCGGGAAGAAAGGCAAGAAGAGTTGCTCGATCACCTGATGGCTGTGGAGCGTAATATGGATGAAGATGAAAAGGCCTGTTTACTGAGGAAAGCGCCCCATCGCTATGGTGAAATCAAAGAAAAAATCACCCGCTTCTCTCGTCTGAACTTAAGTCTAATAAAGCGCTAGTTCGCGCAAGGCTTTCTCGATATCATGACGCTGAGGAAGGACGAGATCTTCGAGAAGCTTGCAGTAAGGGACAGCGCACTCTTTACCCCCGATACGAGCCACCGGAGCATCGAGATAGGTGAAGGCCGACTCGCTAATGCGCGCCGCAATTTCTGCGCCAAAGCCGCCGCTTTTGGGCGCCTCATGAGCAATCAGAAGTTTCCCCGTCTTCTTGACCGACGTGATCACAGTCTCCATATCGAGCGGAACGAGTGTTCTTAAGTCGATAATCTCGACATCGATTCCTTCTTGCGCGAGCTTTTCTGCGACTTCAACAGCCATGACCATCATCATGCCCCAACCGACGAATGTCACATCGCGGCCGGTACGCACAACTTTCGCTTTTCCAAAGGGAAGAAGCTCTTCTTTCTCGGGCTCAGGGCGGGCGCAGAAGACGCGCTGGCGATAGAGGGCTTTGTGTTCGAGGAATATGACAGGATTGGGATCGCGGATCGCTGTTTTGAGCAGGCGTTTGGCATCCGCCGCATTGCTCGGGATCACGATTTTCAGACCGGGGCAATGCGCTAAATAACCTTCGATGCTCTGTGAATGATAGGGCCCGCCTTGAATATAGCCCCCATAGGGCATGCGGACGACGACGGGGCAGTTCCATTCTGCATTCGAGCGGTAGCAGATGCTCGAGAGTTCGCTAAAAATTTGATCGATGCCGGGCCACACATAGTCGGCAAACTGGATTTCCACGACGGGCTTAAAGCCGTAAGCCATAGACATCCCGACAGCGACGCCGATGATCGTCGACTCCGCTAAAGGAGAATTAAAGCAGCGGTCGGTGCCATGCTTGGCCGTTATCCCGCGCGTCACGCCAAAAACGCCTCCCTTGCCGTGCGCCACATCTTCGCCAAATACAACGACGCCGCGGTCGAGTTCCATCTCTTCATCGAGGGCGTTGTGCAAAGCATCGACGAGGACAATGCCGTCGCCCGCTTTCGTTTTAGGATCTTCCGTGTGCACAATCTCAGGAGCAGGAACGAAAACATTGTCCATTACGGTAGCAGGATCGGGGAAAGGGATCTGCTCGGCGTCTGCTGCTGCCTTCTCAACATCCTCAAAGATTCTCTTTTTTAATTCTTCGATTTCTTCTTTGGACACTAATCCCATGTCGAGAACCCAGTTCTCCAGACGTGGAAGAGGATCTTTCGTCTTCTCTTTTTCAAGACAGTCTTTGGGCAGGTACTTGGTGGGGTCGTCGCTGTTGCTATGAGCGCCTAAACGAGGAACTTTCGCCACGATCACGCTGGGGCCTTCGCCCATCCGCGCTTTCATGACGGCTGTGGAGGCGGCTTTCGACATCTGCTCAAAATCGCATCCGTCGACTTCCGTAACAGCCAGGCCTTCATATCCGCCTACCATCTTAGTAATGGAAGAGCCTGCCGTCTGCTCGCTGCTCGGAACCGAGATCGCCCAGCCATTGTCCTGGATCACAAAAATCACGCCTAAGTTGTGGATAGCGGCAAAATTGAGGGCTTCATGAAAATCACCCTGAGAAGTGGCTCCGTCACCGGCCGACACGTAAACGACATCGTCCTTGCCCGCTAGTTGAACGCTCTTTGCTACTCCCACCGCATGTAAAAACTGGGATCCGACGCAGCTCGACTGGCAAGGGATGCGCAGATCTTTATGGACAAAGTGATCGGGCATCATCCGCCCGCCGGACTGATGCTCGACGGCGCGCGCTAAAAAGGCTCCAAAAAGTTCGAGCGGTGTGCAGCCCAGACCTATCGCAAAAGCTCGGTCTCGATAGTACGGAAGGCCCCAGTCTTTGCCAGGGATCAGCGAAAGAGCGCAGACGGCTCCGACGAGCTCATGCCCCGCTACGGATAGCTGGAACGTTCCTCCCTTATTCTGGCGCGACAGTTTAAAGCACTTGTCGTCCATGAAGCGGGTTACATACACCACTTCAAGAGCGCGCAAAGCGAGAGATTTGCCTGTTATAGTCGTTGCTGTCATTTTTTCTTTTTCACGTTGATCGGTGTTACTTTCTTGACTCCAGGCTTCGCTTCGGGCGCTTCTTTTTTCTCTTTACGCCGCGGCAAGAAACCTTTGACCACATCCATGATGCCCCGTTTTTCTTCGCCTTTTTCTTCTTCGTGGCTGACAGCCTTCATTAGGCGGCCTTCCCGTTCTCCGATAATATCTTCCATTCCCGATAAGCGGCTGGAGATCTGTCGAAGAGATTCCAGACGTTGGGAAAGAGCTTCGAGCTTGGTATCGACCTTCGCTCTCGAGCTTCCGCGCAGGCTGGCCAAAAATTGGGCTTCCGTATCGAATTTCGTCGAGAACGTAACGGCTGTAGCGCTCGTAATGTCAGGAAGATAAAGAAACATACGGCAATCCGCAGGCACTGTCATGTACATATCGCCTGTAAGCTGCGGTTCGATTTCCACCTTTGCCTGTTGCTTCGGCGGACGGCCTCTTTTGGGCCGTGGGTTAAGAGCTTCGCTCGAGTAATAGGTCTTTGCCTTCGCATTTAGCACATCTCGAGCTTGAACGACATCTTTGCCCACCTTGCTATCAAACAAGTGCGCCTTGACCTTCTCCACCGTGATCCTCGGCAAATCTAAATCTTCTTCAAAAACAAACTGGACCTGCTGCTGCCGGAGCCATTCGATGATGCGGATCCTCATCCTTTCAACGTAGTACTGCTGCCATTTTTCCAGCTCCGTCAAATGGTCATAAATAAATTCCAAAAAGTTTTCCCGGGCCTCTTTCGCCGTGATGATATCGAGCAGTTTTTCCTTCGTATCGATGTCATAGACCTTCTCATTCACGAACCCTTCCATAAATTTCTTGGTCTCATAGAAAGTCATCTTGGGGAGCATGAAATATCTCACGCCGTGGTCTTTGACTTCTGCCTGCAGATCATCGAGCTCTTTCTGTCCCTTATCCAGATCGGCGTAGAGGATAAACCCCTCTATCTTATCGAGATAAAAGTCGCGCTCATCGTCGGATTTAGCGAACGCGTCCATCAAACGATGGAAGCGGAGGAGCAGAGGATTTTGGGCGGTGGGATATTTTTGTGCAGCCATATAATTTTTTCTTTATTCCTAAGGGTAACACTAGTTTAATGTAAGGCGTCTATGAGAAGCCACAGATTTTTGATGAGGTTTTAAGAAAAACCTGCGAAGCAGATAGCCAAAGGGCTATCTTCGAGGAGTTTTTCCTGAAAAGATCACAAAAAGATGTGCTTTATCATAGGGGACTTACGTCAAATTAGTGTTACAACAAAACACTAGGTTAACATATCTCCCTTTGGGCCTGCAAGTGGATAAACTTATCAATAAAATTATTATTAACCATTCCTATAAGTTTAAGATTTTCGATCGTTAAATCCTGATATAGAGGTTGTTCTCTACATGGTCTTAAAAAAATCGTTTTTATTTTATTGCAATTTTGACTAAGCTACAAACTTAATTCTTGAATTAAAGGAATTGAATATGAGTTCTTGGACCGATGTTATAAAAGGGGTTGCACAGGCATTACAGCCTCTAGCTCCCGCAATGGGAGTTGGATTGGGTTATGTCGCCTTGCAGCATGGGAAAGATGTTAAAAAATTAGCTGCAAAAATCCTTCCCAGTTTAGGTGCTGTAAAAAAATATACAACTGACCTTACAGAGCAAGCAAAAACTGCCATAAACCAAGGAGCTCCTTTTGATCGCGCTTTCGGAAGAGAGAAAGAGATTAGATATTTAATTTCTCTTCTTCTTTCTGAATCTGGAGGATTTGCCATTTTAGTCGGCCCCTCCGGAAGCGGTAAATCGACTATTGTCAAAGAGCTTGCTTGGCGTATTGCCAATAGGGAAGAGCCATCTTTAGAAGGCCACCACATTCTAGAGATGGATGCAACGCAGACCGGCAACGGCGGCATTATGGACTTAATGACCAACCTCATGTCAGGCGGCATGAGTTCCGTGGTAGAAGAAATCGTTAGAGAGCTCGAGACAAGATACGGAAAAGGCCAAGTTTATTATTTATATTTTGATGAAATACAAGACTTTCTGAAAAAAAACCCAGCGGCCTTCTCGAATTTAAAGCAAGATTTAGCAGCAAGGGGTGTTCACATCATTGGTGCTTCTATGAACAAAGAAGTGGTGAACAAATGGATCGACACACAAGAGGGCATGGAGCGAAGAACCAATCTCATCCATGTCGATTCTATGAGCCACACAGCAATGGCGGAAGTTTTAGAAAAACTAGGCTTGGCGCTGACAGAAAGAGCTCAAAAAAAACATCCTCATCTTACTATATCAATTAATGCATCTGCTATTGGCGCCTCTATTTTTTTAGCCTCACAACTTGAACCAACTCACATTGATCCAGCCAGGAGCGTCAAATTCTTTAGCGCGTTTGTTGCTTCCAGCATTAATGAGCATCTGAAAAAAACGCCGCCTAAAGAGGAAAACAAACCGCAGCAGCCCATCAATTTAACCTTCACTGAGGAGGATGTTTTTGCATACTTAACGTTTATCAGCGACATTGAAGAGATCCAAGTTGCTACGCTCAAATTAAACTACGAAAATCAGAGCAAAACATCTACCTTATGCTCTCCAAATTCTTCACAATCAGTAACGCTGGATGAACATTTTCAACTCATTGAACCTCATCAGGGCAAAGGCACAAGCAAAATAAAAGCTGAAGCTAACAGTTTATCCGCCATTCTGATGGAAAGCGAGGATCCTGTGGTGGTTTATAAATCCTCTTCTGCATCTTACATCCGTACAATTGTCGAATACACACAATCTCTGATTGGCACAGAGGGCAAATCATTCGTCAGGTGTTCTCTAAAAGAATTAATGCGCAAATGCAGACAGAATGGGACAAACGCTGACAATTTTCAACGTCAACTCGAGTTAACGCTGCGTAAACTAATGGCTTCGACGGGCAAATTTGTTTACATCGAAGATGGAGAACAGCTTATTCCCCATTTAGACTGTTTAAGAAACGAATCCGCATTCTTGAGCTCTCCCGCTAAAGATCCTGAAAGCACTTTTAGCGGCGCTTCTCTTGCAAATCAATTTACCCCTCTCCTTAGCTCCTTTACAACCCAACTTGGCGGTTTGGGAGCAACACCAACCAAGCCGAAAGACTTTGCTGCCAGCCAAGCGCTCATTTTAGATAAAATTTCTCAAGCTTTTATCACCGAAATCAATGAGAACCGTATTCGTGTTGTGATAGCGCGAACAAATTCAGACTCTTCTGGCAAAGATTTGAACAACGAAATACATATAGCTCCTCCAGATCAAGAAGTAAAAGAATGGATTAAGAACCTACTTCCTATTGAGATCAACACCTCAGACGCAGAAAAGATTGTTGAACAAATATGGAAAATTGTCGACGCCTTTAACCTTTTGGGAAACAAGGCGACGTCTCGTGCAGAAGTATGTCATCTACTTCTTCAGCAATGGTTGCACTATGCCTCCCAACAAGCAAATAAACATTCAAATTCTATACTCAACCATACTGATCCTGCTCCTTGGGTAAATGCTGTATTTTCCCTTGATCGTTTTAGTCGTAATCGTGATGAAATCACCCACAAAATTATATCGCTTCAATCACAACCAAGCACTCCGACTCCCTTATCGCATATAACCCCGCCATCACCTATAGAAGCAGTAGTCAATTGGGAAATGGATTTCAGTTATTTGCGCCAAAACATACCCAGTGATTTCGAAAACAACATGGCAAATTTCAAAAACCAACCAAAAGATTTAAAAGCCCCTCTCCGCGTCTTGGAGGATTCTCACGCGACTCGAGAATTTAGAAATGCACAAATGGCCGCATGGTTAAAAGAAAGAAGCCACAGAGTCATTTCTTACACCTCTTCGGATCCTAAATTACCCATTATCAACCGCACAGAAAATGGCATTCCACCTGTGATTTTTGCCCAAGGCCATGAATTAGCAAAGCAATTTGATTATTTGGATCAAGCCATGGAAAATGGCTACAAGCTGGCGATATTCTCTCAGAGCCCAGACCTTCCTTCTCCAACTTCATCTTTCCCCATGGCTAATATGTTTCAAGCTCTTGCGAACTTTACACCAGCTCTTACACCTAATGAGCCAAACAAAGAACAAACGCCCACAGCAGCGGCTACGAACAAATGGCCCAAATTAACAACCTATCAGTCTCCAGAACTCTCTGAAGAAGAAAAACCGCTTTTTTTGCGCTTTCAAATAGATACGGCTATGCCTAAAGGGAGTCGATTAGAGCCCTCGGTGATCAAAGATTTTTCCAACGCCTATCAATTTCTTTGGAATGACCGAAGCTGGGTTCCAGATACCATTACAGATGAAGTTAGAAAAGACATCCCTTCTTTAAAAACAGTTTTAAAAAAGGAATACAACAACATCAATCAAGACGATGTCATTGATTATTTTGTCCAAAAACCCAATCTTGGCAAAACGAGGTCGCGTGAAATAGTTTATGCCATAAATCTCTCTCGGTCACCTTATTGGTATCGAGCCTATAGATTGATAAGAGATCCTGTCATACATGCGTTCAAGGGTCTTTTATCCATGGTAAAAAAAGCCTTTTCTATGCTGACAACCCCTTTAGGTTCTTTACTTACTAGTTTTTTTGGACCCCTTGGCCGAATGTTCCAGGCGATAAGTTTATTTAGAAAAACAACTTAGATGAACGGACATTGACTTTTACCTTAAAAACACCTAACATTTTGAGGTTATGCTCGATATAAAATTACTGCGCAAAGACGCTAAAGCTCTCGAAGCTAAACTTCAGACCAAAGACCCCACCGTTAAACTCGGGCCCATCTTGGCCCTCGATGAGCAGATCCGCGTCATCATCGCCGAAGGCGAGCAGCTCCAAGCCAAACGCAACGCCCTTTCTAAGGAAATCGGCGAAAAGAAACGGAAAGGCGAAGACGTCTCCGGCGTGATGCAAGAAGTGGCAGGGCTCGGCGATAAGGTCTCTGCCTTGAACCATGAGCGTACGAAGTTAGAAGCGGAGCTCGTCTATATGTTGGCGATGCTCCCCAACATCCCCAGCGATGAAGCTAAGGTCTCCCCTGATCCTAAAGACAATGTTTGCCTTAAGACCTGGGGAACCAAACGAGAGTTCGACTTTGAGTTTAAGAACCACGTTGAGCTCGGAGAGCAGCTGAAACTTTTTGATTTTAAACGGGCCGCCAAGACATCCGGCAGCGGATGGCCGGCTTACTGCGGCATGGGCGCCAGGTTAGAATGGGCGCTTCTCAACTACATGATCGATATTCACATCGAGAACGGATTTACGATGTGGATGCCTCCCCTGCTCGTGAGGCCCGAGATCGCATTCGGCTCCTGCCATCTGCCCAAATCCGAAAGCCAGATGTTCAAGCTCCGCGATGACGATTACCATTTGTATTTGATCCCCACTGCTGAGGCCGTCCTCAATGGATTGCATTACGATGAGATATTCCCTATCGATGAACTGCCCAAAAAATATGTCGCGTATACACCTTGCTTCCGCAGGGAGGCCGGCGCAGCTGGAAGCCAAGAGCGAGGCCTCATCCGCATGCACCAGTTCAATAAAGTTGAGATGTTCGCATTTACGACGCCCGAGCAAGGCCAGGAGATGTTCGAAGAGATGTTAGCTAGCGCCGAAGAGATCTTGCAGGGGCTCAACATTCACTACCGCAACATGCTGCTAGTGACGGGTGATATGTCGTTTGCCGCACATAAGACGATCGACGTCGAAGTATGGCTCCCCGGACAAAACAGATATTACGAAGTCTCCTCGATATCGCACTACGGAGATTTCGCATCGCGCAGGTCGCAGATCCGGTTCCGCGAAAAAGAAGAGAAGCCCCAGCTGGTCCATACCCTGAATGGTTCAGGCCTTGCCACCTCGCGGCTCATGGTCGCCCTTCTCGAGAATAATCAACGGCGCGATGGGACCGTCGAGCTTCCGATTGTCCTGCATAAATATTTAGGGGGCGTCAAAGAAATATGTCTTCCAACAATATCTTAGAAGATTTTCGCCAATTCTTAGACAATTCCCCCACGTCATGGCATGCGGCCCAGGAGATCGGTAGCCGCTTCGCCAATGTCGACATGACGCCGCTCGATGAAGCCGAAAAATGGCAGCTCGAGCGCGGCAAAAAATACTTCGTCCAGCGCGGCGGATCGATCTGCGGCTTCACTCTTCCAAACTCTGCTCCAACAAAAATCACGATCGTCTGCGCCCACACGGATAGTCCCGCTCTCAAGCTCAAGCCTCGGCCTGAAGTGAAAAGTGAAAATATGCTGCTTCTCGAGACAGAAGTCTATGGCGGCCCGATCCTCTCCTCATGGCTCAACCGAGATCTGGCCCTGGCAGGGAAAATCATCGTTCAAAAAGGAAAAGAAATTTCCGAGCAGCTCGTTTTCCTCGAAGAAGCTCCGATGCTCATTCCGCAGATCGCAATCCATTTGGAGCGCGAGGCTGTGCTCGACAAGCAAGATCACTTAAGGCCCATTTTCACACTCGCTGGAGAAAAAACTCGGCTTTTTAGAATCTTACCTGCGCCGCACGATCGATTTTGACACGCTCCTTTCGTTTGAGCTCATGCTCGTTCCGCTTGAACCCGCCCGGTTTTTAGGGCCCGACAGCGAGATGCTCGCATCGTACCGCCTCGACAACCTAGCCTCGGCGCATGCCTGCGCAACAGCCCTCGCCAAGGCGCCGATCGCGAGCTCCATCCAGATGGCCCTTTTATGGGACCATGAAGAAATCGGATCGCGCACAGCCGAAGGGGCGGCCTCCTCCTTTCTGTCCGATGTTTTAAAGCGGCTGCTCCCCGACGAAGAACTCATCCGCCTCAAGAAAAATTCTCTTTGCATCTCCGCCGACGTTGCCCACGCCTACAATCCGAACTTCCCCAAAAAATACGATCCGAACCATCAGCCGCTGCTGGGCAAAGGGATCGTCCTGAAGCACAGCGCCGACCGCAAGTACGCCACCGATGTTGCAACCTCGGCCGTGATCGCCTCAGTATGCAATACACTCAAGCTCCCCCTGCAGGCCTATGTCTCGCGCAATGATGTCCCCTGCGGAAGCACCGTAGGCCCCATCGTTGCCCATACACTCGGCATTCCCACGGTCGACATTGGGTGCGGGATCTTCTCCATGCATGCAACGCGCGAAGTGATGGCGTGCAAAGACCATCTCGATATGTGCCAGCTCCTCACACGCTTGTTACAATCATGACAACCGATCATTTCGAAGGAAAGCCGCCCCTCGAGCATCTCAAAGAAGCCAGGGCCAAGGGCGTCATCGCGATGTCTGAAGTCCATGGGACGGAAGCTCCAGGACCGCTAGCTGCCGGCGCCGATGGCGCCAAAGAGACAGCGTTTGTTCTCCTGCTCCTATGGCTCCTCCTCCACGATGCGCCCGGACATTTTTTCCTCCTTTTTTCCGCCGGCTTTCTCCTATGGAAAATAGGACGCAGCGCATTGCTGGGCTGGACAAGGCTCGAAAGGCTCCACCGCGTCATCGAAGAAGAGCGTTATGAAATCGAGCACAATCGTCCGCAAGAGCGCGAGGAACTGACGGCTCTTTACCAGGCGAAGGGCCTCCAAGGAAAACTGCTCGAGGAAACTGTCTCTGTTCTCATGGCCGATGACAACCGCCTCTTGCAGATCATGCTCGAAGAAGAAATGGGGCTTACGTTGGAAGTTTTTGAACATCCCCTCAAACAAAGCATGGGAGCGGCGATCGGCGTCCTCTCGTCAGCAGCCCTCTTCTTCTTGAGCACACACATCTGGCCCGCAGGCGGTCCTCTAGTGATGTCCGGACTCATCATCACGCTAGCCGCCGGCCTCATGGCCAAATCACATAAAAACCGTCTGCTCGAAGCGGTCGTTTGGAACCTGGCGCTTGCCGGCTTCGCCGCAGGGATTGTCTACTTTTTACAGCAGTTACTATGAATAAAGAGATTTTTAACGCAAAGACGCAAAGACGCCAAAGGACCTTAGCGACTCCGCGCCTTTGCGTTAAAATCCTTTCCCCCTGCAAGGTGATCATGGCTGAGCCGATTTTTTTTGATGAGTTTTTTGCTTCGGGAAAAGAAGAGACGATCAGTCCTTTTCTGACGCCCAACTCACGCAAGTGGGGCAAAAACCTCTCGCTGCGCTCTTCGCTTCTTTCGGCCGGCCTACTCGCCGTTGCCTTTGTTTTTTCTTTTACATCCATCCCCTTGTCGGCCGTCTTCCTCGTCGGCGTCTATTTTATATCGGGAACGCCCGCGTTTCTCAACGCCGTCCATGATCTGCGCAACGTCGAAGTCAACATCGATGTCCTCATGACGCTCGCAGCGCTTCTCTCCGTGGCCATCGGCAGCCCCCTCGAAGGAGGCCTTCTCCTTGTCCTCTTCGAACTCTCCGCTTCCATGGAAAATGCCGTCTCGCAAAAGACCAAAAGCGCCATCTTGTCCCTGCGCCGCATCTCTCCGCGCATTGCAAGAGTCGTAGGCAAAGATGGCACGCTTTATGACTCTGCCATCCGGGAAATCCCCATCGGAACTAAAATCCTCGTGAAAGCTGGTGAAATCATCCCCCTCGATGGCGTCATCACGGAAGGAAGCGCCTTCGTCAATCTCGTCCATCTCACCGGCGAAGCGCAGCCCCTCTCCAAAAAAGCTGGCGACACCGCCGTCGCCGGCGGGCTGAACATCGATGGCACGCTCACCATCGAAGTCTCACGAACCAGCAGCGACTCAACCCTGAGCCGCATTATCCAAATGATCACAGAGGCTCAAGGGACAAAACCCCAAGTCGAACAGTTTTTAGACCGCTTTGGCAAGTATTACGCCTCCTCTATCATCGCGATCGCCGCGCTCCTGGCTTGCACGCTTCCTTGGCTGCTCTCGATTCCAGCGCTCGGCCCTGAAGGCGGCATCTACCGCGCGCTCACGTTCCTCATCGCCGCTTCCCCCTGCGCCCTGATCATTGCCACCCCGACAGCTTATTTGAGCGCCATCAGCAGCTGCGCCCGGCGCGGGATCCTTCTCAAAGGAGGAGCGATATTCGATGCCGTGTCCCAGTGCAGGTTCGCAGCCTTCGATAAAACAGGAACGCTCACCACCGGAGAGCTCACCTGCACAGGCGTCCAGCAGGTTGCCGGTCCGTCTTTCGCTCTAGACCAGGCTATCGCCATCGCTGCGACGCTTGAGCGCCATGCCGTCCATCCCATCGCAAAAGCTCTCGTTGCCTACGGAGCAAAGTTCCCGCTTCTTAAGTTAGATCAGTTTAAATCCAGCGCCGGGTTTGGCCTAGAAGGCGTCATCGATAATACGGCTGTGACCATTGGGCACCGCGAGTTCATTCTCACCAAAAAAGTCATCTCGATTCCTCCCTCGCAGGGGCTTACGGCTTATCTTCTCGTGGGCGATGCCCTCTTTGTATTTTCCTTCACCGATACCATCCGTCCCGAATCTCAATCCGTGATTGCCGGCCTCAAAAAACGCAACCTTTCCGTCGCCATGCTCACCGGAGACCATCAAGCCAGCGCAGGCCCGGTTGCACGTTCACTGGGCATCGATCAGGTCTATGCCGACCTTCGGCCCGAAGATAAACTAGAAATTGTTGCTAAACTCTCCCACGAAAGCGGACTGATGATGATCGGCGATGGGATCAATGACGCTCCCGCGCTCGCCCGCTCCACCGTCGGGATCGCCATGGGTAAAATCGGCAGCAGCACGGCCGTTGAAGCTTCCGATGTTGTTTTCTTGAACGACGACCTCTCGCTCCTGGGCAATCTCTATGACAAAGCCCGCCAAACAAAGCGGATTGTCCGACAAAATTTAACCTTGGCTCTAGCCGTCATTATCTGTGCGACAACGCCTGCAACACTCGGGTGGATCCCGCTTTGGCTGGCCGTGGTCCTCCATGAGGGAGGCACCGTCCTCGTCGGCCTAAATAGTTTAAGGCTATTTAAAAGTTAAAGGAAAGTCCTTGAAGACATTCACTACCCATGGATCTAAGAAGATCTGTTTTCTAGGAGGATTTTGCTCGAGATCGCGCTTCCATACAGACTCTTGAACTGTAGATATGATAGGGACCTGTTCAAAATTATAGTCCTTTAGCGTCTTACTCATAGTCTCATCGCACATAAATCTGCATCGAATTTCTAACATTTTGGCTGAACAGTGTTTTGCTATTTCCAAACTTAGCTGAAAGACCAATGCAAGTTTTTTGCCATCTGCATCAGCTTGCGGCATTTCATTCATATACACGCGAACTAAGCGCCCTCCCAAGTCAGATTGGACTCCTGTGTAAGTAATATTACTGCTCCCGCACACCATGCCGAGAGTTCCATCTAATTTAATCTCTGTATCGAATTTGGATCCAAGTTTTAGATCGCCCATGAAATCGGTCAATGAGAAAGAAAATAAGGAATCTCCCACGAGCAGATAAGCTGAAAGTCCCTGCGAGGAAGGGATTTCAGCCTTCATTTTCGATTCAATGAACTTATGCATACCCATAAACACAGGAGTAGTATCAATAACTCCTTCCAACTTAAATTCTTCTTCTCCCACTTGGAATCCCTTTATCCCTATCTTAGGGGCAGAATGCTTCTCCCCAAAAAGCACCAAGGCCTTAGCAATTGCAACATGTTTACTTTTGGGATTACTTTTGAGATTTTCCCCAAGCGCAGCCGCGATACCAATGGCCCGTTTCAGATCAAAAGCAGAACCTGCGATGTGCTTGACGTCATTAACGATCACTATTCTCATTTGCAGGTAAAGAATTTCTACAAGCCGGGCAATCCGGGCCATACATGTTTCATACACAGGAATAGGATCTTGGTAGTCGCGATAATTATGAATAGTTTGCTCTTCTACCCTCTTTGCAGGTAGGACTTCCTGACTATTCTGTCGCGCCTGCTCAAATGCTGTTTTTGCTTTGTTTAATTCCACACGGAAGTCATTAATCACAAAAACCGTGACACTTAATTCACTCAGAGTATTTCGACCAAGATTATCCAAGACCCTGTTGCATCTTTTGCAAGTATCATGCAGAAAATCGCTGGCGGCATGTTCTTTGCCATAGATTATTATATCCTGAAGGCGAAGATCCAATCGAAGTTGAGCGGCTTCCGTCATACATTACCTCCTGATTCTGAGGCAATTGTAGGCCCTCTAGAAATTTTTAGCCAGCATCTGATGGCTGGGGTTGAAAAAAAGATTTGATTCCTGTCTACTGAGCCCTATGACCCCCGAAGAAAGAAAAGCCCGCCTCCAAGGGGCTGTTGAAAAAGAAAGCCAGAAATTCGAACAGTACTATGTTTGGATCGAGCAGCACCTTCCCGCCAGCTTTTTCGAGGATGCCGATCCTGATACGCTCGTCTTTGTCACCCACAGCCTGATGAGTTTTGAGCGCGAAGAGTTTTTTTCGCACATCCACTTTAAAGACCGCGCGATCACGCTTTCTTTAGATGGCCCGGACAGCGACCTCAAAGTTCTCCGCCATTATCGCCATCGAGGAATCCAAAATTACCGGTCCTTCGTTTCCAATGCTCCCCCACCCTTCCCCAATGTGAAAGTTGTTTTAAGGATTGCCGTCATTTATTTCACGGGATGGGAAGAAGCCGAAGCGACGCCGCGCTTTGAGAGATCGCTCAATGACGAGCGGCGAAAACTTGCCCACACCGTCCTTCAGCGGGCCAAAGAAAGCGATGCGTGCCAACTAGAAGTGATCCATAACCGCGAGGCTCCCACGCTGCAGATCGTTTTTGCTTGGAAAAACGCCCCTAAGCATGAGTTTCTCTACCGTATCGCGAAAGTGGTGCGCCGCCATGGACTCGCCATGCAGCGGCTTTCAGCTGTTTATACTCCTGAAAATATTTTGCTGATCTCCATGGGACTTCATGGAAAGACCGATCTCGAGGATTTTCTACAGGAGCTCATGACCGTGAAGTATTTTCAGGGCCAGGAGAGCATCGAGAAAGCTTTTGTCGACACCGGCCGCCTCAGCGGAAATAAAGGCAACCTCCTAAAATCGATCGCTTCGTTCATCCACCAAGTCCTCGTGCACGCAGACCCTCACATGTACTCGCTCGGAGCTATCGAGGAAGGGCTTTGCCGCCATCCGGAACTTACCGTCAAAGTTATAGAGGCCTTCGAGGCCAAATTCCATCCGCAAAAAAACGACCTTAAACTCTACGAAAAAGTTAAAACCGCCTTTTTAGCCTCTGTCGCCGAACTCGATACAGGGAACGTGGCCAATGACACGCGGCGTAAAAATATCCTCAAACAGGCCTTAAACTTCGTCGAAAACGCGCTCAAAACAAACTACTATTGCAAAACCAAGACAGGATTTTCGTTCCGGCTCGACCCCCGTTATCTAGACAACGTCCCTTATGACAGGCGGGAAAAGTTCCCCGAAATTCCTTTTGCTGTCTTTTTCATGAAAGGGATGCATTTCATCGGCTTCCATATCCGGTTCCGCGATTTAGCAAGAGGAGGCCTGCGCACCGTTTACCCCTCCCAAATCGAACAATTGCTCATCGAACGCAATAACGTCTATTCCGAATGCTACAATCTCGCCTACACACAGCAAAAAAAGAATAAAGATATTCCGGAAGGCGGCGCAAAAGGAGTGATCCTCCTCCAGTCTTTTGAGCAAATCCAAAACGAAGAAGAGCTTCTCCAGCGGGAACTTGAGACAGCGGGCATCGAACTGCAGCAGATCGAGGCAAAGATTGCAACGCTCCGCCAAGAGCACAAGCTCGATTATCTCTATAGCGCCCAGCGCGCCTATATCGAAAGTTTTATCGCCATCCTCCACGGAGAAAACACCCCGGAGATTATCGATTACTACCGCAAACCTGAATATATCTACTTAGGTCCGGACGAGAACATGCATGACAGCATGATCACATGGATCTCGAACTACGCCAAGGCGCAAGGGTACAAGCCGGGTTCGTCCTTCATGTCGAGCAAGCCCGGAGCCGGCATCAATCACAAAGAATATGGAGTGACGTCGCGCGGCATCAACGTCTACATGGAAGAGGTCCTCAACTTCCTCGACATCGATCCGCACAAAGAACCCTTCACGGTCAAAATGACGGGCGGGCCCGATGGCGATGTGGCTGGAAATCAGATGTACAATCTCTATCGCTACTTCCCCAAAACGGCCAAATTTTTAGCGACGATCGACGTTTCGGGAACCATCTTTGATCCCGCCGGCCTCGATCTGAAAATCATCGCCGAACTCTTTAAGGAAGGAAAACCGATCCGCTTTTACCCCGCTGAAAAGCTCTCCGAGGGAGGATTTTTGCTCGATCTCAAAACACGCCGCGAAGAGAGCGCCTATGCACAGCAAACCCTTCTCCTGCGCAAAAAAGGAAAAAAAGTCGTCGAAGAATGGCTATCGGGCTCAGAAATGAACCACATTCTGCGCACCCATGTGCATCAGACAAGGGCCGATATCTTCATCCCCGGCGGAGGGCGCCCGCGCACGCTCAACGAGTCCAACTATAAAGAATTTCTCGATGCCGACGGCAAGCCGACCGCCCGCGCCATTATAGAAGGGGCCAATCTCTATTTGACCCAGGAAGCGCGCCGCGCCCTTGAAAAACTCGGGCTGATCATCATCAAAGACAGCTCTGCCAATAAAGGCGGCGTCATCTGCTCCTCTTTTGAGGTTTTATCCGGCCTTGTTCTCTCAGACGAAGAGTTTTTAAAAGAAAAACCAGCCCTTGTCGAAGAAATCCTCAATATTATCATGGCGCGGTCCAAAGATGAGGCCAGCCTTCTCCTCCGCACCTCCGACCAAGGATTCTTGACCGACATCTCCGAATCGATCTCCGAACGCATCAACCATTATAAAGATGAGATCCTCTCCTATCTTACCCCTCTCAAATTATCCAATGATCCCAAAGACCCCTATCTCCAGTGCCTGCTTAAATATGCGCCCCCTCTCCTGCAAAAAAACTATCGCGAGAGATTAATTAAAGAAATTCCTGACATTCATAAAAAGGCGGTCATCGCCTGTTTCTTAGCCCAGCGCCTTATATATAGGCGCGGCCTCCAATGGGCGCCCTCGGTCGTCGACATCCTTCCCCTCATCATCCGCGACCCCCACATCACCGAAGACTAATACAACAAAATGTTGTGAACTCGCTTTAGCTCGGCACACTAAGAAAAACAAAAGATTTTTTTACCACAGAGGGCACAGAGTAGGAAAAAGAATTGTTTTCTCTTCTTCCTCTGTGATCTCTGTGCCCTCTGTGGTAAAATTCTTAACCCAATAATTATAAGCGTTTTACATTAAAGAATTAGCAGTCATGCGATCTGACCGCTAAATTTTGCTTGCGCAGGGAGGGGGTTATTTTATATAATGAAAAATCATGAAAACCCTAAATCTTAGAAAGCCTCCTAAGGATCAACGCGAAAAGCTCGTTTTGCTTGGCACGGTAGAGCTTTATCTACAGACAGGCAAACCGGTAGGCTCCAGCACACTCAAAGAGAATGGGTTCGACAACCTCAGTTCCGCCACCATCCGCAATTATTTCGCACAGCTGGAAGAACAAGGATACCTCAAGCAGCAACACTCTTCCGGCGGACGGATTCCGACGCACCTCGCCTATCAATTCTATGCCCAGACCCACTTAAAATCCTCCTCGATCGACGAAAAAGAACGGAAGGAGCTCCAAAAAGCGCTTTCCCAAGAAACCCGCGAAGTCGCCTCCTATCTGCAATATGCGGCAGAAGAACTGAGCAAGCTCACTAACTGCGCCGTATTCTTATCTGCGCCGCGCTTTGACCAAGACTTTATTTTAGATGTCCGTTTTGTCGGCATCGACTCCCATCGCTGTTTGTGCGTGCTCATCACCGATTTTGGATTAGTTCAAACAGAAATTCTTTATTCGGACCTCAAATTAAGCACCTTCACCCTGAAACGCCTCGAGGGATTTTTCAGATGGAGGCTCACCGGCGTCGATAAGCCTAAACTCTCTCCCCACGAAGAAGTCCTGGCCACGCGCTTTTACGGAGAAGTGATGCTCCGCCATCTCGTGGGAAATACGCATTTTTCTTCGGAAGATTTATATAAGACAGGATTTTCTCAGCTCTTGGCCTATGCCGATTTTAATGATGCGACGGCCCTAGCGTCCGGCCTCGGCTTTTTTGAAAACAAAGAAGCGCTGAGAGGCCTCCTCTCTGAGTGCGCCAATACGGAGAGTTTGAGCGTCTGGATCGGCGGAGCGCTGCAAGCCTGCTCGGCCATTGCGATACCGTACAAAATTCACAATACCATCGTTGGCGCGATCGCCATTTTGGGACCCAATCGCATCCCGTACCGCAAACTGTTTGGCATTCTCGAAACCGCCTCAGAGGCCATCACCGAAGCGCTGACAAAAAGCATGTACAAATTTAAAATTTCTTTCCGCTCGCCTCAGCCGATGGCGATCGATATGAAAAACGATTCATTATTATTGGAGAACCTCAATGGAAGAAACTAACACCGTCGAAGAAGTCATCGACTACAAAGATAAGTATTTAAGGCAGCTGGCCGATATGGAAAACGCCCGCAAGCGGATGCAAAAAGAAAAGCAAGACGCTGTGCGCTACGCCGTCGACAATCTGCTCGCCGACATCATCACCCCCCTCGATAGCTTCGAAAATGCTTTGAAGTGCGCCGATGGAATGTCCGCAGATGTGAAGAACTGGGCCATGGGATTTCAGATGATCCTGACACAGTTCCAAGACATGCTCCGCGGCGAAGGCGTCGAAGCCTTCCCCTCGCTGGGAAAAATATTGATCCTAATCTGCACGAAGCCGTCGAGCTCGAAGAGCGAGCGGATGTAGAAGAAGGAACGATCTTACAAGAATACGTAAAAGGGTACCGGTGCGGCGACCGCATTATCCGCCCTGCCCGTGTAAAAGTTGCAAAAGTAAAAAAAGAAGAAGGAGAAAATCATGGAGAATAAGAAAAAAGGAAGAATTATCGGTATTGATTTAGGAACTACAAACTCCTGCGTCTCTATCATGGAAGGCGGCACGCCCGTCGTTATCGCCAACGCCGAAGGAGGCCGCACTACGCCTTCCGTCGTCGGCTACAAAAATAATGAACGCTTAGTCGGCGTTCCTGCGAAGCGCCAAGCTGTCACAAACCCTGAGCGGACCATCTACTCCGCGAAGCGGTTCATCGGACGTAAATTCGATGAAGTGGCAGTGAAGATCAAGATCGTTCCGTATAAAGTAGTCAAAGGATCCAATGGCGATGCCGCGATCGAAATCGATGGCAAAACGATCACTCCCGAGGAAGTGGGCGCGCAAGTCTTGATCAAGATGAAAGAGACGGCAGAAGCCTACCTCGGCGAGAAAGTGACCGAAGCGATCATCACCGTTCCTGCTTACTTTAACGACGCCCAGCGGCAATCGACGAAAGACGCAGGACGCATCGCGGGCCTCGATGTAAAACGGATCATCCCCGAGCCTACCGCCGCAGCCCTCGCCTACGGCCTCGATAAAGAAGCACGACAAAAAAATCGCTGTCTTCGACTTAGGCGGCGGTACGTTCGATATTTCGATCCTCGAGATCGGCGATGGCGTATTCGAAGTGCTCTCGACCAACGGGGACACTCACCTCGGCGGCGACGACTTCGACAACGCGATCCTCAACTGGATGCTCGATGAGTTCAAAAAAGAACACGGCATCGACCTGAGCAAAGACAAGATGGCCCTCCAACGTCTGCGCGATGCGGCCGAAAAAGCCAAAATCGAACTCTCCGGCACGCAAACCACAGAGATCAACCAACCGTTCATCACGATGGATGCGACAGGCCCCAAACACTTGGCGCTCACTTTAACCCGCGCCAAGCTGGAGTCCCTCTCCAACGATCTGATCGAGCGTACGGTCGAGCCCTGCGTGAAGGCCCTCAAAGACGCTGGTCTCTCACAAAGATCAGATCAACGAGGTGATCCTAGTCGGCGGTATGACCCGCATGCCCGCCGTCGAGCGCAAAGTAAAAGAGATCTTCGGAAGAGAGCCGCATAAAGGCGTAAACCCTGACGAAGTCGTCGCCGTTGGCGCCGCGATCCAAGGGGGCGTACTCGCCGGCGACGTGAAGGACGTTCTCCTTCTCGACGTCACGCCGCTCACGTTCGGTATCGAGACTTTACGGAGGCATCATGACTCCGCTCGTCGAGCGCAATACGACGATCCCGACGCAGAAAAAGCAAGTCTTCTCGACCGCCGCAGACAACCAACCTGCCGTGACCATCGTCGTTCTCCAAGGAGAGCGCAAGATGGCGAAAGACAATAAAGAGATCGGCCGGTTCGACCTGACCGATATCCCTCCTGCCCTGCGCGGAACCCCGCAGATCGAAGTCGCATTCGACATCGATGCGGACGGCATCCTCCATGTCTCAGCCAAAGATCTGAAGACAAACAAAGAGCAAAAAATCCGTATCGAAGCTAAGTCAGGACTGACCGAAGCCGAGATCAAGCGGATGCTCAAAGATGCTGAAGACCACGCTGAGGAAGACAAACAGCGCAAAGAAGAAGTGGAAGCGCGCAACGAAGCCGATGCCACCGCCTTCCGAGCTGAGAAAGCCCTCTCTGACTATAAAGAGAAGCTTCCGGCCAATATCGTCAGCGAGATCCAATCCCGCATCGATGACGTGAAGGAAGCGCTCAAAGGAACCGACATGTCGGCGATCAAGCATGCGAGCGAAGAGCTCAATAAGCACATGCAAAAGATCGGTGAAAATCTGCAAGGCGCTGCAGCCCAGGGCGCAGCTCCCCAACAAGAAGCAGAAAAGAAGCCTGATCTAGAAGAAGCCGAAGTCGAAATCCTCGACGACGAGAAGAAGTAAGCCGTTCTTCACTTCTGACAACCCATCCTCCGCCTTGATAAAGGGCGGGGGATTTTTTATGGCCATAAGCTACTAATTATCAATTATATACATATATTAATCGATATACCGATTAATTTTTGTGTTTTTTAATCGACTGATCGATTAAAATAAGGGTATGGCGACACGAGGCGAATTAAAAAAGGCTTTACAGGACTGGCAGCAGTGGCTAAACAAAAACAGCCACTTGATCGTCCCCAGAAGCTCCCTTCTTAGCCAACAAAAGGATCTCTGCCTAGCGCTTACCGGGGTGAGGCGTTCAGGAAAATCCTCCATGACAGTCCAATTGGCGCTGGGGCGATTGGAGGAGACCTTCTTTTTTAATTTTGAGGATCCGATTTTTTTCCCAGGAGCCAGCGTTGAAGTGCTTGATCAACTCCTCTCACTCTATGAAGAAGAAATGGGAAGGATGCCCAAGCTAGTCATTTTGGATGAGATCCAAAATGTCCAAGGATGGGAGCGGTGGGTGCGAAAAGCAATCGACTTAGGGCATTACCAAATCGTAGTAACCGGTTCTTCTTCTCACCTACTGAGTTCCGAGATAGCGACAGCTATTTCTGGACGGGTTATCGAACAAACTATCTGGCCTCTTTCCTTTTCCGAATATTTAACATTTTTGGGTAAAACGCCCTCTACGAAAGGATCTTGGTTACGCGCGTTAGAAGATTACCTGCGTTGGGGAGGTTTTCCAAAAGTCATCTTAACACCGGACGAAAATGACCGAATCATTTTATTAAAACAATATCTTAGTGATATTGTGCTACGAGATGTTGTTGCAAGACATTCCATTAAAAACCAACAAGCCTTACATCAAATAGTTAGTTTCTATTTAACAGGTCTGAGTTGTTTACATTCTTACAATTCCCTGCGAAAAGCTTTTGAAATTTCGATTGAACTAGCCTCAACGTTCACAGGTTATTTGACACAAGCTTTCCTTGTCTTTGAAATGAGCCGTTACCATCCCAATCTCAAAGTACAAGCCCGCGACCCCAAAAAAATTTACGTGATTGACGCGGGCCTGCGCACAGTATCTCTGCAATCCGATCGAGAGGACTGGGGCCGTTTGGCAGAAAATGCTGTCTATTTAGAATTAAGGCGGAGGGGCAAACAAGCATTTTATTATAAACAAGCGCAAGAAGTCGACTTTGTAATCACAGAATTGGGAAAACCTATAGATGCAATACAAGTGTGCTATTCCGATCTTGAGGATCAAGAAACGCAGAGCCGCGAGATCAATGCACTGCTAGAATGTTTGCAGGTCTTAGGGCTTCCATCGGGAAAAATCTTAACACTTTCTTTGGAAGATGTGTTCTTAAAGGAAGGGAAAGCGATTCATCTCATCCCTCTCCATCAATGGCTATCCAAACAAGAGAGCCTTTGAAGGAACTTCGCGCTGGAGCGAGAAGATTATTCGAGGCTTCAAGGGATTGACCAATCATTTGCCTGCCTAACCTACCATGAATGAATAGGATTGCGGCGTGGCAGATGGTTCAAGCTAAAACTGATATAAGACTTCCGAGTTAGATCGCCTTCGACGAGCAGCCCCACGCCGCCTTTTAAAGAAATTTACTATCAGTTTAGCCGGCTTTGCGTAAGAGTTCCTCCTTAGTCATCATCGTCCCATCCGGTAGCCTGATGCTTGCTCCGAATGGAAGGGTTGCTCCCAGATTGCGATAAACTAAGGCGAGATTTGGATTGAGGGCGATCGCTTTAAGGAAAAGCTGCTGCTGAGTCACCTTTGTCCCATCGGGCAGCTGGACGCTTCCTCCGGATGGAAGGGTTGTCCCTAGATTGTAGTAAACTAGGGCGTAATTTGGTTTGAGGGCGATCGCTTTAAAGTAAAGCTGCTGCTGAGTCATCCTCGTCCCATCCAGTAGCTGGATGCTTCCTCCGGATGGCAGGATTGCCCCTAGAATACAATAAGCGTAGGCGTCATTTGGCTTGAGCGCGATCGCTTTAAGGAAAAGCTGCTGCTCAGTCACCTTTGTCCCATCGGGCAGCTGGACGCTTCCTCCGGATGGAAGGGTTGTCCCTAGATTGGAATAAGCTGCGGCGAAATTTGGATTGAGGGCGATCGCTTTAAGGTAAAGCTCCTGCTGGGTCATCTTCGTTCCATCCAGTAGCTGGATGCTTCCTCCGGATGGAAGGGTTGTTCCTAGATTGTAGTAAACTGGGGCGTAATTTGGTTTGAGGGCGATCGCTTTAAAGTAAAGCTGCTGCTTGGTCATATTCGTCCCATCCAGCAACTGGATGCTTCCTCCGGATGGAAGGGTTTTCCCTATGTTGTAATAAGGTGCGGCGTTATTTGGATCAAGGGCGATCGCTTTAAGGAAAAGCTGCTGCTGAGTCACCTTTGTCCCATCGGGCAGCTGGACGCTTCCTCCGGATGGAAGGGTTGCCCCTAGATTGGAATAAGCGTAGGCGTAATTTGGTTTGAGGGCGATCGCTTTAAGGAAAAGCTGCTGCTGAGTCACCTTTGTCCCATCGGGCAGCTGGATGCTTCCTCCAGATGGTAGGATTGCGCCTAGACTGGAATATGCGTCGGCGAAATTTGGATTGAGAGCGATCGCTTTAAGGTAAAGCTGCTGCTGGGTCATCCTCGTTCCATTCAGTAGCTGGATGCTTCCTCCGAATGGTAGGGTTATCCCTAGATTATAATAAGCGTAGTCGTCATTTGGATTGAGGGATATCGCTTTAAGGTAAAGCCCCTGCTGAGTCATACTCGACCCATCCGGTAGCTGGATGCTTCCTCCAGATGGTAGGATTGCGCCTAGACTGGAATATGCGTCGGCGAAATTTGGATTGAGAGCGATCGCTTTAAGGTAAAGCTGCTGCTGGGTCATACTCGACCCATTCGGTAGCTGGATGCTTCCTCCGGATGGAAGAATTATCCCTAGACCGCAATAAGCTGCGGCGTAATTTGGATTGAGAGCGATCACTTTAAGGTAAAGCTCTTGCTTGGTCATATTCGTCCCATCCAGCAACTGGATGCTTCCTCCGGATGGAAGGGGTACCCCTAGGTTGTAATAAGATGCGGCGTAATCTGGATCAAGGGCGATCGCTTTAAGGTAAAGCTGTTGCTTAGTCATCTTCGTCCCATCTGGTAGCAGAACACTTTCTCCGACTGGAAGGGAAAACCCAAGACAGCAATAAACGAAGGCATTATTTGGATCGAGGGCGATCGCTTTAAGGTAAAGCTCTTGCTGGGTCATATTCGTCTCATCTAATAGCTGGATGCTTCCTTCGAGGGGGAGGGCTCTGCCCAGATTGCAATAGAGAATCGCATTTTTAGGCTCTTGTCCAATAGCAATTACAAAATCCTCAAGAGGGATAGCCTCTAAATCCTTTGGAGGTATGTTTTTATCCACCATCTGTGAATAAAAAGGGCTTTTCTGTAAAAAGGGTTGTTCGATTTTTTGCGCGACAGGCTTCGGAAGACTATCCAGAGTATTAGGGACATAAGAACCTATATTTTTAGCAACGAGCTCGGCCTTGCTGGGGTTTTTTTGGTCTATGCTTGGAACATTCTGTAGTAGGTTATTTAACTCTTTGAAGATGGTTTTGGCATCGGGACGTTCACCGGGAAGCCTCCAGCATTTTTGGATGATAGCGCCGTATTCTTCGGGACAATCTAAAGGAATTGTTTCCTGAATATTATTTTGTACCCACCCCATAATTACGATTTGATTGGATTCGTTGGCAAAAGGAACCTTCCGAGAAGCGATTTCCCATAGCAACATGCCCAAACTATAAATATCCGAAGGTAAACCGACATTGGCTCCATACTTGAGGCGCTCAGGCGCCATCCAACGGATTGAACCGCGTATCTGTTGGTCCTGGCCAGTTTGTTGGCTTGTTTCCACTTTGATTTTGGCCAAGCCAAAATCGGAAATTTTGGCTATATAGTTTTCTCCCAATAAAATATTTAAACTTTTCAAATCGTGATGGATGATCTTTTTGCTATGAAGATAAGTCAGCCCATTTCCAATCCCTGCGGCAATAGAAAAGCGAGAACTCCAAGACAAAGCCTTATTTACGTCTTTGAGCAGGTCAAACAATGACCCTTTTTCCATATATTCCATGATGAGGGCGTACTTCCTTTTCTCTAAACAGACGCCAAATAATCTAACGATATGAGGATGTTGGCATTCAGCCATGACAGTCGCTTCTTTCTTGAACTCTTCCAAAGAATCTTGTGTCAACGACTGTAAGAAGAGCTCTTTCACAGCAATGGCTACATGGTTCCATTCTCCACGAAAAACTGATCCAAATCCTCCCTGGCCAATGAGGTCTCCTTTGGTAAATTCTTGGGAGAGTATTGACGTGAGTTTAACCGAAAGCTGGGTGGGTTCCATAAGATCCATCTCCTATATTTGAACGAAAAGAATAGAAGAAATGCTCTTTATTTAGAATCTTTGTGAGGCCCCTGAATATTGACCAAGCGCCGTTTGAAGGCCTCCTCCCTAAAAGGGAGGAGGATTTTTTTAGTAATCGAAGCGAAGCTCGGCAGTCAGTCCTTGCAGACCTAAGTTAGATCCGTTTTCCTGAGCGCGCCTTGTGTTAGCAATCAACACCGTCTCGGTAGAATTACTTTGGACGAGCTTAGGAACAAGCACGGCATCCGCCAGCATGTTTTGATTGAACCACTCGCTGAACTCATATTTCAAGCTAAAGCTGATATGGGACTTCTGAGTTAGATCGCCTTCGACGAGCAGCCCTGCGCCGCCTTCTAAATTGGCCCGCGTACGTTGAAAGTTATGATGAAATGCCGAGTTATTTGCGATCAAACTCCCTTGCGGTTGATTAAACCATCCATCAAAATTTTCCCGCACATTGAACCAGCCGTAAAAGAGCGCGCCTGCAATATTTCCAAAGATGGCAAAGTTCTTTGTAAAGTGGTAGGAGAGATCGCAATTTACGCGCAGCCCAACTCCTTTAAAATGGATGTCGCCCTCGAAACTTGAGGGCAGCAAGAATGTATTCAGACCTGAAGGGAAGGAAGATGCAAATTGTCCTAAGTATTTCGCATCATAGTCTTGATGGATCCAGGCGCCTCTGATACCCAGTTGCGGATGCACCGTCAACTTGCGGCTGACGAAGAAATTGCGTCCTAGCGCAAAGTCAACGACATTATAATGCAGCTTCCAATCGGCGGACCCCGAAGCAGCAGACGCGCCGAGGAGTTCAGGAGCCCAGCGGGGAAGCAGGCCCAGGTCATCCGTCTTGGTGTGGCTCTTTGCATGAGTACGAAAAGATGTCCATACGGCGCTTAAGTCCTAATTGTCGAACCGGCCCATTTGCCCGCCGATGCCCAACCGAAAACCTGGGCTCCAGTGGAAATCAGGCTCTCGCATCTTAAGATGATTCGTATCCTCATTTAATCTTTGGCCATAATCGAGCCCATCTTCATCGGCTCGCCAATACAGAAAATCACCAAAAGCATAAAAACATCTTTTCTCTAAATTAGCTGGAGAGTCAGCGATGGATGTGCCGCGCACCGTCGTCGTGAAATGGTCGGAATCGCTCTTTACGACTTTCTTCTTCGTTGGGTTTTTCTTTACGCTGGTTGGAGAAACAGCGATGGATGTGCCGCGCACCGTCGTCGTGAAATGGTCGGAATCGCTTTGTACGACTTCCTGTTTCGTTTGTGTATCTTGGGCCCGGGGTGTCAGCGCAGAATAAAAACCCATCGTTAATGCTAAGGGAACGGTGAAGCTTGGCATGAGAGACCTCCTAAAGATCTCGTGTAGCATATGCCCTGAATTTTTCAAATATTTATTATATTGTGCGGACATAAAAAAACCCTCTCCATGTGGGAGAGGGTTTGTGAAACCGCTCAAGCGTTAGTTTGTAACGCCTGCGGGCTCTTTAGCAAGAGCTGGTTCAGCTTTCGCAGCAGCAGCTGCAGCTTCTGCTTTGGCTTGCTCTTCTTTCTCAGCGGTAAGCGCTTGGAAACGGACTCCAAGAGCTTTGGATGCTTTCATCCATGCCAAGATCATAAAGATGCTGATGACCGCCACGTAGGGAGTGATGGCCGACAGCGAACCAAAGAGGACGATAAGCACTTGGTTAATGAGGGCTCCGCCTGATTTTCCAAGACGAGCGCCGACCACGTCGATGGCGGCTTTTCCTTTGACCTTGGACTCTTGGTCAAGGGGAATATAAGCCATCTCTTTGGTGGGGTCGAACAGGGAGTACTTCGTCGCCTTGCTGGCGATGTTTTGCGCTTGGCCGAAGAGAACAGCGAGCATGAGCGGCGTTGTTCCCAGGGCAGCGATCACGCCGGCCAGAGCATCTTTGAAGATGATGAATGTGAAGAAACCCACTCCTGTTATGAGAAGGACAGCGGGGGTGATTAAAGCAGCGGTGGTCCATCCGAAGCGGCGGATCACGTTGCCGCTCACAAACAGCATCAGCAGCGCTGTAACCGTCCCTGTCAATAAGGAGAACTCTCCCATGAACGCATTGTAGTCATTCATGTTGCTGTATTGCAGCTTGAGTTGCCCTTTCCAGGTAACTTCGACGAGGTTAATCGCCACGCCGTAGGACAGCACGATGATGCAGAGAAGGCCGATATAGCGCGACTTAGCAAGGTAAGCAAAGCTTTCCTTGAGGGACATCTTGGGCTTCTCTTTTTTCACCTTTTGTTGTTCAGCGGGATTGTAGAAGCGCGTGTCTGTTAAGACGTTTTTATTGATCCACCAATAAACAACCATCGTCATGACGGCAGCAAGAGTAAAGAGGGCGATCATGTAGTTGAGGGTCATGCCGACGGCATCGACTCCAGGGGCCACTTTATCGCGGATACGTGAGAAGTGGATAATGAGAGGGCCGGAGAACATCATGGCGACGTTGGCGCCAAGACCAAACACGCCATAGAAGCGTTTGGATTCTGATGGTCTTGTGGTGTCGTTGGCAAATCCCCAGAAAAGAAGGGAGAGGGCAACGCTGCCCCACAACTCAGACATGACATAGAAAAGACTATAGGTCCAGTTACGGATAATAGCGACCATCCCTTTAAAGCCTGCGGGGAGGTAGGCTTGCAATGTATCGCAGAACTGATGGGGATGGAGAACATCGCGATTGGGATATAGCACCAGCAAGAAGAATGCAAAAAATCCTATAAAGATAGAGATCATTGTATAGAAAAGTTTTGGTTTGCTGAAAATATTGCTTAGCTTTGAGTAGAGGAGCATAAACAAAATTGCGAACGGAAGAACGCCCCACACCTTTAAGAAAGGAAGAGCTTCAGCGCCGGATCCTGGAGCCGTGACAACCAAAGAATCTTTTGTATCTCTTAAAACTGTATAGTTAAAATTTATAAAGAAAAGCATAAGGGCCATGGGAATGAATTTTTTTAATTCCCACAGATGGATCGGCCAAATCCTGGACCGCCATTTTCCGAATTCCGCTTGAGTTGCTGTAGTTGACATAGGTAATAATATCCTTTTTTGGTCTAATGAAAGATGTCCATTCTAGCAGATTCGGAGAAAAATTCAAGGGCAAATTGTAAAACTACGGGACATGAAAAAATGATGATTAGGGCCTAGACGCGGGGTGGCAAAATGAGTCAAAAGGACGTTTTTGGCATGTGCAGGAGTTTTACAATTTGCTCGCAAGATTGAAATTCAACTTAAAAAGATTGGCGTCCGGTGCAAAAAAATGTTTTACAGAAAACGGCGCCTGCTTGTTTTCTATAGCTCCCTAAGAGCGGCGACCCCGACCTCAGAGGCTCCGACAGCATCGCAATCATCGATGTGGAGGCCATCCAAAGAGAACCCTCCAACCGCCAACAAGTCTCCATCGCTTGTCGTTTCTTTGCATCGTGTATATGTGATTATAGTATTACCAAATATTCGCGTCCCCGAACGGAAGAGTTCCATGAAAATACAGACAGCAGCCTCTAGCATTTTGGGTTCTCTATTCTCCTTGGACATGAGCTTCTGTTGTTCAATTGGGCTTTTACCCCGGCTGCCCGGGATGACATCTTTTGTCATAAGCATCCAGCGGGACGGGCCTGCGGGAGTGTCGCCGTATTCCTTTAACGCTTCTGGCCAAAAATAACGATACTGCGTCTTGTAAGGTTGATCGTGAGCTTTTACCAAATCGCCGAGGCTTCTTAACGTCAACGGTTTTCCGTTGACAGTTTGAGGAATCAGCACCAATATGTGCGTGTCTTTTACCTTTTGGCCAGGCCAATAGGGACATGGACTATTCATGATTGCTTCGATATCGGAGGGTAGCGATGGCTCGATTCCGATGTCCCCTAAGTGCTCTGCCCAATTTGCCTTGCCAAACATTGCGTATGGAATATTAGGACGTCTTTGACGGGATTTGTTTAGCGGCGCGCCCTCGGAATAGAAGCTTTCGTATCTATGAGTTGATTTGTTTAGCGGCATGTCCTCGGACGAGAAGCTTTCGTATCTATCAGTAGATTTTTTTAGCGGCACGTCCTCGGACGAGAAGCTTTCATATCTATGAGTAGATTTATTGAGCGGCGCGCTCTCTGCCGGCGTGTTATTGTTATTGTTGTTTACATTAGGAGATTCCTTTATCGGCGCACTCTCCGGCGGTATGTTTGCGTATATATGATCAGATTTCTTTATCGGCGCACTCTCCGGCGGTATGTTTGCGTATATATGATCAGATTTCTTTACCTTTGTATTTTTGCGCGCGGGATTGTTTTCTTCAGAACTTGCTTTGATCTTTTGGGCCATAAGCTGATCCACCTTTTTCTCAGGATTAACAAGCCCCTGCGACTGTAGATAGAACTCTAAGTCTTTTTCTGCCAAAGGCTTATCGTCCAAAAGAGAAATCGAAAATTCCATTTTCTTTCTAATTGCGGCGTTGAGCGCAGGATCGCTTGCAATCTCTGCATTATTCAGAAGACCGTCGACAAGAATGCGCAGTGCTCCAACAGTGGGGTTCCCCCGATTTTGTTGACTGAAACTCAATCTGGAAAAATTATTTACACCTTCCACAAAAACCTCCAACTAATAAGACAGAGAAAGTGAAGACAAGCAAGGCTTGTATCATCAACAAAGCTTTTGATGCAAGATCCCTTATTGCTAAATTTTTAAATAGACATCTCCTATCAAAAAAAAACCCAGGCTTTGGGGCCTGGGCATAATATCGAGGAATATCGAGTTCCTAGATAGGGATTATTTAACTTCTGCAGAAAGGGCATCTACATAAGCATGCCATAGCTCTTGTTCTACACGGTTGTGTCGGATAGAAGAGATGAGTTCGCGTTTGCAAATAGCTAAGGGTCTGCGAGGGCTGAGCGCGGAAAGGAGATCTTTATCGCCTGACACGCGTGCCATGTTAAGGAGTTTATCGAGAATTGCGCGGTTAAAAACAACTTGATCGCGGCGTTTACGGGAACCACGGGCAGCACGGCTTTTAGGAGCAACCATACCAGGACGGTCTGTATTGATAATATATTTTTCAATCATGGAAGAAAGTTCGCTAGGCTGCTTATTTTTCATTTTTTTAAGCGTAAAATGGTGCATATATCCGCCCGTTGCCATAGGGATATATCGGCAAAGATCGTTTTCTTTCTTGGCGCCCACTTTTTTCAAAGCGCGGCCGATCACATCTTCGACTTCTTTAAGGTTTTTAGTTTTTTCCATAGTTTCCATCCGTTTTTGTTCTCCTACATTAAACGTTTGTTCAAATAGAGTTTTTCTAATCTTTTGCGAGTTTATAAAAGATCAAATATTTTTGCAAGCACGAATACTTTTCTATCGCATCTCATCGAAATTTCTGTTACAATCAGATACATGCTTAAGTATTTTTGCTGTTTAATAGCCCTTCTGTGCGGATGTTCCTCCGAGCCGTCGAAATTAGATAGCTGGATGCAGCAGAATGGGAAAATCAAAGTGCTCTCTACAACGGCAATGATCAATGATGTCGTCGCTCGTGTAGGCAAGGACAAAATCGATTCCATCACTCTGGTTACAGGCGACATAGATCCCCATAGCTATGAACTTCTCAAGGGCGATGATGAAAAATTACAGTTCGCCAACCTTATATTTTATAATGGCCTGGGTCTTGAACACGGAGCTAGTCTGCGCAGCCGCCTGGAAAACAGCCCCAATGCCGTATCCGTAGGAGGCTTTCTCCAACAAAAGCATCCTCAGTCCATCATCCAACGCGGCAATCAAATGGATCCCCATATATGGCTCGATGTCATGTTATGGGCGGATATCGTCGATCCGATCGTTGAGGCCCTCTGCAAAATAGACCCCTCCTCCACAGCGGAATTTCAGGAAAATGGAAGAGCCGTGAAAGAAGAAATGCTCCAGCTCCATCAAAAGCTCGTGGACCAGCTTGCACAAATCCCCGCAGAAAAAAAATATCTCGTCACGAGCCATGATGCCTTCAACTACTTCAGCCAAAGATATCTCGGCAGCCAAGATCGATTTCATGCCCCCGAGGGCTTAGCGCCGGACGGCCAGCTCTCTAGCCATGATATTCAGCGCGTCATGGACCTCCTGCAGCGGTTTCATATCACCGTGCTTTTTCCTGAATCCAACGTGAGCCGCGATTCTTTGAAAAAAATTGCTGCGGCGTCTCGAGAAAAGGGCGCCCTGGTCAAGATTGCTCCTGAGCCTCTCTACGCCGATGCTCTTGGAGAGCCGGGGTCCGATGCCGACACTTATTTCAAAATGATGAACCATAACGTACGCGTGCTAATCGATGCCTGGCAATGATGTCCTCTTTGTTGATCAGCTGACAGTTTCGTACGAAAAAACATCCGTTTTATGGGATGTCCACTTTGCTATCCCCCAAGGCAAGCTGGTGGGCATGATCGGGCCGAACGGCGCTGGCAAAAGCACGCTTCTCAAAGCCATCATGGGCCTCTTAAAGCCCATGTCGGGCAACATCCTTTTTTTTGGCAAACCTTTGAACGAAGTCCGAAAAAGGGTCGCCTACGTCCCTCAGCGCTCCTCCGTCGACTGGGATTTTCCCATCACAGCCTTCGAGCTCGTGTTGATGGGCCGGTACGGCAGGCTCGGCTTTCTTAAGTGGGTCACGAAAAAAGACAAAGAAGCGGCCAAACGAGCGCTCGCCCTCGTCGAAATGGATGGATTTGCCCACCGGCAGATTAGCCAGCTTTCCGGCGGCCAGCAGCAGCGCCTCTTCATAGCGCGCAGCCTCGTTCAAGAAGCCGATTTTTACTTGATGGACGAACCCTTTGCAGGGATCGATATCGCCACAGAAAAAGTTCTGATCCGCCTGTTCGAGGGTCTTCGAAAAGAAGGAAAAACAATCCTGGCCGTCCATCACGATTTAAATACAGCCAGCAGCTACTTTGACTGGATGCTGCTCCTCAATACATGCCTGATCGCTGCAGGGCCTACTAAAGACGTCTATAATCGGGAAAACCTTGCGCGCACCTATGGCCAAAGCAGTACGCTTCTTGAAGAAGCCGCCGCCCTCGTCCAAGACAAGTCGCAAGGCCGCCTATGAAAAAAGAGAGATTTTTAACGCAAAGGCGCAAAGGCGCAAAAGATACCTCAGCGACTTTGCGACTTTGCGTTAAAATTCTCTTCTCCGGGAAATCCAAGATATGATCGAGTTTTTTACGAACCCCGTGCTGCGCGCCCCAACCATTGGGACGATGCTCATGTCGCTTTCTGCAGCGCTGGTAGGCGTAATCGCCGTCTTACGCCGCCGCTCGCTAGTGGGAGAAGCGCTTTCTCATGCCACCTATCCCGGCGTCGTCCTCAGTGTCATCGTGGCGGGATTTTTACCCGATATTTTCTTCGCCCCCATCCTTTTGCTCGGAGCTTTTCTCTCAGCTTTTTTGGGCATGCAGCTTCTCGATGTGATCGAAAAGCGCCTCAAGGTCCATAATGACGCCGCCCTCTGCCTCATTCTATCCCTCTTTTTCGGCCTTGGCATCTTGATCGCCAGCCGCATACAAGTCACGCATGGGCTGTGGTACCGCCAAGCCCTTTCATTCCTCTACGGCCAAGCAGCGACGATGACCGATGTTTATATCGCGATCTACGGGATTCTTTCCCTGCTCGTCGTGGGATTTATCGTTCTTTTCTATAGACAACTGCAGGCCGCTTCTTTTGATTCGATATTTTGCCGGACTATCGGCATTCGTTATCGCCTTCTCGATCAGGCCTCGTTTTTTCTGCTCGTACTTGCGATCGTCATCGGCATCCGCAGCGTCGGAGTCGTCTTGATGGCCGGCATGCTCATAGCCCCGGCCGTTGCTGCCCGGCCCTTCGCAAAGACGCTCGCGCAGCAGCTCCTGTTAGCAGGCGGCATCGGCCTCTTTTCCGGCTTCATCGGCAATGTCCTCTCCTATAACCTTTCCCAAGAAAAATATCCTTTGCCCACGGGCCCTATGATCCTTCTTTCTGCGGCAGCCCTTTCCTTTCTCTCTTTGTTCTTCGCTCCCAAAACAGGCGTTGTCGTGCGCCATATTAGAAGAAGACACTATCAACAAACCTGCCTCATGGAAAATGCTCTAAAAGCTCTATGGAAAGGGTCTAAGCCTACTCTGACTGCCATCACGCGGAGCATGCTGAAGAGGCGCGGCTGGATCGATAAGGACGATCGCCTTACATCCGAGGGCAAAAAACGGGGAGAGCAGATCGTGCGCCTCCACCGCCTTTGGGAAGTCTATCTCGTCCATTACATGGGACAAAAAGTCGAAAAGGTCCATCGCAACGCCGAAGAGCTCGAACACATACTCACTCCAGAGCTAGAGGCCGAGCTTCTAGAGATCCTGCATCATCCCACACACGATCCCCATGCGCAACCCATACCAGGAAAAACCCAATGAACCCATATTGGGGCAAAAGTTTTTTACATTTTTTTGCGCTCCTCTTCGATAGAATTCGCAGCGGCGAAATCTTTTTTTCGCCGGCGTCCGACGAGCTGCAGCTCTTGGCGCTCATCGGCATTTCCGTCGCATGCTCCCTCATCGGAGCTTTTCTTGTACTCCAGCGCATGACGATGCTCGCCAATTCCCTATCCCACACTATGATCTTAGGGATCGTGGGCGTCTTCCTCTTTACAGGCGACTTTACGCTGAGCATCACCTCGCTTCTTATCGCGGCCTTTTTTACCGCTCTGCTAACCGCCCTTTTAACGCATGCCCTTACCCACACCGTCAAACTGCAAGAAGACGCCAGCATCGGCCTCATTTTCACCACGCTATTTGCCGTCGGCATCGTCCTCATCACCCTCTTTACGCGCGATGCCCATGTCGGCACAGAAGTTGTCCTCGGCAATCTCGAAATTTTGGATAACAACGATATGCATTTGATCTGGATCGCCGCGGCCATCGATATCGGCGCCTTCCTTCTCTTTTACAAAGAGTTCAAGCTCGTCGCTTTCGATCCCCTTCTCGCGACGAGCATGGGCGTTTCCCGCACCCTCTTCGGCGCCGCCCTCATGGTCCTCACTTCGATCACCGCTGTCGCCGCTTTCCGCGCTGTCGGGGTCCTCCTCGTCCTCGCCTTTCTGGTCGTCCCTCCCGTCCTCGCAAGGCTGTGGACCCACAGGCTCCTGCCCCTCCTCTTTATCTCTGCCCTCTTCGGCATCCTGTGCTCCCTCATTGGGGTGGCCCTTTCCCGCCACATCCTCACAGCCCATCACCTCCCCCTTTCCACGGCCGGCATCGTCGTTACCCTCCTCGGCCTCTTCTTCGCTCTATCAACATTGACATTAACGCCCCGCAAAGGTTTAATTGCTAGAAGGAACCAATGGAAAGCTTGATATATCTTTTTTAGCTCTTTTAGGCCTCGGGTTTCTCATTTTCATCCATGAGCTAGGCCACTACATCGTAGCCCGGCGCGTAGGAATGAAGGTCGAAGTTTTTTCTATCGGCTTCGGCAAACCCATCCGCTCCTGGGAATTCCAAGGGGTCAAATGGCAATTTTGCTACCTCCCCTTTGGCGGCTACGTCAAGATCGCCGGCATGGAGAAAAAAGGATCCCTTGAACCCCATGAAATAGCTGACGGATTTTATGGAAAGTCCCCTTGGGCCCGCATCAAAGTCGCACTCGCAGGCCCTGTTGTAAATTTTGTTTTTGCCCTCCTTGCCTTCGCTGTCATTTGGCTCGCAGGCGGCCAAGAAAAACCTTTCCAGCAATATACGAACGTCATCGGCTACATCGATCCCCAATCGCACCTCTATGAGTCCGGCCTTCGTCCCGGCGATGAGATCACCTCTTTCGACCATAAGCCCACCGATGGGATCCCCAAGCTCTATATGGACCTGTTCCTTCGCGAGCACGGCGGCGAGCTCGTTGGCAAAAGGATCGATTATGCCACGGGCGAAGAGAAATCCTTCTCCTACGAAGTGCCCCCTCAAACCAAAGCCACCGACGCCCTCAATCTCGGCATCGGCCCTGCCTCCTATCTCATTTCTCGGGTTTTACTTCACCAAGCTCCCCTATGCAAGACAGCGGCATCCAAAAAGGAGACCGCATTCTTTGGGTCAATGGAAGCTTTGTTTTTTCCAACCAGCAGCTCGCCGAAGTCCTCAACGAAAATAAAACCGTCGTCACGGCCCAGCGCGGCAATACAACATTCCTGGCGCGCGTCCCCTGCCTCAAAATTGCCGATCTAGACTTTGACGCACAACAGAGATCGGAACTCGAAGACTGGCAAAATGAAGCGCAGATCTCTGGAAAACTTCCCCAGCTCTACTTCATCCCCTACACGATTTCCCACGACGGCTCCGTGCAAAGCTCGGGCCCCGACCTCATCACCGGCGACCGCATCATCGCCGTCCAAGGCGTTCCAACCTCCTCTGCCGAGCAAATTCTTTTCCAGCTCCAACAGCGCAAGGCCCTCATCATCGTTGAGCGTGCGCATGAAGCATCCGTCCCTTCTTGGGAAAAAGCGGACACTCTTTTCATTTCCAGCTTCCATCCCCAAGATGTACAAAAAATCGCTTCGACGATAGGAACCGACCATCTTCAAACAACGTCGGACCATGTTGCATTACTCTCTCCCGTCACCTTGAAAACATTCGCAGACCTTCCCCTCGATCCCAAAATCCGTGCAGAGGCTACCCGTGAATATGAGGCCGAGAAAAAAGCGATTGAAAAGATTCAAAATACAGAAGAGAGGACTGCCAGACTCCGCGCACTCGAAGAGACTCAAAAGCGGCTCATGCTAGGCGTGACCCTCTCCTCCCAAATGGTCGCTTACAACCCTTCTCCAGCGCGCCTCTTTTCCGACACGTTCGATCAAAGCTGGCGCACGATCACACACCTCTTCACCGGCTTTGTCAGCCCTAAAAATCTCACGGGCCCTGTAGGGATTGTGCAAGCATTGCAGATGAGCTGGGCCAGCGGCCTGAAGACCGCTCTTTTCTGGCTCGGCTTCGTCAGCCTGAACCTCGCGATCCTCAACCTTCTGCCCATTCCCGTCCTAGACGGAGGCCATATTCTCTTTGCAGGAATTGAAAAAGTAACGGGAAAACCGATCCGGGCCAAGACGATGGAAAAGTTAATTATTCCCTTCGTTGTCCTGATGATCGGGCTGTTTATTTACATCACCTATAACGATCTCATCCGGCTCTTCCACCGGTTCTTCTAAGGTGAACCTATAACGATCTCATACGGCTCTTTCACCGCTTCTTCTAAATTAAATTGGTAGAGATACCCTTGGCTCAAGTATTTTTCAACATCGTTTTTGGTTGCTTGGGTCACCGTTTTGTCGTCGCAAACCCACCAAACGCCATTGTTACGGGCTAAGGTCGTATAATGTCCCAACTCTGTGCTTATGCCTCCCCAGCTAGAATGGAGAACGATAGATTGCAAAGTGTACTTACCCTTCCAAGGATCTTGTTTTAAAGAGATCTGGTAAGGTGTCTGAGTGTTTGCCCCAAGCTGCTTGAGAAATTCTGCTTCGATAGGAATAGGGGTGTTGATCTTTTCAATCTTTTTCTCACTCACTGAGCTTTTACCTTCTTCCAATTGCTTGGAAGTTGCTATTTCAGTCACTTGCGATCCGCCCAGCAATCCTGAAAATACAGATCGTTGTGCGGAAAATGGCATTTTAGATGAAGCAACCTGTGCGAGCAGAGAGAAGTTGGTTGTAACGGCAACAGGCTGATCCTTTGCTACGAACCGTTTGATCTGGAGAAAAAATTTACTCGGTTTCTCATCCCCGAATTCGACCCGTTCGGAAACGGTCTCATACCGCACAACTTTTTTATTGCTATCGAGAGCCTTTTTGGAAGTCTTATCTTTGATGCCACGCGTTTTGAAATACTGTTCTATGACCTTCTGCAGCGTCAAGGGCTCTCTTGTTTCCCCCTCCGCTGGCGGTTTTTCCATATCAACAGCCATGCACCAGGCTGGAATTGTCTCTCTTGAATACTCGCTGAAGACAGAGAAATCTTTATCTTTCTGCTCATCTGTTTTCAGATTATCGGCTTCCAAATTTGTTTGATCGGCCGATTCCTTCCACTGAACCACTCGAACTTCTTCGAAATACAGGGATTTAAAGCCTTGGACCTCTTCCTTTTTAAAAAAGGGTTTTTCATTTTCCCGAGGGGGGTCTGTGGGAACATTCCTTAACATCCCTAACATCAATTCTTGCGGATCCCCCATCACACCGGAATTCTTTGCCTTCTCATCGATGGACAGCGCCCGCATCGCAGCTAAAGATGTATTAAACCTTGGATAATTTTTGATTGTATCGAGAACAAACTGCCAAGGAGCCTCGTCTTGTTTTTGGGCAATGGTGTATTTCCCTATTTCGACGATCTCTGCACAAAGCTTGGGATCATTCATAAAAGTTTGAAAAAGAGCGCTAATGAAACAGGTATTGCCGCCATTTATCAGCCCTTTGGGCTTTTCAAGGATAGTAATGCTAATTTCTCTAGTTTCGTCAGATATCGAGGCAGGTTTTGGAGACATTTCGTTTGCATTTTTTAGAATAAATCCAAGGACCAGGCAAGCCGCAGCACATCCTGCAATTATAAAGAAAAAGAACGTCCCATCTTTAATTCTTTCCGAAATAATATATGCCGTATCACCTAGATCCGGAGCAAAGGAACTAAGCGTCGACGCACGCGGCAAGCTCTCATAGATGGTGTTAAACATAATTTTATGCGCAAATTATAACATTTTTTACCTTTTCTTTCACCCCCATTTCCCTTAAAATGTTCACGTATGTCGTCTTATAATCCTAAGCTCATAAGAAATTTTTGCATCATCGCCCACATCGACCATGGAAAATCGACCATTGCCGATCGCCTTTTGGAAAAGACCTTTTCCATAGAAGAGCGCAATATGCAAGCCCAAGTCCTCGACGCTATGGACCTCGAGCGCGAGCGCGGCATCACCATCAAAGCCCACCCTGTCACCATCTATTATAAAGCCAGCGATGGAGAGATCTATCAGTTCAACCTCATCGACACCCCCGGCCACGTCGACTTCTCTTATGAGGTCTCCCGCTCTATTTCAGCCTGCGAAGGAGCTCTTCTCGTCATCGATGCTACCCAAGGCGTTCAAGCGCAGACGCTCGCCAACGTCCATATGGCCGTCGACCGCAACCTCGAAATCTTGCCCGTCATCAACAAAATCGATCTTCCCGCTGCAGACATCGAAGGTGTGAAACAACAAATCGAAGAAGTCATCGGACTCGATACATCCAACGCCGTCCACTGCTCAGCAAAAACCGGCATCGGCATCGACGACATCCTTGAGAGCCTCGTTATGTACATCCCGCCGCCGAAAATTCCGGAAGACGGTTTTTTGCGCGCCCTCATCTTTGATTCTCACTACGATACCTACCGCGGCGTGATGGTCTACGTCCGCATCGTCAGCGGAGAAATCCGAAAAAAACCCTCATCAAAATGATGGCCTCTGACAAAACCTATGAAGTCCTCGATGTCGGCGTTTTTATGCCGGAGGCAAAATCGGTCGAGGTGCTCAGAGCTGGGGAAGTCGGCTACGTCATCGCCAACATCAAAATTACCGCTGATGTCAAAATCGGCGACACTATCACCCTCGCCAAGCAGCCGGCGCCTTCTGCATTGCCGGGGTTCCGCGTCATCACTCCGGTCGTCTATGCGGGTATTTATCCTGTCGACTCCAATGACTTTGAGGCCCTTCGCGACGCCCTCTTCAAACTACAACTTAACGACTCTGCCCTCCACGTCGAACAAGAAAGTTCGATGGCCCTCGGGTTTGGGTTCCGCTGCGGCTTCCTTGGCCTCCTGCACCTCGAGATCGTCTTCGAGCGGCTCCAGCGCCACTTTGATCTCGACGTCATCACCACAGCGCCGAGCGTCATCTACCGCTTCACGCTCCAGAACGGACAAGTCGTGACCATCGACAACGTCGCCCACTATCCCGACCCATCGACTGTCGAACTCGTCGAAGAACCCTGGGTCAAATGCCACATCATGGCTCCCGCCGATTTTCTCGGCGCCATCATGTCGCTCGGCATGGAAAAGCGCGGATCGCTCGAAAAAACGGAGACGATGGACGCCAAGCGCCTCCTTCTCACCTACCGCTTCCCCCTCAATGAAATCATCACCGACCTTAGCGACAAGCTCAAATCGATCACCCGCGGCTACGCTTCCTTCGACTATGAATTCGACGGCTATGAAAAAAGCGACATCGTCAAACTCGAAATCCGCGTGAACGAAGAGCCCGTCGATGCGTTTTCCTGCCTAGTCCACCGCTCCAAAGCTGAAGGAAAAGGCCGCGCGATCTGCAAAAAACTCGTCGAAGTCATCCCAATGCAGCAGTTCAAAGTTCCCATCCAAGCGGCGATCGGCGGAAAAGTCATCGCCCGCGAAACGATCCGCGCTCTCACGAAAAACGTCACTGCCAAATGCTACGGCGGCGACATCACCCGCAAACGCAAACTCTGGGAAAAGCAAAAAGAAGGCAAGAAGCGCATGAAGGAGATTGGCAAAGTCAACATCCCTCAATCCGCCTTCATGGAAGTCTTGAAAGCAGAAGAATGAAACAACCTAGAGTAGGCGTTGCCATCGTCGTTGTCCAAGACGGAAAAATTCTCCTCGGCAAGCGCAAAGGATCCTTTGCGGCAGGTGAATGGAGCTGTCCTGGCGGACATTTAGAGTTTGGGGAAACCGTCGAAGAATGCATGCACCGCGAGCTCGAAGAAGAAACGGGTCTCAAAGTTCTCTCCTATCAGCTCGGCCCTTGGGTCTCTACCGTCTTTGATGACGAGAAACACTATATCACGCTCTATGCGCTCGTTCACGCCTTCGAAGGAACGCCTCAGCTACGGGAACCCGATAAATGCGAGGGATGGGAATGGTTCTCTCTCGATAACCTTCCCACCCCTCTATTTGCGACAGTACAAAAAATAGTTCCGACCCTAGTCTAACTTATAGTCGTAAGCGATTTGGCCGTGTGTGCGATCATAGATCGTAAAGATTTGTTTGAAAACCGAATCGGGTTTATTCTCACGTCTCACTTCCATTTTAATCGTTCCCGAAACATAAGTCAGGGGTCCATTTTGCTTATTTTGGCGTTCTTTTGAGAATTGCTCTAAGAACATCTTCCATAGCTGGGTTAATGCCTCCCCAACAACAATGAGCATTAATGCTTGTTGATCGGCATTGGCGGGCACTTGCTTTAAAGGGTCAAGGTAGGGCCGCTTGATATCCAGCATTTGGATATTAAACATGCAACCAACATAAGCTTTGTATTCATTGCCTTCTTTTTCCATGGGCACAAATTCACATCGGGTGTTGACTTTCAATACCTCTGTATTGGAAAGAGCGACGACATCTTGAACAAATTGATTGCAATGACTTGAAAGCACCTTTTCTAAACAATCGTTGTTTAACAAGTTATCTGATAAACAGAAAAATCTTGAACTTATAGCTGCCATACAATAAAATCTTTTGGTTATTTTTTAGGTATTTAGAACGTTAATGATATTCATAAAGCCTTTAAAAAACAATCTGTTATGATGCTAGCATGTTTTCTTTAGCCCCTTATCACAAAGGCCCCGTAAACGATCACTTTGATGGGACACGTTTTTATAATACGTGGAACCGTACAAGCGCCTCGTTGCTCGATGTGCTCCGTTGGCGCCTCACAGCAAAGCCCAAACCATGGCCCGCAAAAGTTCAAAACATCTTCGATGATATTCCCCCCGAGCGCGTCGAAGGCTCCGAGCTGCGTGTTTCGTTTGTAGGCCACGCAACAGTCCTCATCCAAACTCAAGGACTCAACATCTTGACTGATCCCATCTGGGCAGAGTCGGCAAGCCCTTTTTCTTGGTTTAAAGTTCCGCGCATCCATCCTCCAGGCATCGCTTTTTCTAACCTCCCCAAAATCGATATCGTTCTCATCAGCCATAGCCACTACGACCACTTGAACCTAGAAACCCTTACTCAACTCTGGAAGCGCGACAAACCCCGCATCTTCGCTCCCTTAGGAATCGACCGCATTCTTCCCTTTGCAGTTGAAACCCTCGATTGGGATGGGTCCATTCGCATCGACAGCCAAACCGCCCTCCATTTGCAACCAGCCCAGCATTGGTCCAAAAGAGGGCTCTGGGATACCGACAAGACATTGTGGGGATCGTTTGTGATTGAAACAGCCAGCGGCCTAATTTACTTCGCGGGAGATACAGGCTATGGCCCTCACTTCCGTACGATCAAATCCAAATTTGGAGAATTTCGTTTTGCGTTGCTCCCCATCGGCGCCTATGAACCCCGCTGGTTTATGCGCTACGCCCATATGAACCCTGAAGATGCCATTCTAGCCCATCAAGATCTGGGTGAGCCCCATTCGATGGCGATCCACTTTGGAACTTTTAGATTGTCAGATGAAGGTTATGAAGACCCCGCCGCTCACCTCTCCGCAAGCAAACGTCAGAATAACATCGAAGACGGACGATTCCGGGCTCTGCAAATAGGAGAAGCTTGGACAGTGCCTCTCGTTTAGAGCAAAGCTTTTTTAGGCTGATCCGAGGCGCGCATGGCCCACATAACAGCAACGAGAAACAAAACAATCCCAGCACATTCCAAAGCAGGCGGCAAACTTTGCTGCAGCGCATAAAAGAACAAGATTCCAAAAATCGTCTCAAAAATCGTGAGCTGGCCGGCTAAGGCGACTGGAAGTAAAAAACTGGCCCGGTTCCATAAATAGGTGCCCACCCACGAACAAAGAATGCCCAAAATGGCGCATCCGCCAAGAAAAGACCACTCAAAAAACTTTCCCCATTCGGAAAAATCTCCCGTAAAAGCAAAAACCCCGGCCCAAACAAGAGTTCCCACTCCGAGAAGTATCGACCAATCGCCCGAATTTACTTCGGGATGCTTCTTTAAAAAGCGGGAGTTTGCAACAACATACCAGCTCCAAGATAGGAGCGCAAAACTAGCGAAGAGAATGCCCAGCATATGCGCAGAAGCATCCTGGGTCAAATGGGGAATATTGATCATCGCAAGGCCCGCCAAAATAAGAACAGACGGAATGATCAAGCTTCTATAGCTGCATTCTTTTTCTTTCCAGTTCCCGTACAGCGCAATCGTAATCGGGCTGAGCCCTAAAATTAGCGCACAGATCGCCGGCGATGCCCAGCGCACCGCCAGGATCACAAACGTATAATAAGCAAAAGACGAGGCTAAGGAAAAATAGAGGGCCTTAAGCCAAATCGCCATGGGATAGCGGCAACGGCGTTTAAAAAAAATGAACACCGAAATCGCCCCATAAAATAAATATCTGCCGAGTGCGATTTCCATCGCGCCATAGCCCTGCATAAAAAGAGGAACGATAAATATGAGCCCCCAAATAAAGCAGGCCGAAAGAGCATAGATGAGACCTGACATTAGAAAAGCCTCTCTCCATTGACGACAGAGTGATCAGGACTCACTAAAACAACGTGTCCGTTGCTATCGGCGAGACCCAGGGTCAGGACTTCGGAAACGAACGGTCCAATTTGTTTCGGAGGGAAATTGACAACGGCGATGACTTGCTTTCCAACTAACACCAACTTATCAGGATATCGCCCTGTGATCTGCGCCGAAGATTTTTTAAGTCCGATTTCCAGGCCAAAATCGATCACAAGTTTATACGCGGGTTTTCTCGCTTCGGGAAAAGCGTGAACTTCTTTGATCGTCCCTACACGGATATCGACCTTCAAAAAATCGTCATATGTTATTCCCATAAAAGCCCCCCCTAAAAAGAATGGCATGGATACTAACAGGTTCTTCAATAGACTTCTTTCGAAATTCGCTTTGCATGGAAAACTCTAAGATTTTTTTGGAGTTTTAGAGCCGGCTGACGAGACATACACGAAGTGTGTAGGCGAGGAAGCTGGATTCTAAAAATGCGAAAAAAGATAGATTTTAACAGGCAAATGGAATTTCGAGAGAAGTCTAATTTCCCTCTCCTGCTATGATGCGTCGATATGAACCCTAAATTCCCCCACCCCTCCTGGATTGAAATCGATCTTAGTCAATTCAAAAAAAATATTTCTATCATTCGGGACCATATCGGCAACCGGATGCTGTGTTTCCCCGTGAAAGCCAACGCCTATGGCCATGGCCTTTGCGCCATGGGGAAAGCCGCCGAAGAGGCCGGCGTCGATTATCTCGCGGTTGCCCATTTGCAAGAAGGGATCTTGCTGCGGCAGGCCAATGTGCGCCTTCCGATCTTGGTCCTCGGCGCCATCCACGAAGACCAGATCCTCGATCTTATCAACTTTAATCTTGAATTCACCATTAGTTCGAAATTCAAAGCTGACCTCGTCGCAGAAAAATGTCAAAAAATTCGTCAAAAATGCCGCGTGCATATCGAAGTCGACACCGGCATGAAACGCACCGGCGTGCGCCAAAGCTCCGCGCTTTCCCTTTTACAGCATCTCAAAGCCGCCTCCTGCTTCGAGGTCATCGGGGTTTATTCGCATCTGGCCACCGCCGATCACAGCAATGACCCCTTTGCCGCCACGCAAATCTCCGCCTTCACAGCGCTCCTTGAGCAGCCGCTCTTTCGCGAGACGTCTCTGATCCGCCATCTTGCCAATTCGGGAGGCGTCGCCCATTATCCCCATGCGCATCTCGATATGGTGCGCACATCCCTTCTAGCCTTAGGATACCTTCCCGAAAATGCCCCACCAGAACTCCATGGCATCGCTCCTTGCTTTTCCCTCAAGACCAAAGTCGCTTATTTTAAAGTCGTCGAAAAGGGAGAAGGGATCAGCTACGGCCATTCTTACATCACACCGGAGCAAACGCGCATCGTCACGTTGCCTGTGGGCTATGGGGATGGCTACCGTAGATGCCTTTCCAACCGCGGCTCGGTGCTGATCCGGGGAAAACGATTTCCGATTGTCGGAACGATCTGCATGGACCAGTTCATGGTCGATGTCGGCAGCCAAGAAGTTTTTGTGGGCGAAGAAGTCGTTCTCATCGGCAGCCAAGGCAGCGAAGAGATCCCCTTGATGGAGATTGCGCGCCTATGTGACACCATCCCCTACGAAGTTCTATGCCTCTTCAACGATCGGATCCCCCGCATCTACGCCGTATAAGATGTCGATGTCGTGCTGCCCCCCGTCCCTGTCCAATTCGTGTGGAAGAATTTCCCCCGAGGCTGATCGACACGCTCATAAGTATGCGCACCAAAGAAGTCGCGCTGCGCCTGGAGTAGATTCGCAGGAAGCGTCGCCGACCTGTAGCCATCGAAGAACATCAGACCCGTACTGAGGCATGGCACGGGAATGCCCGCCCCCACTGCCGCCTGAATCGTGCTGCGCCACCCTTTTTCCGTTTTAGAGATCTCTCCTTGGAAAAAGGAATCGAGAAGGAGGCTGGGAAGATTTTTGTTCTCGCTAAAGGCGCGTTGGATTTTACCGAGGAAGGCGCTGCGAATAATGCAGCCGCCCCGCCACATAAGCGCAATCGCGCCATAGTTGAGGTTCCATTTCATTTCTGCGGCGGCGGCGCGCATGAGCATGAACCCTTGCGTATAGCTGATGATCTTGGCTGCATAGAGAGCATGCCCGACAGCATCGATATCGATCTTCCCCGAAGTAGGTCCGCGGTAGACTTTGCTCGCTTGCACGCGCTCATCCTTCATCGAGGAGAGGCAGCGTGCAAAAACAGCTTCGCCGATGAGCGTCACCGGAATGCCCATCTCAAGTGCAGAGATCCCTGTCCATTTGCCGGCCCCAAAACCCCAAAACCCCAAAACCCCAAAACCCCAATAGGTTTGTTTATGAGAGTCACAAGCATTGCTTATATAAAATATGGAAGAATAGTTAATCAAAATCACATATTATCTTAGATTTTTCCTAGAGGAGGCTTAGACTTCTTTACTACATTCATCCCTTTTTGTATCCTTTTATCTTGTAAACTCATAATATGCTTAAGGTTCTAAATGTTATTCAATTGTAATAATAATTACTGCACTTTCTCTAATCATTTTTTCTTTCTCCAATTCTTTAGCTCTTTGATAAGAATTATCCTCTATTTTTATTTTTAAAGAAAATAAAAAATACCTCCTTTCATTAGACTTTCCAAGTATTCATCTGGATTTGAGCTATTTTGTGCGTGCTTCATTGGGTTTATTGTATAGCTTCCCTTATTCCCAATGCCTTTTGCTATAATTTCAGGAGATATTTTTGAATATCTCCCTGGTTTTCTATTTTTTGCAGATTCTGAGCCTTTGCTGAATTGATTTAATATTTGCAAATATTCATTGTCATCATCGTTACCTGCTACTAAGCTTTCTGGATTAAATCCTTCATTTCCTTTAATATCTTTATAAGAAATATTTCCAAGTCCTTGCCAAGTCAATTTCTTCTTCCCGTCATTAGCCGCTTTTTGTGTCTTTTCTTCTAGAGGCAAAATTGCTGATGGAACATGCGACAAAGATGTTAATTTTTTAGGAACAAAATTTCTTTGTTGAGCCATTAAATTTTTCTTCCTTTCTTCGGCTTTTCGTTGCCTATTTGCAGCTTCTGCAGCCAGTCTTTCAGCGAAATCCCTTGGTAAATCTTTAGCTGGTTTAATAGGTTCTTCTGGAATTCGCTCAGTGTTTTTTTCTTTTGTAAAAAAGATCTTATGATCATACCCTTCCATTTTTTCTCGATACTATGCAAAAGAATTTATTTAGATGTTACTTTCCTTTGATCGCTAATTTCCATTAATTGGTAAAGGTCCTGAATTTTTTCTCCATCCTCCTTTTGGCCTAACTTTTCGATTTCTGCTCCCATTTGTTCAATTTCTTGAGTTAATGCTTCTTTACTATTTCCTTCTTCTTCTTTATTATTATTTTCAGGCACTTCGCCACCGTTCTCAGCATTTTCTGCTGGATCTGCTCCTGCAGCTACTTCGTTGGCAGGTTTTTCTGGGACACTCTCAAGCAATTTTTCTTTTTCCGCCTTTTCCTTAGTAAGCTTATCTATTCTAACCTGATTTGAATGAATTGCAGTCTTTTCTAATAATTCCTAATATAACAATGTAACAATGTAATAAATACTAAAAAGGCCGCAAAATTTAGATACCTATTACCAATTGCAAATTTCGCAAATAATTCTTTTACTTTCTATAAAACATTGTTTTTCTAAAATAAAATACCTTTGGATCATTGGGAATGCTGAAATCCTTTAGCATTTTAATGAAATAGCCTAAGACTAATTGTCCTTCCTCTTCATTGACAGCATCAAATGTTTTTTTCCCGTTTACATGAACTCTCTGCTTTGCATAAAAATGGAAAATATCCTTTAATGCTTTAGTTTTCTTTTCTTGTTGTGTTAAAGCTTTTTTTGGTTTTATTACTCCATAAATAGACATAGATTGATTATTTGCAGCTTTATCTTCAGCATTGGGATTTTGACTCATATAAACTTTTAGTTGGCCTTTAAGTGAGTCAATTAAAACCGCTGTTTGTGTTGTATTTTTTCCTTGTGCTTTTTGTTGTGCCAATAATTTTTCATATAATGCAATGTTATTTACTAATTGTTCTTTGAATTCATCTTTCTCCTCTTCCTTTTGTTTTAAGTTAAGTTTTTCTGCACCTTCCTCATATAAACCCAGCTCATTAGTTGTGTCAATTACTACGGCTGTTTGATTTGCTCCTAAAAACATTTCAATCCAATTTTTGACACTGGCTCCAGTAATTTTCTTGCTTTGCAAGTCTCCACTCGTATCATTTTCCATAGCAAACGAGGCAATTTCTTTTGAAAGTCCTGTTAATTCCCCTTTGCTTTTTAAAACGCTTTTTATTTCAGCCACTACAATATTACATCTTGAGAAAAGTTGATCCAATATTTCAGTTATCTGCTGAGGGGTTATATCCCCTTCTTTCATACTCAATTCTATCAAGTTCCTATAAATATTTTCATCGTTTCTATATTATTATACTCTATCTTCTCCTGGTTTCCTGATATTTTCTGCTCTAAAATTTCTAGTGAATGCTCTTTAATATCTGCCTCTTGCATTTTTTTTAATGTTTTAATGCAAGTGATTTCAATTTTTGTAGGTTGGCTTTCGGGAATTGCTTCTGCTGGTTGGCTGAATATTGCTAAAAGCTGCTCCAGACTAAATTTTTCCTCACCAGGATCTTCAGAATGTAACGGCTAATTCCTTACATGTGTTTTTAATAGTTTCAATTGCATTTTCTTGACTTTTGCCTGTTTTTGCCTCAAAAGCAGATATAAACTCTTGTAGCTTATCGTTAGTAATCATTGTATCCTCTTGACTCATGTATTGAGTGAATAGTTCTTCTAAAATTGCCTTTGTGTCTACAGCTTCATTGAAAGCCGGACTATTTCAATGTATACCTTTTTAAATACATATCTTGTCCTGCGTTGTCTAATATGTTTTGCTCATCAGGTTGTTCGTTTTGATCTTTACGTAACGCCATTAGGAATTCCAATTAAGATTATTAAAAATTGTTGAATTCTCATTAAAGTAAAACAGCGTAATATATATTTATATAATGATTACGCATCTGGGGTTTTGGGGTTTTGGGGTTTTGGGGCGCCAAGCCTTACGCAAGGCACCTACACCAACGCCAAGGTGGTGGTGAATAACCAGGGGCAGGTAACGGCGATCGAGAGTACGCCGCAACCGTCTACAACCGCACCTGCCCCACACGACGTAACCGCTAGCCGCAGCCCTGGAACCGAGACGTTAACAATACTGGGCACACGATTACGCTGAACGTAAGCATGAGTTGGGGAGGGACAGGAACGCTCTATGTGCAGGTGGGAAGCAGTGCGGCGGTGACGGCGGGAACGGCGAAGGTGGCGCAATTTTCAGCAGCTTTTGCCCAGGCATCACTCTGCGCAACCGTGCCCCCGGGACTCTCCTACAACGCGCAGGTGGATGTAGGTGGCGCAACGGTTCAAATCTGGACAGAGACATACTGAGGAAAACCATGAAGCAGCGGCGGAAGGTGGAAGAGAAGATACAGGCGATGATTTGCGAACTGATGATCTGCGACGTGGAGCATGTGACACCGGGCAAGCGGCTGCGCGAGGACTTGGACTGCGATTCGCTGGACATGATTGAGTTGGGGATGAAGTTGGAGGAGGAGTACGGGATTCAAATCGAGATGGAAGAGACGGCGCGGATCGAGACGGTGAGCGATGCGGTGACGCTGGTGCGGGAGAAGCTGAAGGCCGGCGCAGGGCCGCGAGTGGAAGAAGACGAGGAAGTAGAGGCATGAAATGTGCAAAAATCCCCCCCCCGCAATTGAAACGCCATCGCTTTTATGCAGCGTCCCAGTGTTGCGCGAAGGGTTTATTGTTGCCTGCAGTATGTTGCTTTGCGCTATGCGATTGCCAAGCATGGGATGAAGTTCCCAGACCAATTTCGCTGCGGCAGGCACGCCGGTGAGTTGCGAAAAAAAGGATTCAACGTGAAGAAAGTGAATGAGAGCGATGCCTGAGCACTACACGAAGAGCACGGTGAGCGCGGCTTTCTGGTGCAAGAGATGCGCGCGAGAGACGCTGCATCGCGTTGACGGCGGACGGCGCGGGCCTTGCTACGTTTGCATGGAGGCTTTGGAAAATACCGCTCCGGCAGCGGTCGAGAAGAAGACTGTTGAGTCTGGAGATTTGTTTGCAGGAGTGAGCGATGCCGAAACTGACGCTGCATGATTTGATGAGCGAGATTGCTGAGGACGAGGGAATTGAGCCAGCGGTGCGAGAACGCGCGCGGGCGATTCGCGGCAAGCTGAAGAAGGAAGAGCAGTTTGATCTGCTACATCAAGCTAATGGCGATGATTTTCCTGAGCCGCACTTGGAATATCCCCAATGAGCCTAGAGGCGTTCCAATTCGACGGATTCACTCTGCGGCCGGCGCGGGAGGAAGACGCTGCGCTGGCTAAGGAGTGGAACGAGGCCGACCCGGACCATCGCACACTCGATCCGAAGTTTTGGCTGGAGATGCGCCCGGGCGCGGAGGGTTATGTGCTGGAGGACACGCTGGGGCCCGTGTTCTTCTTCAAGATGGTGCGGATAGACGCGAGGCAGGATGCGCCGCTGGGGACGCTGGGGATTGGGCTGAAACCGGAGAAGGCGGCGGAGCTGCACATCCAGTTTGCTCCGGGCGACCGGCAGGGGACCAGGCTGCGATCGATGCTGGGGATGGACAAGGGTTGGAAGTGGCTGGAAAAGATGTTGGCGGAAAAGGGGTTCGATGCGGTATATTTCACTAGCAGGAGCCCACGGCTGATTCTGTTCTGCGAGAAGAGGCTGGGCTTTGCGGAAGTTGGAGAGATGGCGAACGGCCAAACCCGGCTGAAAGCATACGTTATCAAGGGGTAATCGTCGAAGACGACGAGAACGGTGCGAAGCAAATGTGCGGACCGACGCAAAGCCAGACCGACCTTGAGAACCAGCAGGCCGCCTTCTACCAGCAGGCGACGCAAGAGGCCACGACGACATACGGCGAGGACCAGGCGCTGTTGCAGCAGATGCAGTCGGTGTATGACCCGATCCTGGCCAAAGGGCCGAACCAGAAGGGCTTTTCCACAGAGGAAGAAGAGGGCCTGAACGCGCAGGCCGTCGAGGGCACGGCGGAGAACTATGCTGGCGCGGCGAAGAGCGTGAATGAGAATCTGGCGGCGGAGGGTGGAGGGACGAACCCGCTGCCCAGCGGTGGCCAGGAGCAGTTGAAGGAGCAGGTGGCGGAGAGCGCGGCGCAGACTGAATCCAGCGAAGAAGAGCAGATACAGCAGGCCGACTATGCGCAAGGCTCGCAGCAGTTTAGCCAGGCAACGGCGGCGCTGGAGGATGTGAGCGGGCAGTACAACCCAACGGCATACACCGGCGCGGCAACAGGCGCGGGCAGCGCGGCATCTACCACGGCAAACGAAATTGCGCAGGAAAACAATAGCTGGGTGAATGCGGCGATTGGCGCGGCAGGAACGATTGGCGCGGGTGCTGTTACAAAATACTGCTGGATCGCGGCGGAGCTGTATGGCGGATGGAGCGATCCGCGCACGGTGAAGGTGCGGACGTGGCTGATCAATAAGTATTCGCGGACTATAGTGGGGCATATAGTTTGCGCGATGTACGCGCGCTGGGGCAAGCAGACTGCAGAAGCGATCCGGCGGCATCCATGGCTGCGGCACGTGTTTCTGCCGATCTTTAATTTGGCGTTGCGTAAGGCAGGTGAGTGATGGCACTGGGCGACACAACGACGGGGACACAGGCGGCGGACCAGATGCAGCAGAGCGCGGCGGCAGCGACCCCTACAGCGCCCGATGCTGGGGCTGCGCAGCCGGCCAGCGCCACGCCTGCGACACCGGGGGCCCCAACCCCTCCGGCAGCGACGTCACCAGCAGCCGCAGGCGCACCAGCGCAGCCGACCGTGTTGGCTCCGACCAAGCGTGGCGGCATTCTGGGTGTGGTGGACAGCGTGATGGACGCGCTGACGGGCACAACGCGGCCAGAGATGGCGACCGACCAGAATGGGAACAAATACGTGAATCAGCAACCATGACCCGAGGGGCGCAGTGGGCGAAGCTGGGCGGAGAAGCGCTAGAGGGTGCGGCGGCGGGACTGGCGGCGGGCAAGGGCGCGGGCAATATGGGGAGGGCGGCCGAGGCTGGCGTACAGGCGGACACAAAGATTGCCGGGCAGGAAAAAGACGACGAGAACCAGATGGAGGCGAGCGCGCGGCAGGACAAGCTGGACAAGATGAATGCGCACACCCAGGAGTTGCAGTGGGCGGCGAGCAGTTTGGCGGCGCATCGGCAGGAGATCGGCATCAGCAAAGACCAGATGGAGATGGCGGACAACCTGCGGGAACAATACCGCAAGGAGGACGCAACGAGCCTGGGGACGTTCGACTCGACCAACTTCCAGGACTTGCAGAAGGCCGAGCCAACGATCTGGGCAAAACACTTCAATGGGAACCTAGTGCGTAGCCTGCCAGTGTATGACGCCACGGCAACCGCAAAGGCACGGAGTTCTGGCTGCTGCCGAAAGACAATGGAGACACGATGCTGCCCGCGGGCACGAAGTTCCCAACCTTTCAGCCGGGAGCGACGGCGACCGAGCCGGGCAAGATTGTGTGGAACACAAGCGCGGACGGGATGCCGGCGCGCGACTTGCAGACATACACGGCGAAGGCTGGGACCGACCAGAACGCCGACGCCGAGCGGATTGCGAAGCTGCAGCATGAGAATGCGGGTACGGCGGAACAGAACGCGACCGCGAGCAAGGTGCCGAGCGAGATTGCGGCCAACAAGGCTTTGGCGTTCCAGCGCGGAGCTGAGGGCAACAAGGCCAATGCCGACGCAGCTAGGAACGGTTCGACAGTGGACACAGCGCCGCTGGATCGGCTTTGATCGACGAGATTGGGACAGGCAAAATTGCGCTGGATCGGCTAGGATATTTGGCGGCGCGGGATCCCGACCTATCGGCTTCCGTTGCACATAAATATCCCGACTTCGACAGTTCAAAGGTGAGCAGCTATATCACCACCTACAAAGACTACACAAATTCAAAGCCGGGAAGCGCTGGCGGCGCGCTGAATGCTGGTGCTACTGCGCTAAAACATTTAAATGAATTAGCCAGCTGAACACAGTGAAGAGCCACATCTACGGGACGGCCGACTACAACAAATATCAGAATAAGGTTGACACTCTTTCTACCGAGTTGGCACGTTTCTATGGAGACTCAACAATACCTGCGATCGCTGCCATCAAAAAGACGCTTGCATCCACATTGACCGGCAATCGGCAGGCAGCCATTGAGACACAGGCACAGTCGATGGGCGACAAGTTCGACAGCTACGAGCAGACCTGGAAGAACGCGGCCCCAAGCAATGCTTACGAAGCACCGATGCCAGGAATAGATGAAAAAGCCAAGGAAGCGCGAGCTGCGTTGGATCCGGCATACCGCCAACGGCTGGTGCAGGAGAAGCAGGGAATTGGCGCGCAGACGCAGCAGAATACATCCCCGATGGCACTGCCGCCAAGGAGTTCCACCTACTGCAACGGCACTCGGGCACGATGCTCACGGCAATGTGGTTGGCTACCAGGACGCGACCGGCTATCATGCGCTGGGGACTAAGTAGATGGCTGCCGGAGCACAGCCGCTTACACCGCCGCATCCAGCGGTCTCTTCGCCGGGGGTCACACTGACGCCGCTGACATCATCGGCCAATTCATCATCGCAAGCGCCCCCGCCGGGCGTCACCCTGACGCCGCTGACGTCATCGGCCCCAACGCCGATGCCGGCGAAGCCAAACCCAGTGGGGCATGGGTTGACGGAGAACAGCAAGGGCGAAGGCGTCTACCCGATGGTGGACAGTGGCGGGAATACGGTGCAGATTCCCTACAGCAAGGTGCAGGCAGCGGCATCGCTGGGGCATACGTTCGCCACGAAACCCGCGCTGCAACAGTACGCGCGCGATCATGCGGCGGACCTGTGAAGCGAAGGCGCGGTGGACAAATACATCGACGGGCTGAGCTGGTACAACCCGGTGAAGTTGGGGAGCCAGGTGCTGGCCGGGGTTGGCGCGGGCGCTCTGAAGACGCTGACCGGCGTCTTCAGAGCGCCGCAGGGTCATGGAGCGGGCGGGAAGATCGAGCAGGATGCGCAGCTTGTCGCGGCGACGCCGAACAAGGGAGCCGGAGCAGCCGGTGAGGCGGCTGAGAATATCGGTGAGTGGTTTACCGGGGAAGAGCTGCTGGGGATGCTGGGCAAAGCGGGCGAGACGATGGGCTTGGCCGAGAAGACGAAGAACCTTAGTGGACTGGCGCAGACGATCGAGAAGTACCCGATGGTGGCCAAACTGCTGAAGATTGGCAGCAGCGCGGTGAAGCAGGGAACGATTGGAGCGGCGCAGACCTACGCGAAGACAGGCGACGCGGGCGCGG